>JASMLK010000128.1 GCA_030748735.1 Myxococcota bacterium | reverse complement strand
GGAAGAACGCGACGAAGTGCCGGCTCGTATGGCGCAACAGGTGGTGTCCGAACGCGGTCGCCTGGAATACCTGCTGGTCGGGTTGGTCGAAAGTCCGGACGGTGGGCTGCGCGCCTATCCGATGGGGAAGGGGAGCGGCAGCGTCACGACCTTCAGCCGCGCCGACGGTTTCGTGCGCGTCGGACGCAACACCGAGATCGTCGAAGCCGACGCCGCGGTGTCGGTCACGCTGATCGGTGCCGAACTACCGATCGCCGACCTCATCGTGATCGGGAGCCACTGCGCGGGGCTCGACGTGATCGCGAGCGAACTCGCGCGCGAGGGCTTTCGCCTGAAGGTGTTGGCGGTGGGGAGCCATGGTGGGCTCGCTGCGGCGGTGCGGGGCGAATGCGATCTCGCTCCCTTTCATCTGCTCGACCCCGAAACGGGGACGTACAACACGCCCTACCTCGAGGAAGGGCTGCGTCTGCTTCCGGGCTATCGGCGCATGCAGGGCGTTGCGACGCGACCCGATGAAACACGCGACCTCGAAGCACTACTCGCCGATCCGAGCGCGCGCATGGTGAACCGCAACCGCGGTTCGGGCACACGCGTGCTGATCGACGAACTGCTCGGCGACCGCAAGCCCCCGGGCTTCCCCTACGAACCGCGTTCGCACTACGCCGTCGCGGCCGCGGTTGCCCAGGAGCGTGCGGACTGGGGGGTGACGATCGAAACCGTCGCCGAGCAGGCGGGCTTGCGCTTCCAACCGCTGACCGCCGAGCACTACGACTTCGCGGTGCCGGGCGATCGCTGGGACCGCCCGGCGTTGGTTGCACTGCGACGCCTGCTCGAACCGGGTAGCGAGCTACGCGCGCGTCTTTCCGCGATGGGGTTCGAGGCGCCCGAGGTCCAGGAAGCGCCGGACCTCTAGGCCCCTGTCGCCTTCTTCACGCGCTTGACGATCTTCTTGACGTCCTTCTCCGCGTTGCGCGAGAGCTTGCGCCATTCGCGTTCGCCACGGGTCTCGAGGACGCCCAGCTGGTGACTCGCGTCGCGCACGATGCGGGTCAGGCTGCGCCGCGTGTCCTTGGTCGCGATCTCGATCTGCTTTTCGATCGCATTCAGGTCACGCCGGAGCTGCTTGCCAAAGGCCTTCAACGACTTCGGAAGCTCCTTGCCAACGAGATCGGACGCGGCCTTTCGCTTCGCCTTCTTCTTCCTGGCCTTCTTTTTCGCCTTTCGCTTCGGCGCCTTCTTCTTCGCTGCCTTCCTCTTTACGGCCTTTCGCGCTGCCTTCTTCCTGGCGGCCATTGCACCTTCCTCCTGATCGTCCGGTGGGTCAGACGAAGTTCAAACTCGCTGGTTCATCTACGACATACGCAATTCGCATGCCGATTCGCGTGGCAGTTCGAGCCTCATTGCCGCGGCCGCTCGGGCATTGGGCCACAGTGCGGCTACCGAACGGGGCGCTGTCCCTCGACACGTCGAGCACGAGTTCTGCCGCCGCCATCATTGTTTGCGCATTCGGGCGCCCTGCAACTGGGGGAAAGATCCTGCATGACCGTGTTGGCCGGTTTGTTCGGAGCGTTCGGGGTCGGTGCCGCGGGGTGACAGACGCGCTTGCGGCCATCGCGGTGACCGCGATTGCGTTGCCCATTGCGGTCGCAGCCGGCGGTGTCGTTTTGGGGGTGAGTTTCACCACTGGTTTCATCGCGACGTACCTTGGCGATATCCGGCTGAAGGTCCCCGAGGACACCAGTGCGGAATTCAGCGTTCAGAGCTTCAGAGGTGGACCGACAATTGTGCCTGCGATTCCAGGTCGGGTCGCGGAGAAGCGTCGCACGCTGTGTTGAGTTTCGGCCGTGAAGGGTGAACCGCCGGACACTGAAACGCGCTCGAAGAAGGCCCGAATTCCGACGGGCGCAATTGTCGGTCCACCTCTCAGAGCTTCAGCGGCCGGATCGGCAACGAGCTGCCGTCGATGTCGGTTTCCAGCTGGCGCGGCGGGCCCCGGGCAGCGCCTCGAGTTCACCGCGGGGGAGGGCGACGGCCGAATCACGGTCGAATGGTTCAGCGGAGACGTCGAAATCGAGGCCGGCAACTGAAAGACTGGCTTGTAACTGCGATTTCACGCCCTAGAATTAGGATTCTATGCCGAGGAAACGCAGCGCCTCCCCCGTCCAGAACCCCCGTGTTTCTCCCCTTCAGCAGCGGATGAAGGAGGAGCGGCGCGCGGTCTATCGGCAGGCGATCACCGAAGCCGCCGAACGGGTCTTCGCCGACAAGGGGACGGACCGCTCGCGCATGCAGGAGATCGCCGCCGAGGCTGGCGTTTCCCTGGGCACGCTCTACGCGGTGATCGAAGGCAAGCAGTCGCTGTTCGAAGGCATCCAGCTGAGCCGCATGCGCGAGTTCTTCGCGTGTATTCGCGAGGCCCGGGACTTAGCAGACGGCACGCTTTCCAGGCATCTCGCCGTCGTGCGCGACGGCACGCGCTTCTTCCTCGACCACCCCGACTTCCTGCGCATGTGTTGTCGCGCAGGCTTCGGTTGGGCTTCGATCGGCGGGACTTCGAAGTTCGCCGCGGGCATCTGGAACGAAGGGGCTTCGGTGCCTCGTGACCTGTTTGCGCTCGGCGTCGAAGAAGGGATCTACGTCGACGAAGACCCGGACCTGATGGTTCGCAAGATGTTGGCGTTGAAGCAGGTCGAATTGACCTGGTTCGTCGACCAGGGGATGACCGCCCCCCACGACGAAGTCGTCGATCGCATCGAAAGACAATTCATCCGCGCATTCTGCGTGCGACCGGCCTAGCCGCGCTCGCAGCAACGACGCGCGAGAAAGGAGCCCCATGGCAGCCACGACACCCCACGAAGTCGAACAGGGACGGCCAGCGGAAGCGCTGTCCGAGTCGAAAGTCCCCGCGCGCAAGGTCTTCCTTTCCCGCAAGACATCCTTTCCCGTCTTCAGCCCGAACGTTGGCGACGCCTGGCTTCAAATGCTGAATCTCGCGCTGAAGATCGGCAGCGACAAGCAGACCCGCGACGGCGAACGATTCGCCGAAGTGCTCAACACCGTCGTGACGGTGGGGTTGCCGGTGATCGCCGAAGATCTCGAAGTCGAAGACCCGCCGGTGAACAAGGCCCACGCCGACTACCTCGACTTCACGCCCGAGGAGTTCGACGCGTACTTCAGCGGCTTGACCGAATCGACGCCCTCACAGCGGGAGCGTTCGGCGAGTCGCCGGAGCGCACGCCTCGACGAATTGGCGGGTTTCGACCAGGTCGAAGCGGTGTGCGAGCAGCTCCAGGACCCGGACGCGAACGCAATGCTCTTCTTTACTCCGCTCGCAGCGAAGCAGGTACCCGGTGTGGTTTCGGGCAGCTTCGAAATCACAGACGGCGCGCTCTACGGCTCGTTCGTGTTTCGCGATTGCGACCTCTGCGCCGACTGGCCGATCGAGGCAATGGCGTTGCAGCGCTTGCACGAGCAGATCGCCGAGCGGCTCGAAGTCGAACCCGCCGCCGCCACCTTCATGGTTCACGCAGCGCGGCTTTCGGCGAGTGATTGGCAGCAGGCAGGGTCGCTGCTCGCCGAGCATTTCAGGCGTCCGCTTCCGCTCCAGGTCGACCATTCGGGCGTCTTCCTGTTCGGAAACGATGGTGGCAAGGCACGCGCCATGCTCCTCGATCACGATGCGGGCACGATCTTCTGGGAAGACGCGTTCGACACGCCACAGGAATTGTCCTGGTACATCGTCGACGCGATGCCGTGGTTGTTGCCGCAACACATCCGCTACGTGGGCCAGGAGTGCTCGAGCCTCGCCCGCGCGATGGAAGAAAGCGTCTGTTACCTGCAGGGTTGAACCCGTAAGGGAGAACACGATGGGCAAGCTGCTCTGGGAAACCATCCAACGCACGACGACCGGCCCGGTGATGTCGGAAGAGAAGTTCGAAACCGAACTCTTTCCGAGCGCACTCGCGGACATCCAGGCCAGGCACCGACTCGAATGGGACCCCGACGAGCCGGTGATGATCGACCCCGACATGGCGGACGCCGTCTTTGCCGCGGGCAAGGAACTGCTGCTCGAAGTCGGGCTCTACTGCAAGAACACGCGCCGCATCGTCAAGTACACCGAGGACGAAATCGAGGGGGTAATCGCCGAAGCGCGGCAGGAGGTGACCCTTGGCTTCGATCGCCAGGAGATCACCCTCAAGCAGCGCGGGCCGGGTGACCCGCAGCGGCTCTACACTTTCTTCCCGGCCGGAGCGCTCACCAACAACGTCGAGTCCTACAAGAACCACGCGATCTCGGTGATGATGGAACCGACGTGTGATGGCGTGATCCCCATCCCCCTGTACGCCGTGGGGGACAAGAAGAACATCGCCGACTCGCCGGCGCAGACCCTCGTCTGTCTGACCGAGGCCCGCATCGTCAACGAGGCGGCGGCCTGGGCGGGCAAGCCTGGGCTGTTTCTCGGCATCCCGATGAGCGCCACGACGCCGCTGACCTTGATGAGCGCGTTCACTTCGGGGCTCTATCACAAGCGCAACTGCGTCTTACCCGTACAGATCATCCAGGACATGCGCATCGACTATGACAGGCTGAACCTCGCGTTCTTCGCTGAGCAGCAGGGCATCGAACCGTGGATGAGTTGTTCGCCTGCGATGTACGCCTACCTCACCGGCCCCGAGCAAGCCGCGATGGAGATCATCGCCCATACCCTCGGCATGCTTGCCTATGCGGGCGGCGCACTCACGCAGGCGATGTCGGTGTCGGTGCACGGCACCTACATTGGAAACGACATCAGCTGGTGCAACACGGCGGCGGGACTCGCGGCCGACCGCAACCTCGGCTTGCCCTGGGTCACCTTCGGCAGCATGGGGAACCCAGCCGGCGCCCTTTCCGACGAGTCCTTCTATGCCACCGCCGCGGCGTGCATCAGCGCGAGCGTCAGCGGGATGGAGGGGTTGTGGCTGGCCGGGGGCTCGACGGGGCTCGAAGCGCGCTGGGCGGGCGAGATGGCGCGCGCGGCCGCGCACCTCACGCCAAAGGAAGGCTCGGAACTGGTCAAGAAGATCGCTGCAGCTCCCCGCGAGCCCGACCCCGCACCGGTGTCGTTCCACAAGCTCTACGACCTCGCGACCATGAGCCCCAATCAGGCAGCGATCGACCACTACAAGAAGTTCACCCGGATCTTCAAGGATCTCGGGCTCGACTACGCAACCTGGACTGACTGAGCGAACAAGAGGAAGCGAAGATGCCCACCATTGCCGACCTGCGACAGAAAGTCAGCGAAACCCAACCCGAACCCGCCGAAGAGATGACGCGTACGCTTCTCGCGGAGGGCTTCGACCCGATGGAGGTCCTCGAAGACGGCGTCATGCAGGGTCTCAACGATGTCGGCAATCGCTTTGCGGCGAAGAAGGCAATTGTGCTCGATCTCGTGCGCGCCGGTGTGACGGCCAAGGCGTGCATCCCGCTGATCGAGGAAGCCCTGCCCAAGGGATCGACCCCCAAGAACAACAAGAAGATCGTGCTGGGTACGATGCTGAGCCAGCACAACATCGGCAAGAACCTGGTCGGCACCCTGCTCTCGATCGGTGGCTTCGATGTCGTCGACATGGGCGAAAAGAACACGCCCTGGGACTTCTACGAGACCGCCGAAAAGAGCGGTGCAGACATGATCGCGGTCTCGGTCGTATTCGCCCCCGCGATGGAGAAGTTTTCCGAACTCCTGAGCCTGCTCGACGAAATGGAAGTGCGCGACAAGTACCCGGTGATCGTCGGTGGCGCAGTCACTTCGCAGCAATGGGCGGACAAGACCGGCGCGAACGGCTGGGGTGCACAGGCCAAGGACGGCGTCGACCTCGCGCGGGATTTGCTGGGCCTCGAATAGTCGGGCTCCTCGTTCGGATCCGGACCGCAACTCACTCGAGGATGGGTCGCGCCGCAATCTACCTGCGTTCGAGTCTACGCAGGCGCTTCTTGATGACGCGCAGATACACGCGTGCCCGTGCATGGCGTTGGAAGCGTCGTTCGGCGTCGATGAGTGCGCGTTCGTATGCGCGAACGGCTACCCGCTTCTGGCCGCGGGCGGTCGCGATCTCGGCGCGGACGATGTGGACGAGGTAGCCCACGACGGCTTTGCTCGAGGCGCGATCGAGTAGTGCGTCTGCGGTTTCGAGGTCGCCCTGGCGGACTGCGTGCCACGCCTGGAACAGCTCGTAGCGTCCATCGTTGGGTTTCTGGGCGGCGTAGCGTGCGAAGGTTTCGATCGCTTCGACTTCTTTGCCCAGCATCCACTGGGTGTGGGCGAGGTTCTCGATCGATTGCACTGCACGTTCGTCGACGGCCGCCGCGTGGGCGAAGAGCTTCTCGTCGTTCTCCCAAACCGGAAGCTGACGCACGCTCAGTACCGCGAGCGCGACGATCCAGATCGTGGACACGCCGAGTCGCGCGCGGGTCGGGATGCGCGGCGCCACCAGGGTGATCGCGAGCGGTACCAGGAAGGCGAGTGGGATCTGCACGTAGCGATCGGCGACGGGTGGATGGGTGGGGAGGATGTTCGAGACGGGTACGAGTGCGGCGATGAATGAAGCCGCGAAGAACGCGCTGGTGGTTCGCTCTCGAACGCCACGCCAGAGAAGCCAGCCCATGCAGGCCGTGAGGATCACCGCGCCCACGCCGAACCAGACGATGTTCGCGCGAACGTCGTCGAGCACGTAGTCGCTGCTCAAGCTTGCGGGCCAGACGAACTTGTACAGATAGAACTGGGGCACGAACGCAGCGCGCGGCAAGCGCCTCGCCACTTCAGCGAGCGAGAGCGCACCGCCCATCGCACCCTGGCTACTCGCGATCGTGGTGTGCAACAGGGTCGCGATGGCGGTTACGGTGAGATGGGGCGCTGCGTAGAGCGCGACTCTCTTCCAGGGGCGCTCGCGTGCGAGATACGCACAGAGGAGTGCAGCGATCACCGCCGCGGGAAGCGAGGTCGCCTTCGAAAAGAGCGCGAGCGTCGTCGCCAAGATCGATGCGACATACCAGGCGGTGCGACCGGTCGCGATGTGGCGTTCGACTGCGCACAGCGTCCCGATCAAGAAGAGCAGCGCGAGCAGTGCATTGCGGGCCGTGATGAACGCGACGGGTTCGACTTGCAGCGGATGCATCGCGAAGGCGAGCGTGGCAATGCTCGAAAGCAGGGGGGCATGCTTCGCGATGCCTTCGTTGCGGCTCGCGAGGAAGATCTTGTTCAGCAACCCGGACAAGAGGGCGCACGTGATCATGAAGATCAAGACGTTGTGCAGATGGAACCCGCCGGCCCAGTCGCCCCACAGCGCGTGGTCCACGCACAGGGTCAGGTCGCGGACGGGCAGGTACTCGAAGGTGTTGGCGGGCGTCGTGAAGATTGCTTCGAGATCGCAGTCACGATAGACGCGGGCAAAGCTCAGTAGCCCATCGTCCCATGCGATCGAGAAGTTTCGGACTCGTGCATAGACGATCGCGATCGCGACGGCGGGCAGCAGGGCGATCGCGAGCGCAACGGAGCGACTCGTCTGCAGCGGCCCCGCCGACTGCGTCGCGAGGCTGCTCGACGGTTCAGTCGAGTCGGGCTGTCGGGTAGATGACGGCGTCATGGAGTCTTCGGTCGGGGTGAGCGGCTTCGCACCCGGCCAACATAGCGGTCGAGACCGCAGGCGATCTTCTCGCGACACGAACTGCGGTGGTGCCCGGGCGCCAGGTAGCCTCGCCGCCTTTGCCCCCTCGCGCTTTCTTGCCCGCCCCCGGAAGCCGCGTTAGCGTTTTGCGGTTCCCGTGACGGGAAGAAAGAAGGTCTTCGAACGACACCATGCCAAGTCCACAATGTGAGCCCCGCCTCACCTCGAGCCCATCGGGCTGTGACTGTTTCGGCCGTTTCGTCTCCTCGCTTCGCCTCTTTTTCGGCCCCGGCGCTTTCCAGCGAAGCCTTTCCCCCAAGGAGGTTGGCGCGTGACCGACCTCATCTATTTCGGGATCGTCATCGCGTGCATCGTGATATCGGCCTTTTTTTCGGGCAGTGAAACCGCGCTGTTCCGCCTGCGGTCTCACGAGATCGAAAAAGAGATCGAAGTGGCTCGCGGCCCCGCCGCCGTGGCGGTGCGCGACCTCATCTCGTCTTCGTCGCGCCTGCTCGTGACGATCCTGCTCGGCAACAACGTCGTCAACATCCTCGGCGCGTCTGCGGCCGCTGCACTTTCGATCCGCTACTTCGGTCCGCAGCTGGGCATCTTGATTTCGACCGTCGTGATGACCGTGTTGGTCTTGATCCTGTGTGAGGTGCTCCCGAAGGCGGTGGCTGCGCGACACCCCCTGACGATCGCGAGGGTGATCGGTCTTCCTCTCTACATCTTCCACGCGGTGCTGCGCCCGGTCCATTCGCTCTTCGACCGGATCATCGAACCCGTCGTGCGTCGCATTACGGCGACGTCGGAGGAGATGGACGACACCCAGAGTGCGGAAGACGTTCTTCGTCTGGCCCGTGACATCCGCGAAGGCGACGAGCCGGGTTCGCCCATTGCGATCATGGGTGCAACGAGTGAAGCCGCGGAGATGGACGTCACCGAGATCATGGTGCCCCGCACCGAGATCGTCGCTTTTTCGGTCGATACCCCACCGAGCGAGCTTCTCGAGAAGATCCTGGAAGAGCGCTACACGCGTGTTCCGATCTACGAAAACTCGATCGATCACGTTCTGGGCATTGCGCATCTCAAGGACGTCGTGCGCCTGGTGAACGACGGGCGAGACGTGCGCGACATCTTGAAGCCGATCCTCCGAGTTCCCGAGCGCAAACCGATCCTTCGCCTGCTCGCCGACATGCAGCGTTCGTTCTGTCACATGGCGCTGGTGAAGGATGAATTTGGCGTGACCCTCGGCCTCGTGACCCAGGAGGACATCCTCGAGGAAATCGTCGGCGAGATCCGCGACGAATTCGACTTCGAAGAGCTGCTCACGATTCGCAAGCTCGGCGAAGACAGCTACGAGGTGCTCGGGCGCGTGTCCGTACTGGACTTCAATCGCGAGTCGGGCTGGCGTGTGTCCGCCGAAAAGGGCGACACCCTGGCAGGGCTGTTCTTCAACACCCTGGGTCGAGCCCCGCGACGCGGCGAATCCATCGACCTCGGGGGCTATCAGTTGGTCTGTGTCGATGTTTCGGGAAGTCGCATCACGCGCTTGCGCGTGGTCGAAATGCCCGAAGCCAGGGACCAGGCCGGATCGCCCGCAGTCGAATCCGCTTGATCGTTCGAGCGTGAGTCGCAGGTCAACGCAGGCGCGCCGTCGTTCGGGTGGGCGCAAACGTCGCCGCGACCCGCAGCCGCGGGCAACGATCGAAGTGGACGAGACAGTCGAAGTCGCGACGCTCGCCGCAGGTGGCGACGGGGTCGGGAGACTCGCCGACGGTCGCGTGGTCTTCGTTCGGCTTGCAGCTCCGGGCGACCGGGTGCGCATCCGCGAAGCCGAAGCCGGTACTTCGTTTCTCCGGGCGACGTCTTTCGAGTTGATCGAGCCCGGCGAAGTACGCCGCGAGCCCGGCTGCGAGGTCTTCGGTCGCTGCGGTGGATGCGCGTGGCAACACGTGCAGCGGGACGCTCAGCTCGAAGCGCGCCGCGGCATTCTCCACGACGCCATCCGGCGCATCGCGAAGCTCGAGACGATTCCGAAGATCGAGATGGTCGTGTCACCCCACGAATACGGATACCGCGGTCGCACGCGCGTCGTTGCACGCGGACGCGCGGTGGGCTTTCGGCGTTTTCGCGCCCACGCGATCGAGCCGGTCGAGCACTGCCCGGTGCTTCGTCCCGAAGTCGATGCCGCGCTGGCCGAACTCGCGGCACGGGTCCGCGCCGCACCCCATGCGGATGACCCGACCGGCGAACGAGAATACGAACTCATCAGCGCAAGCGATGGTTCGGTTCGCTGCACATCACTCGAGGCCGCAGCGGAGCCGGCCGAAGCGTCGACGTCGGATGAAACGAAGGTCGCCCTCGACGTGGCCGGGCATCGCGTGCTGCTTTCGCCCGGCGGCTTCGCCCAGGCGAATCCGTCCTTGTTCGACGCCATGTTCGAAGCCGTTTCGTCTGCGCTCATGGGTGAGGACGCCGAGCACCTCGTCGAACTCTATGCGGGAAGCGGTTTCTTCACGCTCGGACTTGCCCAGCACTTCGATCGGGTCGTTGCGGCAGAAGCGGATGCTTCGGCGTGCCGCGATCTCGAAAGCAACCTCGCGGCTTCCGCGATCCACAACGTCGAGGTGCGTTGCGCGCGAGTCGAAGACAGTCTCGATGCCTTCGCGAACCAACGCGCCGACGCCGTGCTTCTCGACCCGCCGCGTGCAGGTCTTGCGCGCGGCGCCGCGGCTCGGCTTGCGGCGTTGGGCGCTCGGCGCATCGCCTACATGAGTTGCGACCCCGCAACGTTGGCGCGCGACCTCGCGGTGCTCTGCGGTGAAGAAGGCGGCTACGAACTCCGCACACTCACCGCCTTCGACGTCTTCCCGCAGACGCCGCACGTCGAGGCGCTTGCGGTGCTCGAAAGCACGAAGCCCGCTTGACCCCCCGGGCCCCTCTTCAGGGCTCGATCAAGCCGTGGCGCAACGCGTAGCGAACGAGCTCGGTCGCTTTTCGCACTCCGAGCTTTCGCATCAAGCTCGTGCGGTGGGCTTCGACGGTCTTGGTGCTGATGTTCAGGTCCGAGGCGACTTCCTTCGCCGAAAGACCTTCGGCGATCAGGTGCAGCACCTCGCGCTCACGTCCGGAGAGCAACGTGAAGGGCTCGTTGGCGGCGGCCTTGGGCTGGCGCAGTTGCTCGACGATCTCGCGTGCGACGGCGGGGCTGAAGTAGCTACCACCTCGGGTCACGGCGCGAATCGCGGCGACGACTTCGCCCGCCTTCCCGTTCTTCAGCACATAGCCGTCGGCCCCCAGGCTGATCGCGCTCTGGATGAAGGGTGGGTCACCGTGAGCCGAGAGCAAGATGACCTTCACGCCGCTGTGCGTGTTGCGCAGTCGCTCGAGGGTTTCGAGTCCGCCGAGCCGCGGCATGGTGATGTCGAGAATGACGACTTCGGGTTCGGTCTTCTCGACCTGCTCGAGCACTTCGCGCCCATCGAGTGCTTCGCCGCACACCGTGAAGTCGCTTTCTGCTTCGATTAGGCGGCAGAGGCCTTCACGGACGATGCCGTGGTCGTCGGCTATGAGGATCGAGATCACTCGACGAGAGTACCAGCGATGCCCCAGCCGGATCAATTCTTGCCGACGATTTCGCAGCCAGGCGAGAACCGCGCAGTGAGGCGAGACCACCCACGTGTGGGGCTGCTAGCTTTGACGAGACGCGAAAAGGAGTCACACCCGTCGCGCGAGACTGACGCTTCATCAAGAACCCATCCCCCCCGGCAGGTTTCCATTCTGCGTGCCTTGATGTGCACGCCTTCTACTGCTGGAGTTGCTCGTGTTCCGTCCCAGAACTGGCCGCAAGCGTGACCTCGCCGCCGCGTCGAAGCGCTTTGCGCTCTACGTCGAAGGCCCCCGCGACCGCGATGTGCTGCGGGCGTTCGCGCAGCGCCTTTCGCCTGAACTCGCGCGTGCGATGGATCCCTGTATTCGGATCCTTGGTGGTCGCAAGCCGGACCGCGCGGCAGAACTCTTCGGCAAGCTCGTGGATCAGGCGACCGAATATGTGTCGCCACGCGCGTTGTGCGTGCTCGACCGCGACGACCCCACTCGCCTGCGCGATGCCTACCCCGAGCGCGAAAGGCTCGAGTTCGTCGTCTGGCGCCGCCGACAGATCGAAAGCTACCTGCTGGTCCCCGGAGCCATTCGCCGCTGCATTCCGAACCGGCGCGACCATGCGAAGATCGATCGCGTGATCGAGTTGCAGCTGCCTGCTTGCGACAACGAGCCGGCCTTTCGCGACCTCGACGCGAAGCGCGTGCTGGGTGCGCGCGGTCCCATCGCCGATGTTCTCGGCCGCCCGCTTCGCCCGCGAGAGATCGTGCGCAACATGAGCCCCCTCGACATTCACCACGACGTGAAAGAGGTGCTCACCCGAGTGCGCGACCACATCGAAGTTCCCGCGCGAAACTGAGTTCGGGCTAGAGGTTCGGCCGGAAAGTCCCCCGTCGCACCGAGGGTGTGGCTGCGGCCGTCGTTCAAGGCGCGCGACCGAGGCGTAGCCGTCGCTACGGCGATGGGAGCGCAACGCAGAACGAAGGCCGCAGACGCGACCGAATGCAGGG
>JASMLK010000127.1 GCA_030748735.1 Myxococcota bacterium | reverse complement strand
TTGTGAGAAAACGCGTCAGAGTGCGTGATTCGGGGCCGCACGCAGGCCGTGCTCACCGGAGCTTGGGTTTCACCCAAGTGAGGATGAGCGCGGTCGAGTACGGACGCGAAGCGCGTGCTCTGGCGCGAGCCGAAGGCGGTTTTCGCCAACCCGGTATGACGGATCGGGGCTAGCCCGGTGGTATCGTCGCGGGATGGACTTCCAACTCCCCGACGAACTCCAGGACATCCGCGACAACGCCTCGCGTCTGGCTTCGGCCTACGACGACGACTACTGGCTCGAGCGCGACGAAAAGAAGGAGTTTCCCTGGGCGTTCTACAACGACTTCGCCGAGGCGGGGTGGA
This sequence comes from Myxococcota bacterium, assembly GCA_030748735.1. Taxonomy (GTDB): domain Bacteria; phylum Myxococcota_A; class UBA9160; order UBA9160; family UBA4427; genus DUBZ01. Next base: position 40,150 of record JASMLK010000127.1, on the reverse strand, counting down.
TGGGGATCGTGGTGCCCGAAGCGTATGGCGGCGCGGGGCTGGGCATCGTAGAAGCGGCGACGTTGCTGCGTGAAGTCGCCGGCAGTGCGGGGGCGATGAACGCGGCGAGTGCCCTGCATCTGACCATCTTTGGGATGGGGCCGGTGATCCACCACGGCTCCGAAGAGATGAAGCAGCGCTATCTGCCTGCCACCGCGCGCGGTGAACTTCACGTTTCCTTCGGCGTGACCGAGGACGACGCGGGAACCGACACCTCACGCATTCGCACCCAGGCCGTGCGCAGCGACAAGGGTTGGGTCGTCAACGGCAAGAAGATCTGGAACACGAAGGCTCAACAAGCACAGAAGGTCCTGCTGCTCGCGCGCACGACACCGCGCGAGGAATGCAAGCGCAAGCTCGACGGCCTCACCCTCTTCCTGGCCGACATCGATCGGGCCCACTGCGAGATTCGCGAAATCAACAAGCTCGGCCGCAACGCGATCAACTCGAACGAGCTCTTCATCAATGATCTTCCCGTGTCCGACGACGACGTCGTGGGCGAGGTGGGGCGCGGCTTCTATCAGCTGCTCGACGGGCTCAATCCCGAGCGCATCCTGATCTCGGCCGAAGCCTGTGGGATCGGTTTTCGCGCGGTCGAAGTCGCAACCGCCTACGCGAAAGAACGCACGGTCTTCGACCGCCCAATCGGTCAGAACCAGGCGATCGCCCATCCCCTCGCCGACAGCTACAGCGAGCTGCTGGCGTCGGATCTGCTGTGGCAGAAAGCGGCCTGGGCCTACGACCGCGGCGACAACGCGGGCCCGCTGGCCAACATGGCGAAGCTGCGTTGCGGCGAAGCGAGCTTCCGCGCGTGCGACCGGGCGCTGCAGACCTTCGGCGGCTTCGGCTATGCGCGCGAGTATCACGTCGAACGCTATTGGCGCGAAGCGCGACTGATGCGGATCGCACCGATCTCGCAGGAGATGGTGCTGAACTACGTCTCGGAGCACGTGCTCGACTTGCCGCGCAGTTACTGACGCGCGCCGGGTCTCAACGCGAGAGCGGGACCCCGCTGAGTTCGGGGGCACCGACGAAGCGACCGAGTCGCAGGAGTACGCGTTCGAGTCGATCGCGGCGGGCGGTGGGCTTCGCCGACAGACCGCAGCGGTCGAGCAGGTACCGGCGCATGGCGCGATCGTCGACGACGTCCATCGATGCGCGATTCTACGACAACCGGCGGGGGTGGTGGGGAATCGCACCCCGGAGGAACTTTCCTGGGCTTCGCGCTGTCCACCCCTACGCTCGGGTCGCGAAGCTGAGAATGAGGCGGCCCCATTGACAGTTCCCGCGCCCGTGAAGAGTTCTTTGCTCCGTCCCGTCTCATCGATGTTCCGGGGGGTGAGCACCGGGCGCGCAATCGTGTGCATTCAGGGAGGTTCCATGCGTCGATCGATTTCTTTTTTCTGGACCGCGGTGGCGTGTGCGCTGGCCGTCGGCCTGTTCGCAACGGCCATTCCGTTCAGCTCGTCCGACGGTACTGCTGGGGCTGATGTCTCCCGCGTCCCCGGGCGCTCGCCGCGAACGCTCGCGCCGACACCGGGCGAAGACCTGATCGCCGACATCGCCGAGGGTGCGGTCGACAGCGTGGTCAACATCTCGTCGGAGAAGGTGATCCAGATGCAGGGGCGGCCAAACTTCGGCCCCTTTTCCAACGACCCCTTCTTTCGTCGCTTCTTCGAGGGGCTCGAAGGGCCGCGCAACGGCCGCGGCCTGCCGCGTGAACGTCGCGAGAGCAGCCTGGGCTCGGGGGTGATCGTCGATCGCGAAGGTACGATTCTCACCAACAACCACGTGATCGAACAGGCCGACAAGGTGCGCGTCACGCTCGCCGATGGGCGCTCGTTCGACGCCGAAGTCGTCGGCACCGACCCGCAGAGTGACATCGGCGTGCTCCGGCTCGAAGACCCGCCGCACGATCTCAAACCCCTGCCCTTCGGCGATTCCGACAAGCTGCGCCTCGGCAGCACCGTGCTCGCGATCGGCAACCCGTTCGGGGTCGGGCAGACCGTCACCATGGGGATCGTCTCGGCCAAGGGACGCGCCAACGTCGGCATCGTCGACTACGAGGACTTCATCCAGACGGACGCCGCGATCAACCCGGGCAACTCCGGTGGCGCCCTGGTCAACACGGCGGGCGAACTCGTCGGTATCAACACCGCGATCCTGTCTCGTACCGGTGGCTACCAGGGCATCGGCTTCGCGATCCCCTCGAACATGGCCGATCGCATCATGAGCAGCCTGGTCGATCACGGAAAGGTCGTGCGCGGCTGGCTCGGTGTGATGATCCAGGACCTGACCCCCGATCTCGTGCGCGCCCTCGATCTGCCCGAAGACACACAGGGTGCGTTGATCTCGGACGTGGTCGACGACAGTCCGGCCGCCGAAGGCGGGCTCGAAGCGGGCGACGTCGTGATCGGCATGGAGGGAAACAAGATCGATTCGAGCGCGAAGCTGCGCAATCAGGTGGCGATCGCACCGGCCGGAGAGAAGGTGCAGTTCCAGATCCTGCGCGACGGCCGCAAGAAGAAGCTGAAGGTGAAGCTCGGCGAACGCGACGGGGAACCGGTGGCGCGCTCGAAGACTTCGTCGGGCGGAGCGCCGCTCGGCGGTCTCTCGCTTGCGACTGCGACACGAGACCTCGCGCGCCGCTTCGGCCTCGATGAGTCGGTCGAGGGGCTCGTGGTGACGGGCGTCGAACCCGGCAGTGCTGCAGCGCACTCGGGCTTCCGCCCCGGTGACGTCGTGGTCGAAGTCGACCGAAAGCCGGTGGATTCGATCCGCGCCTTCGAGAAGGTCTACGACGCCTCGCACGACGCAGTGGCCGTACTCGTGCAACGCGGTGAGGGCCGGTTGTTCATCGTCTTCGAGAAGCAGGCAGACTAAGCTCCACAAAACGCGGTTTGCTTGCGGGGGCGCCGGAGGTAGACTTTCAAACGGTCGTTTGACTGAAAGTGAGCCCCCGATGCCCCCCGCCTCAGCTTCCGGCGCCTCGAAGCGTCCCCGTAGCGCTGCGCGCAAGCGGAACGCCGCCGATACCAAGACCCGAATTCTGGACGCCGCCGAGGCGCTATTCATCGAGCAGGGCTTCGTGGCCACGTCCCTGCGCGCCATCACGAGTCGCGCCGGCGTGAACCTCGCGGCGGCGCACTATCACTTCGGCTCGAAGGAAGGACTCCTCGGAGCGGCCTTCCATCGTCGGGTCGAACCCCTGAATGCGACCCGTCTCGAAGCGCTCGACGCGCTCCTCGCCGAGGGACATCCCCCCGACGCGCGCGAACTGATGCGCGCATTTCTCGAGCCGCTCGCCGGGGTCGATCCGGAGTCGCCGATGCCCCGTCTGGTCGGGCGTCTCTTCGGTGAGCCGGATGCAGTCGCGCGTCCGTTGCTCGAGCGCGAATTCAGCGAAGTTGCTGCCCGCTTCTTCGCGGCGCTTCGCGAGGCCCTGCCCGATCAATCGCCCGAAGTGATTCGCTGGCGGTTCTACTTCGTGGTGGGGGCGATGATCCACCTGCTCGCGTTCGACAAGCCGCCCGTCCCGCTCGAACCGCCGGTCGATCCCGCGGACGGGATCGAGCAGTTGATCGACTTCGCGGTGAACGGCCTCGATCCCCACGCCGAATCGGTGCGTGATGTCTGAGCACGCCGCGAAACCCTCTCCCGACCGACCGCCCCAGCAACTCCAGCAGCTTGCACGAGAACAGGTACAGGAACAGGAATCCAGGTTGATGAACAAGCACACGCTTGCACCGATCGCCGTCTTGATCGTTGGCGGTCTCCTCGCCAGCCTCGTGCTCGCCAGCAAGAAGCCGATCGAGAAGAAGGCGCCGCTGATCACGGCACCACTCGTTCGTGTGTTGGAAGCCCGCCCGGGCACCGTGCAGATGCACGTGTCGACTCATGGCACCGTAGTTCCGAGAACGGAAAGTGCGTTGATTCCGGAAGTCGCGGGGCGGGTCGTCTGGGTGTCGCCGTCGCTCGTCTCGGGTGGATTCTTTGCCGCGGGCGACCTCCTGCTCGAAATCGAAGCCCTCGACTATGAACTCGCCCGTGAACAAGCGCGCGCGCGGCGGGCGCGGGCGCAGAGCGATCTCGCCAACGCGCGCACCGCACACGGGCGCCAGATCGATCTTGCCAAGCAACAGGCCGCGAGCGAAGCCGCACGCGACGACGCGATCAATCGCCTGCGCGTGGCCGAAGCGGCCGAGCGCGAAGCCGTCGCGGCCCTCGCGAAAGCCGAACGCGACCTTGCGAGGACGAAGATCGAAGCGCCGTACGATGGGCGCGTTCGCTCCGAGCAGGTCGACCTCGGGCAGTTCGTGAACCGCGGGGCGAGCGTCGCCACGATCTACGCCGTGGACGTCGCCGAAGTTCGCCTGCCGATCCAGGACGAGGAATTGGCGTTTCTCGACCTCTCACTCGCCGGGACTTCGGGGCTCGGCGAAGCGCCACTCGCCACCGTGCGTTTGAAGGCGCGATTCGCCGGCCGCGACCACGCGTGGGACGGTGAAGTCGTGCGCACCGAAGGCGAACTCGATCCCAGGACGCGCATGGTGAACGTGGTCGCCCAGGTACGCGATCCCTACGCGATGACCGACGACAAGCCGCCCCTGAGTGTCGGCCTGTTCGTGGAAGCCGAAATCTCGGGTGCCGAAGTCGACGACATTGTGGTGTTGCCGCGAGAAGCCCTGCGCGGAAGCGACCAGGTATTGGTCGTCGACCAGGACGACAAGCTGCGATTCCGTCGCGTCGATGTCCTGCGGGTGAGCCGCGACGAAGTGTACTTGCGAGGCGGCCTCGCCCGAGGTGACCGCGTGTGTGTGTCGCCGCTCGAAACGCCGATCGAAGGCATGGCGGTGCGCGTGCGCAGCGAAGAGGCGGCCGTGGCGGCTTCGGTTCCGGTTGGAGCGGCTTCGTGAAGGGCCCCATTGCATGGTTCGCGCACAACCACGTCGCCGCGAACCTGCTGCTGGGCGTGATCGTGGTGGCGGGGCTGGTGTCCCTGCCGCGCATGCCGCAGAAGTCCTTTCCGGACATCGACGTGCACGCGATCACGATCGCGGTCGAATACCTCGGTGCGGCACCCGAGGAGGTCGAAGAAGGCGTCTGCATCCGCATCGAAGAAGAACTCGAAGGCATCGAGGGCGTCGAGCGGATTCGCTCCGTTGCAAACGAAGGCGCGTGTGCGGTGACCGTCGAGTTGTTCGAAGACGCCGACCAGAACCGCGCCCTGGACGACGTGAAGAACCGCGTCGACTCGATCGACACCTTCCCGGAAGAAGCGGAGCAGCCGATCGTCAACCTGGTGACCCCGCAGCGCTCGGTGATGGAACTCGCGCTCGTCGGGAGTGACGACGAGCGTACGCTGAAGATTCTCGGTCAGCAGCTTCGCGACGAAATTGCGGCCCTGCCCGAAATCACCCAGGTCGAACTCCAGAACACGCGGCCGTACGAGATTTCGATCGAAGTGTCCGAGGCGTCGCTGCAGCGGCATGGCCTTTCGTTCGATCAGCTCGCCGGAGCGATTCGCAAGGCTTCCCTCGACCTCCCTGGCGGGCTCATCAAGACCGAAGGCGGCGAGGTGCTGCTTCGCACCAAGGGGCAGGCGTACTGGGGGCGTGACTTCGAAGATCTCGTGGTGCTGACGCGCGCCGATGGCACGCGGGTGCATCTGCGCGAAGTGGCGACGGTCGTCGATGGCTTCGAGGACACCGACCAGAGCGTGCGGTTCAACGGCCGCCCGGCTGCGATCATTTCGGTCTTCCGCATGGGTGAGCAAGACATCCTCGAGATCACTGCGGCCCTCAACCGCTACCTCGAGGTGGTTCGCGAACGCCTGCCGCCCGGCGTCGAGTTGACGGTGTGGGACGACGGCAGTGAGATGCTGCGCGATCGCCTCGATACGTTGCTTGCAAGCGCTCGACAGGGCTTCTTGATGGTGCTGTTCGTGTTGGCCCTCTTCTTGCGACCGCGGCTTTCGTTCTGGGTGAGTGTCGGGGTTCCGGTTTCGTTCCTCGGAGCAATCGGGCTGGCCTATTCGCTCGGCTTTTCGATCGACGCGATCTCGCTCTTTGGCTTCATCCTGGTGCTCGGTATCCTGGTCGATGACGCGATCGTGGTGGGGGAAAGCGTTCATACCCATCAACGCGATGGTGAAGTCGCGCGTGCGGGTACGGAGCGCGAACACGATCAGGCGGCAATCGACGACGATCTCGTTACCGAGGCCATCGCGGGCACCCGCCGGGTCTCGGTGCCGGTGATCTTTGGCGTGTTGACGACCGTGGCGGCCTTCGCGCCGCTGCTCGTCGGTCCCGGAACGATCGGCCAGATCCAGAACATCATCGCTTCGATCGTGATGTGCTGTCTGGCGTTCTCGTTGATCGAGTCGCAGCTCGTGCTGCCCGCGCACTTGAGTCATCGCGACGCCGAAACACCGGCCGCCGAGATCGGCTTGATGCTCATCCCCATGCTCGCGATCTTGATTCTCGGTATCTCGTGGGACGGGCGGAGCTTCGTCGCGTTCGCGATCCTGGCGTTCACGATCCTCTATGCGTGGCACCTGCAGGGCGGCTTCGATCGGGTTGCGGAGCGCTTGATCGCGTTGCAGGGACGCTTTGCAGACGCCCTCGAAGCCTTCACCCGCACGCGCTTTCGCGCCTGGGTGGAGCGTGCGATCCACTGGCGCTACACGACGGTTTCGATCGCATTGGCCGTGCTCGTGATCACGATCGCAACGCTTCGGGCGGGCTACCTGCCCTTCTCGTTCTTCCCGCCACTCGAGTCCGACCAGGTGACGGCCCAGCTCACGATGCCGCTGGGGACGAGCGCGCGTGTCACCCGCGAGGCGGTGGGGCATCTCGAAGCGACCGCCCTGGCGGTGAGCCGAAGGCTCGAGGAAGAGGCGAAGCAGACGGGCGAAGCGCCTCCCGTGCGCCATCTGCTGGCCAATGTGGGTGGGCATCCGATTTCGGAAGGCGGCGGCCCACCGCGTGCAGGTGGGGGCAAGTCGTCGGGCGGTCACCTCGGCGAAGTCACGATGCAGTTGATTCCCAATCAGCAGCGCGACATCGAAACCCGGGACGTCGCCAACCTGTGGCGCGAAGAAGCGGGTTCGGTCGCGGACGCGGTGGAGTTGTCGTTCAATACGAGCCTCTTCTCGGCGGGCGAGGCGATCAATATCCAGCTGGAAGGCGATGACCTCGAAGAGCTCAAGGAAGTGGCTGGGCGGCTTCGTGGGTTGCTCTCCGAGTATCCGGGGGTCATTGACATCAGCGATTCGTTCCGCGCGGGCAAGGCGGAATTGAAACTCGACATCCTGCCTTCCGGTGAAGTGCTCGGGCTCAGCCTCGGTGACCTGGCCCGCCAGGTTCGTCAGGCGTACTACGGCGACGAGGTGCAGCGTGTGCAGCGCGGTCGCGACGATGTGCGCGTGATGCTTCGCTACACCGAAGCCGAACGGCGCAGCCTCGGTTCGCTCGCCGACATGCGGATCCGCACACCCGATGGATCCGAGGTACCCTACGCCACGGTGGCGGACGCCTCTTTCGGTACCGGCTTCTCCTCGATTCGCCGCGCGGACCGACGGCGTGTGGTCAACGTGACGGCGGACGTGGATCGTACGCAGACCACCGCGAACGAAGTGCTCGCCGGCATGCGCGAAGGGCAGCTCGACGAGGTTCTGCGCGATTACCCTCGCGTCAAGACCCGACTCGAAGGTGCGCAGCGAGAACAGGGCGAAGCCATGTCGAGCCTCGTGCCGCTCTTCCTCGTCGCGCTCTTCGTGATCTACGCGCTGCTCGCGATTCCGCTGCGTTCCTATTCGCAGCCGTTCGTGATCATGAGCGTCATCCCGTACGCGTTCGTCGGGGCCATTCTCGGGCACCTGTTGATGCAACAGTTCGGCCTGGTGAAGGGCCTCGCGATGATGAGCATCCAGGGTGTGATCGCCGCGGCCGGCGTCGTGGTGAATTCGAGCCTGGTGCTCATGCATGCGATCAACGATCGCGAGACTCAGGGCATGAAACGTCGCGAAGCGGTGGTGGAAGCCGCGGCACGCCGCTTTCGCCCCATCTTGCTCACGTCACTCACGACCTTCGTCGGGCTCTCACCGCTGATGCTCAACCGCAGCGTGCAGGCGCAGTTCCTGGTCCCGATGGCGTGTTCGCTGGCCTTCGGGGTGCTGTTTTCGACGGTCGTCACCCTGCTCGTCGTTCCGAGCGGTTACATGATCCTCGACGATCTTCGCAACCTACGACGACGCGGACGCCCGAAGGCGCCCGCGTCGTCGTCGATCGAAAGCGAGGTCCGCGCCGCGTAGCGGCCGCGCGAACGGGTGCGAGTCGGATCAGCCTCCGAGCCCACCGTCCTGCGGCTTGCCGTGCATGCCGGTGTTGAGCTGCGCTTCGCTCACCATCTTGCGGACGATCGGGCCCAGCGTCGTGGGATCCGAAACCGGTTCGACCGTGGGGCCGCGTCGCCAGCCTTCGGCCACGGCGAGGACCGAGCCGGACGCCTCGAACACGCGCCCCGTGACATCGCTCGATTCGCGACTGGCCAGCCAGGTGACGATCGGTGCGATCCAGCGCGGGCTCTGGGCTTCGCGCATCTCGTCGGTGATTTCGCCGGGCTGCAGGTCTTCGGTCAATCGGGTGAGCGCGCCGGGGGCAATGCAGTTGACCGTCACGCCATAGCGCGCGAGTTCGCGCGAAGCGATCACGCTGAATGCCGCGATGCCCGCTTTCGCGGCCCCGTAGTTGGTCTGCCCGGGGTTGCCGTAGATGCCGGAAACGCTGGTCGTGTTGATCAACCGCGCATCCATCGTGTTGCCGGCCTTGCTCTGTTCGCGCCAGTAGGCTCCCGCATGATGGGCGGGACCGAAGGTGCCCTTGAGGTGCACCTGGATCACGGCGTCCCACTCCGACTCCTTCATGTTGACGAGCATGCGATCGCGCAGGATGCCGGCGTTGTTGACCAGCACGTCGAGCTGGCCGTAGGTGTCGATCGCCTGCTGGATCATCTCCTTGGCACTGTCGAAGTCGCTCACGTCCGACCCGTTGGCCACGGCTTCGCCACCGTTGGCCTTGATCTCGGCCACGACTTCGTCGGCGGGACCGAGGTCGGTGCCCGTGCCGTCGCGCGCACCACCGAGATCGTTCACCACGACCCTGGCGCCGTGCTCGGCGAGCATGCGTGCGTACTCGCGGCCGATGCCGCGCCCCGCTCCGGTGACGATGGCAACGCGACCTTCACAAAAGGTGCTCATGGGAATCTCCTGGGACGGGTTTCAGTGGAAGGGCACGATGCTCGCGCGCATCGTGCCCGGCTGCCACCGAGTCCCAAGCCCAGGCGCAGCTCAGGAAAGCTACGGGCCTTCCACGAGTCCGCCCACCCGTTCGCGCAAGGCTTCGAGCTGGAGGGTGAAGGTTTCGAGTTCGGTACCCTGGGTGATGGTGTCCCGCACGGTCCCGGTTTCGACCTGTGGCTGTTCATCGGAGGTCCTCTGGATCCGCCGAATCAAAAGCGAGTACGCGGCACGAAAGTCTCATGCTTTGCTGCGCCTTCTCGCGCCCGAAATCGGTGGTGCCCGGCCAGGTTGATCCGGAAGGAGGTAACACGTGACCAACCCATCGAAGCGACCAAACGGCAGCTCCAGGGTCATGATCGTCAGCTCCGACTATCCTCGCATGGAGGGCACCTGGCCAGACACGATGGAGCATCTGCGCACGACCTTCGCCGGTTCCCCGGAAGACGAAGCGCGTGCGATGCTGGGCGGCACGGCCCTCGAGCTCTATGACTTCGATGCCGACGTCGTGAAAGCCGCGGCCGAGAAGATCGGTCCGGAACTCGCGGACATCGTAGGAGGGAACTGATGGGCAAGGCCCAGTTGGTCGGCGTCGGCGAGAGCGCCTACGCGAAGTGGGGCAAGATCGGCGACGTGACCGAGCACGCCCTCGCCTGCCAGGCGATCGTGCGCGCGGTCGAGGAGGCCGGTCTTTCGATGAGCGACGTCGACGGCATGACGTCCTTCGCCGAGGATCGCAACGAGGGCATCTTCCTCGCGGCCGAACTCGGGCTTGCCGAACTGCGCTTCTCGAACATGGTGTGGATGCCCGGCGGCGGGGGCGGATGTGCCGCTGTTGCGAACGCCGCGATGGCGGTCGAAGCGGGACAGGCCGAAGTCGTGGTCGCGTACCGCTCGCTCTGTCAGGGGCAGTACTTCCGCTTCGGGCAAGGTGGTCCTCCGCGCGAGAATCCGACGCTGGAGTCGCCGCCTCCAACCGTGCAACAGGCCGCGAATCCGATGTTGGCTTCCCTCGGCTTCACCATGCCCTACGGCCTGCTGAATGCGGCCGCGGCGTACGCGCTGCCGACGCGCCGACACATGCACCTCTACGGCACGACGAGCGAACAACTCGGACAGATCGCCGTGACCTTCCGCGAGCATGCGAGCCGAAACCCACGCGCGGTCATGGGACAGCGACCACTCAGTCTCGAAGACCATCAGAACTCACCGATGATCGCGGACCCGCATCGGCTGTTCGACTGCTGCCTCGAGAGCGACGGCGCGTGCGCGGTCGTGGTGACCACCGAAGAACGCGCTCGCGATCTCGCCAAGCCGGCGGTCACGGTGATGTCGTCCGCCCAGGGCACGCCGAAGGGCTACGCGTTCGGCCCGTTCTCGAATGCCAGCGTGCCCGACGAACTCTACGCCACGGGCGCAACCGAATCGCTCGCGAAGCGCTTGTACGCCAAAGCCGGTGTCGGGCCCAAGGACATCGACGTCGCCCAGATCTACGATCACTTCACCGGCTGCGTGCTGATGCAGCTCGAGGACTACGGCTTCTGTGAACGAGGCGAAGGCGGGCCGTTCATCGAAAGCGGCGCGCTCGCCTGGGACAGCGGATCGCTGCCGACCAACACCCACGGCGGCAGCCTTTCGGAGGCCTACATTCACGGCCTCAACCACGTGGTGGAAGGTGTTCGTTCCCTGCGCGGCGAATCGACCAGCCAGGTCGAGGGCGCGGAAGTCTGTCTCGTGACGAGTGCGGCCTGCGTGCCTTCGAGTGCACTCATTCTGGGGAGGTCGTGATGGCACGTTGGTTTCCCGATGGCATGCCCCAACCGATGGCCGATGCAGAAGCCCTGCCCTGGTGGGAGGCGGCTTCCGAGCACGAGCTCACGGTGCAGCGTTGCAGCGACTGCGGTCACATGCGCTTGCCGCCTGCTCCCGTCTGCGGAGAGTGTCAGAGCTTCGATCTGCACCTCACCGAAGTCAGCGGCCGCGGCGAGGTCTACACCTACACGATCGTGAACCGCCCGATCGCCATGGACCAACAGGTTCCCTTCATCGTGGCGGTCATCGCCCTCGACGGGGCACCCGGCGTGCGGATGATTTCGAATCTCGTCGAGATTGCCCCCGAAGACGTCACGATCGGGCTCGCGGTCGAAGTCGCCTGGGAGGACATGAGCGACGACCTGGCAATCCCGCGTTTCAAGCCGGCAGGCGGCTGATCGCGACGTCGCGGAACACGCGCGTCGTCATTCGCGTTGCCGCAGATCGCTGTCGGCGTCCGCTTCGTTTGCTGGCGGTTCAACGCCGTCTTCGAGGTAACCGAGCGCGCGAAGTCGTTCGACGATCTCCTCCTCCATCCCGGTGTCGGCTTGCGCGATGCGATGTACGGGGGTGTCGTCCCAGGTGTCGATCCGGGGGATGGGCGAGGCCTTTACGAAGTCTGGAAGTTCGTCCGCGAGGTCGCGGGCGCCCGGGAGGTCGGCGAAGGCGAGCAGCATCGGCATGACGTCGTAGATGCTGGTCGTGGCGATGCGCGCTGCGGGTTCGATCTTCGGGCCGGCTGCGAAGACGATGCCGTGGAGGGCCGCCGCGCCCTTGTGTTGGCCAGTCAAAGGAGCGAGCACGGTGCCACCCTCGAAGCCGTGGTCTGACACCACGAGGATGTGGTCGGCTTCGCCATAGCCCTGGAGCAACGAGCCGATCAACGCATCGGTCACCTGGTAGTAGGTGTACAGCGCGAGCAGCCCTCCCGCGCGGTCGCGCGGCGTGGGCTGGTACTCGGGCGGATAGAGCGTCTCCGGTTCGAGGTTGCCCCAGAGCGCATGAGAAACGCGATCGATGCCGGGTAGAAAGACGAAGAGCGCATCGGGAGCATGCTCGCGCTGGACCTCGAGGGCCACACGAGTGACCGCGTGATCGGTGCGATGATTTTCGAGCAGATCTTCGCGATCGACCCACGGTGAGAGCGGCGTCTCGGGGCCGAATGCATGCGGGAAAGTCGCGAGATCGTCGTCGTTGTCGCGCGCGGCGCGTGCCTTCTCGCTGTAATCCGCCGGCGTTACCAATGCACCGGAACTCGTATCCACCGCGGAGAACGCGCCGCGCAGGCCTGCCAGTCGCTCGGGAAAGAAGTGATCGGAAACCATGACGCCGTCGATCTCTTCTGGTGGATAGGTGGTCCACCAGTTGACCACGCTCACGCTCCAACCTGCATGGGAAAGGATGTTCCAGATCGCCGGCACCTTGCGATGCTCGCTCGTGTAGAGCCGGTTTGCGCCGGCGTCTTCGAAGACGAACGCGCGAATTCCGTGCTCACGGGGGTGCTTCCCCGTAGCAATCGTGTTCCAGACGCGAGGCGAAAACAGCGGTGGTTCGGAGCGTAGGCGGCCGTAGACACCACGGCGCGCCAGGGCGGAAAGATGCGGAAGCTTTGCTTCCGCCAGTAGCTTCTTCATGACCCTCGGCGACGCGCCGTCGATGCCGATCACCAGGACGCGCGATCGCGGGGGCGCGGGGTCGCCGCACGCGGCGAGGCTGCCGATTGCCAACATCGACGCGATGAGCGCGACGACACGGCTGCGGCGCCTGCTCGCTTTGCGAAGCAAGGTGCTGGCGAAGTCCCCGCCGTTCCGCATGCTGCCCATCATGTCCCGGCCTCTCGTCAAGCACGCCTCGAGTCGCGCGTTCGAGGCGAACGGCGGGCCGTTGCGAATGATCGGTATCGTACTCACAGGAACCATCACGAACCAGAGGCCCCCCGCAGCATGACTTACGACTGGATCGTGGCCCTCGTTTTCCTCGCTGTCCTTACTGTGCTCACGGTCCTTCTTCACGTTCTGGAGCCCGGCGCGGGCGCAATCGCTGCGTCTTTGCGAAGGTCACGCGGTCGCGGGAGTCGGTGGGAGGGGTAGGAACATGTGGGGTTTTCGTCTTGGCGGACGGGTTGCCGCAACGCGAAGCGCGTTGCCTGCCAGGTCTTTTCGGTCGGTCGTGTCCGCGTTGTCGGTGGCGGTGGTGGCCATCGCATTGGGGGCGTGTGCAGGTCTTCCCGGCGGTTGGTTCGAAGCCGAGCCCCCCGCACCCGTCTCGCCGTTCTTCCGCGTGGCGGTGATCCCCGATACCCAGAACTACGTCGACTACACCCACCAGCGCGCCGAGGGGTTCGCGCTCGATGCCAGTGAACTCTTTCTCGCGCAGATGCGTGAGATCGCGAGTCTCGAAGATCTCGCGTTCGTCGCTGCGGTGGGCGATGTCTGGCAGCACCAGACGCTTCCGATCGAACAGGGGCATGTGGCACGAGGCTTCGAGCGGATCGACAACGCGTTCTTCGAGAGCGAGTTGGCCCCCACACCCCGCGCGCGGGACTACGAGATCCCCAAAGCCATCGAGGGCTATCGCCTGCTCGCGGCGGCGGGTATTCCTTTCGGGGTGGCGCCGGGCAATCACGACTACGACGCCATGTGGAGTGTTGCGGGCTTCCCTCCGAATTTCGCGAAGGATCCGCGCGAACTCACGATGACGCCCGAAGACCTCGGCATGCTGCACATCGGCGGGCTCGACAACTTTCGCTCCGCCTTTGGAGAGAAGAGCGAGTTCTTTGGCGGCAAGCGCTGGTACGTAGCGAGTCATGCCGGGGGGGCGAGCAGCGCGCAGGTCTTCGAGGCGGCGGGGTATCGCTTCCTCCATATCGCCCTCGAAATGGCGGCGTCGGACGAGGTGCTCGCGTGGGCGGCGGAAGTGGTCGAGGACCACTCCGGTCATCCCACGATCGTGACGACCCATGACTATCTCGATTCCCATGGCGAGCGGCGCGCCAACGCCATCGTCGACCTGCCACGCGTCGACCCCGACCAGCACAACACCGCGGAACAGGTCTTCCAGAAGTTCATCGCGGAGCACGATCAGATCTTCCTGGTGCTCTGCGGGCATCATCACGGCCAGGCTCGACGCTTCGACCTGAACCGGTACGGACACGGCGTGCATCAAGTGTTGGCCGACTATCAGGATCGGGGCCAGGTGGGGATCGACGCCGGACAACCGCCGGGACGTTTCCGAGGGCGTCCCGCCGAGATCGGCGACGGTTGGTATCGCATCCTCGAGTTCGACTTCGCCACCGAACCGCCCCGCATCTCGGTGCGAACGCGTTCGAGTCACTACCGCGTGATTGCACCGGACCTCGAAACCTATGCCGAGTGGTATCGGGAGCACGAAAAGCCCGATCTGAGTGATGCCGAGTTCATGTCGGAAGATCATTTCGATCTCATGCTCGACGATTTTCGTACCCGCTTCGGCCGGGGAGGCACCCAGTGAAGACGGTGGCTTCCGGTCTTCGCGAAGCACTAACGATCGGAACGCAGCGCGCGTCGGACGGCTTGTCGCAGCCGGGAGGGTTTTCGAACGATCCGCTGCTGCGACTCGCGCTACCGCACGAGTTCGACGAAGTGGCGAGCGCCTTGCGCACCGTGGGTTTCAGCAAGCCCGTCGACGATCTCGAAGCGCACGTCGCCGACGCAGCACTCGCGGGGCTCTTGTCGGAACTCGCGGAGGAAGAAGCACCCATTCGCCGCGACCCGGCTGCGCGGACGACGGAGCCGTTGCGGCGAGTGTTCTCCCGCTAGGGCAAGGCTTTCGATGGCGAAGTTTCGCGAAACGTTTTCCACGATCGCAATCGCGGTGGGGCTGGTGCTCGCGGTGGGGATCTTTCTGCTCGCCGTGGGCGAGTGGATGGCCCGTCGGGTGGCAACGCCTGCGAGCACGACCTCGCTGGAATCGCCGCAGGAGCGTTATCCGGAGCTTCCCCGCTTGCGGGGCCTGCATGACCTCACGCAACCGAATCAGCGCGGCGTGTTCGCTGGGAACCTGTTCGAAACGAATCGCTCGGGGCTGCGCGGTCCATTCCGACGCAAGGCGAAGCCGAACGGGGTCACGCGCGTCGTCCTGGCCGGCGATTCCTTCGCGATGGCTTCGGGCGTGCTCTATGAGAACGCCTATGCAGCGCGGCTCGAGGCGCTGTATCGCGAGGGCGGCCACCGCGTGCAGGTCATCAACGTCGGGCTGGCCGGCCTCAATGCCGACGCAATCGTGACGCGCTTCATCGATGCGGGCTTGCCCTACGAGCCGGACGTCGGGATCTACGGCTTCACCCTCGACGACATTCTGGGTGACGACTACATCCACAGCGCAGACGCTCGCTTCACCAACGCCAACCCGATGGCCGGCTCACGCTCGCATCTGGTCCGCCTGCTCGGCCCGCGCATCTGGTCCCTCTACGAATTGCTGGCTTCACCGGTGGGTTCCTATTCACACGAACTGGATGAAAATCTGCTCGACAACCTCAGGGTGACGGACGCCCTCGCAGCAGACTTCGTGCGCCTGCGTGAAGCGATCGAATCGCGCGGTGGCTGCGGGGTCGTGTTCATCCACCCGCATCTGTGGGCGCTGCACGGCCTTCATCCGCACGTCCGTCACTACCAGGCCGTGCAGGAGATTGCCGAGGCGTCGGGGCTGACCGCGATCCCCTCCCACCCCTACTTCACCAGCGGGCTCGTCGGGCGCGCGCCCGACTACTGGATCGATCGCAGTGATCCCCACCCGAACGCCGCGGGGCACGCCATTCTGGCCCGGGCGCTGTTCGACGGCTTGCAGCAGTTGCCGGCGCGTTGCGGGCTCGAAGCGTCTTCGTGAGCGTCTTGGTCGCCGAGCAGCCAATCGCTAGCCTGCCCGCACGATGAGCGACGTCCGAGACCGAGACGATGATCAACCCGCTGGCGCGAACGACGCGTCGGAGCTGGAGCAAGCGCCCGAAGCGGACCGTGGGCTACGCAAGATGTTGATCGCCGCGGCCCTCGTCGCGGGCATCGGTGTCGCGGCGCTCTTGATCGCGATCTGGTTCGCGGGTGAACCGGCCCCGCTTCCGTTCGACTACGACGGTTTCGACTAGGTCGTTCGTGCGGCAGTCGCTTTTCTTCCTGTGCGGGACGCTGCTGCTCGCAGCGCTGATGTTGCTGGCCCTCGAAGGGGGCGTGCGACTCACAGGCCTCGCAGGAACGCACGACCCTCGCGACGCGGCATCGCGACTTCCCTATCAGCAGGTCTTGCTCCCGGTCTTCGCCGAAGAGACGCGTCCCGACGGGACCCGCGTCCTGGAAACCCACGACCCGCGCTTGCCCTACCAGCAGGTGCTTCATCCGAAACCCGAGGGCACGCTGCGTGTCGTCGCGTTCGGGGGCTCGGCGACGGCAGGGCTCGGGTTCAGCCCGAACGTGACCTTCGCCCGCTACCTCGAACGCATGTGGCGTGAAGCAGCGCCCGATCAGGAACTCGAGGTCGTGAACCTCGGCGTCGTGGCGCTCGCTTCGAAGCAGGTGCGGCGCCTGGTCGACGATGTCATCGAGAATGCGGCCCCCGATCTCCTGCTCGTCTACTCAGGCAACAACGAGTTTCTCGAGATCCACGCGGAGCGGTATGCCGAGGCCCACGCGAACTCGCTCGAGCGGTTCCGCAGCGCGTTGGCGCGAACCCATCTCTTTCGCTTGTTGAAACCGCTCGTGGGCGCGCCCGCGCAGGTGGCTCCGACGTCGACTCGCGACCTCGCACGCGGCGACTTGCGGCTCACCCAGGACGAGATCATCCGCGACATCGAACTCGACGAGGAGGATCGGCGCGACGTCGTCGATGCCTACGCGCTGAACCTCGACCACATTGCCCAGGTCGCCCTGCAAGCCGAGGTTCCCCTGGTGTTGATGAGCGTGGCTTCGAATTGGCAGTGGCGCGGTCGCGAAGATCTGCCGGGCGACTACGTGATGCGACTCGCACCCGCGTCGGACCTCGAGCCGGCTGCGCGCAGGGAAGCTGCGCTCGAAACCCTCGACCGAAGGATCGACGAGAACCGCGACGAGCAACGACACGAATGGCTCTTCCAACGCGCAACGTTGCTGGCGGAAGACGGTGATTGGAAAGCCGCTGCGCGCGACTATCGCGCAGCGATGAACGCAGACCCCCATCTGCGTCGAGCGCTCGACGCGATGAACGAGCAGGTGGAACGAGTTGCAACGAACCGCAGCGCAACCTTCTTCGACACGGTCGGGGTGCTCGAAGGCCGCGGACCGCAGCCCGTCGTGGGCTTCGCGGATTTCTATGACTATGTCCACATGACGCCGCGGGGAGCCGTCAGCGTCGCGGCCGAACTCTTCGACGTGCTGCGAGCTGAGGGTTTCGTGCAGGATGGCGGCGCCTATTCGAGCGAACACTTCGTGCGCCAGGAAGAGGCGCGCATCGCAGCGCTCGAGCGCGACGCCCTTTCACTCGATCTGTGGCTCGGTGTCGGTCATGACGTGGCGCGAATCGAAGATCGAGACCTGTGGAAGTACCAGGCGATGCGCGAAGAGCTCGATCAGCGGATCGCTCGTGACCCGAAGGACTTCGAGGCCCTCGTCTATCGCGGCAACGCGCGTGCACATGAACCGGGCGGTGCGGCGGGAGCCGTCGACGACTACCGCGCGGCGCTGGAGATCCATCCCGGACATCCGATCGTGAGCCGGAACCTCGCCCGCGTGCGCCTCGAGAGGGGGGCTCGATGACGACCTCTCATCAGGGCGATCGCCATGGGCAAGCGGCCCTGCGCACCGGAGTGACGGTGCTGTTCGGTGTTTCGGGCGCCGCGGGGCTCGTCTACCAGGTGCTCTGGATGCGCGCCCTGGGCTTGTTCTTCGGGAGTGACCTCTACGGCGTGACCATCGTGCTGGCGACCTTCATGGGTGGGCTGGCTCTTGGGTCCCTCTACGGCGGGCGCCTGGCCGAGCGCATGCGGCGCCCACTCGTGGGCTACGCGATCGCGGAGGTTGCCATCGGGGGCTTTGCTCTGGCTTTCTCGCCGGCTCTCGACGCCCTCGAACCGCTGCTGCGTCTCGTCCATCCCGGTGACGCCGCAGCGCCCGGGGCAATCTACGCGAGCGCGCGCATCGTCCTCGCAGCGATCTTGTTGCTCGGACCCACGGTGTGCATGGGTGCGACCCTGCCGCTGATCCTGCAGCACTTCGCGCGCCGCGATCGCGACTTCGGTGCGCGTGGGGCGACCTTCTATGCCGTCAATACGCTCGGCGCGCTGGTCGGAACACTGGTCGCGGGCTTCGCGCTGCTTCCCTATCTCGGGATGAGCCACGCAACGGCCGTGACCGCGAGCGTGAATTTCCTGGTCGGAGTCGTGTGCCTGGTGCTCGGGCTTCGGGCACGTGCGATCGATGCGATAGAAGCGAGTGAAGACGGTGCGCCGCCCCCTGCAACCGCATCGTCGACCGCGTCGGCCTACGACCGCCGTGTCGCGCGGCTGGCGCTCGTCGGTTTCGGGTTGTCGGGCTTCGCGTCGTTCGCACTCGAAGTCACCTGGACGCGCATCCTGCTCGTGAGCGTGAGTTCGACGGTCTATTCGTTCGCCACGATGCTGGCGTGCTTCCTGTTCGGGATCTTCCTGGGCAGTGCCCTGGTGGCCCGCGTGGTCGATCGCGAGCGCAACCCCCTGCGACTCTTTGCCTGGCTCGAACTGGGTGTCGGGGCGTGCGTCGCTGGGCTCTGTCTTGCGGTGAACCTGGTGCCGCAGCTCTTCGGCGGCACGCTCGGACTGTTCTTCCAGGTCTTTCCGAGGGAATCGGGGCTGGCGCTCGTGTGTGCGACCCTGGTGATCTCGTTTGCCTTTCTCGTGCTTCCGACCACCCTGCTGGGTGCGACGTTCGCCGTTGCGCTTCGCGTGTATACCGCGGGCGCCGGAGGCGCAGCGCGGATCGGTTCCCGGTCGGGGAATCTCTACTTCGCGAATACGTTGGGTGCGATCGTAGGGTCTGTTGGGGCCGGGATCGTGGCGATCCCGACCCTCGGAGCGCAAACGACCCTGGCCTGTGTTTCGCTGGTCTTCGTTTCAGTGGCGGGGTTCCTGGCGGCTGGTGCCGCGCGCCGAGAGGACCCGAATGCGGGGGCTTCGCGAACGATCGTGGTGGCATCGGGCCTCGTCGCCCTGGTGGCGCTCGCGAGTATCGCCTTGCCGTACCGCGTGAACCTCAACTTCAATCAACGCGCGGCGGCCGACGCCGAACTGCTCTACCACGCGGAGGGCGTGCAGAACACGATCGATGTCGTGCGATCGAGCGACGATGTCACGTCGCTCATCATCGGCGGCAACGTCGAAGCCGACGACGGTCCCACGCAGCTTCGCCACTTCGTGTTGAAGGGGCATCTACCGTTGCTGCTGCACGAGGATCCGAAGACCGTCCTCGTCGTCGGGCTCGGCATGGGGATCACGCTGCAGTCGACTGCGCTGCACGACACCCTCGAGCGTGTCGACGTCGTGGAACTCTCGCCGGAAATCCTCGCCGCCCAGTCCGTCCTCGGCCCCGTGAACGGCTACGTCGCGCAGCACGAGAAGGTGCGTGTCCGGATCGACGATGGTCGCCATTACATGAAGATGACGGAGCGGCGCTACGACATGATCACCGCCGACCCGATCCATCCGAAGATCTCGCGCGTCGGCTACCTCTATACCCGCGAGTATTACCAGGCGTTGCGTTCGCGGCTCACGCCGGGCGGCGTGGTGTGTCAGTGGATGCCGATCTATCAGATCTCGCCCACCCGGCTGCGGTCAGCGATCAAGACCTTCGCGTCGGTCTTTCCAGGGGCGAGTTTGTGGTACGTGAGGAATCATGCGCTCCTGATCGCTCGGGAAGACGACGCGCCGCCCGACTACGGCCTGCTCTCGCGACGCCTCGGGCAAACCGAGGTGACCGAAGATCTCGCCCGAATCGAAGTCCATGGCGCGGAGGATCTTGCGGCGCTGCTCCTGCTGGGGCCCGAGGACCTCGCGGATTACGTCGCCGCAGACGCCAGCGTGCCGATCAACACCGACGACCATCCGTACCTCGAGTACTTCGTGCCGGGGGATCTGTTTCGACGTCCGGTGGAAAACGTCGCCGACCTGCTTCGTTTCGAGGGGAACCCTGCTCGGCAGTTCGAGAACGCGTCCGGGGAAGTCATGAGACGAATCGACTCCAGGGTCGAAGGTCGCGGGACCCGTCTGCTCGAAGAACTCGCGCCCACGGCGCCTCGCGGTACCGGATCGTGAGCAAGAAATAGACGCATCCCCGGAACCTGGCACGGAGGCTCCGGTCTTTGGTCGAGTTGACCGGTTCTTTTCGTCTGCTTGCGCACGAACCGGCAGCCAGGAACGCCGGACGCCATGCGTTATGGCGTTCGCTACGTGAAGCGAGCGGACCAGCCCTCCCAGTTCGAGGATGGGCTGAACTTGATCAGTCTGGCGGTGCAGCGCGAACAACTCGCGCGGCAAGGCGTCGACGGCTGACGACGAGCGGATCGCCGCTCAACGGGCCTTCGGAGTGAAGTACCAGTTCGCCTGGTCGTGTTCGATGTAGCGTTCGATGCGCTCGTATCCGTGTGCATCGAAGTACTCGAGCAGGCGCAGGCGCGTGTTCGGTGACGCTTCGACGCAGACGAGTTCGGGGGCCCAGCGTTCGATGTCGAAGCCCGCGAGCGCCTCGGGTTCGTGCTCTTCGATGTCCATGCTGACGAAGTCGACTGTTTCGATGCCCTCGCGCTCGAGCAGGATGTCGAGGGTGATGGTTTCGACCTCGATCTCGATGTCGTCGAGCTTGCGTCCCATGAAGACGCGGTTCTTCTGGGTCGACGAAAGGCCGGTCGGTCCGGTTCGGTAGAAGCTCTCGCGCACGTTGGCGTGATCGCTTACGAGGTAGCTGAAGAAGCGGCTCTTCGGCCGCTCCTTCTTCCAGTCGGGGCCGTAGCTCGTGAGGGCGTCGATCGCGATGCCCGACCACCCCAAATGCGCCTCGAGGTAGTAGGTGTTGTTGTCGGCTCTGGGCCAGGCACAGCCGACGTCGAGGAAGACGCCCTCTCTGCGGTCCTGGAAGAAGTCCCGGATGACCAACTCTTCGTCCAGTTGGGAATAGCGCTTCGTTTCACTGCCGAGGATGTCGCGGCGCGCGGGGTCGTCGCTGCACGCAGCCACGAGGCCGGCTGCAAGCGCGAGGACGACGGCCGCTACGATGCCCCGGATCTGGGCACCGTCCCGAGCGTGTCCGCTCCGGCGCTTCGGATTCGAGGCAATCATCGTCGCCGTAGTGTCCGGGAACGCGGCCTCGTGTGCCAGCGACAATCCAGAGTGACTCGCCTATACGACGACCCTGCTCGTGTTCACGACGCTGTCCGCAGCGGCGATTCCATGCTTCTGGATTGCCGGTCGCCGCTTCGAACGAGACAAGATGACGCTCTATGCCCGCGTCGGAGCTGCTCAAGGGAACGCCTGATTCGCGGCTTCCTCCTCAAGCATCGCGCGCCCCGGCCGATCGATGCTGCAAGGCGCGCAGTCCCTGTTCGACGCTCTCCCCTTCCCTGCGCGCACGAGGAATCTCTGCGCCATGAAGAATCCACTCCGCGGCCGGCATCGAAAACAGGGCAAGAGCAAGGGCGAAGAAGGCTACGGCGACGGGCGAGCTGTCATCGAGTTTGGCGACGACGTCCTGATGGACGAAGACGAAATGGTCGCGAAGCTCCTCGCCTGCATCGAGGCGCCCGACTATCAGCCCCCGACCCTGCCATCGGTCGCCGCTGATCTGCTCTCGTTGTCCCAGCAACCCGAAGTCGACTTCAAAGACGTCATCAAATTGCTCGAGCAAGACAGCCTGATCGCGGGCCGCGTTCTCAAGCTCGTGCAGTCGCCCGCTTATTCGGGCATGAGCAAGCTGGCTTCTCTCGACGACGCTCTCGTGCGTCTCGGCCTTTCTACGTTGCGCGATCTCGTGATGCAGATCGCGATGAACATGCGTGTCTTCAAGTCGCAGGACTACGGCGACACGATGGATCTCTTGCGCCGACACAGCATGATGACCGCTCATCTCGCCAAGGTGGTGTGCAAGTACACGGCGATCGAAGGTGAGTTCGCGTTCATGGGCGGGCTGCTCCACGACGTGGGGATCGCGGGCACGCTGTTGGCGCTTTCCGATCGCAAGGGCCCCAAGAAACTGGGCCCCGATCTGATCTCCATCTGGCCCGCCGTCGATCGCGTCCATCCACGCGCGGCGGAATTGATGGCGACCCAGTGGGGCCTCCCACCGGACATCAAGATCGCGGTCGCGAATCATCACCAGGTGCTGATGGACGGCTTCGCGCATCCGCTGTCCGCCACCATCTGTCTCGCCGAAGACCTTGCACACGACCTGGGCTATGGCGTGATCCCGAAGGCCAGCACGCAGACCGTCGAACTCAGTGAACTCGAAAAGGACTGCGTCCGCAGTCACACGAGCGTCGATCGGAGCACGCCCAAGACGATCGAGCATGCGATGACAGGCCTCGGCCTGAGCAACGCCCAGGGCGACCTGATCCGAGCGGACGCCGAAGCCATCGCGCAGGAACTCGACGGCTAGTCGCGGAACACGGGCGCGCGCCGTGCTCGTGTCTGTGCCGCGTCCGCGCGTGGCGGGTGGGTGGGCGCTAAGCTCGGCGCCCTTCGAATTCGCCTTCGATCTCGCGACCGCTGCCGGTCCACGTCGATTGCGTGACGCGGCATGCAGGCTGCGTCACCCGTTCGGCGCTCACCCGAGTCTCCTCCTACATGGATCGTCGAACCCTTGGGGTCGTCTTCGCCACCTTTCTCGGGCAGGGCCTGGCGATCGGCGGAACCGTCGGGGCGTTCAGCCTGTTCGTACGCCCGCTGACCGAAGCGTTCGACGCATCGAACCTGCAGGTGAGTGTCGGGATCTCACTGATCACGCTCACCCTGGCGATGTGTGGCGTGCCCGTTGGCAACTGGCTCGATCGCGGCTCGCCTCGCAAGGTGATGTTCACGGGCTGCGCGATCATCTCGACGGCAGTGCTGCTGGCCTCCCAGGCGACGAGCCTCGGCATGCTCGCCCTGCTCTGCGTGATGACCGGGGTCGGGATTCCGATGCTCGGGCCCCTCACGACTGCGGCCGTGGTGGGCAAGACAGCCGAAGCAGGTCGAGGCCGCGCATTGGGGATCGCCAACCTCGGTGTTCCGGTTGGCGGCATGTTGTTTTCGTTGCTCGCCGGTTTCACCCTCGACGCCTGGGATTGGCGAACCACGCTGCAGTGCTTCGGCGCTGCTTTCCTGGCGATCGGCCTGCCGGCCGTCTGGTTCGGAATCCCCGCCGACCTCGCTTCGAAGTCCACCGCGGTAGATGAATCCGATGCATCCCGGTCGGCGACCGAGGCGCCCGCGCAGGACGACGAGGAGTGGACGCCGAAACGACTCATCGCCTCGATCGAGTTTCGCCTGATCGCCCTGGTGATGGGCGTCGGCTTCGGGACCACTGCGGGCTTCGCGGCTCACATCGCGCCCTACCTGGTCGATCTCGGTGCCACGACGCGACTTGCCGGCACGCTGGTCGGTGCCATGCAGGGTTTGATGTTGCTGGGCACCCTGGGCCTCGGTGCCCTGGCCGATCGCAGGCCCGCCGCGCAGATCCTGATCGGCATCCTGGCCGTCCAGTTGGTTGCGTTCGGGGTGATGAGCGCAGGCTTCGGTCTGGTCCCCGGGGCGAGCATGCTGATGCTGAGCGGAATCGCGTCGGGGGGCTTGTTGCCCGTGCTGGGGCAGTTGCTCGCGCAGCGCTTCGGTGCGGCGAGCCTCGGCCGATCCATGGGCCTGGGCAACCTGATGATGCTGCCCTTCGGGTTCGGCTTGCCGATGGTGGGCGGGGCGCTGCGAGACGCGACCGGGTCTTACGCGAGCCTCTTCATGGTTTGCATGGGGTTGTTTGCAATCGGGCTCACCGCATTGATCGCATTGCAGCGCCGACCGCGCGCGGCGGTGCGCTGAGCGCGAAAATCAACGTGACCTGACGATCGCTTGCAACGGCCTCGCGCTCAGCGGCTGGCGAGTTCGCGCTCTACCGCCTGCCGCAGGCCCGTGATGCTGTGCACCATGCTGTCGCTCATGAAGCCGTTGAGGATCCAGGCGGGCAACGATCCGGCGATCTCGGTGTGGCTCATGTAGATGGCGCGCGTCGTGCCGTTCGGTCCGGCGATGAACGTCCACGACCCATCGGAACGGTCGAGTCGAATGACGCCACTCTTCGGCGGCGGGCCCTCGTCGGTCGCGCGCCAGCGAAGCGTGTGTGTCTTCGAAGCGGGGTCGGATAGGAAGTCGACGCGGGTCACCACATCGCGGTCGGCCACGAACGGTGCACTGATGTAGATGTGGCTGTGAATCAGCGCGCCGAACTCGTCTCGTTCGAGGACCGTCTTGTCCATGTTCCGCTGACGGTTTTCCGGGTCGATCATGTGCTTGGTCGCCGCGGCGGCAACGATGTCGATCGGCGCGTCGAACTCCGCTTCGAGGCGATACGCCGAAAAAGCCGAGCCCGCAGGTTTGCGGGTGTACATGACGTAGTCGCGTTCGCCGGCGTCGCTGGTGCCATAGTGCTTCCAGCCCGGCTCGCGGGCAGCGACATCGGGTAGCGCCCCGGCCGTGGCGGGCGGAGCGTGTACCGCAGCCATGGTGAACGACAGGGCTGCGGCGGCGAGGAGCGAAGCGGGGACGGACAACCGGGCGCGGAACGACTGGGGCATCGGGCGACTCCGTGTGGCGCGCGGTCTCGGCCGCGCTCGGACAAGGCCCAGTCTAGCCTCGGATTCGAGGTTTGCGAACGGTCGTTCACCAGGTTTCTTGCGCGACTCACCGGCACGAGGGCCTCCACAGCACTGATTCCGGCGCCCACCAATGGCCTAGCCCGCATGATTCATGAACATCCTACTGCGACGGATGTTCATGAATCATCCGGGCTAGTCTCGCCCGCCGCGCGATCCGCCCGCACCAGAGCCCACGGAGCCCGGTTCGGTCGAACCGCTGCTGCGATTGACGCCGAGCCTGGATCACGGCGTCTCGGTTCACTCCCGGAGGTCCGAAAAGCGCCCTGTGGGCTTCGCATCACTCGAATTTGCGCTCTTCTTCCTGCTGGTTCTCGCGCTCTACGCGGCCCTTCCCCATCGCGCGCAGAACGCCCTATTACTGGTGGCCAGCTACGTCTTCTACGCCGCCTGGGACCCGCGTTTCGTCGCGCTGCTGGCGCTTTCGACCGGCGTCGACTTCGCCGTAGGGCGGTTCCTCGCTGACGGTCGAGACCCCGTCGTGCGCCGGCGACTGGTGACGCTGAGCCTGCTCGTGAACCTCGGGATCCTCGGCTTCTTCAAGTACGCGGGCTTCTTTGCGTCCGGCTTCAGCGATCTGGCCGGGGCCTTCGGCCTGACGGTTTCGGCCTTCACCCTCGACGTCGTGCTCCCGGTTGGCATCTCCTTCTACACGTTCCAGACGCTGAGCTACACGCTCGACATCTATCGCGGACGCCTCGAACCGACGCGTAGCCTGCTCGACTTCGCGCTGTTCGTGGCGTTCTTTCCGCAACTCGTGGCGGGCCCGATCGAGCGGGCGAAGCGCCTGCTTCCCCAGATCGAAATGCCGCGGCGCATCGAGTCGGCGGGTTTCAACTCGGGCGTGTGGCTCGTGCTCTGGGGCTACTTCAAGAAGGTCGTGATCGCCGACAACCTGGCGGTGATCGTGGACGCGGTGTATCGCCCGGGCTCCGACCCGACTTCGGGCGAGATCGTGATCGCGACCTGGGCGTTCGCGTGGCAGATCTACTGCGACTTCTCCGGCTACAGCGACATCGCGCGAGGGATCGCGCGCATGATGGGCTTCGAATTGATGTTGAACTTCGACATCCCGTACGCGGCCCGCAACCCCGCCGAGTTCTGGCGGCGTTGGCACATCAGTCTTTCGACCTGGTTGCGTGACTATCTCTACATCTCGCTGGGCGGCAATCGCAGCGGTGCTGCGAAGACGTGGCGCAATCTGTTTCTCACCATGGCGATTGGTGGTCTCTGGCACGGCGCCGCCTGGCCGTTCGTGTTGTGGGGGGCGTATCACGGGATCTTGTTGATGGTGCATCGCGCCTGGCGGCAAACGCGAAGTGAGGCGGGCCCCCTGGTTGGATGGCGCGCCGCGCTGGCCTGTCTAGCCTGGTTCCAGTTCGTGGCGTTGGGCTGGCTCTTCTTCCGCGCCGAGAGTCTCGCGCACATCGGTGCGCTCCTGGCGCGGTTGCTCGGCCCCTTCGAAATGGGAATGGCGTCGGAGTGGGCCGCGCCATTCGTCTGCCTGCTTGCGCCCCTCATCGTCTTCCAGATCGCACAGCGCTGGACCGGCGATCTCGACGCGGTCGTGAGACTCCCCGTCCCCGCTCGCGCCAGCGTCTACGCCGGGCTCGCTCTCGGCATCATCGTGGTTGGAGAACAGATTGGACAGCCGTTCATCTATTTCCAGTTCTGAAGCCAGACGTTCGCGTTGGGCGGGTGCACCCGTGGCGGGCTTGCTCGCGCTCGTCCTGGTGATCGTGTTGGACGCCGTGGTGGTGAGTGCGTGGTTTCCCTGGTCGGCGCTCGTCTCGCGTGTTCGACCGGAACAGAGTGTCTACTGGGGGGTGACGCGCGATCGCGCCGAACTTGCGCGCGTGGCCGCGCGCGAGGACGCCATCCGTGTCGGTATCCTCGGTTCGAGTCGCGGTCACACGGGCTTTCTTCGTGAATGGGCCGAGGAGGCGATGGAGGGGGTCGCGTTTGCCCAGCTATCCCACGCCCTGCAGGACCCCGCGACGGTGCACGCCCTCGTGCCCGACTTGATCGACGCGGGGATCGATGTTGCGGTCCTTACGATGTCCCACGTCGACACCCACCGTCCCGTGCGCCTCGAACCGCTCCCCGCGAAGTCGACGGCGAGGCTTTCGACCCTGATGCCCCTGGTCGAAGTCGGCGGCTTCGCCTGGCTATTCGAACACCGCGAAGCGGCCTATCGAATCGCCACCGCACAGCTGTCGAATCTCTATCGCTTTCGCGACAACCTCGGGCGCGCGGGGGCCAACGGGCTTCGTGAGTTCGCCCTCGATGCGCGGCTCGAAGGCAAGCGTCGGGTCCAGCTGCTCGGTACACCGGTCCTGGGCGAAGCGGGCCCGGCGCGATTGGCAGCGAAGCGAGAGCGGGCGCTGCTTTCGCGCGTCCTGCCCCACCAGCAGCGTTGGCCGCTGCAACTCGCCTGGTTCAAGGAGGTCCGCGATGGTCCCCAGGTGACCGCGCAGATGGCCTGGCTAGAACGCTCGATCGACGACCTGGTGGCTGCTGGCGTTCGCGTCGTGATCGCGGAGTGTCCCGTTCACGGGATCGGCAAGCGCGTTTCACAACCGGGAACCGAAGAAGCGTTTCGGGCGTTCGCGGCCGAGCAGGCGCGCCGCAAAGGGGTGTTCGGCCTGCCCCTCGACGACGCCGTCCCGTACACGATGGCTGACTACCTCGACCTCTTTCACTTGAACGAACGCGGGGCCGCGCGTTTTACACGTGAGATCGTCGGCTTGCTCGAGCGCGAGGTGTTGCCTGCGTTCGAGACTCAGTCGCGCAGGGTGCGGTGATGGATCGGGGTGTGCCGCCTGGTCCAGTCTGCGGGAGTCCTGGGCCGGGACGCTGAACTGCGCGTGGCTTGCGTTTCGAGCGCAACGAGAGATCCGGCGGTAGGGTTCCGGCCTCAGGGGTGAGAGTCGAAGTGAATCGCGCAGTAGAAACCCGCTATGGCCGGCTTCGCGGGAGTGAGTCCGGCGGCATCCGTTGCTTCAAGGGCATTCGCTTTGCCCGTGCGCCGGAGGGGCCGTACCGCTTCCGGCCGCCGGTCGCGCCTGAACCGTGGTCGGGAGTTCACGAAGCGGTCGAGCACGGCCCGGCAGCACCGCAGTACTCCCTGCCGTGGTTCGGTTGGATCAGCGCAGCTGGCGTCCAGTCTGCCGACGACTGTCTCTCGCTCAATGTCTGGACGCCCGGGCTCGACGGTGCACGGCGGCCGGTGATGGTGTGGATCCACGGCGGCGGCTTCATGGTCGGCTCCGGGAGTACCGGGATCTACAACGGCCACGACCTCGCGAAGCGCCGCGACGTGGTGGTCGTGACGATCAACTACCGCCTCGGACCGCTGGGCTACGCGCATCTGGGGAGCGTGCTCGGCGAGGGCTTCGAAGAAAGCACCAACCTCGGCGTGCGAGACCAGATCGCCGCGCTCGAATGGGTGCGGGACCACATCGACCTCTTCGGTGGCGATTCGGGCAACGTCACGGTCTTCGGGCAGTCGGCGGGTGGCATGAGTATCGGTGCGCTGCTCGGTTCCCCGCGTGCGCGGGCCCTGTTCCACAAGGCGATCCCGATGAGCGGAGCCGCCGATCAGGTGATCGAGCGGGCCGAAGCGCAGGACGTCGCCAACGCCTTCCTTCGCGCGCTCGGTGGACCGTCACACACGATCGATGCCCTCGGTCGCATTCCGATGAACGACATCCTGCGCGCGCAGGCCAGCGTGATGGCCGAGACGTCGAACATGCGCCGGATGATGGTGTTCGTACCCATGGTCGACGGTGACGTGATCACCGAACAACCGATCGACGCGGTGCGCGCAGGCGCAACGCGTGACATCTCACTCATGATCGGCTCGACCCTCGACGAGTGGCGACTATTTCGCCTGATCGACCCGGGGCCCCGCGGTTTTGGCGAGGAAGGCCTGGCCCAACGCTTCGACGAAGCGCTCGGCGCTTTCCCCGGGGCGCCTCCGCATCGCAAGGCGCTGCGCGAGTTGCGCGACGTGTTGTCGGCGCGCATCGATTCGCGTGACCCGATGCAGGTGTGGACGGCCTTCCAGTCGGCGCGGATGTTCCACTATCCCGCGGCTGCGCTGGCCGACGCCCAGGTCGAAGGCGGTGGCACAGCGCATCACTACCTGTTCGCCTGGCGCCCTGCGGCCATGCGACGCGCGCTTGGCGCGTGCCACGGGCTCGACATTCCGTTCGTGTTCGGAGCGGTGTCGCATCCGCTGGTGCTTTCGCTGGCCGGCTTCAGCCCGGTCGCGGTGCAGCTGTCGCGAAAGATGCAGCGCGCCTGGGCGCAGTTCGCGCGCGATGGCCTGCCGGGGCATCGGCGACTCCCCGCCTGGTCCTACTACGACCGCGACCATCGCAATACGATGGTGTTCGGCCGCCGCATCTCGCTCACGCGCAAACCCCTCGAGGCGGAGCGGCACCTGCTGGCGAGCTGGTCGGCGACCTGATCGGTTAGCCCGATCAGATCGCGCGGGCTGCAACGATCGCAGCACGAAGTCCCGCGGCCAGTGATCGAGGAGCGTGAGACCGTCTGCCTCGGTTTCATGTACGCTCCTGCGTCTCGAACTGAACGACGCTTCAACGAACGTGGACGGGACGATGCAGCGAATTCGGATGATGGGTGCGGCCGCCATTCTGGTACTTGGGGCGAGCGCATGGCTTGGCTGCGCAGCGCAACCGGAGGCCGAGTCGAGCCCCCGCCCGGCCGCGGCTGCGGTGGACAGCGATCGCCTGCTGAACGCTGACGCCGAGCCCGGAAGCTGGATGTCCTACGGCCGCAACTACAGCGAGCAGCGCTTCAGCCCCCTCGATCAGATTCGCGAAGACAACGTCGGTGACCTCGGGCTCGCGTGGTCCTTCGATCTCGAAACCAAGCGCGGCATCGAAGCGACTTCGATCGTGGTTGACGGGGTCATGTACATGACGTCGGCCTGGTCGATCGTGCATGCCCTCGATGCGCGAACCGGTCGCAAGCTCTGGTCCTACGATCCGCAGGTTGCGAAAGACAAGTCGAAGCATACGTGCTGCGACGTGGTGAACCGCGGTGTCGCGGTCTACCAGGGCCAGGTCTTCGTTGGCGTCCTCGATGGTCGACTCGTCGCCCTCGACGCGGCCACGGGTGGGGTGAACTGGGAAGTCGCCACCGTCGACCCGAAGCTCCCCTACACGATCACGGGTGCACCGCGCGTCATCAAGGGCAAGGTGTTGATCGGGAACGGCGGTGCCGAATTCGGCGTGCGCGGTTTCATCGCGGCCTATGACGTCGCGAGCGGCGAGCGTCTCTGGCAGTTCTTCACCGTGCCGGGCGATCCCGCCAAGGGCTTCGAAAACGACGCCATGAAGATGGCCGCCGACACCTGGAACGGCGAATGGTGGAAGCTCGGCGGGGGCGGTGGCACGGTGTGGGACGCCATGGCGTACGACCCCGAGCTCGACCTGCTCTACATCGGCGTCGGCAACGGCACACCGTGGAACCAGCAGATCCGTTCGCCCGGTGGCGGCGACAACCTCTTCCTTTCGTCGATCGTGGCCCTTCGGCCCGACAGCGGCGAATACGTCTGGCACTACCAGACGACGCCGGGTGAAACCTGGGACTACACCGCGACCCAGCACATCATCCTGGCCGACATGGAAATCGAGGGCCGCACGCGCAAGGTGCTGATGCAGGCCCCGAAGAACGGCTTCTTCTACGTCCTCGACCGCACCGACGGCAGCTTGCTCTCGGCGAACAACTACATCCCGATCACCTGGGCGTCGCACGTCGACATGAAGACGGGGCGCCCGGTCGAAACCGAGGGCGCGCGCTACGAGAACAAGACCTTCCTCCTCATGCCGTCCTACCTCGGTGGACACAACTGGCATCCGATGTCATTCAACCCGCAGACGGGGTTGGTGTACATCCCGGTGCTCGACATCCCCGCCAACTACGCACAGCCGGCGGCGGGTTTCGTGTATCGCCCCGGCGTCGCGAACCTGGGGATCGATGGCCCGACTTCGGGTCTTCCCGACAAACAGGCCGAACGCGATGCCCTGCGGCCGTTGATCGCGGGTCGTCTCGTCGCCTGGGACCCGAAGGCGCAGAAGGAAGCCTGGCGCGTCGAACACAGCGGCGCGTGGAATGGCGGCACCCTCACGACGGCTGGCAACCTGGTCTTCCAGGGGACGGCGGACGCCAGACTCAAGGCCTTCCGCGCCAACGACGGCAAGCTGCTCTGGGAGTTCCCGACCCAGACGGGCGTCGTCGCCCCGGCGATGACCTATGAGCTCGACGGCGAGCAATACCTTTCGATCAACGTCGGTTGGGGGGGCGCGTTCGCCCTCGTCTTCGGCGAGTACATCCAGCCCGAGAGCATGCCGAACGTGAGTCGCGTGCTGACCTTCAAGCTCGGTGCGACGGGTGAGCTGCCCGAAGTGGACTGGAAGCCCGTGGTGGCGTTCAACCCGCCTGCGCAGACGGCGAGTGCCGAGCAGATCGCTGAGGGGCACAACCTCTATCAGGAGATCTGCCTGGGGTGTCACGGCTTGAACGCGGTGTCGGGGTTGTTGATCCCCGACCTGCGAGGTTCCGCCCTGCTCCACGATCAGCGGGGTTGGGACAACGTGGTGCTCGGCGGCGGACTGCGCGCGCGGGGCATGGCGTCGTTCGCCGACGAACTCGACGGCGCGCAAGCCGCGGCGATTCGCGCCTACGTGATCGAACAGGCGATTCGCGGCAAGCGTGTGCAGGAAGCGCGGGCGCAGTAGCGCCAGTCGCGTTCCTACAACAGCTTGAACTCCTTCGGGGGATCTTCGATCGCCCCGGCCTCGATCAACGCTTCGATCTCGTCGTCAGCCAGGCCGAGCAGATCGCGGGCGATCTCGCGGGTGTGCTCACCGATCAACGGCGCCGGCTCGACCACGACCTCGGGAAGGTCGTTCGACAGGAAGGCCGGTCCTTCCACGAGGATCGCTTCGTAGTCGGGCTGGGGCACGAGCTTCGCGTAGCCGCGATGCGCGAGTTGTGGGTCCGCCATGTGATGCCCCGGGTGGGCCACGATGCCGGCCGGCACACCCACCGCCTGAAGCGTTTCCATCACTTCCCGCGGCTCGCGTTCGCGCGTCCAGCTCTGGAGGCCTTCGTCGATCTGTTTCCGCGCGGCCTTGCGACCTTCGGCAGTCGCGAGGCCCGGCGCATCGGCCCAGGCGGGAGAACCGATCGCAGTGCGCAGCGCCTCCCACTCGGCGTCGTCCCGCACGTTGATCACGCACCACTCGTCTTCGCCGGCGCACGGCAGACAACTCCACGGTGCTCCGCGATCACTCGCGTTGCCAATGGGACGGACGCTCCCCGGCGCGAGGCTTTCCTGGGCGAACAAGTCACCCATCAAGCCGATGGGGGTTTCGAACTGCGCCGCGTCGACGTGCATGCCGCGGCCGGTCCGTTCGCGCTGGATCAAGCCCGCAAGCAGCCCCACGACCCCGACGCGTCCCGCGAGATGGTCGGGGTGGACGGTCGTCGAACCGGCGGGCTCGGCTTCGTCTTCCGGGTAGTTCCAGAGGTACTGCAGGCCGCTCACCGAGTGGGTGTTCGGGCCGTAGCCACCGAAGTGCTTCCACGGGCCGTAGCTGCCGAGGCTCTGGCTCGAGAGGCTCACGATGCGCGGGTTGATGCGCTTCAGGTCTGCGGGGCCCAGGCCGAGCTTGTCCATCGTTCCCGCGCTGTTGTTCTCGATGAAGACGTCGGCGTCTGCGACCAATCGTTCGACGAGTTCGCGCCCTTGCTGTGTCGTCAAGTCGACCCCGAAGCATCGCTTGCTCCGATTCGACGAGATGAACGACGGATTCATGTAGCTACTCATGATCACGCGAATGAAGTCGGGGGCATTGCTCGACTCGACCTTGATCACGTCCGCGCCGAAGTCGGCAAAGAAGCGTCCGGCCTCGACGCCAACGGCGCCGACACCGAAGTCGAGCACCCGCAGGCGCGTCAGGCGCCCTTCCCCTTCCCCGGCCGCCCCTGCGCTCGCGGCGATCTGCGCTTCGAGCGCGGCGTGGTCATCGTCGTTCGAAAACGCGTTGGTCTGGCTGCCGCGCTCGGGCGCCCCGCTCGCGGGCCCCGCCCTTTCGTCGTCGATGGTGAGGAAGCCCGAGGGAAACTTCGCTTCGACGCCCGGTGCGATTTCGAGGGGCGCGAAGGTGCCGCGCCCCACCGTGTGTTCGTTTTCGAGGACTTCACCCGGCAGTAGCAACGGGGTTGCAGGAATGCCGCGACGTTGGGCTTCGAGCGCAACGTCGACTTTGTTCTTGTCGGCGAAGAAGCCTTCGAGTTCGCCCTTGATGAAGTCGAGGTCGACCAGACGATTGATGAACTGCTCGTACTTGGGGTCGGATAGCGATTCGGGGTGACCGGTCCATTCGAGCAGGGTGCGCCAGTGCTTGGGTACGAGCACGATCATGCGCATGAAGCCGTCGGCGCAGCGGTAGAGGGTGTAGATGCCCGAGCCCATGCGTTTGCCGAGCCCGGGATTCAGCGAGTAGTTGGCGAGAGACCAGTCGGAAAGCGCCGAAGTGGCGTCCATCGCGGATACGTCGAGATGCTGGCCCTTCCCCGTGTCGAAGCGCTGCCAGAAGGCGAGCAACGTGGCCTGGGCACCGGCCACGCCCGCGACGTCGTAGGCGAGGTGGCCGGGGATCACGACCGGCGGCTTTTCGGGGATGCCCGCGCGGTGGAGCATGCCCCCCATGGCGACACCGACCATGTTGGTGCCCTGATAACTCGCGTAGGGGCCGTCCTGTCCGAAGTCACTGATCGACGTGATGACGAGGTGGGGAAACTCAGCGCGGAGTTCCTCGGCGCCGAGTCCGAGTTCGCCCAGGCTCCCCGGCAGGGTCGATTCGATCAGGGCGTCGGCGTTCGCGAGCAACGCCTTCAACTGCTTGCGTCCGTCTTCGGTCGCGAGGTCGAGGGCGGTGCCGCGCTTGCCGGCGTTGCGATAGGCGAAATAGAGGCTCGTTTCGCCGTCGGGGGCGAAGGGGGCGAGCGAACGCGACGTTGCGCCGGTAGGCGGTTCGACGCGAATCACTTCTGCCCCGAGGTCGGCGAGCAAACGACCGCAGAGTTCGCCCTTTTCATCCGCAAGGTCGACGACGCGCATTCCGACGAGGGGCTTCATGCTGATTCCTGTTCTGCGGTTTGGGGGCAAGAACGTACCCGCCATGCAATGGACGGTCGATCCCCGGGCGCTCGCCTTCCCGGAGTCGATACTGGTGGAAAGGTGGATCTATCAGCCGTGGGTGTTTCTGCCGTGAATCGCGAGCGTGCCGGTACGACTCGGAATTCCAGGTCGCGCGACGGGTCGCCGACCTTGCATGGTGTCATCTGCGGAGGAAATGCAATGTCGGGCTTCTATCGGGACCTCAGCATCGCGGCCAGGCTGGGAGCACCGCTCCTCGCCGTCGTGCTCGTGGCCTTTGCCGTGTTCGGGTGGGTGATCTCGCGAGAGGCGTATCAGAATTCCATCGAAAGGAAGATCCAGACGAGCGTTTCGCGCGCGAAGAAGAAACGGCGGACGGCACGGTGATTCGCCTGGCCATCGCCGACAAGATGTCCTCGAACGGAGCGAGGGGGTGAGCAGCGCCGCCGATCACCTGACCGGTGTGTCGAAGGAAATGGCCAGGTCCGTCGAGGTCACGACCCAGGACTACGGCAGCGCCCGCGCATCGTTCGCACAACTCGAGGGCGGCATCTCGACGATGGCCAGCGCTGTCGAACAGTCGTCGAGCAACGTGCGCAGCGTTGCGGCGGCGATCGAAGAGACTTCGACCAACTTGTCGCAGATCAACAATTCGAGTGGCGCTATCGCTCCGCATCGAGCGCGAACGCGACGAGGTGGTCGCGATGAAGACGAGCCCACGTTCTTCGTCGACCGACATCGGTGCCCAGACGTTCGGTGTGCCCAATGCGTATCCGGCTTCGCTCACGAGTCCGGTCGCGTAATCGAAGCCGGGGGGCGCGAGATCCCACGCCCAACGCAGCGCGCCGGTTCGCGCGTCGTAGCGTCACCGGGTCGAGGGCGATCACGCGATTGAAGGGTGCGCAAAAGACGAGACTAACTCTTCAAGTTCTCGACGCAGCGCAAGACTTCGGCCTGGTAGACCTTTCCTCGCTCGTTCAGGATGTCGAACGCGTGCAGCGCAGTGGGGACGAAGCCGAAGCCGATCTCGTGTTCGGGATGCCACTGGAAGATCGAGCCGCCGAAGCCCATCCAGCCGTAAAACCCCTCGCGGCCGGCGTTGAGGGCGCGCCCCAGTCCCCCGGCGTTCGTGCCTCGTTCGTTGAACGCGTTGACGCCGCCCTGTGTAAAGCTCGTCGGGGCGAACCCCATGTCCGCTGCAACCGGCTCGCCATGCATGGCCCGCCAGCCTTCTTCGCTCAGGTATTCCCGGCCGTCCCACTTGCCGCCTGCCGACATCATGGCCGCGATCTTGGCCAGACCTCGTGCAGAGCAGTTGGCGGCGGCCGAAGGGGTTTCGCCCATCGCGATGGCGGGTTCGTTGAAGATGTCGAGTGCCGCCATGCCCTTCATGCCCTTGAACGGAGGAGGTGCGCTGCGAGTTCGGCGCGTGGCGTGACGCATCGACCACAGGATTCGCAAGATCCTTGCGAAGAGTTGAAAGATGCTGTGCTTGATCTTCCTTCCGAGAAAGCCGGGCTTCAGGCTCTGCAGGAACTGGAAGGCGAAGCCCAGCAGCGTGACCTTCGAGATCTTGCCGAGATCGGGTTCCTTGACGCCGATCACTGCGTCCGCCTCGAGTGGCGTGCTGATTTCTTCGTCGAGGAATTCGCCGATGGTTCGTCCAGCCGGATCGACCCGACGAAAGACTTCGTTCGCGATCCAGCCGCGCGTGATGGCGTGATACTCCCGCCGGCTGCCGCCCTTCTTTGGAAACTCCGCGGCCTGCGCTTCGATCACTTCGCCGACCCGGTTCTCCTTGATGTTCTTGACGAGCAGATGTTCGGGGTCGAGAGGCGTGTCGAACGCGGGCATGCCCGCTTCGTGGCGCATCAAGTCGGCGACGGTGAGTTCGCTCTTCCCGTGCGCACCGAATTCCGGCCAGTAGTCGACGATCTTCTTCTGGTAGTCGAGTTGCCCTCTTCCGACGAGTGCCCCCATCGCGATGGCGGCGAGGCTCTTGCCGCTGCTGAAGATGTTCACGATGGAGTCCGGCGAGAAGCCCGGGTCGTTGCTGGCTGATGCCCAGAGATCCACCACCCGCTCGCCCTTGTGGTAGACGCAGAGCTGGGTGTTCTCTTCCGCCATCGTCTGCAGTTCGCGCTCGTAGACGTTCTTCACGGACTCGAAGCCGGGGGCCACGGTGCCCTCGGCCCGGTACGCGCTGTTCTCGTTACTCATCGATCTCCCCGAGGAATTGGTGGCGGAAGCTTACGCGACCGTGCGGATGGAAGCCTCAGCCCAAGCTGCGAGACGTGGACCGCTAAAAAGACCTGAGGGTCCCGCCGGGAAACCGACTCGAAGCGCTGAAGGGCGATTGGGCTGGCTATCACTCGATCCGAATCAATGGACAGTGGCGGATCGTCTTTCGATGGAACAACGGACAGGCATCCGACGTACATGTCCTCGACTACCACTGAGAGCGAAAGAACATGAGACCCCCAGCAAACCCCTTCCATCCTGGTGAGATCCTGCTCGAGGAATTCCTCGAACCAGCGGGAATGACACAAGCGGCCTTCGCCGAGAAGATCGGGTGGACTCGCTCGCGGCTCAGCGAGTTCATTCACGGCAAGCGAGGTGTCACCGCTGACGCCGCGATCGATCTGGCCGAGGCGCTCGGAACATCCAGCAAACTCTGGAAGAATCTTCAGGCGACCTACGACCTGGATCGTGCGATGAGCAAGCGAAAGAGGGTGGCCTAGCTCCCCTGGCGCCCCCGAGAGGATTCGAACCTCTGACCTACGGTTTAGGAAACCGGCGCTCTATCCGGCTGAGCTACGGGGGCGCGGGTGGTGCCTCGTTGCTGCAGGGTGGCTCCTAGCCCGGAGTCGGCAGCGGATTTTCCCGCGCGGCGGGCGGCAGCTTAGCGGAAAGACGTGGCCCCCCGTGCCGATTGGGCATTGGCATCCGATCTGCCCAATGCGTTGTGAAACTCCGTTCGAAGAGCCCCGGTTCAAACTGGGTTTGGAATCCCGGAGCATTTGGCAGCGAGCGAATAAACTCAAACGATTCCAACACGTTGCGGCACTCCAAAGAAGGTGGCGCGCGAGTCCCCTGCCCCTCCGATTCGCCCGCTTCCCTTGACTGGAAGCATCATTCCGTTGCACAGTGTGCCCCCTGGGCGTCCCCAGTCGCCCCACTCGAGCGTCGCCCACGCACACGACGCCACCTCGCGGAACCCCCAACCGGTTCATTCGCGAGGGCCCCCAAGCCTGCAGGAGGTTGAAGAACTTTGTCCCTCGAAATTGGCGAGCTCCCCGGTGGATTCAATCGCTCGCTCGCAGCTGATTTCTCTCTGGATGAAGCCGAGGTCGTGAAGGGCCAGCACGCTGCGACCGGCTACCTCGAAACCCTCCAAGGCGACGAACGCAACTGCGCGCTCGAAGCCTTGGAAACATTGACGCTTGTCTTTTCCACGGGCGTCTGCGAGGGCGTCGATTTTCCCTGGCATCAGGTCCGCGCCCATCACCGCCAGGCCGCCCTTTCGATGTTGAAGGAAGAAGGTGCGCCCTCGAAGCTCGAAACGCTTCGCTGCCAACTCGACCCCCATCACAAGTTCCGGCAGGACCCGGCGAAGTTCACGCCGAAGAAGATCCAGCGTTTCAAGACGACGCTGCAGCGCGTCCTGAAGGAAAGCCACGAGCTCGGCTACCTGAGCCGCGACGAATGGGATCGGGTCAAGTCGCCCAACAAGGCGGTGGCCCCAAGTGGCGATCGGATCGTTTCCCACGGTGAGTTTCGCGCGCTTCTGGTGGCTTGCGGTGCCGAGGACAACGCCGAAAGCCTGCGTGATCGCTTGATTTTCTACTTGCTCTATCACGGTGGGCTGATGCTCGCGGAGTTGATCGCCGTCAACGTCGACGATCTCCACTTCGACCACAAGTGTCAGCAGGTGACGGTCAAGACGGGCAAGGCGAAGAACCAGAAGTCGCGCCGCGTGGCGCTCCCGAACGAGGCGTTGATCTCGCTAGAAGACTGGCTCGAACTGCGCGGCAACGCCCCGGGCTCGCTCCTCAACCCGATCAAGAAGGGCCAGCGCATCGACGTGAAGCGCATGGCGGGTGCAGACGTTCGTGCGGCATGTGAGAAGCGCGCCAAGGAGATCGGCGTGTTGAACTTCTCGCCCGACGAGCTGCGCAAGAGCCCCGCTGCGCAGATCGAGATGGCCAAGGCCGCCAATCGTGCCCGACGCCGAGCGCGTACGGTCGAACCCGAGCTGGCCACGGTCGAGAGCGACGACCCGCTCTATGCCGACGCCGCAATCGCCGATTCGCAGCGCAAGCTGGCGACGGTCTGCTTTCCGGTGTGGGAGCTGAGCATCAAGTCCTGATCGTCGAATCCCGCGCTCGAGGCGGGCTTCAAGGCAGATAGAGCAGCGGGTCCTTCGGGACGTCGCGTATGCGGATTTCGAAGTGCAGGTGGGGGCCCGTGGTGCGCCCCGTCATGCCCACCTCGGCGATCTTCTGCGAGCGCTCGACGAACTGCCCTTTGCGCACGAAGAGCTTTCGCGCGTGGGCGTAGACCGAGCGGAAGTCTCCTGCGTGCTTCAGGATCACGACCTTGCCGTACGCGCCGAGCCGTCCGGCATGGATCACCTTGCCCCCTTCCGCCGCGCGAATCGGGGTGCCCTGCTTCACGGCCAGGTCGACGCCTTCGTGGGGCTGGCCGTTGCGGCGACCGAAGCGGGACGTGAGCCGCGTGCGCTGAATCGGCCAGCGGAAGTCGACCTGCGCGCTGCGCCGCGCTTCCGCACGCACCCGCTCCTTGAGTTTCG
Organism: Myxococcota bacterium; assembly: GCA_030748735.1. Classification (GTDB taxonomy): domain Bacteria; phylum Myxococcota_A; class UBA9160; order UBA9160; family UBA4427; genus DUBZ01. The sequence continues at coordinate 1,126 of JASMLK010000127.1, read as the reverse complement.
GGTCCGATCGTCGTGCCGGGGCCGTACCCCGCGCTGTGCGACCTCGCCCGCTGCGTGGAATGTATAGACGCTGACCGACACGAAGTTCGGTCACGTCCCTGATCCCGTTGGCGCGAATCAGCACCTCGGTCGGCACTCCGTAGCGTTGGCCGATGCGATACAGGTTCTCGCCCGGTCGCACCGTGTGGTAGTGACCGCGGCCGCTGCTGCCGCTCATCCCGCGCGACTGCGAGCCGGGCGTGATCGTGCAGGCGTCGAGGGCAGCGATCGTGACGAGCGCGCACACAAGGGCCGCGAACAGACGCGGCATGCCCCCGCGCCCGATGGCGACGCGCCCTAGCGCTGCCATCCGTTCTGGCCGATGAGATCCACGAAGTCGCATTCGCCGAGGATATCGCCCGCGAAACCGCCGTCGCTGCGACGACGAAAGCGCGTGAGCTTCTGGCTTCTGCGCTGCCCGAACGGCCCCACCAACATGCCGTCGGGTGCGAGTTGTTCGAGCAGCGGCCTTGGCACTTCGGGCCCTCCTGCCGTGACGACGATTCGGTCGTAGGGCGCAAGGTCGGGCCGACCCCGTGTGCCGTCCCCAAGAAACACCACGACGTTCGTCACGCCGAAGCGATCGAGCGCGCTCCGCGCACTCGCCGCGAGTCGCGGGATCCGTTCGATCGAAACGACTTCGCTCGCCAGGCGCGAGAGGATCGCAGCCTGGTAGCCCGAGCCCGTACCGATCTCGAGGACGCGCTCGTGACCTTCGAGTTGCAGTGCCATCGTCATCGTTGCGACGACACCGGGGGCCGAAATAGTCTGTCCTTCACCGATGGGAATGGGCGTTTCCTGGTAGGCGCGATCGCGCAGCGCCTCGGGGATCAGCAGGTGTCGCGGCACCTCGGCGAAAGCCCGCAAGACGCGCGGATCGTTGACCCCGGAATTTCTCAGGCGTTCGAGAAAGCGTCGTCGGACTTTCGACGCGTGCGGTGTCGTCGCCGCGGGGCTCACGCTCATCGCGTGTCACCCTTCCCGCCCGTCGCGAAACGTCCCGCGACAGACCGCTCGAGCGCACTGCGCTCGACCTCGATGCCGCTAGTTCGATCGACCGGCACTCGACCCGCACTCGAGATGCAGA
>JASMLK010000126.1 GCA_030748735.1 Myxococcota bacterium | reverse complement strand
CCGCACTCTGGCAAGAGAAATCGACGTCCCGCTGCTCGACGTGGGGTGAACCACGTCTGCGCGGCGGAACGCCGATTTCTCTTGCCAGAGCACGAATCTGCACCGTCTCGCTACGGATGTTCATGAATAATGCGGGCTAGTTGTTCTGGATCGACAGGCCGCCGTCGACCGGCAACACCGCGCCGTTCATGTACGAGGAAGCGGGCAGTACGAAGTTGAGGGTTCCGTGCGCGACTTCTTCCGGGTCGCCGTAGCGCTTGAGCGGCACGCGGCGGCGCGCGAACTTCGCCTTGGCGTCGTCCGGGATCGGTGCCGTCATTCCGGTTTCGATTGGGCCGGGACAGATGCAATTGAACGTCACGCCCGTGTGCCCGAGCTCGACCGCCATGGCGCGAGTCAGCCCGACCACGCCGTGCTTGCTCGCGGTATACGCGGCTACGTAGGGCTGGGCACCAAGCCCTTCGGTCGAGGCGATGTTCACCACGCGACCTTCACCGTGCTTCTGCAGGTGAGGCAATGCGGCACGGATGAGTCGTGCGTGGGACGTGAGATTGATGGCGAGCGTCTTTTCCCACTGTGCTTCGAAGTCCTCCCCGGTAACCGGTGCAGGCAGACTCACGCCGGCGTTGTTGACCAGGATGTCGAGCCCGCCGTACCCGGCGACGACTTCTGCGACGACGCGGTCGATCGCCGCCGCATCGCTCACGTCGAGGACGACGCCCGTGGCCTCCCCGCCGGCCGCGGTGATTTCACTCACCACCGCGCCGACCGCGCCCTTGTCGAGGTCACTGACGACGACCTTCGCCCCTTCATCAGCGAATAGATGTGCGGTCGCACGCCCCATGCCGCTCGCGGCGCCGGTCACGAGGGCGACCTTTCCAGCGATCGATCGACTGAGCTTGGTGATTCGGGCCACGGGGCCTCCTTCCGGGTTTCGAGAAATACAGTCGAGACACGTTAACTTTCCCATGATGTCCGGCCCAGCGATCCGCAGAGGTGAGCGCGACGTCGAACGCGCAGCGAAGCGCCGCGCACGAATGCGCGCGTTCACCGGCCTCACCTGCGTCCTCATGCTCGCGGGCGTCGACACTGCACGGGGCACCGAACCCCGCCTCCTTCCACCCTCCGCGACGAACCTGGAACGCGAACCCACCGTGAGCCGAACGACGAAAGACGACGCCTACGCCGCCGCGCGCAACGCCATGGTCGATCAGCAGATCGTTGCGCGAGGCGTGAGCGACGAGCGCGTGCTCGCCGCCATGCGCAAGATCCCACGGCACGAGTTCATCCCCAGGCGCGGGCACGGTGCGGCCTACCAGGACAGTCCGGTACCGATCGGAGAAGGCCAGACGATCAGCCAGCCCCTGATCGTCGCCGTGATGACCGAGGCGGCGCGGCTGGGAGAAACATCGAAAGTGCTCGAGATCGGCACCGGCTCCGGTTATCAGGCCGCGGTCCTCGCCGAGGTCGCGGGCGAGGTCTACAGCATCGAAATCGTCCCGAGCCTGGCCGAGCGGGCGCGCGCCCTGCTCCACCGCACCGGATACGAACGCGTCCACCTTCGCCTCGGTGACGGCTATGCGGGCTGGCCCGAAGCCGCGCCCTTCGACGCCATCGTGGTCACCGCGGCGCCTGCGGAGATCCCCGAACCCCTCGTCGAGCAGCTCGCCGTGGGCGGACGCATGGTGATCCCGGTCGGGCGTTGGTTCCAGGAACTCATCGTGCTCACCAGGACCGAAAGCGGTGTGGAGCGCGAGAGCATCTTTCCCGTGCGCTTCGTTCCCATGACGGGTGAGGCGCAGGAGCGCGACTGAGACCGAAGCCGTGCTCGCGTATGACGATTCGCGACCACCAGCGCGGTCGGATGCCTTCGATCGCTGTAGCGTCGGGGTCGTGCCCAGCCCCCAGAGCATCCGCAGCGAAATCGAAATCGACGCGACCCCGGAAGCGGTGTTCGACATCCTCACCGACCTCGAACGCTATGGGGAATGGAACCCCTTTACGCCGCGCATCGATTCGAGCCTCGAACTCGGCGCACCGGTTCGTATGCGTGTGCGCCTGCGCAGCGACGAGCGCCTCATGACGCAGGTCGAATACGTCACCGCCAACGAGCGACCGCACAAGCTTTGTTGGGGCGCGAACATTCCACTGCGCTTCTTGATTCGAGCGGACCGCTGCCAGACCCTCGAGCGACTGGAAGGTGGCCGCACGCGCTACGTCTGCACCGATGCGTTCAGCGGCCTGCTCACCCCGGTCGTGATGCGCTTCTTCGGCCCCGCCGTGCAGCGCGGCTTCGACGACTGCGCGCTCGCGCTCAAGAAACGCGCCGAAAGCTGAAACAGGAGAAACCATGTCGACGACGAAGACAAGCGACGCCCACGAAAAGCTCATGAGCGGCGAATCGTGGGAGGCGTTTTGCGAAACCCTCAAGGCTGCGGGCAAGACCATCCTGGCGGACGACCAACCCGATTCGCCGCTCGATCGGGCCGAGGGCTACCGCTACCTGACCCGCCTCACGCGCGCGGCGCTCGAGACCTTCGTCGAGTACGCCGACCCGCGCGCACCGGCGCTTCATCGCCCCGTGCACGAAACGGCGAAGATCGGTGCGGACAATCCCGACAACTACTACCAGCACGCAACGATCAGCGGCGAGTTCGAATACAAGATCACGGGCCAGCGGGGCACGATCCACTACCTCGACTTTGCGACCCAGAGCGCGGGCGTGGCCAGCAGCGGCGATTCGGAGCAAGGCGGTCATCTCGATGCGAGTGACATCGAAACCGACGAAGAAGGTCGCTTCGAAGTCCACGTGAGCTGCGACGAACGCCCCGGCAACTGGCTTCGCATGACGAAGAACACGACCGCGTTGATCGTGCGTCAGACCTTTGCGGACCGTTCGAGCGAAGTCCCGGCCGCGCTCACGATCGAGCGCGTCGGCGGCGATGCCCACCCCGAGCCCTTGACCCCCGAAGCCATGCACGGCGGCCTCGAACAAGCGAGTGGACTCGTGGTGTCGTGCGCCGCACTGTTTTCGAACTGGGCGCACGGCTTCGAGTCGCACACGAACGAGCTGCCGAAGTTCGACGACTCGGTTTCGATGGGCGCCGGCGGCGACCCGAACATCTGTTACTACCACTCTTACTGGGCACTCGGCCCCGAAGAGGCACTCGTGATCGAAGCCGAGCCCCCGCCGTGTGACGCCTGGAACTTCCAGCTCGACAACCACTGGATGGAGAGCCTCGACTACCGCTTCCACCGCGTGCACGTGAACCAGCACACGGCGGTCTATCGCGACGACGGTTCGGTTCGCATCGTCGTTGCGCACGAAGACCCCGGCGTTCCCAACTGGATCGAAACGGCCGGACACGACCGCGGCACCATGTGCTTCCGCTGGATTCGCGCGCAGCGTCACCCGCAGCCGCGTTGCCGGGTCGTCAAGCGATCGGAGATCGCGTGAGTTTCGAGATCAAGCCCTTTCCATTGCCCGTGCGTGCGGCTCTCGCGCTCTGGCGCGCCGCTTCGAAGCTCGGCATCGGTCGCGTTTCCCTCGACGAGGCGTCGCTCGTCCGTGCTGCGCAGCGCTCGGCCGGGCTCGACGACTTCATCGACGAATCGTTTCGCGACCCGATGGGCATCATGCTCGAATCGCTCGAGCGCGAGGGAGACCTGCACCCCCTCGGTCGCGTGACGATCCGCGAGAGCCTCGTGCGCGCGCTCGTCAATCGGCTGCGCCTCGAAGACCTGAGCCTCCGCCATCCCGAGATCGAAGAGACGCCCGTCAGCAACCCGGTCTTCGTCGTCGGCCTGCAGCGAACCGGGACCACGATGCTGCAGCGGCTTCTTACCTGCGAACCGGCCCTGCGGTCGATGCCCGCCTGGGAAGGATTGAATCCCGCGCCCTTTCCCGAGCGCTTCGACAAGCGCGGCCGCGACCCCCGCATTCGGCTGGCCGAAACGGCCGAAAAGGCGCTGCGTTATCTATCGCCCGACCTCTTCGCGATCCATCCCGTCGAAGCGGAAGAGCCCGAAGAAGACATCCACCTGCTCGACATCACCTTCGTGAGCCCCGCGATCGACGCCATCGCGCGCGCACCGAGCTACCAGCAGTGGTTCTGCGAAGTCGACCAGCTCCCCGCCTACCAATACATGAAGCGGCTGATCCAGCTCTTGCTGTGGCAGCGTCCGGGGCGTTGGCTCGGCAAGACGCCACACCACCTCGAGTACCTCGACGAGTTGTTCGCGGTGTTTCCCGACGCGAAGGTGGTGATCACCCATCGCGACCCGGCACGCACGGTGGCGAGCTTTTGCAGCATGATGGCCCACTCGCGGGCCATGTTCAGTGACCGCGTCGATGTGCTGGAGGTTGGACAGCAGTTTCGAGCGAAGGCCATACGCGCTGTCGAGCGGTCGATGGCGGCGCGTGAGCGGTTACCTCGCGACGCCTTTCTCGACGTGCTGTATCAGGACGTCGTCGCCGATCCGATCAAGCAGGTGCGGCGCGTCTACGACTTCATCGGCCTCGAACTCACGCCACAGACCGAAGCCAGCATGCAGCAATGGCGTGAGAACAACCGCCAGACCAGGCACGGCGTGCACGAGTATCACCTCGAAGACTTCGGTCTCGATCGGGCAGAACTCGACCAGCACTTCCACACCTATCGCGAACGCTACGGAGTCCCCGTCGAACCATGAGCGAACTCGAGGGCAAGACCTGTCTCGTCACCGGCGCAACCGATGGCCACGGCCGCGCAGTCGCGCGTCAACTCGCAGGCGCCGGCGCCGATGTCGTCATCCACGGTCGCAACCGCGAGAAATGCGCGGTCGTGCAGGACGAGATCGCAGAACTCACGGGCGGTAAGCGACCGGACGTCCTGCTCGCCGACTTCGCCTCACGCGATTCGATCGACGCCGCCGCGAGCGAATACCTCGCCAGCGGACGCCCCCTCGACATCCTCGTCAACAACGCGGGCCTCGTGAGTCTGGACCGACAAGAGAGCCGGGACGGCCACGAACTCGTTCTTGCGGTGAACTTCTACGCGATGTTCCAGCTGACCTGTCGCTTGTGGCCACGGCTCGTCGAGAGCGCACCCGCACGGGTCATCAACGTATCTTCGGATACGTACAAGATCGGCAGACTCGACCTCGATGATCTCGCCCTCGAACCGTATTCGACCGCGAATGCCTATTCGCGCTCGAAGCTCGCGGTCGTCTACTTCACCCACGAACTCGCCAAACGCACGGCGGGTACGGGGGTGACGGCGAATGCAGTGGACCCGGGACCCGTGGCGTCGAACATCGGAGCCAACAACCCGGGCCTGCTCTACAGCCTCGCGCGCCCGATGATCAAGTACCTGTTTCCGAGCGCCGACCGTGCGGCACGCACGGCCATGATGCTGGCTACCGATCCCAACCTTCACGACCGCAGCGGTGGCTACTACCGCTCGCGCAAACACCGCCCGGACCCGCTCGATTTCGACGAAGCCTTGAGCGAGCGCCTCTGGCAGACCGCCCAACGAGCGACCGGTGCGCAGCTACCCTGAAACGCTGCGCATGGAACCTCGACCCATCGCAGTCGAGATGCGCTAGCGAAAGTCCCGGGCGTTCATGCCCAGCTCGCGCATGCGTCGCTGCAGTGTCCGCACACTCACCCCCAGTTGCTCGGCACTCGGCGACAAACGCCCGCGATGGGTCCGCAAGACCCGCACCGCTTCGCTCCACTGCAGCTGCGCACGTCCCGCCGCGCAACGGCCTTCGACTGGACGCTGCTTCACGCGGACGTCGAACGCTTCGATCTCGAATGCGTCGTCCCACATGAGGGTACGCGTCACGACGTGTTCGAGTTCGCGCACGTTGCCGGGCCACTCGTACAGACTCAGCGCTTCGAGAGCAGCCCGCGATGCCTTGCGGTGCCCGAATTCGTCGGCGGCTCTCTCGAGAAAGTGGTCCACGAGAAGCGGCAGATCCGAAATGCGTTCGCGCAGCGCCGGCATGTGGATGTTCGCCACGTCGAGGCGATAGAAGAGGTCTCGACGGAAGTTCCCCTTTTCGACTTCACCGCATAGGTCGCGGTTGGTGGCGGCGATGATCCGGGCCTGAGAGCGGTGCTCACGCGGGTCGCCGACCGGTCGATAGTGCTGGGCGTCGAGCAGACGCAAGAGCTTCGCCTGGGCGTCGAGGGCGAGTTCACCGACTTCGTCCAGGAACAGGGTCCCGCTACCCGCGGCCGCGACGAGGCCGGGTCGATCGCGCGTGGCACCCGTATAGGCGCCGCGCTGTGCACCGAAGACTTCGCTTTCGAACAAGGGGGCCGCGATGGCCGCGCAGTTCACCGCCACGAAGGGTTCTCTTGCGCGGTCACTCTGCAGGTGGACCGATCGCGCGACGAGTTCCTTGCCCGTCCCCGTTTCGCCGGTGACGAGGACCGGGACATCGCGGGAAGCACACCGCGCGATGCGAACGCGAACGTCCCGCATGCCCCGCGACGAACCCACCAGGAGCCCTGCACAGGTGAGCGGTGCGCTGGCGGCCGGGTCGTACGCGGGCGCGGGAGAAGCCCTGGACGAATCCGCAACGCGTAGGGGAGAAGTGAGAGTTGCAGCAGCAAGGGGTGTCATGAAATCCGATCCGATCGGTGAGGGGGGGGTCTCTCACTTGTACCACGACTCCCTGCGGATCGGTCAGCCGTCCTCCGACGTCGGCCGAGGTTGGCCGAACACGCGGGTCAGGCGACCGCACGCCCTACCCCTCGATGTCCAGCGCCCTCATTCGGCTGCGCAACTTTCCGCGCCCGATGCCAAGCGCACGAGCCGTTGCCGAGACATTCCATTCATGGCGCGCAAGGGCTGCTGTGAGCTTGCGTCGTTCGGCCTCTTCGAACTGCGCACGCGTCGATGCGCGCACCTCTCGCTCCCCGTGGAGCGCCCGCGCAATCTCCGCTTCGAGCTGCACGAGGTAGCCGGGTCGTTTGACGACATAGCCTTGCGCACCGTCTCGCGACGCGCGGATGACCTGGTCCGTCTCGCTTTCGGCGGTCACGAAGATCACGGGCAGCACGAGACCACGCGCGCGCAACCAGTCGTGAACTTCGAAGCCTCGTCCGTCCGGGAGTCGTTGATCGAGCAAAACGAGATCGAAGCCGGCATCGCCTGTGAGCGCATGGATCGCTTGCGAAACCGTTTCGACGTGAAGGACCTCAGCCTTCATTCGTTTCAGCTGACCGCGCATCAGCGCCGCATGGGAGGGATCGTCTTCGACGAGAAGGAAACGCATGGAGACCTCGGAAAGCAACGTGCGTACCATTCGCGCGGTGTACCGACATGGTCGAGACAGCTCGACATTTCGAGCGTGTCGGTCACACAAGCGAACAGGCGAGTACGCGAGCGCGCAAAGCGGGAGGAAGCGCGTGCTCGACCGCACTTTGGCTTGCGCCGGGGCCTCCATTGCCCGCCCACATGACCCGAAATCGGCGGGCTATGGTTCGCTGCCCTCCCGATCGGACAGCGCCCCGCCCGGCGAGGTGCGCCCGAACGACCTCGAGCCGGACTCGAACCACGCATCGACCCGAAACCACGCGCCGCCCAGCGCGAACTTCGAACACGGAGCCCCCCCCAAATGATCTACGACAACATCCTCGACACCATCGGCAACACCCCCGTCGTGCGCGTGAAGCGCATCGCCCCTGAAGGCGTCGACATGTTCGTGAAGCTCGAATCCTTCAATCCGCTGTCGTCGGTAAAGGACCGCCTCGCCTACGCGATCGTGACGGATGCCGAACGCCGCGGCGTGTTGAAGCCCGGCCAGACGATCGTCGAGGCCACGTCGGGCAACACCGGTATCGCGCTCGCCATGGTTGCAGCCGCACGCGGTTACAAGTTCGTCGCCACCATGGCCGAGAGCTTTTCGATCGAGCGCCGCAAGATCATGCGCGCCCTCGGTGCCAAGGTGATCCTCACCCCCGCCGCCGAGCGCGGCACCGGCATGGTGAAGAAGGCCGAAGAGCTCGCGGAGAAGCACGGCTGGTTCCTCGCGAGCCAGTTCGAAAACCAGGCCAACCCCGCCTATCACCGCATGACCACCGGCCCCGAGATCCTGCGCGACTTCGCGAACCGGCGACTCGATTACTGGGTCACGGGTTGGGGGACTGGCGGAACGTTGACGGGTGCGGGTTCGACCATCAAGCAGGCGCGCCCCGAGGTGCGCATCATCGCGACCGAACCGGAAGGTGCGTCGCTTCTGGGCGGTGCCGAATGGCAGCCGCACAAGATCCAGGGTTGGACGCCGGACTTCCTGCCTGACGTGCTCGACCCCAAAGTCTACGACGAACTCCTACCCGTGACGGACGACGAAGCCATCGCGTGCTCGAAGCGGTTGGCCAGCGAAGAAGGCATCTTTTGCGGCATCTCTTCGGGTGCGACCTTTGCGGCGGGTCTGCAGGTCGCTGCCAAGGCGGAGAAGGGTTCGACCATTCTCGTCATGCTCCCGGACACGGGCGAGCGCTACCTCAGCACAGTGCTCTTCGAAGACGTGCCTGAAGGCTCGGACGACGAGTGGTTGGCGTCGCTCTAGACGGCCTGGTCATGCACTACAGGCTCTGATGCCCGGGGTGCACTTCGATCCCTTCCACTTCGTCGGCCAGCGCTTTGAGCTTTTCGAGGCTCACGGCACTCGCCGGCGGGTCGTGGGAGAAGCTCCCGGGTTCGACGCCGTTTTCCCAACCCCAGCGTGTATGGGTCACGTCGCCGATCAATAGATGGGGCCCATCGGGCGTGCGAACCAGGAAAGCCGTGCTGCCCGGTGTGTGGCCGGGTACGTGCAACGCCCAAACCGAACCGTCGCCGAAGACGTCGACGACCCCTTCGAAGCGACCGCCCGCGTCACCCGCGAAGGCCCATTCGCGCAGCGGCCCCTTGCCTTCGAACTGGCGGTCGATCGACCCGCGCGTAAAGAGATTCAAGAACTGCTTGGCAGCCGGTTCACCCGGCCCGGTGTAGATGGGTGTGTTGGCCGGAACATCGGGCAACCCCATCACGTGATCGAGATGAATGTGCGTGATGAAGACACCCGCGAGCGGTGTGGTCTGTTGCTCGAGCCATTCGGCAGTGGAGACCTTGATTGCCCGCTGCGCTGCCCAACATGGCGGGACCCATCTTCCGAAACAGATCGTGGGTCTGTTCGAGATTGTCGCAGAAGTGAAAGTGGTCGGAATCGCACAGCACCACCGCCTTGCGCGGTTCGGGGGCGCAATCGAACTCGCACGCGCCGGGCTGAAGACCCATCCTGAAGACAGGGATTTCATTGGTCTGCTTCGGCACGCGCAGCAGGCGGCCCGAAGTGCAGGGACCGAGCCGCGCGCAGCGACTGAAACCGAACGAACCGATGCTCAGCTCTCGGGGTGAAGCTGGATCGGTGACGACCAGGCACGTTCCTGGATGGTCTTGGCGAGGTCCGAGCGGGGCTCGACACCCGCTCGCAGCGCGTCCCAGGTAGACCAACGACAGGTCGGGTTTTCGAGCACGCGCGCGTAGTAGAAGGCGCGTTCGCTCGCGTCGAAATCGGGGTCGTGCCACAGCGCACTGAGCTGGGCGTCGCCTTTGTCGCGCGAATAGCTGCAGTCGCCCAAGTCGATGCGTGCGCCGTTGTCGGGGCAGCGGTGGGTCGCAGGGTCGACAGCACCACCGTCGGCGCATGCGACGTCGAAAACCTGCTCGTGGGTTTCGCCTTCGGCGTCGATCCAGCCCTTGATGATCTGCAAGCGCTGCAGTGGGGCGCTCAGCGCGTCTGCGAGGGCCCAGACGACGAAGCCGGGCGAGTCGTTCGACTGGGCTTCGAGGTCGCCCCCCATCGCGACGCCGCGATCGTACGCATCGGCGATCGACGAAGCACTTTCGAGCATGCTCGCGTCGAGGCCGTACCCGGCGAAGAAGCGCAGCGGAATGCGCGGTCCCGACGTAGCGAAGGTCTCCTTGCGCCGAAAAGCTTCGTAGAGCGCTTCGCGCGTATTCGCTTCGGCCCAGACCCCGGTGACGCCCGACGCCCCGTACGTGGGCGTCGCGCTTTCGATGTAGTCGTTGCCGTCCACCTCTTTCAGCATGTGCGGGATCAGGACCTTCACCGCGAGTGAGGGCAGTAGATCGAGGGGAACCGAACCACGCAGTTCGGGCAAGGCGTCGAGCAAGCCGACCTTCGAGAAGAAGTTGGATTCGTCGTCCGAGATCGCCCCCGTGTGGGTATCGCTCGCCCCCACGAAACCGAAGGCGTACGGGTTCGTGATGCCCTGCCGCTCGAGGGCAAGGCCACGCTTCAGCGCATCGCGCACATAGCTGCCGGCCGGTTCGCTCTCGAGCATCGTGGCCACGCGGTAGGGCGTGATTTCGAAGGCCGCCCACTCGTCGCGGGTCGAAAGCGAGGGATGGGTTTCCGACGTCCCCTTGACCTGGGTGATCTCGACGATCGGCTCGTTGCGAATGCGCCGCTTCGCGTAGTCGTCGTCGATCGGATCTCCCGCCCAATCGACGAGCTTGAACATCTGCCCGTTCGAACCGTTCGAGTTGTGGGGGATCGCGAGACTCTCGATGCCCTGCTCACGCAAGTCGTCCATCCAGGCCCAGAGGTCTTCCGGGTCGCGCGAGTGCAAGCGCGAAAACGGAACGGCGGGCAGGAGAGCGGCGCCCTTGAAGACGACGTTGCGGTGAAGATTGCCGCGATCGTCCGCAGACGACGTGTATTCGTAGGCCACGAAGGTCGTGAAGCGACCCGGGTCGTTGTGCTGCTCCGCAGCTTCGACGATGTCCTTCCACGCCGAACGCGTGATGTCGAGCACGACGTCGGGGTCGATCTCACCGTTGTCGATCGCTTCCGTCAACCTGGGGATGAAGCCACCGAACGACGCCATCCGCTTTCTCAGACTCGAGATCCCGTAGTTGTCGGGAGCGTTGATGTCGTTCAGGGGGCGCGCCACGTCGAGCTTCGAGAAGGCGGTCGAGGTGTCGCCCGCAGCCGGGACGACGCCGAGAAACACCGCGTGGTCGGTAACCGCGTAGAAGTCGAGAGGCTGACGGAGCTTCATCTCGAAGCCGCCCGGGTGCATGAGAGGCGCGCCCTTCGCATAGCGATACGCGTCGTACGGCGTCGCGCGCGTACCGAAGACATAGGCGTCGAAGGAATATGTGGTGTGTACGTGGAGGTCACCGAAATACGGCATGCGGTCGACGCCCGCGGAAGGCCGACGATCGATCAGCGCATGATCGGTTTCGAAGATGCCGTCGCGCGCGAGCGCGCCCATCAAATCGTCACCGGGGTCTGGGCCTACGTCGGAATCATCACCCGAGCAGGCCACCAGCAGCGCGCAGACCATCCCAGCGAGCGTCAACACGCGAGTTTGCCGAACCATCTTCACCTCCAGCGAAACCATCGCTGCGAGGCTAGCAGCCGGGTCGAAGGGCTGCGGATGGCGACCGAAGGGTTCTTCAATGGGCTGCTCGCCCTCAGAAGCGAGCGTGAACGCTGAACAGGAAGCTGCGCCCGGGCAGACGCACGTCCTCCTTGTTGAACGCCACCGGGTTGCGGGCGTTCTGGTTGAGGAGGTTGCGTGCGGTCATGCCGATTTCGATTGGCACGATGGCCTCCACGACCGGAGGTCGGTAGCGCAGCCCCAGCTCGAGCATGGTGTAGCTCTTGGTTTCGAACTCGTTTGCCGCGCCTTTGCGCTGACGTTCGGTGCGCAGGAAACCCACGTAGCCATTCACCCGCTCGTGGTCATAGCGAAGCTTGCCTCCCCAACGAATCGGCGTCACTCGGGGCACGTTCTTGTTGCCGCTCTCGTTCACGAAGCGCGCCCGCACGTAGTCGAACTGCCATTCGGTGCCGAACATGCCACCGAAGGCCTCCAACAGCTCGGCCGCTACCTGCACTTCGGCACCCCAGAAGAGTGCGTCGCGGGCGTCGTAGGCGAGTTCGTCGAGTTCGTCGCCCGCCGGGTCTCCGTCTTCGTCGACGGTGCGCCCCGTAAACTCGCCAAAGATGAAGTCCTCGTAGCGCGTGATGAACAAGGCCGTTTCGATGTCGAAGCGGTCGACCACGCCGTCGATGCGAAGTTCACCCGTGATCGAGGTCTCTTCGTCGAGGTCCTCGTCTCCGAGTTCGAAGGTCGCCGTCGCCTCGTGAGGCCCCTGGGCAAAGAGCTCGACCTGGCTCGGCGCGCGCTGCCCCACGATTCCCGTGACACCGAAGTTCCAGGTCTCCCACGGATGAATGACCAGCGCCGCCGATCCGCTCAGGGGGACGAAGCTCTCGCGACGTTCCTTGCGCTCGCGCGGAGAACCCTCGACCCACACACCCTCTGCGCGAAACGCGAGTTCGAGGTCGACGTGGTCGGTGAGGGGACGTTCCTCGAACAGATAGAAGCCAAGGCTTCCGGTTTCGCTCGGCGCGAGGAACTCTGCGGCCTCACCACCCGCTTCGAGGTCCTGGACGCGGCCATGGAGCCCCAGAGCACCGAGGAAGCCGAACTTCTCTTCGTGAAGCAGTTCGACGCGCCCGTCGAATTCGCGATTGTGGAAGGTCTGCCCGACCGCTCCATCGGCAATCTCGTCGTGGGAATAGTCGGAATAGACGCCGCGAAAGGTCAAATCGCGAACCCCGGCACCCGGCTCGTGCCAGTCGGCTTCGAGGCGCACGCGATCCGTCTTCATGTTGATCAGTACGGGTTCGTCTTCTTCCGGAATGCCGTAGCGGTTTTCGAAGCGCGTATAGGCCACACCCACGCGCCCTTCGTCATTGATCCACGAAGCGCCACCGGACGCCGAGAACGCGTCGACCTGCGTCCCCGGTTGATCACCGTGGCTCCCGGTGTTGTAGACCTCGCTCTCGCGGAGCAGACCATCGAAGTGCCAGACGACGTCCCCCTCGCCTTCGACGGAAAGATCACCGGTGAGCCGTGTCGACAGATCGCGCTCTTCTGCGTTCTGCCCGAAGATCCCCAGAACCTCGCCTTCGAGCGCTTCGCCGACGGGCGTGACGGGCACCCGATTCGTGATGGCGTTCACGACCCCGGCCGAAGCGCCTCCGCCATAGCGAAGCACGCCCGGCCCTCGCACCACCTCGACGTGTTGGGCCGAGAGTGGATTGACGGGAATCCCGTGATCAGGGCTCAGCCGGGAAGCGTCCTGGGTCGACAGACCGCTTTCGAGGACTTCCGTTCGGAAGGCGTCCTGGCCGCGAATCACGGGCCGGCTCGCTCCGCCCGAGAACCCGGTGTTCGCAACACCCGGCACGTTGCGCAGGGTATCGCCGAGCGTCGTACCGAGCTGCTCGACGATCTCGTCCCGGTCGAGCCGGTCGACGGGAAGCGCGAGTTCTTCGGCTTCGTGCGCCAACGGTGACGCGGTCACCACGATGACTTCCTTGTCACCGTGCTGATGGCCGTGGCCGTGGTCGTGGTCGTGCTCGTGGGCGTGTTCTTCGTCGGTCGCGACCGCGATCGATGGAACGACCGCACAGAGCCAACCGATCACGAAGATGAACGAGAGATCTCGAAAGAGGAAACGCTTGGGGAGAAACAAAGAGGAAAGGATCGAAGAGATCATTGCTGAACCTCAGCGACCGGCGTGAGTCGAGCGACCGCAGGCACACTGGCACACGAACGAAGACCGCCCCGGTACGCGAAAACATGAACCCCGACTGGGGCTCCGTCAGGCAGGTGCCCCGATTGGGCGTGCTTGACCTGGGTGAATCAGAACCGATGGCGCGTGCGAGAACCGGTCAGGCAGACCGGGGCTGCGCCGGGGGCGCACGCGTCCTGTCACAGTCGCCGTCGGGGCGAGAGGGGTTGTGACAGGGCTGGCCGTGGTGCGCGATGCGAAGCACCGGCTGCGGCAGCGGGGTGGAGTTGGCGTCGAGTGGAGCAGCCTTCTCGGTCGTGCGAGCGGTGAGGCAGACCGGACAGGCGCCGGAATGCGAGACGCCCTCGGCACCGTCGTGGTCCAGATGACCCGCACAGATCTCGGCGTCGTGGTCACTCGCAGCGTGCCCGTGCGGTAGCGCTGCAGGAAGAGCAAAGGCCAGGAGGCAAACGACGGTGAACAGCTTCTGCTTCATCGAGCGCTTGTTCATGTGACGCCCCCTCTCCGTTCGTATCCGTTCGTATTGGCCGACCTTCGACTTGCCGCGCGAAAAGCCTAGGATACTTCCGATCCGAAGCAATGGGGGCTTCGCCTCACTCCAATGGCGCCGAGACGCGAGACGATTCGATGTTCATCGACAACCTGCAGCACGATCCCGCCTACTACATCACCGTCGTCACGACCGTCACCGTGAGCATCGTGCTTCACGAGCTCGGGCATGGCATCGCGGCGATCCAGCAGGGAGATGACACGCCGATCGCGGCGGGCCACATGACCTGGAACCCACTCGTCCACATGGGAGCGATGGGGTTGGGACTCCTGCTCGTGGTCGGTGTGGCCTTCGGCTCGATGCCCGTCAGTCCGCGGCGCTTTCGCAGCCCCTATGGCGAAGCCATCGTGGCGGCTGCAGGCCCGCTCGTGAACGCGACGCTCGCGCTGCTCGCGCTCACCCTGTTCGCGGGGCTCCTCAGCGAGGGCATCGATCCGCGCATCGGCGGCGCGAACCCGCTCTGGATTCTCGGCTTGCTCAACATCGTGCTCTTTCTCTTCAACATGATTCCCATTGCGCCGCTCGACGGCGCAGCCGTGCTGGGAAATTTCGTCCCCGCCTATCACGCGTTCCTGACGAAACCGGAAAACGGCAAGTTCATCTGGGTCGCGTTCGGCGTGGTGTTCTTCATGGCAGGCCGGCTGTTTCGCCTGGGTGCAGACATCGCGTCCGGCTACGTCGACTTCATCCTGTCGCTTGCGTGACACCACCGTGTTGTCAGCACACCGCCTGCGCGCGGTCTGCGCGGCGCTGAAGCCTCGCGTGGTTCGAGCCCCTCCTTCGTTTCGGAACGGGTAGTTCGGTAGACTCGTGTGCCTGGGTTCGCGAGTCGCACCATGAGTTTTCCCCGACTTCACCTCCCCCCTCGCCCCCCCTTTACACGACCTTCCTCCCGGTCGTGTTGCGCGCCGCAGTTTGCCTGGTCGCTGCGACGGCCCTCGGGCTGGGTGTTTCGCAAACCGCTCTCGCGCAGGCGGACGCCGCCTGCCCGCCGGCGTCGTTTCGGCCGATCTTCGCCGGCCACACCTTCGATCTCGATCGCCCTCGGGGTGGGGCGTCCCTGTCGCCGATCGCCTTGACCTGGCGCGGGGCTCACCGCCCCCCTGGGTTCAGGGGCTCGCCTCGCCGGTTGTCGATTTGTGCTGACGGAGTGCGGAGATGTGCCACCGCAGTAGGATGTTCATGAATAATCCGGGCTAAACCTCTCGTATGGATCGCCTTCAGACCGGCCCCGAAGAATGGGCAGCAGCACGGGCGAACGCGCCCGCATGGTTCGACCGCGCTCTCGAGGCGCAATACGACGATCGCTACGTCGACGTCGAGGGCTGTTCGGTCCACTACCGGCGTTGGGGGGCTCCGGGACAGCCCGGGCTCGTGCTCGTCCACGGTGGTGCGGCGAACGCCCATTGGTGGTCCCACGTGGCGCCGCTCCTCGGCGACTACTGCGTCGCAGCGATCGATCTGTCGGGGCACGGGAACAGCGGTCGGCGCGACGCCTATCCGCGCGAACTGTGGGCCCGGGAAGTCCTCGCCGTTTCCGAGCATGCCGGGATCGAGGGCCCGCCCATCGTCATCGGACACAGCATGGGCGGCTTCGTCACCATCATGGCCGCGGCCGAGTACGGCGACCGCATCGCGGGAGCCGTCATCCTCGACTCTCCGGTGCGCCAGCCGTCCAAGGAAGAGCGTGTGGGCATGGCGACCAAGATCTTCTCCAAGCCCAAGGTTCACGCAAGCTTCGACACTGCACTTGCGCGTTATCGCACGGTCCCGGACCAACCCTCTTCCCTGCCCTACGTGATGGATTACGTCGCGCGCAATTCACTGGTCGAAGTGGAAGACGGGTTCACCTGGAACTTCGATCCCGTGATCTTCCAGAAGGTGACGCCGCGGGCCAGCGCGGACGAACTGCCGCGCGTCAACACACGGGTGGCGCTCTTTCGTGCAGAATACGGCCTCGTAACGCGTGACATCGGCCAGCAGATGTACGAACTGCTCGGGCGGGTCGCGCCGGTGATCGAGATCCCCGAGGCCTACCACCACATGATGCTCGACCAGCCGCTGCTGTTGGTGACCGGGTTGCGCACGCTGCTCGCCGACTGGGATCACTCGCGTCCCTATCGTAAGACATGAGGGCACAAGACATGAGGCCCGATTCCGTGTGATACGCTCGGCAGTCAACCGAAGCGGAACAAGCTGAGCAGAAGCGGGCGAGTTGGGCATGGAGTTCTTTCGAATCGAATCGCGCGTCGAAACACGCAATTCACACGACCCCAGTCGCAATGGTGTGGGACTTCGTCTGCGCGCAGGTTTGTACAAGCACGCGGCACAAGCGTGGGGCGCGCGTTGGCGCGGCCCCTTCGAAGACGAGGAAGACGACGGCGACGACGATGCTGGGTCTTCGCAGACGGCACCTTCGAAGCGAGGGTCTGCGTTCTTCGACGACATCGCGATGGGCCAGGGAAGCGACCCCGTTACCGTCGTTTCGGCTACGCGGCGGGACGGTGCCGCCCATGCGCTTCGCGCGGCGCTCTATCGCACGGTCGATCCGGCGGCCGCCTTTCCCCCGGTGTGCGTGACGCCAACAGCCATCACCGTGCGATCGGGTGCGCTCCACGCTGGTTTGCAGCGGCTATCCGACCGCTCGATCCCCGTCCACACGATCGATCTGCTCGGAGTCGACGGAAGCGCCATGCCAGAAGCGCTGCGCGTCGTCACCGCAGCGATCACCCGCGACCGCAAGAGCGAACACCCCGGACGCTGGATCGTGCTGCTCGACCCCCTCTACGAGTCACGCATCGGTCTGTGGAGCGACGACAACTTCTATGGTCAGGTGCGCATCGAGCGCACGGAGCCGATCGATCGCGTTTCGCTCGACGTCGAGATCGAACCGGGTTCGGCCGCCATGTCGGCCCGCGTCGTGGGGTCGCTTTCCGCTCTCTATCTCGGCCTTTCGAGCTACGGCGGCTTCCGAAACGGCGTGGACTGGCTCGCCAAGGACATCGCAACGCTTCACAGCGTGGTCGAACATGCCATCGGCGGGCTGGACGACGAACGCCCGATCGAAGTCGAGCGTTCGCTCACGCTGAACCCGTACGTCGAAGACCTCGCGCGTCTCACCCACGAACACGAATCCGACCTGATCGACAAGGACGAGTTCATCGACCACAACCTCGATATCCTGAGTGAGCTGCGGCGCGAAGAACCCGACGAAGCCACCCCGGTGGCCGAGTTCATGGCCGCCTACGCGGATTCGCACCCCTTCGAACCCGTCCCACTTCCCGGCGACGCCGGCTTCGTCGAGACGATTGGCCGCCCCCCGGCGGTGCAGCGAATCGTGGGCGGACCGCGCCGGGTTCCGGTGCTCGGCGACGACAGCTGAGCACAGGGCTAGCAGCCCGGTGGAGAACGCTGACCGAGCCAGCCGTAGTGATTCGGCTCGAGATCAAGGCGCGGAATCGTGGGCGTAGCCGTAGCTACGGCCGCGGTTTCGCAACGCAGAGATCGGGCCGAAGCGCTGCGGATGGCGACCGAAGCGTTCTTCACCGGGCTGCTAGCATCCCTCCCAGGGGAGGTGAGATGAGATTCGTGGCGATCGTTGTGTTCCTGGCCTTGCTGGTACCGGCGTCTGCGGCCGCGCGGTGCCTGAAGTACGAGCCCGCGATCGCGACCCTCGAAGGGTCGCTCTCGACCAGGGTCGTGCCAGGGCCGCCCGGCTACGTGAGCGTAGCGCGTGGTGACATGCCCGAGACGATCGTGATGCTCAAGCTCGACGCATCGATCTGCGTGCTCAGCGATGGCAGCAGCTACTACAACATCCGCAGCCACGGGAAGGTCGAAGAGGTGCAACTCGAAGTCCCCCTCGTCGAGGCGAAGCGGTGGGCAGGCAAGAAGGTCCGCGCGACAGGATCCCTGTTCGGTGCGCACACACGGCACCACCGAACGCCGGTCGGGTTGCGCGTCGCCGGGCTGCGGGCAGCACGGAAGCCCACGACACCGAGCGCAAAGAGCGACTGAACGGCGATGCTCGTGCCGCGCGCCGGAAATCGTCGCTCATCAGTTCGGGAGCCATCGGCGCAGTCGCAACACCGGACGAAGGCCATCGCTCCATGCACGTCGACAAGGAAGAACTCCGTGACCAACTCCTCGCGCAGGTGCGGGCAGACCTCGATGCGCTGATCCGCACACAGGACGACGCAGCCAAGAGCGCCACCCACAGCGAGAACCGCGCAGAGCACTCGAAGGACACCCGCGCGACGGAACAGAGCTACCTGGCCCGCGGGACTCGGAAGGAGCAGCAAACCATGCCCCAGACTGGAACCCCCTCCCCCGTTCAAGTTGCCGAGACGTACTTCGCCCGCGTGTGTGCACGGGACCTCTCCATCGTCGACTTGTTTCACGACGATGCGGAACTCATTGGAGTCGGGAAACGAAAGAAGGGACGTGCGGCGATTCACGAGTTCTACAGCGGCGTGATCGAGCGGGCCGGGCCGACGCCCACCATCGAGGGCTCGCTACTCGGCAACGACGAGCGGGTGGCCGCGGAGATCTTCATCCAGTTCGAGAATGGCGCGAAGCTCCGCGCGGTCGATGTCTTCATCGTCGAGGACGGACGCATCCGATCCCTCACGTACTTCGTCCTCAAGGATCGGGGCTAGATCGCGATCACGATCTTGCCGCGGGCGTGGCCAGTGCCGAGTTTACGCATGGCTTCCCGGATCTCCGTAAGTGGAAAGACCTCGTCGATCACCGGAACGATGGCGCCCTCTTCGAGGAGCTTGCGCAAGAACTCGAGGTCCGACGCGGATTCCTTCGTCACCCAGGTCACCAACCGCTGGCTGACGAAGGGCTGTAACAAGGTCATCCGCAGGAGCTTCGCCATGGGCCCCAACCAGAGGTTTTCGGGCTGACCAAAGCAGGAGATATGCACCCCGTTACCTGGAGTCGGTTCGGGAATGTCCTTCACTTCGAGCACGTCGGCGGAGCCGTAGCGGTCGAGGGCAACTGACTTCATGCGATGCCTCCCGTCTGAAGCTGTCCCGAGGGCTTCGAGGCCCCTCACGGTTTGATAGCGTCCCCGACCGAGATGCGAACCCAAGGGGCTCAGGCCATCGGGTCGGCGAGCGGCCGATCCTGCCCGGGCCCGAATCCGCGAACCCGCGGCATGGTGTGGAGAGATCGAAATTGGACGCGAACGACAAGAAGCAAGCGCTGCGCATGATTCCCTACGGCCTCTATGTGTTGACCGGTGAGTCCGCCGACCAACAGGTTGCGGCCTCCACGGTCAACTGGGTCACGCAGGCCTCCTTCGACCCGCCGCTCGTCGCGGTCGGCGTGAAGGCCGACTCGGGTGCGCACTCGATCATCAAGGACTCGAAGGCGTTTGCCCTGAACATCCTCGGCAAGGGACAAGACGCGATGGCGTTTTCGTTCTTCAAGCCGGTCGAACGCGAAGGCAACTCCATCGCGGGGCAGCCCTTCTCGGCCGGAACGACCGGAGCACCGCTGCTCGACAACGCCCACGCATTCGTCGAATGCAAGCTCGTCGAGACCGTCGAAAAGGGCGATCACTCGCTCTTCGTCGGCGAGGTCGTCAACGCGGGTCTGTCGGGCGCCGTCGACGGTCGCCCCGACGACACCACCCTGGTCCTTCGCGACCTGGGAGAAAAGACCTTCTACGGGGGCTAGCCACCGACTCCCGGTGCTTCGTGGCCGGACGCGATGACGTAGTCCGCGTAGCCGCCACCATACGTCCGCACACCATCCTCGTTCAGCTCGAGCACGTGATCCGATAGCGCGGTCAGGAAGTGGCGGTCGTGTGAAACCATCAGGAGCGTGCCCTCGAAGTCGGCGAGGGCGCGCACCAGCATCGCCTTGGTGTCCATGTCGAGGTGGTTCGTCGGTTCGTCGAGCACCAGGAAGTTGGGCGGGTCGAAGAGCATGGTGGCGAGGACGAGACGCGCCTTCTCGCCGCCCGAAAGCAGTGAGCAACGCTTTTCGACATCGTCGCCCGGAAAACCGAACGCAGCGGCCAGGGTCTTGAGTTGCCCCGTGCCGGCGACGGGAAAGTGGTCCTGCAGGGTTTCGTACACCGTGCGTGAACCGTCGAGCACTTCCATGGAGTGCTGCGCGAAGTAGCCGAGCTTGACGCTCGGCCCGAGTTCGGCGCGGCCCGCGTCGGGTTCGACCTCTCCGACCACGAGCTTCAGCAGGGTCGACTTGCCTGCACCGTTTACGCCCATGACGCACCAACGCTCCTTGCGGCGGATTACCATGTCGAGGTCTTCGTACACAGTGAGGTCGCCGTAGCGCTTCGTGACACCCTCGAGCTTGGCGACGTCTTCACCTGATCGCGGTGGTTTCGGGAAGTCGAAGTCGATGACGCGGCGGCGCTTCGGTGGGGTCAGCGTGTCGATCTTCTCGAGTTTCTTGACCCGAGACTGAACCTGCGCGGCGTGGCTCGCCCGCGCCTTGAAGCGCTCGATGAAGGCCTTCTCCTTGGCGAGCATCGCCTGCTGTCGTGCGAACTGTGCTTCCTGCTGGGCTTCGGCCTGGGCGCGCTGGGCTTCGTAGAAGTCGTAGTCGCCCGAGTAGGTGGTGATGGAACCGCCGTCGATCTCGACGATCTTGGTCACGATGCGGTTCAAGAACGCCCGGTCGTGGGACGTAATGATGAGCGCGCCCGAAAAATCGCGCAGGAACTGTTCCAGCCAGATGATCGACTCGATGTCGAGGTGGTTTGTCGGTTCGTCGAGCAGCAGGCCGTCGGGACGCATCAGGAGAATGCGCGCCAATGCGACGCGCATCTTCCAACCGCCCGAAAGCAGGCCGACGTCGTCTTCGACGACCGCGTCGCGGAAGCCCAACCCTGCAAGGACTTCACGGGCACGCGCTTCGAGTGCGTAGCCGTCGAGTTCGTCGAAACGCGCTTGAACATCGCCGAAGCGTTCGACCAGCGCGTCGAGTTCGCTTTCGCGTTCCGGGTCCGCCATGGCCTGTTCGAGTTCGCTCAACTCGTGCGCGAGCTGCGAAACTTCGCCCGCACCCGAGAGCGTCGCCTCGAGCACACTCTCACCGCTCATCTCGCCGACGTCTTGACTGAAGTAGCCGAGGGTTGCGCCACGCTCGATCGACACCTGTCCGCCGTCGACCTCTTCCTGCTTCATGATCAGCCGGAACACGGTCGACTTACCGCAGCCGTTCGGTCCGACGAGCCCGACGCGTTCGCCGCGGAAGGCCGACATCGAAGCATCGAGAAAGAGGATCTGCGCGCCGTAGGTCTTCGAAACGTTGTCGAGCTGGATCATGGTGCGGGGGGTTTAGCGCGAAGTCGGCGAAGTTTCCGGGTGGATCATCAAGGCGAAAGCGCCTTGGCCAGGCGGTCGGTGCGGCAGAACTCGGCGCCGCCCGGGATCGAATCGTCGAGCAACACGGGCTCGAACCAGCCACCGCGGGGGCTACGGCGCATATGGAAGAGATGCGCATCACATTGGCAGTCGGACGAACCGAACCCGGAATGAGGGCGCTTTGCATTCGGCAGCGCCGCGATCTCGCTGGACCAGCGGTGCTCGAGTTCGCGCGACCCACTGGCCAACCAGACTCCCAGCATTTCGGTGTGCTGGCGGATGTAGTCCACGTGCCAATGCGGGCGCCCTACACGGCGCAGGTGATGGCGAAGCCGGCCGGCCAGTCCGCCGGGGCCGAAGGCGCTGCCGACATAGACCAGATATCCGCGGTCGATGGAGATCTCGCCGAGCGAACCGACACGAACGGCGACCTTCTTCGGACAACGAAGGACGAGCGCGTAGGTCCCCTTCTCCTCGAGCGCAAGCGTCTTCAACATGCGGTCACCATGGAGTTGGAAGGGCGGCATCTTCGAAGTCACCGAGGGTGTCCTCGCCGGCGAGCGCAACGAGTGGAAGATGCAGCCAGAGCAACGCGGCACACGAGATCGAGCGACCTGTGGAGTTCATCCAACCCAGTGTTCCACGACCAGGCATCACCACAAGCCGAGAGCCGGGCGAATTTCGCCTCCCGACGGGCTCTTGGTCGACGCTACCGAAACCCGTACGATTTGCGGCCTGTTCAAGCGCCCAGCGCGCGCAGCGAGCTTCACTGCGACCGCGCCGCCCGTCCCAGATGAGGTCTTCGCGCGATGTCCTTCCGCTTCGCACGCTGTGTCTTCGTGTTCGCCACGATCTGCCTTTGCGGCCTACTCACGAGTTGCGCCGGCAGCCCCACCGAATCCTCAGCCGCGTCCGCCTCTTCTGCCTCTGCCGCGGCACCCTCTTCCGTGAACGCCGCGCGCATCGAAAACGCGGACGCGACACCGGGCGAATGGCTGACCCACGGCCGCACCTACGGCGAAGAGCGCTTCAGCCCCCTCGAGAAGATCAACGACGCGAACGTCTCGCAACTCGGGCTGGCATGGTATGCCGACCTTCCGACCAGACGCGGCGTCGAAACGACACCGCTGATGGCCAACGGCAAGCTCTTCGTCACCGGTTCCTGGGGACACGTACTCGCCTACGACGCGCGCACCGGCGAACAACTCTGGCACTTCGACCCACAGGTACCAAAGGACTACGGCGTGCATGCATGCTGCGACGTCGTGAACCGCGGTGTCGCACTCTGGGGCCAGAACGTCTACGTCGGAAGCATCGATGGTCGACTCCATGCCCTCGACCGCGACAGCGGAGCCGTCGTCTGGCAGATCGATACGCGAATCAACGACACCGACTCCTATACGATCACGGGCGCACCGCGCGTCGTGAAGGGCAACGTGATCATCGGCAATGGCGGCGCCGAAATGGCGGTGCGCGGTTACGTCTCTGCCTACGACGCCAGCACGGGCGCACTCGTCTGGCGCTTCTACACGGTGCCCGGCAACCCGGCCGACGGTTTCGAAGACGCCACCCAGGAGTGGATCGCAAAGACGTGGACGGGCCAATGGTGGAAGAACGGCAAGGGTGGTGGCACCGCGTGGGATTCCTTCGCATTCGATCCCGCACTCAACCTGCTCTACATCGGTGTCGGCAACGCCGCGAGCTGGAACACCAAGGTCCGCAGCCCCGAGGGCGGCGACAACCTGTTCGTGTCTTCGATCGTCGCCGTAAACGCCGACACCGGCGAGTACGTCTGGCACTACCAGACCACGCCGGGGGATCACTGGGACTACACCGCCACCCAGCACATGATCCTCACCGAACTCGAGATCGCGGGAAAGAAGCGGGACGTCTTGATGCAGGCGCCCAAGAACGGCTTCTTCTACGTGCTGGATCGCAAGACGGGTGAGTTGTTGTCGGCCGAAAAGTTCATGCCCGTCACCTGGGCGACCCACGTCGACATGGAAACGGGGCGCCCCGTCGAAGCACCGGGCGTACGTGACACCGAAGAAGTCAAGCTCATCATCCCGGGCCCCAGTGGTTCACACAACTGGCACCCGATGAGCTTCAACCCCGAAACGGGCTACGTCTACATCCCCGCCAAGGTGTCGAGTGGCTTCTACCTGGACGACCTCTTCACCGAGCGGCGCAAGACCATCTGGACGGTCAACTACTCGGTCGCGAGCATGGTGACGCTTCCCGATGAGATGCCGGTCGAAGACCGCAAAGCGTTCGCAAACCAGGAAGTCGCCGGCATGCTGATGGCGTGGGATCCCGTCGCGGGGCGCGAGGCCTGGCGTATGCCGAAGGGGCTCTATTCCGGCAGCGGCGTGCTCTCGACTGCGGGCAACCTCGTCTTCCAGGGCGACCTGCACGGCAACTTCAGCGCGCACGACGCCACCACGGGCGAAGTGCTCTGGAACGACGCGGTGCAGGGTGGCGTGATGGCGTCGCCGATCAGCTACGAAGTCGACGGCGAGCAGTACGTCGCCATCGCGCAGGGCTATGGGGGTGAGACGAGCCTTCCCTTCGGCGCCGTGACGGGGCCCTTCAACATGGTCAACATCAGCCGACTGCTCGTCTACAAGCTCGGTGCGAAGAGCGAACTCCCGATCGTCGAAACGGCCATCCAGGACCTGCCCGAGCACGGCCTCGCCGCAGCGCCTGC
The DNA here is from genome assembly GCA_030748735.1 of Myxococcota bacterium. GTDB lineage: Bacteria > Myxococcota_A > UBA9160 > UBA9160 > UBA4427 > DUBZ01. The sequence goes on along the minus strand of JASMLK010000126.1, from coordinate 63,448 downwards.
CGAAGAAGTCGAAAAGGGGCGCGAGCTCTACAACATCTACTGCGCGGTCTGCCACGGCGGCAACGCAACGAGTGGCGGCGTGCTTCCCGATCTGCGCTTCCGTCTGCGCGAACTCGCACCGGCATGGACCCAGATCGTGATCGATGGCGCGTTCGCGGCCAACGGCATGCCGGCCTGGAAGGACTTCCTGACGACGGAAGAAGCCCTCGTGATCCGCTCTTACGTCGCCCACGAAGCAACGCTCGGACGCGGCCGCGGCGAAAATCGGCTGATCAAGAAGTAGTCGAAGCAATGGGGCGAGAGAAAGCGATGTCGATGAAATCGAACGAGCAGCGCAGCCTTCGAGGTTCGCCAGTGCTTCTGCTCGCGGCGGCGTGCACGAACCCGCACCGCATCAAGGGGCCGATCCACTCGACCGAAGGCCCGACGCTCCAGAAGCTCGGCCAGTGGAGCAGCGATGCAGACAACACCACCGTGCTCTACCTCGGCGACAACATCTACAGCGAGGGCTTCACCGACGACGATCGCGAACGGAGCGAAAAGATCCTCGCTCAGCAACTCGCAGCGACTCGCGCGCGGAAAATCGTCATCCCCGGCAACCACGACTGGGGCTTGTTCAAGATGCACGAGTCATCGATCGACGATCAGCAGCAGTTCGTCGAGCTGATAGATCGATTCTTCGGGAAGGGAGACATCGAAACCGCGACGACGAGCAATACCAAGCCGAGCGTGCCGGTGATGGGCCCCACGAAGACAGAATACCAGGACATCGATGCACCGGGAGTTTCCCCATAGGGTGACGGTGCGACGTGGGAGGAGCCTCGCTTGCGTGCGACCTGCGTCTCCGTCCGGGCGAAACGAGATGCCGGTGAGACAGGTTGCGTCCTTCCCGATGCGAGTGGGCGCATCTATTCTCAGCTGGCACGCTTTGGCGACAAGTTCATTCCGGAGCACAGCCCCGGGGAGGCAATCGAAACCGCGATGACATCCACAGAGACCGATGCGAACAAGCCCGTCGAAAGAGAAGTCACCGAACTGAGTCCACTGCGAAAGATCTACATGAAGATCGCCATGTGGGTCATCACGACGGTGAACATGAAGATGTTGCAATGGTCCGGCTATCGCCTGGGATACAGCTTCCTGGGACAGAACGTGGTGGTGCTGCACACCATCGGCCGCAAGAGCGGAAAGCTCTACCGCACACCACTCTTCTACATGGAAGACGGCGACAACATCGTGCTCGTCGCCTCACGTGCCGGCACCAGCATCAATCCCGGTTGGTTGCGCAACATGCTGGCGAACCCCAGCGTCGAGATCCAGTTTCGCTCCAGCCGACGTCGGGTGAAGGGACGCATCACAGAGGGTGAAGAACGCGAGCAGCTGTGGGCCAGGCTGATCACCATGTTCGAAGTCTGGGAGCGCATCCAGGAAAGGAGCCCCCGGCTCTTCCCCATCATCGTCCTGGAACCCGAATCGCCGGCTTCCTGAATCAGTCGCGCTGCAACCCAGACTTCGAGGTTAGAGATGGTGACGGCCAGCGAGCAGGACGGTTCCAGCTGGGACGAGGTCGTCGACTTCGTCGTCGTGGGTTCGGGGGCTGCCGGCATGACCGGCGCATTGAGGGCAGCACAGCTTGGCGCGCGCACCCTGGTGATCGAAAAGAGCCCGTACTTCGGCGGGGCCTCGGCGATTTCTGGTGGCGCCATCTGGGTTCCCAACAATCACCTGATGGCGGAGATCGGTGTGAGCGACTCCCTCGAAGAGGGACTCATCTATCTCGAAGCCGCCACCGCCGGCACGTCGACCACTGAGCGGCTCCGCACCTATCTCGAAGAAGCACCCGGCATGGTGCGCACGCTCGCCGAAACGAGCCACGTCGTCTTCGAATCCGTGCCCTTGTACCCCGACTACTACCCCGAAGCCGAGGGCAGCAAGACGGGCGGGCGCACGATCGAACCCGCGCGCTTCAACGCGCGGAAGCTCGGTGCCGAACTCGCAAACCTGCGTCCCCAGCAGTATTCGCGCCGCATCCCGTTCCTCTCGATCATGGCGCGGGACATGATGACCTTCATCGGTGGCGGTCTCCCCTTCTACCTGAGAGCGCTGAAGGATGGGCTTCTGTACTACGGGAATCTGCCCGCCCGGATTCAACGTCTGGGGAACACACGCCTCACAGTGGGGCGCTCGCTCGCAGGGCGACTGCGCTTGTCGCTGATGGAGCGCGATGTACCGCTACTGCTCTCCACGCCCTTGATCGAACTCATCGAAGAAGAAGGTCGAGTCGTCGGCCTGGTTGCCGAACGCGATGGCAAGCCGCTGCGCATTCGCGCCGAGCAGGGCGTGCTCCTCGCAGCCGGGGGCTTCGAGAAGAACGCGGAGCTGCGCCGCAAGCATCAAGAATCGCCGATTGGCTCCGACTGGACCGCCGGCCCCGAATCCAACACCGGTGACACGATCGCGATCTCCGAGAAACTCGGAGCGAGCTTCGACCTGCTCGACCAGGCCTGGTGGACGCCCGTCGTCTGCCCGCCCGACGCACCCGCCTGGGTGATGGTGATCGAGAAAGCGCTGCCGATGGGCATCATCGTAAACGGTGTCGGCGAACGCTTCATGAACGAAGCCGCCCCGTACAACGACGCCGGCAAGGCCATGTACGCGGCGAACAGCGCCGAAGAGCCGAGCATACCCGGACACCTGATCTTCGACGCGACGTTTCGTTCTCGCTATCCGGTTGGAAGCGTCGACCCGTCCTACGCGATGCCCGACAGCGCACTGACACCCGACCTGAAAGAATTCATGACTTTCGCACCGACGCTCGCAGGTCTGGCAGACAAGATCGGCGTCGACCCCACGAAGCTCGAACGCACCGTTGCGCGCTTCAACGAATTCGCGCACAAAGGCAAAGACCCCGATTTCGGCCGAGGCGCAAGCTTGCAGGACCGCTACTACGGCGACCCGCGCGTCGGTCCGAACCCCTGCCTCGGCCCGCTCGAGAAGCCGCCCTTCTATTCGGTTCAGGTCTTCCCCGGCGACCTCGGTACCAAGGGGGGGATGCGCACCGACGCCAGGGCGCGAGTACTGCGGCAAGACGGCGAGCCGATCCCGGGTCTGTACGCTTCGGGCAACTGCTCGGCTGCGGTGATGGGCGACAGCTACCCGGGCGCCGGCGGGACGATCGGCCCGGCGATGACCTTCGCGTGGATTGCGGCGCGCGATGCAATGAGTGTCGGGCGGGAATAGCCGGAGTCGTGACCCGCGAGCCCGCTGCCATCGTCCAGGAATACTTCGCACGCGTGCGCGCCGGGGATCGCGAGGTGGCCGAGCTCTTTGGCGAGCATGCGACGATTCGCGGGCTCGGGATGAGTGTTTCGGGCCGCGCGAACATCCGCGTCTTCTACGACGAGACGATGGACGAAAAACGTCCCGATCCCGAGTTGCTACACCCCCTGACGGTCGATGGGAAGCGGGTCATCGCAGAGCTTCGGATCGCCGTCGCCGACGGCCCGCCGGTCCACGTGCTCGACCTTTTCGAGATCGAGCAGGGTCAGATCCTCCGCCTGACCTACTTCATGGCCTCCTATCCCAGCCCGTAGGCCCCGAGCCAGCAGGCCCCACAAGCGAGACCCCGCGTCTCGGATTCGCTGTTGACACAAAACCGAATGCGAATTATCAATATCGAAATTCCGCAATTATTTCGGCAATATGGAAGCGCAGGAGACAGCGCGGGACATGAAGCCTCACCCCCATCTTCATTGGGTCCGCCCCGTCCAGCAGGCGCGTAGTCAGCAGACCATCGAGCGGCTTCTCGACGCCGCCGAAACCCTGATCGCCGACAAGGGCTTCAGCGACGTCACCGTCGCGCAGATCGCCGCGCGAGCGGGCTTCTCGGTTGGTGCTGTCTACTCGCGCTTTCGTGACAAGCAGGGGTTGCTCCACTGCCTGCAGGACCGCTTCGTCGACGAGGCCTACCTGACGACCGACGCGGCCTTCGACCCCGATCGCTGGGAAGGCGCGAGCATCGAAGAGATCGTCAGCGAGATGATCGTCTTCCTCGTGGAAATCCATCGCGAACGCCGCGGCGTCTTGCGCGAGTTACTCGGGCGCACGCGGTACGACGCGTCGATGGTCGAACGCAGGGAGCGGCTGAACGCGCACATCAGCCAGCGCTTGTCTGCTCTGCTGCTCGTGCGTGCGGAGCGCATCGGGCACCCCGACCCCGAAGCCGCGGTGAGCTTCGGCTTGCGAATCGTCTTCGGAACGCTCGAGCAAGCAATCCTCTTCAATGATACCGGCGCATATGGCGTCCCGGCGTCGGACGACAAATTGGCCGAAGAACTCACCCGTGCGTTCCTCGGTTATCTGGGTGTGTTCGAACGAACGTGATTCCACTGGTACCCGCGCGGTCCAGCGAGACAGAAAACAAGGAGACCGAAATGGCAATCAAATTCCCTTCCATCGACTTCTTTCGAGAACTGGCCCGCCGCATGGCGGACAATGCGGCCGAGTTCGAGAAGCTGGGCTTCTGCGACACCGTGATGGGCGTCAAGGTGGACGGCGATTCTGCTCACCTCTACGCGCTCACCTTCGACGTCTTCGACTGCACCGACGTCCGCGAACTCGCGAGCCCGGATGACGTCGAACTCGACTTCACCCTCGAAGCACCGCTCGCGCTGTGGCGTGAGATGTTCGAGTCGATCAAGAAGACCGGAACGCCCGAGCCGGCCTACACCCTCAACAGCCTCTCCCACGTCGGCGATCGCATGAAGGTCGTCTACGACGATCCGGAGGGTCACGACAAATTCTACCGCTTCATGGCCACGCTCCAGGCGTTCGTCGACCAGACGTCCGACTTCGACATCGAATGGGCCTGATCGCGCACCATCGCGCGCGCCGAGCAACCACGATTCCACGATTCATAAAGAACCGACGAGGACTTCTTCAATGAGCTACTACGGAACGAACGACTTTTCCTACAACTCGGATTTCAATCTCCGAATCCGCGACATCAAGAAGGGCAATCTCGACTTCGGCTGGCTCGACGACGCGCGCGAGACCGTCGAAGTGCGACGCCGAGACCCGCGACGCGGGCTCACCATCGAAGACTGCGAGGTTGGCCCCTACGCGATCGAGAACACCCCTGAAGTGATCCGCGAAAACCGCGGCCTCGCCCCGCGCGGCGCGATTCTCGACGCCGCGACGGTCCAGCCCGACCTCGGCCCCTCGCTCAACAAGAAGTCCGACGTCTGGGGCTACCGCGTCCAGCGCTACTGGGAAGAAGCCATGAGCCGCCAGTGGAACGTCTCGACCGACGTCCCATGGCACGACATGGACAAGCACAACATTCCCGACGATCTCGAGATCGCCTTCTGCCAGCTCTGCACGCTGCTCTCCGAGGTGGAGATGATCGCCACGGACCTCCCGGCGAAGTGGAGCCACCACATGAACAGCTACTTCCAGGAGGTGAAGGGCTTCATCGCAACCCAGGCGATCGACGAAGCACGTCACGCCGAAGTCTTCCGCAAGCGTGCGCTGGCCGGTGCCGGCCTGTTTCGCGCGAGCGTGCGCGGTGAGCATGCGCTCAAGGGCATCCTCGAAGCGGACAGCTACAGCGAGGGCAGCGTCTTCCTGCACGTGCTCGGTGAGGGGTTCATCCTCACCCTCTTCCGCTCGAGCGAATTCATTTCGCCGACGCCGGTCGAGCAGCGCATGTTCCAGCTGGTGATGCAGGACGAAGCGCGGCACGTGTCCTATGGCCTTCAGCATCTCAAGTACCTGATGGACAACTGCCCGGAAGTCCGGCCGCAGATCAACGGCTTCCTCGACGAGGCCGAGCGACACCTGACCGGTCTGTTCAACCCCGACCAGCTCGAGAGCATGATCGTGCTCGGCGGCAAGGGCACCAAGCCCGACCAGATCAAGAAGGGCATCGAGGTCGTGGGCGCCTTCCAGGGCAAGCAGATCGAAGAGTACTTCCACCGAGCCGAGCGGGCGGGGCTACCCGAGCGCCGAGAGCGAAGCCCCCTGCTCGAACTGCAGCAGCGCATGATCGCTGCGGCGATGTCCTGAGCGGAAGGAGGAAAAGACCATGGGCTATTACGCACGAGACGACTTTTTCAACAACCCCGAGTTGCTCGAACGCTCGGGACAGATCCTGAAGGGAAACGTCACCCTCGACTGGATGAAGCTCGACGTCGAAAGCGCGAAGTGCAGGCCGGCCGACAACCGCCGCGGGCTGACCTTCGACGACCTCAACGTTGGAAGCTACGCGTGGGACGCGATCCCCGAGAAGATCCGGCACAACTACTCGATGGCACCGCGCGGTGCGGTCCTGCCGCCGGGTCTCCCCCACCTCGGTTACGACATCAATCGCAAGAGTGAAGTCTGGTCGAACAATGGGCCGGCTCTCTACGAAGAGTCGAAGGCGCGCCATTGGATCCCGTCGCGAGAGGTGCCGTGGGACGCGGTCGAACAGGTCGGGCATTCGGAAGAGTTCGAGCGCGGCCTGGCGCAGCTATATACGGACCTGACGGCCATGGCCACGGTGTTGGGCGACATCCCGTCCAAGTGGGTCTGGCGCATCAACCAGGAATTCGTCGAACTCAAGATGTGGCAGTGCACCCAGATGTTCGACGCCGCACAGCTCGCGGACGTGTTCCGCAAGCGTGCGATCGCGGGGGGCACGGGCCTTGGCCGCGACCACGCACCACTGGGTGAGCTCGCGAAGACGGTCTTCGACTCGGGTACCTACCCCTGCGCGTCGGCGTCCACGCACCTGCTCTTGTGTGGTCTGATGCAGATCCTGTTGCGGCATGTCGGTGCCGTTTCGGAGAACGCCGCCGACGAGACGATCGCGCGCTTCGGCATGCAGGACGTGTCCCGGTCGTTGGCCTACGGGATCGGCCACATGAAGTACCTGCTGGCCGAACGACCGCACGAGACGACGAGCCTGTCGGGGCATCTCGACGAGGCGGAAAACGCGACGGTTGGCCTGCTGGCATCGCCGATCTTCATCTCCACCCTCGCGCTGCTGACTGCGGGGAGTCGGGAAGGTGCCGCATCGGGCGTGCCGCAGGTGATCGCGCTCTATCGCCGCTTTGCCGACGAGCACGCGGCGCGGCGTGAGGCTGCTGGGATCCCGAGCAGCGAAAGCCCGCTCGAAGCGTTCGTGCAACAGCTCGAAGCGTAACGAACGGGAATACCCGGAAAGCGAAGGGGCGGGCCGTGATTCGGCCCGCCCCTCTTTCGTTTCTCGACCTTCTGTCGGCCGACTACGACTTCTTCTCGGCGTGCTTCTTCAGCATGGCCAGGAACTCACCCTGCTTCGCCAGGTACTCTTCCTTCTCCGCCGGGCCAACGCCCTCGAGCCCTGCTTCGTCCGGCCCGATTTCGCGCGTCCAGGCGGCGAATTCGAGCATGATGCCGTCGGGGTCCCAGAAGTACATCGAGCGGACGTAGACATCGTCGGTCACCTCCGCACTCGCCTGCATGGGCGAGTTGTCGTGGTTCACGATTTCGGTGACTTCGATCCCCTTCGCGACCAGGCGCTCGCGGTATTCCTCCATCTTCTCCGGCGCGACATCGAAGGCGATGTGGTTCATCGAACCGTGCGCGGTGGCGATCGACCCCTCCCCGACCTGGCGAGCGGGAGCCGCCACGCCGGGTGCCTTCGGCGGCGATTCGGGGAACCAGAAGAAGGCCAGCGCGTTCCCTCCGCCCATGTCGAAGAAGAAGTGCTGCCCCATGCCACCGGGCAGGTCGATCGTCTTGGTCAGCGGCATGCCGAGCACGTTCGTATAGAAGTCGACCGTGCGCGCCATGTCCTCGCACACCAACGCGACGTGATGCACACCCCGCAGCTCGAATTCCTTGTTGCCTTCACTCGCCTGGTTGGCCATGTCCCGCTTCCTCCGCCTTTCGATCGATTCTAACAGGAACTTCGCAGCACCCGTCCGGCGGACACACCCTGGTGCTCGCCGTCCTTCATGAAGATCTGCCCGTTGACGAGCGTGTAGTCGTAACCCGAGGCGCGCTGGATGAAGCGGTGGGCACCGGCCGGCAGGTCGTCTGTGTATTCCGGCGGGTGGACACTCAGCTTGCTCTGGTCGATCACGTTGATGTCCGCAAACGCGCCGGGGCGCAACTCCCCGCGATCGCCGATCCCCAGGAACTGCGCCGGCTCGCTGGTGAGCTTGCGAATGCCTTCGCCAATGGACATGAGCCCTCGTTCGCCGACCCAGTAGCGCAGGAAGAACGTCGAAAAGCTCGTGTCGCAGATCTGGCCCACGTGTGCACCCGAGTCGGCGAGGCCCAGGAGCATGTTCGGGTCGCTCAAGAGCTCTCCCACGATGTCGATGTCGTAGTTCGCGAACGGGAAGATGAAGTACGCCTTGCCGTCGGCTTCGAGCACCATGTCGATGAAGGCGTCGGCGGCGGTCGTCCCGCGCCGCTTCGCGATCGCGAGCAGGCTGTTTTCTTCCGAGAAGTCGTAGCGAGCGTTGCCATCCTCGACGACCAGGTGGTAGATCATCGAAAGCTGTTCGTCGGTGGCGGCCTCATTGCCACCGCGCACCAGCTGGGCGCGACGCTCGGGGTCGCGCAGCGCTTCGAGCCGGTCTTCCAGTGCGAGGTCCTTGAGGGCGAGCCACGCGAGGCTCTGATCGAAGGGCGTGATGTTTGGCAGCCCGACCACGACACCGATCGAGCGGACTTCGGTCTGCGGGGCCAGCTTCGCACCCTGTGCGTTCGCCCTGGAGATCTGTCCCACGAGATCGCGCCAGAGCTCGGGGTTGTCGCGATTCTGGACGACCGCAAAGGTGAAGGCGGTCCCGGTCGCGATGGAGATCTCCTTCATCATTTCGATTTCTTTCTCGTGCGGTGTGGGATCACCGACCTCGACCGGTGGCACCCAACCGTAGATGCCGTGCCCGGCTTCCTGGATCACCTTGCCGAACGACATCAACTCGTCGAGTCCGGCGAAGGTGCCGGGCACGAAGCGGCCGTCGGGCGTGGTGTGGAGGAAGGAACGCGACGTCGAGAAGCCGAAGGCGCCGTCGTCGAGCGCGCTCTTGACCGAAGCGAGCATCGCCTGGCCCTCTTCCTCGCTCGGCTCGGCGTCCTGTTCCATGCTGCGCTCACCCATCGCCTGGAAGCGCACCGCCGTGTGACCGACCAGGGACGCCACATTGACGCCCATCGGAAGGGAGTCGAGGGTGTCGAGATAGTCGCCGAAGCTCCCGCCCGGGAAGCGGTTGCCGGCGAGGATCGCTTCGGCGGGAATGTCCTCGACCGACTCGAGGAGCTTGACGAGGAAGCCGGCTTCTTCGGGGCGCGCTGGCGCCAGGCTCAAGCCGCAGTTTCCGTTCAAGATGGTCGTGATGCCGTGCCAGCAGGGAGACGATGCGATCGGGTCCCACATCACCTGCGCGTCCATGTGCGCATGGATGTCGACGAAGCCCGGGGTGACGAGCTTGCCCGTGGCGTTGATCGTCTGCTTCGCTTCGCCTTCGACGACGCCAACTTCGACGATGCGCTCGCCGTTGATCGCCACGTCGGCTCGCTTGGGTTCACTACCCGTTCCGTCTACGACATCGCCGCCTCGGATGATCACGTCGTACATCTGCAATGGCCTCCACGCCTGGTTGATTTCTGGCTGCGGAGGTTAGTGATTTCAAACGTCGCCGCAGTTCGCGTCTTGGCCCGGTGCTGCTCGGGCGAGGCTTCCCGACGCACGTTCGCCCGCCAGCAGATGATGCGCAGGCAGACGCAGACTCGGGTCAAGGCAGTGCTTCCAGTGTCTCCATCAAGCGACCCGAAAGGCCGCCGCAGACGATCTCGCACAGCTCCACGATCGTCGGGTCCTGGATGCTGTAGAGGGCACGGTTGCCTTCGGCGCGCCGCTCGACGATGCCCTCGCGCCGCAACAGCGACAGATGGCGCGAGACATTGGGTTGTTCGAGCCCGCTCGCCTCGACGAGCTCCTGCACACCACTTTCTCCCTGCATGAGCAGGTTGAGGATGCGCAGGCGGGTCGGGTCGCTGAGCGCCCTGAAGCGGGTCGCGACGAGGCGCAGGGCCTCCTCGCTCAGGACCGGGTGAGCGGTTTTCGCCTTTCTTTTCTTCGCCATGGCGCGAATTCTAGGTACCCCCTTCCCAGATGTCAATATTCGTGTATGCTCATATACGTTCACTATCAAGGAGCAGGAAAAGATGCCCCGAGCGATTCGATTGATGGTCCTCCTGGCCGTCGGCGCATTCGGCCCGTCAGCCGCAGCCTCGGTTGCCGACCCCGCGCCTTCCAGCGCACCAGCCGAAGCAACCATCACCCTGATTCACATGAACGACCTGCATGCGAACCTGGTCCCGCATCTCGACCTCGTGCGCGTTGCGGGCCAGGGGCAAGAGGCCGCCACCTCGCGGGTCGAATCACGGGGTGGCATCGCACGGATCGCGACGCTGGTGGATCGCATCCGCCGCGACAATCCGGCGAGCCTGCTGATGAACGTCGGCGACACCTACCACGGCGGAGTCGAAGCGCTCTACACGCGAGGCAACGCGATCGTGCCCGCCGTCAACGCACTCGGGGTCGATGTCGGTGTGCCGGGCAATTGGGACTTCGCCTACGGCGCGATCACGACGCGGCTGCGATACCAGGAAAAGCCCTCCTTGCCCGCGCGCTTTTTCGACTGGCTCTTCTTCCCCGGTGAGGTCGAGCGCCCGAACTTCCCCAACCTCGCCGCGAACCTCGAGCAGACGATGCCGCCGCTCTCGCGCGGAAAGCTCCTGCTGCCGGCCTCACTCGTACTCGAAACCGGAGGCATTCGAGTCGGCTTCATCGGTCTCACCTCGGACATCGTGACCCGCATGGCGAGTCCGTTCGCCTGGGGCTTCGAGTTCCTCGAGGGCGAAAACGCCTACCGCACGCTGCTCGACGAAACCGCCGCCCGCTTGCGCGAACAAGGCGCACATACGGTCGTCGTGATCAGCGAACTCGGTTTGCACCGCGACAAGCAGCTGGCCGACATCGTGCAGCCGGGTATCGACTTCTTCTTCTCTGCCCACACCCACGAACTGACCCTGGAACCCCTCGCATCCAACAGCGGTGCGCGCATCGTGGAGGCGGGCAACGACGGCTATCTCGGGCGGATGGACCTCGTGTTCCGCGACGGCCGGCTCGTGGGACACGACTGGCATGTGCTGGACGTCGACGCGTCGATTCCCGAAGACCCCGAGGTCGCCGCGCTGGTCGAAGAAGCGAGGGCGCCCTTCCTTCGCGACGACATCGACATGGACTACCCAGCGCCGTGGGTCGACATGCCGCTCGAACACCCGATCGACCGTGTCGTCGGCGAAACCGATCGAGCGCTCCATCGGCGAGACGTTCTTCACAACCCCTTCAATGACATGCTCGCCGAAGTGATTCGACGTGCAGCCGGTACCCAGGTGTCGATGACACCGGGCTTCCGCTTCGATGCGATCGTCTTGCCTGAAGCCGCGGGTTCGACGGGCAAGGTCACCCTCGAACAGGTCTATCGCTACCTCCCCATCGCGCCTTCACTCGCGACCGGCGAGATCCGCGGGGCCGATCTGCGTGAGAACCTCGAAGTCGAACTGACACGCGTGTTTTCACCGAATGCCTTCGAACACAGCGGCGGCTGGCTGGGCGGTTTCGGCGGGCTCGAGGTCGACGTGGATCTTTCGGGCCCCGACGGCGAACGCGTGAAGTCGATGCGGCTCGGCGACACGAACGAACCGTTGGGGGACGACGACATCGTGACGGTCGTGAGCTGCGTACGCCCCTTCGACGACGACGGCGTCATGTGCAGCAACCCGAACTTCGAGAGCATCCGCCCACTCGAGAACCCCTCGACCGGCCGAGCATGGACTCCCCTCGAGATTCTCGTCGAAGCCTTCGCAACCGGCGACACGAAACACGCACAGCCGATCGCTCACGTGCGCGACATCGGCGAACTCGGCCGCTGGCCCGACGCGCCCTACATGCAACCCCTGCATTCACATTCGGTGAGCGCGCAGCCTGCCGCTCACGAGAACCCGTGAGGACATCGACATGACTGAAACCGTTTCGCAGTTCGGACTCCACCAGCAAGGCTACGACCATTCACCAGATGCGCTGGCCGAGCTCAATTGGGGCCTGCGCTTCACCCCGGCGCTGTGCATGGTCGGTGCAGCCGTCGGCCTTGCGACGCAGCAGGCCTGGATCCACTTTTCACTCGCCATCCTCGGCATCGCTCCGTTCTGGTTCCCCGCATCGAACCCGCTGGACGTGCTGTACAACCGTGTCTTGCGGCCCCTCTGGCATGGCGTCGCGCTTCCCCCGAACCCGCTACCACGCCGCATCGCCTGTTTGATGGGCGGGGCGATGAACATCGGCATCGGTGTCGCCTTCACGCTGGGCAGCGTTTCGCTTGCGTACGCGCTCGGAGCCATGCTCCTGGTTCTTCAGCTCGTCGTGATTACCACCCATTTCTGCGTGGCTTCGTGGATGTACGAAGGTCTGCTTCGCATGCTCGGCCGCTTTACGCCACCGATCTCGTCGGCTCGGGCTCACGAACTCGTCGAAGGAGGTGCCCTCTTGATCGACGTACGTGAACCGGACGAGTTTGCGCGTGATCATCTCCCGGGCGCCAGGAACGTCCCACTCGATCTCTTCGAACAAGCCAAAGATGAACTGCCGAGCGGCCCCTTCGTTGTCTACTGCCGCAGCGGCCTGCGGAGCCAGCGCGCGCTGCAGATCGCCAACCGCGACGACGGCTACAACCTCGGCGCCATGACCCGCTGGACCCCACAGGAGTCGTGATGACCGCCCGGTCTACCCAAGAACGCCTGGCCCATGTCGGGATCGACCACCCGAAAGCGGTGTCGATCGCCTTTGCTGTCGCGAGTGTCTTCTTCGTGCTGCTCGCGGCGCTGCCGTCCGTGTGGCCGGAGACGTTCGCGATGCTCAACCCGGCGACGGTCGATACCGACCCCGAGAACATGCTCCGGGAAGACGAGCCCGTGCGCGTCTTCCACGACCAGATGAAGCACGACCTCAGCCTCTACGACATGGTCGTCGTCGGCGTAGTCGACGATTCGAACCCCGACGGCGTCTTCAACCCCGGGGCGCTCGGACGCGTCCGCGAACTCACCGAGTTTGCGACCGGACTGCGATGGCCCGTGGGCGACGAAGAGCCCCAACAGTACGAAGGGGTGGTATCCGCGGACATCATCGCGCCGTCGCTCGTCGACAACATCGAACAAGCCGGTGCAGGCAGCGTTCGTTTCGAATGGTTGATGCCCGGCACGCCCGCGGATCGCGAAGCGTCCATCGCCGTGCGCGAACGCGCAGCGAGAATCCCTCTCTTCCAGGGCACCATGGTGGCAGAAAGCGGGCGCGCCCTCGCGCTCTACCTGCCGCTCACGTCGAAGGACGCGAGCTACCGGGTCTACCGCGAACTGCAGAGCAAGATCGACGAATTCGACGGACCCGAGGAGTACTTCATCACCGGCCTTCCCGTCGCCGAAGACACCTTTGGTGTCGAGATGTTCATCCAGATGGCGATCAGCGCACCGCTGGCGATGCTCGTGATCTTCCTGTTGATGTTCTACTTCTTTCGCCACGCGGCCCTGATCGTGGCTCCGATGCTGATCGCACTCGGCGCTGTCATCATCACCATGGGGCTGCTGGTCGCGACGGGCAACACCGTCCACATCATGAGCTCGATGATTCCGATCTTCATCATGCCGATCGCGGTCCTCGACTCGATCCACGTACTGTCGGAGTTCTTCGATCGCTATCCCGAAACCCGGAACCGGCGCGAGGCCCTCGAGGGCGTGATGGACAGCCTCTTCGTGCCGATGCTCTACACGTCGATCACGTCGTGCGCGGGTTTCGTGTCGCTCGTGCTGACGCCTATCCCTCCCGTGCAGGTCTTCGGCTTCTTCGTGGCGTTCGGGATCGCTCTGGCGTGGGCGCTCACGATCACCTTCGTGCCCGCCTTCATCATGTTGCTTCCCGAGCGAACGCTCGAGCAGTTCGGAGCCGCGACCCACGACGACGCCGAAGAGCACCCCTCCCCTCTCGCGCGTGGACTGCTTCGTTTGGGCCCCTTCGCCGTTGGGCGCGCGAGGCCGATCCTCCTGGCGACGCTCGCGGCGGGTGTCGTGGCGGGTTGGGGGATCACGCTGATCGAGATCAACGACAACCCGATTCGCTGGTTCACCGAAGACCATCCCATCCGCACGGCCGACCGTGTGCTCAACGAACACTTCGCGGGCACCTACATGGCCTATCTCGCCCTGCCCGTGGCCGAAGACGACGTGTCACCCGCGAGCTACGCGGAGGCCCTGGCCGCACGAGCAGAAGCGAAAGGCACGGCCCTTTCGAGCGAACTCCCAATGGCTGGGATGGCATTCGACAAGCTCGCGGCCGAAGCGCGCAGCGCAGCAGCGAACGCGGCGAGCGTCGAAGACCTGCTGACCGGTCTCGAGCGCTTCACTGGTGATGCGCTCGACGCAGCCGAGGGCTGGGATGAGGGTGACGCCTGGGACGCCGCATCGCTGTTCGTCAGCGAGGAAGCCGGCCGCCGCGAAGCCTTCAAACAACCCGAAGTGCTTCGCTACGTCGAGCGTCTCAGCCGACACCTCGAAACCAGCGGCGTCGTGGGCAAGACCAACGCTTTGCCCGACATCGTGAAGACCGTCTATCGAGAACTATTGCTCGGCGAGGACGCCGCCTTCCGCATCCCCGATCGTTCGGATGCCGTGGCGCAGTCGCTGATCACCTATCAGAACAGTCACCGCCCGCAGGATCTATGGCACTTCGTGACGCCCGACTTTCGTACGTCGGCATTGTGGCTACAGCTCAAGAGCGGCGACAACCGCGACATGTCGGCCGTCGTCGAACACACCGAGCGCTTCCTCGCCGCGAACCCACCGCCCGTGCCCATGGACCCGCAGTGGTTCGGACTGACCTACATCAATGTCGTCTGGCAGGAGAAGATGGTGGCCGGGATGGCAAATGCCTTCCTGGGGAGCTTCGTCATCGTCTTTCTCACGATGACACTGCTGTTCCGATCGCCCTGGTGGGGTGCGCTGTCGATGGTCCCCCTCTCGATCACGATTGCGCTGATCTATGGCGTGATCGGGATCGTGGGCAAGGACTATGATATGCCGGTGGCCGTGCTCTCGTCGCTCACCCTGGGGCTCGCGATCGACTTCGCGATCCACTTCCTGGCGCGATCGCGTGATCTGCACCAGGCGGGGGACAGCTGGGGACAGACGGTGCCGCGCGTTTTTGGCGAACCCGGCCGCGCAATCGCGCGCAACGTGATCGTGATCGCGCTGGGCTTCTCGCCGCTGCTGGTCGCGCCGCTCGTGCCCTACCGGACGGTGGGCATCCTGATGGCCTCGATTCTCGTCGTTTCCGGCGTGGCCACGCTGGTCATCCTGCCAGCCCTGATGCAACTCGGCGAACGCTGGCTCTTCCCCAAGCCGGCGCCCGAGAAGACCAAGGAGATCGCATGACTGCGAAGAACCGAATCCAACTCGCCATGGCGATCATGGCCCTCTTGATTGCGCCGCTCGCGGTACACGCTGCAGATGCAGCGGATTCGGACGTGAACACCATCGTCGAGAAGACCAATCGCGTCGCCTACTACCAGGGCGACGATGGCCGCGCGCGGGTCAAGATGACCATCACCGACCCGCAAGGCCGAACGCGACGACGGGAATTCACGATCCTGCGTCGCGACCTCGAACAGGGAGACGCCGACACCGCGAACGGCGACCAGAAGATGTACGTCTACTTCCGCCGCCCGTCGGACGTGAACAAGATGTCGTTCCTCGTCTACAAGCATCCGGGTAGCGACGACGATCGCTGGCTGTACCTGCCTGCGCTCGATCTCGTAAAGAGAATCGCGGCCGCAGACGAGCGCACGAGTTTCGTCGGCTCGAACTTCTTCTATGAAGACGTTTCGGGCCGCAGCCCCGACAAGGACGCACACGAACTGCTCGAGGTCACGAAGAACTACTTCGTCCTGCGCCACACACCCAGGCAGCCCGACGCGGTCGAGTTCACCCACTACGACATGTGGGTCCATCGCACGAGCTACATCCCGGTGAAGATGGACTACACCGGGCGCGACGGCGAAGTCTATCGCCGCTACGAAGCGCTCGAGGTGAAGACGATCCAGGGGCACCCGACCGTCACACAGGCGCGCATGAGCGACTTGCGAAGCGGCGGGTCGACCGTGCTCGAGTACGCGGAGGTCAGCTACGACCTCGGCCTTCCCGACGACGTGTTCAGCGAGCGCTACCTCCGCAACCCTCCGCGCGAGCATCTGCGGTGAGCACGCTGTCTCGCACATCATGGCTGGCACTCGCGACCGCGCTTCCTGCGTCTCTGCTCTTCAGTCATGCGGCGGTCGCGCAGGACGAACCGGCGCTTCCCGCCGGGCTGGGGGAAGTCGCGGAGGACGACGAACCCGCATTGCCCGCCGGGCTGGGCGGAAGCGACGAGGAACCCGCGCTTCCCGCGGGCCTCGGTGGGGAGAACGATGACGAGCCTTTCGTAGCCGAGGAAGACACCCCGCTGCTCGAATCGCTGCCGTTCGATCTTGCGGGCTTCATCGAAGGTCGCGCCGGCATCCGCACCCAGGACGATCCGAATCAGGACCAGGCGAGCCTCGGCGAGCTGCGTGCCCAGCTCGAAGCCGAAAAGGCGTGGGATCGCGTCACGACCCGCGTGACTTTCGACCTGCTCTACGACGAGGTTTCACGCGAACACCGCCCGAAGCTCGAAAGTGGTCAGGGCTGGTTCGACCTGCGCGAAGCGTTCGTGAGTGGCCGGGTGGACGAGTACCTCGACCTCAAGTTTGGACGACAGATCCTGACCTGGGGAACGGGCGACATGGTCTTCATCAACGATCTCTTTCCGAAGGACTACGTTTCGTTCTTCGTCGGGCGCGACACGAGCTACTTGAAGGCCCCTTCCGACGCCTTCAAGGCTTCGCTGTTCACGGACTTCGTGAACCTGGACGTCGTCTATACGCCTCGCTTCGATGCGGACCGCTACATCGATGGTCGCCGCATCTCGTTCTTCGACCCCGGCACAGGGGGGCGCATCGGCTGGCGCGACGCGATCGCAGTCGATCGACCCGACGACCCGTTCGACGACGACGAAGTCGCGTTGCGTCTCTATCGCAACGTCGGCGCGGCCGAGCTCAGGGCGTATGGTTACTTCGGCTACTGGAAGAGCCCCGCCGGCGTCGACCCCATGACCGGGAAAGCGATCTTTCCTCGCCTGTTCGTCTACGGGGCCAGTGTTCGCGGCCCCCTTGCGGGCGGCATCGCGAACGTCGAAGTCGGCTACTACGACAGTCGCGACGATGACGACGGCAAGGACCCCACGGTGCGCAATGGCGAGTTCCGCTTCCTCGCCGGTTTCGAACGCGAGGTGATGCGAGATCTCACGGTCGGCTTGCAGTACTACCTCGAAGACCGCGTCGACCACACCGCCTACCGGCGCAACCTGCCTGGCGGTACACCGCGAAGCGACGAGTATCGCCACACGCTCACCGTGCGCTTCAGGCAGCTCCTCCTGCGGCAGAACCTCGAGGTCGGCCTGTTCGTCTTCTGGACTCCCTCGGACGAGGACGCCTATCTGCGACCGAAGGTGAGCTACAAGCTCAGCGATCCACTTCGCCTCGAAGTCGGCGCGAACGTCTTCGTCGGAGCCGAGCGGGAAACCTTTTGGGGCCAGTTCGAGAAGAACACGAACGTCTACGCAGCGGTTCGCTACGGGTTCTAGTTCGAGCCTGTGGGCGAGCCGAAAGGCAGGGCCCTCCCACCCGGAAGGACCCCGCCCTGTTCCTGTCGGCCTTTGTCAGAAGGTCCCCACCGCTCGAGCGAAGAAGCTCACGCCCGGTGCGGGAATCGCATCCCCCGCATCGACGCCACTACTCGACACGCGACTGATCCCCGCCAGATGGTCGTGGTAGTCGTTGTCCGTGACGTTGTTCACGCCTGCGGTGAGGCCCAGCCATTCCATCGGCTCCCAACTTCCGTAGATGTTGAGGATGCCCCAGCTGTCGCTGGGATCTTCGCCGTTGGTGTCAGACACCTTCTTCTGCTTGGCGGCGTACATGCCCTCGATCGACACCGACCACTCGTCCTGGTCGTAGGTCAGGGTCGTGCGTCCGCGCAGTGGCGAAATGCGGTAGAGGTCATCGTTGATGTCCACCCGCTTGCCCCGCACGTAGCTCAGCGTGCCGTCGAGTTGCAGATCCCACGGGAGGCCGGCGCCGTAGGCGAGATCGAAGCCGTAGAACCTGGCGTCGACGTTGCTGAACTGAAGCGGGGTGTCGTCATCGTTGTTCGTGCTCACCATGATGACGTCGTTTTCTTCGGACGGTGTCCCCTGGATGTAGTCGTAGACCCGCTTGTAGAAGGCCCGCGGCGTGAGGTGGATACCCTGCTTTCCGTCCCACCGGACTTCGGCCGCGACTTCGTACGAAACTTCCGGGTCGAGACCGATGTCGCCCACGTAGTTGTTGCCATCGGCGAGCCCTGAAGCCGCCTGGGTGGGCAACCAGCCGTAGCGCTCCACGTAAGAGGGGGCCCGGGTCTTGCGACCACCCGAGAGCTCCATTCGCAGGTTCGACTGGGGTGCGAAGCCGAGCTTCACGACGGCGTCGACGAGGTCTTCGTTCCGGCTGCGGTCCGCCTCGTTGAAGGCGTCACGCAGACGGCCTGCGGGCAGCATCATGTCCGCCGGCGTGCCATCGACCTTGTCGGAGTCCATCTCGATCCGCGTGGTCCGCACGCCGACTTCCAGGTCCCAGTGGTCGACGACTTCACCCGTCCACTCGACCCAGACGCCGTATCGATCCTTCTTCGCACTGTCGAACATCTCGACAAAGAACATCGCGTTATTGGGGTTGGTGACGAGTGCGTCGTGGTTGGCGTGATGGCCGTCGACACCGACTTCCAGCATTCCCCCGAGCACATCCATCTTGCCCGCAAGGGACCAGTCGTAGTTTCGGGTCTCGGCGCTGTTCTTGCGCCAGTCTGCGTTGTCTGCGGGCGCATCCCGAAGCGAGAAGTTGTCCATCACGTGATCGACGTCTGTGAGCGAAAAGATCGTGTCCACACGCACAGGACCGAGTTGCCCTCCGTAGTCGATCTTTCCCAGATGGGTATCGACGACGCGGATGTCCATCGGCAGGGCGGGTGTTCCGGAATCTTTCGTATCGTTGTAGCGATAGTCGAACCCCACTTCGTGTTCTTCGTACCGGAACCCGTACCCACCACCGTACTGGTAGCGCTCGTACTCGGTGGGCTTCACCCGACCGCCGTCACCGATCCGGAAGTCCTTCCCGATCTCTGCGCTTCCGAGGAAGTGCGCGCGGTGGTTCTCGTTGCCAGCAGAGAGGATTCCGCCGCCGATGAAGGACTTGTCCGCGACGCGGCCGCCCACTTCGACTTCTCCGCTCGGGACGAACTCTTCGCCCTCTGCGAACTCACTGCTCTTCAGCACGGCGTGAGCACTGCCGCCGATGCTCTCGGCGCCGGCGCTCACCGAAGCAATCCCGAGGTCCATCTCCAGGTGGTCGAGGAGCGGGCGCGGGGCGTAGTGAAGCGGCGCGTCCATCCAGTTCGGGCCGCCCGGACTGATGTACGTGTCGTCGACCTTCACGCTGATGCGATCACCGAACATGCCGCGGTACTGCACCTGCCCGGTCAGCGGCCCATTGCTCACGGTGTCGCCGCCTGGGATCAGCTTGAGGAGTTTGGTGGCGTCCGGCTCGTTGGGTGTCGCGCGATCGGGAGCCGCGACGAAGGTGCCCGGCGGCCCGGGGCGCTGCCCTTTGACGAGAATGACTTCACTGGGTTCATCTTCCGGGTCGTGATCGGCAGATGCGGTCGAAGCGACCAGAACGGACGTAACGATGAATGGAATTACGATGAGACCGGGTACACACGCACGCGCACGCACCCAGCCTCGTTGATACGAGGCTGACATGGGATGGATCCTCCTTCCCGAATGAACAGAGGTACAGACGGACGCCTCCGGTCGGACCGAAGCGTCATCGAGCTGGCTCCGAAGAGCCGTTCATTGCGGATCAGGAGAAGATGGGTACGTGGTCCAACGCGTCGGCCACGGGTACAGGCAACGGAATCGATGCGCGCACGCCCACGGCGGGTTCCGCTTCGGCGAGTACGGGCGCGTCGGCGGGAAGCAGAGCAAAGCCGAGGCGCGCACTCGTCGTGGTGCCAGGCGTCTGCGAGTTCGAACTGCAGCCGCACAAGCAGAGCGTGTGGAGTTGATGCGGGACGACTCGCGCGTCGGCCGCGACGGCGGGGGCGGCGGGGGCGGCGGCGGCGGCGGGCTCTGCCCGTACGGGCTGCGCCGGCGCGTGGTGGGTTGCGAGAACCCCGGCCTCGGCGAGCCGCGCGACCTCGAGTTCCGTTTCGAAGCAAGGGGTCGATGCCACAGCGAGATGTGCCAGCACGACCATCAACGAAACGAACCGATCCACTGGCCCTTCCTACCCTACCTGTTTGCCGCACAGGTTGCCGCACAGGCTCCCGGGCGTGGGAGGTTTAACGATCCGTTAGTCTACCCCACTCGGTCGGACCTGCCATGTTTTGTTGCGAGTCGAGTGCGAGAACGTGAGTAGGCCCGCTTGGGGGCGTTTCCCGCGCATCGAGAGCGGGCGCCTCGACGTCGTGGCCGTGAACGACGCGAGCGCGCAGCGCTGATCATCGCCCCCGTCCGCTAGGACAGCACACCCTCGCTTCGCAGCGACTCGATCTCGTCGTCCGAAAGGCCGAGGTCCCCTCGCAGCACTTCGTCGCTGTGCTCACCGAGGTAGGGGGCGCGTTCGAGCGGCACTTCACTCTCTGACATCCGCGTGGGGAAGCCGAGCAACGGCGCTTCACCGAGATCCCGGTGCTCGACGGTCTTGATGAAGTCACGCGCGAGCAGGTGTGGGTCGCGATACAGATCCTGCGTGTCGATGATGGCCGAACACGGAACACCCGCGTCGCCGAGGATCCGCATGACGTCGTACTTCGCGTGCTCGCGGGTCCACTTCGAGATTTCGTCGCAGAGCGCGTCCCCGTGCATCGCACGCTTCTCGCCCGTATCGAAGCGCTCGTCGGCGATGAGGTCCGGGCGCTCGATCGCGACACACAAGCTGTCCCAATGGCGTTCGGTCACCGTGATGAGATACGCGTAGTCGTTGGGGCCACCCCCTGCACACGGGTAGAGGCCGGTCGGCGCACCGCCCATCATGTTGCCAAGCCGCGGAACCGCCTGGTTGCCCCAATCGCCACCGAACGCGATTCGCGTGCGCATGTAGTACGTCATGGCTTCTTGCATCGACAACTCGACGAGTTGCCCCTCGCCCGTTCGCAAGCGCTGAACGTACGCGGCCAGCACCGCCATGCCAGCCTGCATGCCCGTCCCCGAATCTCCGATCGTTGGCCCGGGAAGCATGGGAATGCCACCCATCTCACCCGTGGCAGAGAAGGCGCCCGAAGCGGCCTGGGCGACCATGTCGTACGCCTTGTAGTGCGCATAGGGCCCGTCACTCCCGAACCCCTTGATCCGCACATAGATCAGCGAGGGATGAACTTCGCGCAGGGTTTCGTATTCGAGACCGAAACGTTCGATGATTCCCGGGCCGTAGTTCTCGATGAAGACGTCGTACTGCGGAAGCATGCGAAGCAGGACGTCACGCCCTTCCTTTCGCGTCAGATCGAGCCCCACGCTGCGCTTGTTGGCGTTCCAGTTGCAGAAGTACGCAGAGTAATCGCCACCAACCGCCAACGAACGACCGGGATCACCCCCCTTTGGTGGTTCGATCTTCACGACATCGGCCCCGAACCAGGCAAGCGCCTGCGTGGCCGAAGGCCCGGCTTCGTACTGCGTCATGTCCAGGATGCGGATTCCTTCGAGGGCAGGCATCGGCGTCTCCTCAAGCCCACGGCGGGTTGTTCACCGGGTCCTTGATCAGGCGTCGGGCGACGACCATGCGGTGGACTTCGTCCGGGCCGTCATAGATGCGGGCGTATCGCGCCTCTCGATACATCTGCTCGAGCGGCGTGTCGGAGGTGACGCCCATCGCGCCGTGGACCTGGATCGCACGGTCGATCACGTTGTGGAGCATGCGCGCGCCCCAGAACTTGATGAGCGAGATCTCGACCCGAGCCTCGTCGCCGCGGTCGAGCATGCGGGCGGCGTCGAAGGTCATCAGACGTGCGGCCTGGATCTCGGCCGCCGATTCGGCCACGTAGCGCTGGATCTCGCCCTTCTCGGCCAGGAGCGAACCGTGCGCATAACGAACCTTCGCCCATTCACACATCAGCTCGAACGCGCGCTGCGCCTGACCGAGCCAGCGCATGCAGTGGAAGATGCGACCAGGGCCAAGGCGCCGCTGCGCGATGACGAACCCCGCGCCCCGCTCACCCAGGAGGTTTCCCTTCGGAACGCGAACGTCCTTCAACCAGATCTCGCAGTGTCCACCGTGGGTCGTACCCATGGTGGGGACGACGCGGGCCAATTCGTAACCGGGCGTGTCGGTGGGGACGATGATCGATGAAAACTTCGCGTGCTTCTTCGCGCCGGGCTCCGTGTCACAGAAGACCGTCGTGAAGGCCGCCTTGTTTGCACCGGACGTGAACCACTTGTGCCCGTTGATCACCCACTCGTCACCTTCGAGCCGAGCGCTGGTCTGCATCAGCGTGGGGTCGGAACCCGCGACCTCGGGTTCGGTCAGTCCGACAGAAGGGTAGATGTCGCCTGCGACCAGGGGCTTCAGCCAGCGGTCCTTCTGTTCGTCGTTGGCGTAGAGGTGGAGCATGATCGAGTCCTGCATCGACAGGGAACCGACGACCATCTGTCCGAAGTGAGAGCGACCGATCACCTCGTTCATCTCCGCGAACGCGAGGAAGGGAAGGCCACCACCACCGATCTCTTCCGGGTGACCGAGCGCCCAGAGCCCGATTTCCTTGGCGCGTGATTTCAGCTCCTGCAGCTTCGCGGTGGAGGCGTCGTCGTACCGAAACAGCTCGGGTTCGGCGGGGATCACCTCGTCGTCGATGAAGCGTTTGAACTGCGCCTTGATCTGCGCGACTTCATCAGCGCCGACATCACGAAAGGTCAATTCGGACATGCGTGGATTCCTTCGGTTGTTCGAGGTTGGAGTCGCCCGCTCGACGCGATCTTACCGAAGTCACGGGGTACACCAGAGCATGAACATCCTGGTTGCACTCGCTGGGCTTGGGATGGCGGTCCTCGGGGCCGTTGGCTTGCTACGGCCGGAACCTGAGAACAGCCCGATCAGCGCAATCGCTCGAGCCAACGATCCGCCGCTTCGAGTCGCTTCTCGAGTTGCGGCACCGTGGCTTCGGTGATCCGACGGATACCGACCATGCGATTGAGGTCGGCGTTGATCTTGGCGTGGGACAGGCGCGAGCGATGTACCAGGAAACGCACGCGTGCACTGTTGAGTTCTCGAAGCTGTCGCTTTCGTGTTCGCGGTGAAACCGCATGCGCTTCTTCGATGATCGGTTCGGGGGTCGGTAACTCAGCGTCGAAGTCGGGCGCCGTCAACGCGAAGGGAGCCATCACGCCCGAGGGGTCGGCGGCGTCCGTCTCGAGCGGCTCGTCTCCAACGAGGCCGGGGATCTCTTCGCCCTCCGACGGTTCGGGTTCTTCGTAGACCTGGCCCGGTTCGAGGGGGTGCCCCTTGTCGTCGAGCGGTACGGCTGCGATCGCCGAAAACAGGGAAAGCTGATCTTCGCCCTCCCCTTCCCGTTCTTCGTCTTCATCCGTTAGCTCGCGATCGTCGTCTTTCGCGTCGGGCTTGCGAAGGCTATGACGGCGATGTTCGGCGATCCCAAAGGCGAAGTTTCGCAAGCGGGGGTCGTCGGGGATGAACATGTATGCGCGCTGCTGCGTTGCCGTGCCACTCACGCGGACGAGCCGGCCCACCGCCTGACGAAAGAAGAGGTCGGTCGAAGTGTTCGTTGCATAAACACCGACACGCAGGCGTGGGATGTCGACGCCCTCGGAAACCATGCGCACAGCAACGATCCATTCGGAATGGTCTTCTCGAAACTCCGCGATCTTCCTGGAAGCAGAAGGATCGTCCGACGTCGCCACCGTGGCGCGAACGCCGAGGCGGCTGGTCAAGATGTTCGCGATCCCGCGCGCGTGATCCTGATCGATCGCGATCACGAGCCCGCCGGCCCGCGGATCCGACCGACGCAGGTAGCGCAACTGATGGTGGGCCTTCGTCAGGACCGCGGGCAGCCACTCCCCTTCGAGGTCGAGTGCGGTGCGAAGACGTTGACTCCCCAGGCTGCGAGCGATGTCATCGTCGAAGCTGGCAGAACGGCTCGTGCCGTCCGGCGACGTCCATTCCATCTGCCCGTTGATCCTGGGAAAGAAGACGGGGCGCACCACCTTGCGGTCGATCAGCGCCTCGCCGTAGCCGTATTCGTAGTCGGCTTGCGCCTCTTCCCCCACGTAGCGAACGAAGGGGATTGCGCTCTGGTCCGAGCGAAACGGCGTCCCCGAAAGACAGAGGCGGAGGGGAGCGCGCTCGAACGCGATGCGGATGCCGTCGCCCCAGCTGCGCGCGTCGGCGGCGTGGTGGACTTCGTCGAGTACCACGAACGCGTGCGCGGTAAAACGGCGCAGCGCCTCCGGGTTCGCGGCGACCTGCTGATACGTCACCGCCACACCATGGACGTCGGAGGGCAGCGCGCCGTCAGCCGCCGTCCATTCCGGATCGAGGTGGATGTCGAATTGCTCGGCCGCCAGGGCCCACTGCAACTTGAGGTGTTGCGTCGGAACGACCACGACACAGCGCCGCATGTCCTGCGCCACGAGCGCCCGGCGCACCGCCGCGAGCGCAAACGTCGTCTTCCCTGCACCGGGGGTCGCCACCGCGAGAAAACTCGAGTGGACCCGCGCCTCCAATTTTCCGAGTGCTTCGCTCTGCCAGGCGCGAAGCCTTACCGATGCCGCCAACCCGCAGATCCTCGAACTTCCGATCGCCAGCATCGAACACGAGCCAGCGTCGAGCAGGGTCGTCACATGGGGGGAGGCGCGACGAATCCGAAACGGGCGCCGACCTTAGAGCAAGAACGCCAGGTTCAATAGAGGTTGACAAGCGTTTTTCGACTGTCTCAGACCAATCTCGTCAGGGGCGACGGCGAAGGCTCGCGTTCAGGTCGCGCCCGCAACGTGCGCGCCTATCCTCGTCCGCTCGCAGAAACCGTGGAGGGACCGACCCATGCGATCCTGGTTTTCATGGACTGGCTTCGTCGCCACCGCACTGCTCTTGCCGTTCGCTGCAAGTGCTGCTGACAAACCCAACGTCGTGGTCATGTTGGCCGACGATCTCGGCTGGGCGGACGTGGGGTATCGCGGGAGCGACATCGAGACACCCAACCTCGATGCACTCGCCGCCGGTGGTGTGAGGCTCGACCGGCTCTACGTTCCCCCGATCTGCTCGCCCACCCGCGCAGCCCTCATGACCGGACGCGACCCGCTTCGGCTCGGCATGGCGTACTTCCCGATCATGACCTGGTCGAACAAGGCGGTTTCCCCCAAGGAGCGTTTCCTTCCGCAGGAATTCCAGGCGGCGGGTTACCAGACCGGCATGGTGGGCAAGTGGCACCTCGGTCATACCCTCGAGATCCAGGCGCCGAACGCGCGGGGCTTCGACGACTTCTTCGGGCATCTCCACACCGAGGTGAAGTACTGGCAGCACACCGCGCAGGGCGGCGGGCACGACCTCCAGCACAACGGCAAGTCGGTTCGCCGCGAGGGTCGCTACCTGACCGACGTGCATGGCGAAGAGGCTGCGCGCTTCATCGAACAGCGCGACCCATCGAAGCCCTTCTTTCTGTACGTGCCATTCCTCGCACCGCATAGCCCGATGGAAGCACCGAAGAAGCTGATCGAGAAGTACGCGGACCGCAGCGACCCCGTTCAGCGCATCTATGCGGCCATGGTGGATTCCCTCGACCAGGCCGTCGGCACGATCCTCGCGGCGCTCGAAAGCGAAGGGCTCACGAAGAACACGATCGTCGTCTTCCTTTCGGACAACGGCGGCCCCCTCATGTCGGGGGCGCAGAACACGCCCCTGCGCGGCGGAAAGCTGACGACATTCGAGGGCGGCGTACGCGTCGTCGGGATGATCCGCTGGCCCGCGCAGCTCGAGGCCGGCCAGGTCAGTGAGCAGGTGATGTCGGCGATGGACTTCTATCCGACCCTTGCCCGCGCGGCAGGGGTCACTCTGAGCAACGAGCGACCACTCGATGGCCGCAACCAGTGGCAGGCGCTGTCGCAAGGCAAGGCCGAACCGCGTGAAGACGATTTGTTCTTCGTCTCGGAATCGCCCGTCCGTAGTCCCTATCAGGTCGCGGTGCTTTCCGGGCGTTGGAAGCTGATCCAGCAGATCAGCGAGGGGCAGGCCTCCACGACCGTGACCAACATGCTCTTCGACGTCGTGGCCGACCCGTCGGAGACGAACGATCTGTCGGCAGAGCATCCCGAACGTGTCGCCGAGTTGGCTGAGCGCATTCGCGTGCGGCGCGCACTGCACCCGGTGGCGGGCCAGCGCGTCGAAATCGCACCCCACCCCGGGTGGCGAAGTCCGAAGGACTGGGCGGCGGCACTGCTCCCGGCCGACGAGACGATTCTCGACACCGGAGTGATCTATCAATCACAAGAGAGGGTGATCGAGAACCTGCAGAAGGGATACGGCGACCGCGGGCGGGTCTACATCGATTGATGGTGTGACCCACGGAGAACGGCATACACTGAGAGAGAACCCCACACCCGATCAACGAAGAGCCCATGACTGACACCGCGACCCCGACGCCCATCACACTCACCGAACTCGTAGGCGAAGAACAGATTTCAGCAGGTGTGCGTAGCCAGCTCTTTGCGCTGTTTTCGGAAGCGCTGAACTATCCGTCCGAGTCCTTGCGCGAGCGGATCGGCAATGGCGCAATCGCCGGTGCTCTGCGCGAAGGGCTCGAAATCGTCGATGCGCTGCCTTCCGGCGCCGATGCGGTCGACTGGGAAGCACTGCAGTCGCCGGGCGATGAGGACCACCTCTGCGTCGAATACACACGCTTGTTCGACGCAGGTGCATCGGGTCCGCCCTGCCCGCTCTACGGCGGGCTCTACACCGACGCGCGTATGAAGACGATGGAAGAGTGCGTTCGCTTCTACAATCATTTCGGTCTCACGCTTTCGCAGGAGCAACGCGAGCTGCCTGACCACGTGCTCACACAGCTCGACTTCCTTCACTTTCTCTGCTTCCAGGAAGCGCTCGCCCTCCAACAGGAAGGCGACCCGGCGCCGTTCCGGCGCGCCCAGCGAGACTTCCTCGCGCGACAGGTCGAGACCTGGTTGCCGAAGCTCGTGGACAAGCTGTCGGCCCAGAACGCGAGCCCCTTCTTCGCCGGCCTGATCGGCCTGCTCTCGGCCTTCGTCGCCTCCGAAAGCCAGCGACTGGCCGCAACCCCCTAGGGGACTCGCCAAGAGCGGCTTGGTCGCTCCTGAACCTCAGCGTTCCTGTTCTCCCGGCCTTCCCCCAGAGTGCCCTCAGGAGCGTTCGCGTCCTTTTTCCGACGAATGCGCTCTATCGATGGAGTTCACTCTATCAATGGAATAGAGTCTGCCGACAAGAAGTCAGGATCAGCCGAGAGGGCCTCCCGCCGTGGCGATCAAAAGGCCAGGCACAGAGAAGGGCGAAGGACGGCGCGAGCGCCGAAGCCGCGAGCTTCGCGAGCGCATCTACCGAACTGCGGGGCAGCTGTTTCTCGAGCACGGCTACGAAGAGACCACGATCGGGCAGATCGCCGAAGCCGCCGACATCGCCCCCGCCACCTTCTTCAATCACTTCCCCAACAAGGCGGCCGTCCTGACCGCAATGACGGACGAAGTCCTCGCCTACACCCAGGCGCTGCTCGACGAACAGCTCGAACGCGACGCGACTACGCAAGACAAGATTGCGGGCTTCGCGGACCGCGTGGGCGAAGAGATCCTCGAAGCCGCCAAGCTCGCACACGATGCGATGATCGGGCTGATTCATCGCGGTGCGAACCTCGGTGAAGTTGCACCGCATACCCGGAAGATCCGCGACCCCTTCGCCGAGATGCTGCGCGAAGGGCAGGACCGCGGCGAAGTGCGCGACGACCTCGACGCCACCTTCCTCGCCGAGGTCGTGATTGGCGCGCTCAACGCAGCGATCAGCAATTGGCTCGGCGATGCGGACTACCCGCTCGCCGACCGTCTACGCGACACCGCCACCTTCATGGGAGATGCCATCCGACCTCGTTCGTAGTTTGAACCCGTGCCGGGGCGTCACCCGAAAATGGGAGATGAATTATGCAGGTCGACTTCGTCGGTGATGCCGGCATCGATGTCCTCCTCGACGCCGATCACCGCGTCTGGGGGCAGCACCCAACAACCAGCGTCCCCCTCCTGGGCACACCGGTCGGGATGCAGCCCACTGCGGCGATCCAGGTCGCGTGGATGAACAAGAAGATCGGCACCGTCGACCACGTCGACGTTGCGGCGCTACACAACGGCCGCGAAATCGCCTTTCGCCTCGAATGGTCGGCGGCGACCGAAAGCTCGGACGTCTCGGACAACAACAGCTTCCCCGACGCAGCCGCCATCGCCCTCCCCGTCTCACCCGACGCTCCGATCATCACGATGGGCGCCCCGGGTCAGCCGGTCAACGCGTGGTACTGGCGGGCGGACGAACCCCAGGGCGCGCGTCAACTGAGCGCCGAGGGGCTTGGCACCTCGCTCACCTTCGACCAGCGCGTGATCCAGGGGCGAGGGAGCTGGAAGCAGGGGCGATGGCGGGTCGTGCTCGCTCGCGCCTTGCGGGTCGAGAGCGAATCGCCCGTGGCAGAACTCATACCGGGCACCGCCACCGGTTTCGGCGTTGCCATCTGGGATGGTGCGAACGGGGAGCGCGGCGGCATCAAGGCCTTCTCGGGCAATTGGCTGCCCCTCGAACTCCAGGCCGCTTCCGGCGAAAGGAACGCATGATGGGTCGACAGCTCGCAATGGTGATGGACCTGAACAAGTGCATTGGGTGCCAGACATGCACGATCGCGTGCAAGCGGCTCTGGACGCGCGACGAGGGCATGGAATACATGTGGTGGAACACGGTGAACACCCAGCCTGGCCGTGGCACACCGCGAGACTGGGAACAATCGGGTGGTGGTTTCCGCAAGGGCGTCCCCAAGCCCGGCGCACTTCCCACACGTCGCGAATTCGGCGACGCCTGGGAGTACAACCACGACGAAGTCTTCTTCGGCGAGAAGGGCCCGAAGGCGCATCTCCAGGTGAAGGGTGAAAAGCCCGACTGGGGTCCCAACTGGGACGAAGACCAGGGCGACGGCGACTACCCGAATTCCTACTACTTCTACCTGCCTCGTATCTGCAACCACTGCACACATCCCGCGTGCCTCGAGGCGTGCCCGCGCAAGGCGATCGAGAAGAACGCCGAAAACGGTATCGTCACGGTGAACGAAGATCGCTGTCGCGGTTATCGCTTCTGCATGGAAGCTTGCCCCTACAAGAAGATCTACTTCAACGAGACCAAGAAGGTTTCGCAGAAGTGCATCTTCTGTTTCCCGCGTATCGAACAGGGCGTCGCGAACGCGTGCGCGAGGCAGTGCCCGGGGCGCGTCCGCTTCGTGGGCTACCGCGACGACGAGAACGCACCGATCTACAAGCTCGTCGAGAAGTGGAAGGTGGCCGTTCCGCTGCATCCGGAATACGAAACCGAACCCAACGTGTTCTACGTGCCGCCGATCGCACCACCCCGTTACGACGAGAACGGGGACATCGACGAGTCGTCTCCGCGCATTCCCGAGGAGTACCTCGTCTCCCTGTTCGGACCGCCGGTGATCGAGGCGCTCGCCACCCTCCACGATGAGATGGCCAAAGCGCGCGACGGCCAGAAGTCCGAACTCATGGATCTGCTCATCGCGTACAAGTGGAAGGAGATGTTCGGAGGCTTCGACAAAGATCCGGCAACCATCGAATGGGTGAAGAGCTGAAATCGTCCGGCGGTATCAGTCGTCGGAAGTTCATCGCAGCCGGCGCGGCCGGCGCGGCAATGCTGGCCGGCGGGACGTTGGTCCTGCGCACGCTTCGACCTACGGCCCCCTCGTCTGACGTGCCGGGCATGGCCAAGATCGCCGTCCCGGTCCTCGCATACACCGACTGGCGCGACATCTATCGCGAGCGCTGGACCTGGGACAAGGTGGTTCGCTCGAGCCACTTCGTGAATTGCTGGTACCAGGCCCACTGCGCCTGGAACGTCTATGTCAAAGACGGCCTCGTGTGGCGCGAAGAACAGGTCGCTGAATACCCGCAGACCAATGCGGAGGTGCCGGACCCCAATCCTCGGGGCTGCCAGAAGGGTGCCTGCTTCAGCGAACGCATGTACGACCCGGCGCGTGTTCGCTACCCGCTGAAGCGCGTCGGCGAGCGGGGCTCCGGCCACTGGAAGCGCGTGTCGTGGGACGAGGCGCTCGGCGACATCGCCGACAAGATGCTCGACACGATCACCGAGTCGGGTTCGGATCGCATCGTGTGGGACTGCGGCCCGCTCTATACCGAGGGCACGATGACCGCGGCGCACCAGCGCCACATCACCCTGCTCGACTCGACCAACCTCGACATGAACACCGAGATCGGGGACGGCCACCGCGGCGTCGCCGAAACCTTCGGCAAGATCGGCTTCGAGCGTTCCGCCGACGACTACATGTATTCGGACCTGATCCTGATCTGGGGCAGCAACCCGCTCTACACCCAGATCCCCAACTCCCACTTCCTCACCGAAGCGCGCTACAAGGGCGCACGGATCGTCTGCATCGCACCCGACTTCAGCGCCTCGTCGGTGCATTCGGACTTCTATGTCCCGGTGGAACCCGGCTGCGATGCTGCGCTCGCGCTGGGAATCGCGAACGTCCTCGTCGACGAAGACCTCGTAGACTACGACTTCATCGCAGAGCAGACGGACCTGCCACTGCTGGTCCGAGAAGACACCCACCGCTTCCTGCGTGGCTCGGACCTGAGCCCCAGCGGTGGCGACGAAGTGCTCTACTTCCACGACGCGGACAAGGGCGTCGTCGAAATTCCGCGCCGCAGTCTCGCGCTTGAAGGCCTCGCCCCGAGCGTAGAAGGACGCTTCGAAGTCAAGCTCGCGTCGGGTGAGACCATCGCGGTCGAAACCGTGTTCACACGGCTGCGCCGAAAGCTTGCCGAGTACACCCCCGAGCGCGCGGCCGAGATGTGTGGAACGCCCGCCCCCACCATCCGGCGCCTCGCCCGCATGATCGGCGAAGCGAAGTCCGCTGCCATGGTGACTTCGTCCAACATGGACAAGTACTACCACGGCAACCTGATGGAACGCGGCCAGGCATTGGTCTTCGCGCTCACGGGTAACTACGGCAAGAAGGGAAGCGGCTTCGTCGGCTTCCCCTGGCTCGACCACGACGCCACCGAAGCGTTCGTCCGCGGCATGTTCGGCCTGGGCGACATGATGAACATGACTGCCGCCAAGACGATCGGCGGCATGCTGGCCAACGAGGTGAAGTGGAAGGCCGAAGGCTACACGGATGAGATGATCATCTACGAGCATGGCCGCGCGGTGCTGAAGGAAGGCCGGATGGCCTGCGGCTCGCTCTTCTGGTACATCCACGGCGGCCTGCTCGAAGCCAGCGAGAAGCTCCAGGAATGGGACCCCCACCTGAAGCGCCCCGTTCGCGAAGTGCTCGAAGAGTCCCTCGAGAAGGGCTGGCAGGAAGTCTGGCCCCGGCCCGGCGACGACCCCAAGATGCTCTTCGTGATGGGCAGCAACCCGCTGCGCCGCATCCGCTGCTACCCGCTCGTGCTCGAGCACCTCTGGCCCAAGCTCGATCTCGTGGTAACGCTCGATTGGCGCATGACGTCCACGACACTGCAGTCGGACTACGTGCTACCCGCAGCGGCCTGGTACGAACGCGACGAGCACAAGTGGGTGACCCCGCTCAACCCCTTCATCCACTCGGGCGAGAAGGCGACGTCGTACTACGAGGCGAAGTCGGACTGGGAGATCATCTCCCGCCTGACGGAAAAGGTCGACCAACGTGCGCGCGATCGCGGCATCAAGTCCTTCGTCGATCGCCGCGGCGACGAACGCCCGCTCGACAATCTCTACGAGAAGTTCTCGAGCAATGGCGAGTTCGGACACGAAGACGACGAGAAGGTCTGTGCCTTCCTGATCGACCATGCCAGCAACCTGGGCGATCTCACCTGGCCCGAACTGAAGAAGAAGGGCTTCGCCCCGTTCAAGGACATTGGCGACGGCATGGTCGCCGTCGGCAACGCAACCGACATCAAGCCGGGCGAAACGATCACACCGCTGACCAGGCACGTCTACGACAAGACCCCCTACCCCACGCTTTCGCGTCGTATCCAGTTCTACCTCGACCAGGAGTTGTACCTCGAGATGGGCGAAGAGCTCCCGGTCCACAAGGCTCCGCCCACGGCGGGTGGCAACTACCCGCTGATCCTCACCGGGGGGCACACGCGCTGGAGCATCCACTCCGCGTGGCGCGACGACTCCCTGATGTTGCAGCAGCAGAGAGGTGAGCCGGTCGTGTTCATGAGCGAACCCGACGCCATCGAACGCGGCATCCCGGACGGCGGCATGGTCCGCGTGTTCAACGATCTCGACGACTTCGAGATCATGGCCAAGGTCTCGCGCTCGATGCGCAAGGGCCAGATCACGATCTATCACGCCTGGGAGAACTTCCAGTTCAAGAACGGAAAGGGCTTCCAGAACCTCATCCCCTCACCGCTGAATCCTGTCGAACTCGCGGGAGGGCAGTTCCATCTACGTCCCATGATCATCGCGCTTCAACCGGGCCACACCGACCGGGACACGCGCGTGGAGGTCGAGGCAGCATGAGCAAGAGCGAACCCGGGCAGATTTCGCGGCGCACCTTCATCGCAGGGGCCGGCGCAGCGGGCGTATCACTCACGATGTGTCGCCTTGGACCGAACGGCGAGCGTGTGGGGCCCGAGATGCCCCCCATGCAAGCCGCCACGCCGATCACCTACGGCGACTACACGGATATCTACCGCAACCGCTGGGAATGGGACCGGGTCGCCAAGGGCACACACACGCGCGCCAACTGTATCGCCGCCTGTTCGTGGAACGTCTACGTCAAGGACGGGGTGGCTTGGCGCGAAGAGCAGGCCGCCGTCTATGGCACTCCCCGGGAAGACGTCCCCGACCCGAATCCCCAGGGCTGCCAGAAGGGTGCTTGTTACACCGACCTCCAGGTTTCTGAATCTCGCGTCACCCATCCGATGAAGCGCACAGGCGAGCGCGGAGACGGACAGTGGAAGCGCATCAGCTGGGATCAGGCGCTCGAGGAAATCGCAGACAAGATCATCGACGCAGCAATCGAGCAGGGAACCGAATCCATCATCCACGATCACGGCACCACCAACGCGGGTTTCGGCCCCGAGACCGCGGGTGAGATCCGTTTCACCGAAGCGGTTGGGTCCACGGTCATGGATTCGTGGTCGGGCGTCGGCGACATGCCCATGGGCGCCGTACAGACGTGGGGGATGTACAACTGCGAAGGGACTGCAGCCGACTGGTTTCGTTCCGACTACATCGTGGTCTGGATCGGCAACCCCGCCTACACGCGCATCCCCGAAGTTCACTTCATGAACGAAGCGCGCTACCGCGGCGCCAAACTCGTGGTGGTCGCTCCCGATTACAACGCCACCAGCATTCATTCGGATCTGTGGATCAACCTGAAACCCGAAACTGATGCGGCGCTCGGCTTGTCGGCCGCGCAGGTGATCGTCGAAGAAGATCTCTACGACGCCGACTACGTACGCGAACAAACCGACCTTCCGATCCTGCTTCGCACAGACACGGGGCACTTCCTTCGCCAGAGCGACCTGAAGAAGAAGGGAAGAGAGGACCAGTTCTACTTCTGGGACGAACCAACGGACAAACTCGCAGAAGTGCCTGGCTGTCAGGGAGATGGAAACGGCGGCCGCTCTCTCGCACTCGGCAAGCTCGTTCCCTCCCTGTCCGGAACCCACCGGGTGAAACTCGCCGACGGCAACGAGGTCGAGGTGCGCCCGGTCTTCGACCGCCTGCGGAACCATCTCCAGCAGTACGTACCGGAAAAAGCCGCTGAAGAAACCGGAATCAACGCGAACGTGATCCGCGGCTTCGCCAGGGGAATGGCCGCCGCACCGAACGCGATGATCTTCGCGTCATGGGGAGCCTGCAAGCACTATCACAGTGACCTCGCTCAGCGATCCATGATCCTGCTGATGGCGCTCACGGGTAACCAGGGCAAATCCGGTGGCGGGCTGCGCGTCGCCGCCTGGTGGGGACTCGACGGTCTCGACCGGCTCGGCGGTAGCCGCATGAGCCCGATGGAGATGCTGCGAGCCATCCCCAAAGCGATTCGCGGGCTCACGGCGCGCGACTACGAGCAGTTCTTCACCGAGCACAGCGAGAAGCAACCCAACACGCCGCTGATGCCCTTCCTCTATGTACATGGGGGCTACAAGGAACTCTGGGATCGCCCAGACCTCGCCGACCCAACGCTTCCGCGCGAACTCGCGGACTACATGAAGGAGTCGATCGAAAAGGGCTGGACCCACATCCATCCGGCACCGGATCGCGAACCCCGCGTCTTCATCTTTTCGGGATGCAATCCGCTGCGCCGCTGGCCGGCACCGCAGGTCGCGAAAGCGAAGCTGTGGCCCAAACTCGACTGCATCGTCGCGGTAAACTTCCGCATGAGCACTACGGCCCTGCACGCCGACTACTTCCTGCCAGCGGCCGGGTACTACGAAAAGCACGGCATCAAGTACGCCCAGTCGTACATCCCCTATGTCGTGCTCTCTGACGAAGCCGTGAAGCCACTCGGTGAATCGAAGAGTGAGTGGGAGATCTTCGGGTTGCTGTGCGAGACCGTGGCCCGACGCGCAGAGGAACGCGGCGTTGACGAGGTTCGGGGTTACAAGGACGAACCTCTCGACCTGCGGAAGGCGTACGCCCACTACACGACGAACGGGGAATACGACCCGCACGACCCGAAAGATCCAGTGCGTCTCATCGAGAACATCATGCGCAATAGTCCCAGCGTCGGAGGCATTGGCGCCGAAGAAGCGCTGGAACTCGGAGCGGTTCCCATTACAGGAACGGCACGCCCGTCCCCCATCTACCAGACCAGTTCGGATTTCGATCCGGACGACACCTACTGGCCCCACCGCTGGTTCGTCGAGAAGAAGATGGCCTGGCCAACGCTGACAGGACGCCAACAGTTCTTCATCGATCACCCGTGGTACGTAGAGGCTGGCGAACAGCTTCCAGTCCAGAAGGCGCCGCCCGGGGCCAGCAGTGATCTGCCGCTTCGGATCAGTGGCGGGCACACACGCTGGAGTGTGCATGCCATCTGGCGAGACCACGCCCTGATGATGCGACTGCAGCGCGGTGAACCCGCTTGCTTCCTCAACCCGTTGGACAGTGCCGAACGTGGTATCAGCGACGGCGACACCGTCGAGGTGCGCAATGAAACGGGTTCCTTCCAGGCGGCCGTGAAGGTCGCGAAGGGCGTCCAGCCCGGTGAGGTCATCATCTACCACGCATGGGAGCCCTACCAGTTCAAGGACTGGAAGGGTCAACAGGAACCCGTAGCCGCGCCATGGAAAGCGATCCATCTCGCGGGGGGCTACGGACAGATCCACTACCGGATGTTCTACGGCTCGCCGAGCAACGTCCCTCGCGGCACACCGGTCGAAGTGACGCGGGTCGCAGGGTCCGGGAGTCAGGTGAGTGCCTGATCGCCCTCGAAGACGGCTTGACGCAGAAAGCGGCGACGTCACCGCCGCCTCGGAGGAGCAGTGCAGGGTTCGACGCTGAATCGCCGCACGTTTCTTCAGGGCTCCGGTGCAACGATCGCACTGGCACTGACCCGTCTACACGTCACGCCCGCCTTCGCGGACAGCGCCGCGACGGGCACCGCAACCTCGGCCGCGGCCTACCGCGACTGGAAGGATATCTACCGCGAACGGTGGACGTGGGACCGCATCGCCAAGGGCACCCACTACGTCAACTGCGCGTACCAACGTGGGTGTGCGTGGAACGTCTATGTGAAGGACGGCATGGTCTGGCGCGAGGAGCAGGTCGCCGACTACCCGCAGACCAACCCCGATGTTCCCGACTTCAATCCGCGTGGTTGCCAGAAGGGGGCATGCTACAGCGACCGCATGCATGACCATTCCCGCTTGCTCCATCCAATGAAACGGATCGGAGAACGCGGTTCCGGGCGCTGGCAGCGCATCTCCTGGGATCAGGCGCTCCACGAAGTCGCGGACAAGGTGATCGACGCCATGGTCGAAGATGGTCCCGGATCGGTCATCTGGGACATGGGGAGTGCAGTCACCAACGGCTGCCACGGTCTTGGCCTCACACGAACCGTTTCAGTGCTCGACACGCCCATGCTCGAAACGAACACCGAGATCGGCGACCACTACCCCGGCGCCACGACCACTACGGGAAAGATCTGTTACACCGGTTCCTTCGACGATCTCTTCCATTCCGACCTGATCCTCATCTGGGGCGGCAATCCCGCCTACACCCACATCCCGAACGCCCACTTCATCAACGAGGCTCGCTATCACGGAGCTCGGGTCGTTGCGGTGACTCCCGACTACAACGCATCGTGCATGCATGCTGACGAGTGGGTTCCGGTCGAAGTCGGCACGGATGCCGCACTCGGCCTGGCGCTCGCGCATGTGATGGTCGAAGAAGACCTCTACGACCGTGACTTCATCGTCGAGCAGACCGACCTCCCCTTCCTTGTCCGTCAGGACACGGGCCTGTATCTGCGCGAGAGCGACATGGTGGAAGGAGGTCGCGAAGACGCCTTCTATCTACACGACCAGAGGATGAACGCCGTCGTCGACGTTCCGCGCTCGACCCTCGCGCTGGGCGAGTTGGTGCCGAGTCTCGATGGAGAGTTCAGCGCCAGGACCCACGACGGCCGCGAGGTCACGGTCGTCCCGGTCTTCTCGCTGCTTCGAAAACGACTCGCAGAGTATTCGCCCGCTGCCGCATCGAAGATCACCCACACCCCTCCCGAACAGATCCGCAGCCTCGCCCGAGCACTCGCCACCGCCAAAGCCGCCAGCGCCATCACGCAGACCAACTTCTCCAAGTACTACCACGGCATGGAAATGGAACGTGGAATGATCCTGGCCTTCGCCATGGCTGGACAACTCGGGAAGAAGGGAGCGGGGATCGCGGCCTTCCCCTACCTCTCGATCGCCGGCCCCGATGCGTTGGCGGTTGCCGACGGAAGGCTGCCTCCAAAGGTCGGTCTCGCCGCACTCGGCCTGGCGTCTGCTCCCGCGATGGCGAAGATGGCCTGGGACGGATACTCGATGGAGATGATGATCGGCGAGTTCGCTCGGCTCGAGTACAAACAGGGCCGCTACCTCGCGACACCGCTGTGGCTCTACGAGTACGGGGGGCTCAAGGATCTCTACGGCAGCGCGAAGCGCTGGGATCCATCACTGCCGCGCGACTTCCACGAATACTACGAGGAAGCCGTCGCGAAGGGCTGGCAGATCGTGCCCACGACTCCGACACGCATCCTCTTCGAAGTGGGGGGCAACCTGCTGCGCCGCGTACGGGGTTACGACCGCATGTTCGACGGCCTGTTACCGAAGCTCGACCTGCTGGTCACACTCGATTGGCGCATGAGTAACACCGCTCGCCATAGCGACTACGTATTTCCCGCGGCCGGCTGGTACGAGAAGGACGACATCACCTGGGGCTCGCCCATCACACCATTCTGTCACGTGACGACCCGCGCGGTCGAACCCCTCGGTGAGTCCAGACCTGACTGGGAATTCCACTGCCTCTTTCTGAAGAAGCTCCAGGAACGCGCGATCGCGCGCGGCATTCTCGAGTTCAAGGACCGTTCAGGAGAAACGAGACGACTCGATCGAGTCTACGACGAGTTCACCTTCAGCCGGCGCTACACCGAGGACAACACCGAAGAGTTCCTGGAAGAGATGCTCTCGGTAACCTCGAATCTCGGCGGTGTGAGCTGGTCCGAACTCAAGGAAAAGGGCTATGCGCGCTACACGGGCGTGGGCGAAAGCCCTTCCCAGATCAATCACGCCACCGACATCGAACCGGGCGAGACCATCACAGCCAATACCTGGCAGGTACAGAAGAAGCAGCCCTGGCCAACGCTGACGCGGCGAATGCAGTTCTACATCGACCACCCGTTCTTCATGGAAATGGGCGAGGCACTGCCCATCCACAAGGACAACCCGAAGATCGGCGGTGACTACCCGCTGCGGATGACCGGAGGACACAATCGCTGGTCGATCCACGCGTCCTGGCGTGACAATAAGACACTACTCAAGCTGCAACGGGGCGAACCCGTGATCTTCATCGGTGCGAAGGACGCGAGTGACCGAGGCTTGCAGGACGGCGCACAAGCCCGCGTCTTCAACGACATCGGGTCCTTCGAGATCCACTGCAAAGTCTCTCCTTCGATTCGCCCGGGTCAGGTCGTCGTGTATCACGCGTGGGAGCCCTTCCAGTTCTCCAAGGGCAGTTCCCATCAGTCGTTGATCCCCAGTCCGATGAATCCCATTCATCTGGCCGGCGGATACGGACAGCTCCAACCCACGCTGTTGATGGGGCAACCCGGCTGCCCCGACCGCGGAACGCGAGTCGAAATCGAGCCCTTGTCGCAAACCGAACTCGCCGGGCTTCAGTAGATTCTCTCCGCCAAACCAACAAGGCTGCGCTCGCGCGAGTGAGCGCCGGCCGAGCATTCCCTCGAAAGGAACACCATGGCTGTCCTGGACATCGACGCGGGCCTCACAGACGAAATGAAGGAGGTGCGAGACACGGTCCACCGCTTCTCAGCCGAAGTTCTGCGCCCGGCCTCCATCGAACTCGACGCCATGCACGACCCTGACGCAACCATCGCCGAAGGGTCGGTGTATTGGGATGTGGTGAAGAAGTACGAACAGCTCGGCATCGGAGACCCGAGTCACTACGGAGACGACCTGACGCCCAGCGAACGGGCCCTGCTCCACTCGGTCGTCCTCGAAGAACTGGCCTGGGGTGATGTCGGCCTCTGCATTTCGCTCGAGCTGCGCGACACCATCGCACCCTGGGCGGCGGGCTTTGGCCGAACAGAAGCCCATACATACTTCGAGGAGCGCAAAGACGTCGGCTGCCTGGCCCTCACCGAACCGGACCACGGCAGCGATCACGTTGCCTTCACGGAACCGGTCTTCAGCGACCCCGCCGTGCGCCCCGGCTGCCGCGCGCGGCGAGAAGGCGACGAGTGGGTCATCAACGGACAAAAGGCCGCGTGGGTCTCGAACGCCCCCGTTGCAACGGCCGCGGCGCTCTTCTGCACCCTCGAAGACTCCAAGGATGGGCTAGCAGGCGGCGTGGCCTTCCTCGTTCCCCTCGAACTGCCGGGCGTTCGCCGAGGCAAGTCGCTCGACAAGATCGGTCAACGCACCCTGCCCCAGGGTGAACTCTTCTTCGAAGACGTTCGCGTCCCCAACGACTTCATGCTGATCGAGGGATCGGATGCGTATCCGATGGTGTGGGAGATGGTTCTCTCTCTTGCGAACAATGCCATGGGGCAACAGTTCGTGGGTGTCGCGCGTGCCGCCTATGACTATGCGCTTGCCTACGCGAAGGAACGCGTCCAGGGCGGTGTCCCCATCATCGAGCACCAGAGCGTCAAGGCGCGACTCTTCAGCATGTTCAACAAAGTTGAAGCCGCCCGTTCGCTTGCGCGCAGAGTCGCCATGGGGCACGCCAACGGCACAACGGGTTTCCAGCACGTCGCAGCGTCCAAGGTCTTCTGCACACAGACCGCGTTCGAAGTGGCGAGCGATGCTGTCCAGATCTTCGGTGGCAACGGACTGTGCAAGGAGTATCCGATCGAGAAGATCTTCCGAGATGCACGTGCCTCCCTGATCGAGGACGGAGAGAACGAAGTCCTTGGCCTGATGGCTGGCGCACGGCTATAGAGCCTGAGCCAACGAATCGATTCGAACACGAAACAAGGAATAGGAAGCAAAGATGGAACTCAGAGAAGTCATGGGAAACCGCCGCTCGATCCGCTATCTCGACCCGGAGAAGCCGGTTGAGCTGGAGAAGATCCAATGCATGCTGGAGGCGGCGCGGATCGCTTCGCACTTCGGCAACAACAACTCGATCCAGGCGCTGGTCGTACACCGCGAAACCGCTACCGAGGAGCAGATCGCATCACTTCATTCGCCAGTGGGCGGCTTCCAGATGCAGCTCGCACCCGTGGTGATCCTCTGGTACATCGAGCAAGACGCGATGGACGAGGCTGGCGAACGGCTGCGCGAGCTCGTCGAGTGCGGTGCGCTGGGCTACGGGCCCGACAGGCACGAGGAACTCGAGAAGACACTCGTGCCGCTGTTCAATCGCATTGGCGAGGCGCTCAAGGGCCCCGGCATGCCCGACATGGACTGTGGTCAAGCCGTCGCACAGGCCACCTTGATGGCCTTAGAGCAGGGGCTCGGCACCTGCTGCCAGGGCTCGGGAGATTGGGAAAAGGTCCACACCGCATTCGGGCTGCCCGAGAGCTGCCGCATCGTGGTTGCCCAAACCGTGGGCTACCCGCTCGAAAATCCCGACGCCGGCGGACAGCGTCCGCGCCTGCCGTTCGAAAAGCTCTTCCAGCTCAATTCCATCGACAACCCCTTTCCCCGCTCCCAGGAGGTGATCGACGACCTCACGCAGACCAGGCTCTTTCAGCCCGCGGCGCCCCTGGCTGGGCGAGAGGAGCAAATCGAGGGAATCCGCAAGAAGTTCAAGCTACCTGGATCGGGAATGATCTAACCATTCGACTCCCGACAATTGCGGAAGAGAGGAAGAAACAATGCGCTTGAACGCAGTCATCGCCGGCGTGGGTATGACCCGCTTCGGCAAACACCTCGACAAGAGCCTGAAGCAACTGGGCGGCGAGCCCGTACTCGAGGCCGTAAAGGACGCGGGCCTCGAACTTTCGG
The DNA here is from genome assembly GCA_030748735.1 of Myxococcota bacterium. GTDB lineage: Bacteria > Myxococcota_A > UBA9160 > UBA9160 > UBA4427 > DUBZ01. The sequence goes on along the minus strand of JASMLK010000126.1, from coordinate 22,269 downwards.
ACATCGAAGCCGCCTACGTGGGCAACTGTGCAGCCGGTACGGTGACGGGGCAGGAGTCGATTCGCGGCCAGGTCATCCTCAGCTCGATCGGCCTGGGGAAGGTCCCGATCATCAACATCGAAAACGCCTGCGGGAGCAGCAGCACCGCGCTCAATCAAGCGGCCATGATGGTTTCCGCTGGCTACTACGACGTTGCGTTGGTCGTGGGCGTGGAAAAGCTCTATCACGAGAACAAGGTCATCACCTACTCCGCATTTTCAGGTGCGGTGGACGTCGAGGAACGAGACAAGTTCATCGCCGAGATCACAGCCGGCCAGTCCGAAGGTTCGGGAGAGAACCGCTCCGTATTCACCGACTTCTACGGCGTCATGGCCCGCGATCACATGCGCGACTATGGATCGACGCCCGAACACTTTGCCATGGTGACCGCCAAGAACTCGTTTCACGGCAGCCTCAACCCCAAGGCCCAGTTCCAGAACGAGATGACGATCGAAGAAGTCCTGGCGCAGCCGATGATCAGTCCACCGCTCACACGCCCCATGCTCTGCCCGGTGGCGGACGGTGGTGCGGCCGCCGTGATCGTGAGTGAGCGCAAGGCCCGTCAGCTCGGCATCTCGAAACCCGTCCGACTGGTTTCGAGTGTCGTGCATTCCTACTTCGAGCACCCGGACGGCGCCGAAGACAACGTGAGCAGCATGTGTATCGACGAAGCCTACTACGAGGCGGGTGTAGGCCCCGAAGACCTCGACGTGCTCGAAGTTCATGATTCATCGGCCCCATGCGAAATTCTCTACTACGAAGGCCTCCACATCTGCCCGCCGGGCGACAGCGTCAAAATGCTGGCCGACGGCGAAACGAAACTCGGTGGACGACTTCCTGTGAACACCTCTGGCGGACTGCTTCGCAAGGGGCATCCCGTTGGCGCCACAGGGGTCTCGCAGATCCTCGAGCTCACGTATCAGCTTCAAGGCCGTGCAGGCAAGCGACAGGTCGAAGGCGCGACGGTCGGCCTGGCACACAATGGCGGCGGAACCATTGGAAACGAGGTCGCCGCCATGAACATCAACATCCTCGTGTGTTAGCGACTCGCTCGTCGCCCACGAGACACTGATTCGGAGAAGTACCATGCGGCAGCGCAACCCGTTCATCCTTGCGGACTTGATTCGGATTCGCGCAGACGAGAAGCCCGACCTCGACGTGCTCACGTTCGAGCATCTCAGTCTCGACAATCTTGCGACGCCGGACGAAATCCGCACCTACGCAGACCTTTCCGACAACGGGAACCGCATCGCGGCCGACCTCATCGCCCGAGGCATGCAGCCGGGGGATCGCTTCGCGATCATGATGCGCAACCACCCGGAGTTCGTCGAAGCCACCGTCGCGGCTTCGATGACGGGCTGCGTATTCGTCCCCATCGACCCACGAATGCGGGGCGACAAGCTGGCCTTCCTGCTGCGCAACTCGGGTTCACGTGGTGTCTTCTGTTCCGACAGCGGGGCTGCGCAGATTCTCGCCGTGCGCGATCAGACGCCGGATCTCGAGTGGTTGCTGGCGGTCGAGAGTTCCGAGAAGGACGCACCCGCCATTGGAGACCTGCAAGGCGTTTCCGCAATCAAGGAAGTCCTCGCTGCCCCGGCCGCGACGGTCGACCCTCGCGTCGACGACGTCAGCCATCCGCTCCAGATCATCTACACCTCCGGCACCACCGGCGATCCGAAAGGTATCGTCGGCGACCACATGCGATTCGGCGGCACTGGCATGCTGGGCGGCATCTTCGGCTACCAGGAAGACGAGCGACCGTACACGGGCCTTTCCTTTACGCACAACAATGCCCAGGCCACTGCACTCGCACCCTCGCTCATGTCGGGCTATCGCGCCGTACTCAGCCGATCGTTCACGAAGAGCCGCCTGTGGGACGTCTGTCGCCGCTACGGCTGTACGAGTTTCTCGGTCCTCGGCGGCATGGCGACGGGCATCTACAGCGAGCCCCGCAAGGATGACGACGCCGACAACCCGGTACGCATGATCGTGAGTGGTGGCATGCCCGCCGCGATCTGGGAAGCCTTCGAAGAGCGCTTCGGCGTCCAGATCTTCGAGTTCTACGGAGCAAGCGACGGCGGCGGCATGGCGTACAAGCCCGTGGGTACGGGGCCGGTGGGATCCTTCGGCAAGCCCATGGACAGTGTGATCATGAAGATCCTCGACGCCGAGGGCAACGAATGCCCACCCGACGTGATCGGCGAGATCTGTTGCCGCCCCGCCGGCGGCGAAGAAGCCAGCGTGGAATACCACGAGAACCCGGAAGCCTCGGCCAGGAAGATCGTAGAAGGCTGGAACCGCAGTGGTGACATGGGCCATCGCGACGAAGACGGCTGGTTCTACTTCGACTACCGAGCCGGCGCGGGTATCCGGCACAACGGCGACTTCGTGAGCACGAGCCAGATCGAAAAGATCATCGCCGAACACCCGGACATCCGAGACGTCTTCGTCTATGGCGTTCCGGCTGCGTCGGGAGCACCGGGGGAAAAGGACGTGGTCGCTGCGATCGTGGCCAACGAGCGAGAAGCCTTGGAGCCGAAAGCGCTCCTCGACCATTGTCGGCAGAAGCTCGAACCCAACTTCGTTCCCAGCTATCTGCAACTGCTCGACGAGATCCCGAAGACCGCATCGGAGAAACCGCAGGAGCGCTTCCTGATCGAGCGCTTCGAATCGCACAAGAACGAGATCTTCGCGAGAAGCTAGAGGTCCGGCCGGGCCTCTAGCCTCGATGGTCAGAAGATCGTCGGCTGGTGCTCCAGGAAACCGCGCTTCGAAGCCTCTGCGACGCCTGCGGGTACGGACGCGATGGCCGCTGCAAGCGTCGTCGCTTCTCCAATGAGGTCCCCGGGTTCCACGACGCGATTCACGAGACCAATCGCGAGGGCTTCCTGTGCGTCGTAGTTTCGACCGGTGAGGCACATCTCTCGCGCGTGCCCCGAACCCAGGACGGAGCGCATCAAGTCGTAACTCGCTGCGGCACCGAAATGAACCTGGGGTTGTCCGAAAACGGCATTCGTTGCAGCGATTCGGAAGTCGCACATGGCGGCCAGATCGCAACCCCCACCGAGCGCCTGGCCCTGAACGGCGGCGACGATCGGCTTGGCGAAGGTGAAGACGCGGCGGTGGTATTCGTTGGCTTCGGCGAAGACCTCCTCCATGTTTCCGCCGAGCAACTCGCCTTTGTCGAAGCCCGCGCAAAAGGAAGGGCCCGCAGCGGCCAGGACGACACAGCGCACCGCGTCGTTCTTTTCGAATTCGTCGAGTCTCGCCACGACCTCGTGACGCAACGCCAGGGACAGCGCGTTGCGCTTGTCGGGGCGGTCGAGGGTCAGGAGGGCGAAGCCATCTCGTTCGGTTGCCAGGGTCAGCGAATCAGACATGTCTCACCTTTCGAGTTGCGGGTTTCGCGTGGGGCGCGTGAGCGCTTCATGCAACGGTATCGAATACGATGCGCGGATGGATCGCACTTCGACTCGCAGAAGCCTCGAACGCATCGTTGATCTTCTCGACGGGAAAGTCCGGGGCCGACATCGGGTCGGGCTTCAGTTTGCCCTGCGCGGCAAGCCGGAAGATCTTCGGGAAATCCTGGTTCGCGACGAGCGACATTCGGATCGACCGCGATGATCCGCGATGCCCCGGCAATGCGGGCGCCCTGCACGGCCGAAAGACCGACACCGCCACAACCGAATACTGCAACCGACTCGCCCATGCGTTCACCACCACGAATTCCGCAAAGCCCGACACGCTCATGTGCCGACCGAGCGGCGCCCCGCCAAGCGACAGTTCTGGTCGGTTTGCAGGCCGGTGCATAGGTGCGTGCGTCCCGAACGACAAGGTGCGCAGACCCCGCAGCGTGGTATCCAGGCCAACACGACGCGTTGCCCTTCTGCGACTTCGACCACGCCCGGCCCGATGCTCTCGACAACGCCCGCAGCCTCATGCCCCAGCACCGCGGGAAACGAGATCCCCTCCCCCGTTCGCCAGACATGCAGGTAGCTCACGCAGACGCCACAAGCGGCGACCCGAACGCAACAGCCCCTTTCGTCTTCACACCACTGCTCAAGGAACTTCGCCTGGAAACAGGGCGAGCCGTACAGGATCGCCGACGCGATTCGCGAGATCGTCGAGCGCCTGGCTCGCCTGTTCGAGGGGATAGCGACCTGTGATCGAACCGCTCAGGTCGAGGCTCCCATTCTCTGCGAGCTCGACCACCCGAATCAACTCGTCGCGTGTGTAGCCCATGGAGCCCATCACACCGATTTCCTTGCCGACGAACGACACCAGCGGCCCCAGTTGCGGCGACTCCATTCCAACGCCGCCTACGATGACCCGGCCGCCGCGCGCCACCGCGGCCATGGCGAGTTCGACCGTCACCTTCTTGCCCGCGTACTCGATCACGATGTCGGGCCCGTCGCCTCCTGCGGCGCGGCGAATCGCTTTGCGCGCATCGTCCGCCCGGGCGTCGACGAGGACATCCGCACCCGCCTCCTCAGCCTTGCGAAGCGCGCCTTCACTCGCATCGACTGCGACGATCTGCTTTGCGCCGAGTAGTCGCGCCAACGCGATCGCGTGATAGCCAACACCTCCACATCCGATCACTGCAACACGCTCACCCCCCTTGATCTCGGCACGGGTCGCAACGGCGTGATACGCGGTCGCTACAGCATCGGCGAGGATCGCACCGTGCTCGAAGGGAATCGCATCGGGCAGCGGCAGCGCACAAACAGTTGGCGCAACGACCTTCTCTGCGAAAGTCCCGTCGCGCGCCATGCCAAAGATCTGCGCACCGGGACACAGACCGAGATGCCCTCGCTCGCAAGCGGAGCACTTCCCGCAGGTCTCACTCGGCAGCAGTAGGACACGGTCTCCGACGGCGAAGTCCGTGACTCCGTCGCCCACCGTTTCGACGATGCCAGCACCCTCGTGTCCCATGATCACGGGCAGCACGGGAACTGGAAGTCGACCGTGGGACGCGTGCAGATCGGTGCCGCACACGCCGGCGGCCTGAACCGCAACCCGGATCTCGCCCGACCCGGCCACGGGTTCGGGAACGTCTTCGACCTTGACCTCGGGCGCTTCGGCCCCTTCGTACAAACGCACAGCCTTCATCGTCTACTCCTACCTTCGGTCCTACTCGGCGCCGTGAACGCCGGAGGCCTGGTCTTTCCAGAATGGCTCGCGCAATGCGCGCCGCAGGATCTTGCCCACCGGGCTCTTCGGAAGTTCGTCGAGGACGTCGATCCCCTTCGGCACCTTGAACTTCGCGAGATGTTCTTTGCAGAAGGCAATGAGCTCGTCCTCGCTCACCCCATGATCGGGTCGCAAGGTCACTGCCGCGCGCACGGCTTCGCCCCACTTCGGGTCGGGGATCCCGAACGCTGCGCATTCGGCGACGGCAGGGTGCTCGGCCAGCGCCGCCTCGACTTCAGTGGGATACACGTTGTAACCACCGGAAATGATCTTGTCTTCCATGCGATCCGCGAGGAAGACGTAACCCTCCGCGTCCATCCGGCCGAGGTCGCCGGTGCGAAGCCAGCCGCCCTGCAAGCGCGCGCGATCGAGTTCGGGGCGTTTCCAGAAGCCGGGCGTTGCCCACGGTGCACAAACACAAATCTCGCCCACTTCACCGGGGGCAACTTCGCTCCCATCGTCCGCGCAGATGCGAACCTGTGCAAAGGTCGCACACTCACGCCCCACCGAAACCAAACGATCGCCACCGGCTTCGAGCGCAGCGACATGTTCGTCGGGGCCCATGAAGGTGTTGAGTCCATAGGCTTCTGTCTGACCGAACCCGGTGTGCAGGACGGCACCGAGTCGTTCGAGTGAGGCGCGCACCAATGCGGGTGAAGTCGGTGCCGCGGCATACATCACGATGCGCAGACTCGAGAGATCCGTGTCGGCCGCGTCCGGGTGGTCGAGCAACATGCGCAGCAGCGTGGGGATCGCGAGGATCATCGTGATCTTGTGCTCGCTGATCGCGCCCAGCATGGCCTTCGGGTCGGCCGCGGGCTGGATCACGAGCGTGGCACCGGATACCCAGCACACATCCATACCCCGCCCGCCGAAGTGGCTGAGGGCAAGCTGTCCGAGAATTCGGTCGTCTGGACCGATGTCGAACGTGTTTGCCCACGCGCTCATTGCTGCGCTGACGCTCGCATAGCTGTGGGTCACGCCCTTCGGATTTCCGGTGGTTCCCGATGTGTAGAGGATTTGCGCCAGGGCATCCGGCTTCTGATCGACCGCGGTGAACTCGCCCGGCTCCTGATCGGCCATCGTTGCGAGGTCGGGGACGCCGCCCGTGTCGCCGAGCGCGAGCGCAACGGCATCGCTCTCGCCGACGGCGCCGACCGCGCGCGCGACCGACTCCGTCCCCAGCGCGATCACCAGGCGCACGTCCGCATCGTCGACCATGAAGCGATGCTCACGCTCGGTGAGCGCCCCAAGCAACGGAACGAGTACGCCCCCCGCCCGCGCAATCGCGATGGCCATCTCGACGTACTCGATACGGTTCTCTTGAACGATCGACACCCGCTCACCGGGAGACAAGCCGAGACGGACGAGCGCGCCGGCGATCTGTGCCGCCCGCGCGTCGAGCTCTCCGTAGGTTCGGGTTCGTGACCCATCGATGAGTGCGACTCGCTCGGGGGAGCGTCGAGCCGTGCGTGCCGGATAGTGGGAATAAGGGTGATTCATGCTTCGCCCCGCCCCGACCCTCGCCCCTTCGCCCCGCGCATGCGATCGGCGGGCAGGTGTCGTTCTTCAGGACCCGCGTAGTGGGAGCCCAATGCGTCGGGAATGATCCGGAGCGGCACGCCTTCGCGGACCTCCTCGGCAATGTGGGCCAGCAGTGACATGCCGTAGGTGGCGGCCCCGAGACCACCGATCACCAACGGATCGAACTCGAGGTCGGCCAGGACGGCGCCAAGCGCGCCGGCCAGATTGATCGGGATGCGCTTTCCCTTGCGTCGTTCGAGAGCGGCTTCGACAGCGTCGAGCATTCGCCCGTGCTCGCGCCAACCATCGAGTTCGATCGCGAGTTTGCGCACGCTGACAGCGCGCGGCTCCGCTCCCTTGTGCATCGGGTGTCCCAACCCGGGCGTCGCGCCACGGCGCTCACTCCACAAACCGAGCACACGCTCGGCAGCCTCGTCGCGCTCCCCCCCCCAACCCACGGCCTCGATCAACATCTCGGCCGGCTCCTGGGGAGAGCCCGTCACCGACCCACTCGCGAGGATCCCGCTCGCTAGCGCCGGGACGGCCGAATCGGGAAACGCCGACGCCGTATAGCGTGCCGCACATGCGGCGGAACTGATGAGCTGTTGATCCATTCCGCTCCGCATCACGAGGTCGAAGAGCTCGAGCTCGCGCTCGTCGGGCAGTTCACCGCGAAGCAGCAGAAAGGCCGACTCGACGTAGCTGAGGTTTTCGATCAACTCCTCGATTGGATAGCCACGCACCCAGATCTTGCCGCTCTCGGCACGGCTGATTCGCGTGGTCCAGTAATCACTCCAATCGCCGGAAGCGACATACTGACCGACGTGTCGTTTCGGAGGAGTCGCCATCTTCTATCTCCCCTTGAATTCGGGTGCGCGCTTTTCGAGGAAGGCACGCGGCCCTTCTTGCGCGTCTTCGCTCTGTCGCACGGGCTCGGCGAGAAGCTGCTCGGTGCGCAGGCCCTCTTCGAGTGGCATGTCGAGGCCTCGCCAGACGGCGGCCTTGGCGGCGCGAACCGCGAGGGGCCCGTTGCTCGCGATCATCCGTGCGGTTTCATTCGCTTCGTCGAGCAGCTTGTCTGCGGCAACCACACGCGACACGATGCCCATACGCTCCGCTTCGCGTGCGTCGATCCGTCGCCCGGTCATGATGAGATCGAGTGCGCGTTCGGGCCCGATGAGTCGCGGCAGGCGCTGGGTCCCGCCGGCCCCCGGGATGATGCCACGCGTGACTTCGGGCAGACCGAAGGACGCGTTCTCACTCGCAATGCGCAGGTCACACGCCAACGCGATTTCGAGCCCGCCGGCGAGACAGTGACCGTTGATCGCCGCGATGATGGGTTTGTCGATCGCGAGGTTCTTCGTGATGCCACCCAGGCCCGGCACCGTTTCCGAACGACGCAGGCGCTGCGCCGATGTCATGCTCTTGTAGAAGTCGCCGACACCTCGCAGGTCCGCCCCTGCGCAGAACGATCGGTCACCCGCGCCCGTCAGGATCGCAACCCAGAGGTCCTCGTCTTCACGAAAACGCTCCCATGCCGCCACCAATTCGTCGCTGGTGTCGAAGTCGAGTGCATTGTGGACCTTGGGCCGATCGATCGTGATCTGCGCCACGGCTCCGTCGGTTTCGAAACGAATCGTCACGACGCATTTCCTCCTGTTGCTGCACTCGTGGCACATGCAGAGATTGGCTCGAAACGAGGCAGCAAGAACTCTCCGGCCGTTTCGAACACGAGTCGAACCGGCATGTCGACTTCGACCGCTTCGGGTTCACACCCGACGATGTTCGAGATCATTCGCGGCCCTTCATCGAGTGAGACGAGCGCTACGACATAGGGGGCGGGCATTCCCGGATGATAGGTACGCCGGTAGACGACGTAGCTGTAGACCGAGCCACCCCCCGAAACCGCGCGAGTCGCGAGCGACGTCGACCAACACTGCGGACAACATGGGCCCGGGGGGAGAAAGAGATGGTCGCAGTCACGACATGCGGAGACTTCGAGTCGTCTCTCCCTACACGCATCCCAAAAAGCCTGCGTATGCGCGTCGGGCTGTGGAAGCGGCGGGGCTTCTGCGTCGCTCATCATCTCACCTGCCCAGTACGAGTGTCGTGTGGGTGTTCATTCCGAGCCCATGTCCGGAAACGAGCGCCACTTCGGCGTCCGCCACCTGCCGCTCACCCGCTTCGCGGCGAAGTTGTCGCACGGCTTCGATCACGTGCAGCATTCCGCCGCCGTAGGCTTCGGCGAGCAGTCCACCGCTGGTGTTGACGGGGAAACTCCCCCCCGGACCGATGCGCCCCTGCTCGACGAAGGCGCCGCCCTCCCCCTTCTTGCAGAAGCCGTAGTCCTCTAGTTGAAGCAGCACGACGATCGTGAAGCAGTCGTAGAGCAGCGCAAGGTCGACATCGCTCGGGCCCACACCCGCCTGGCCGAATGCCACGGGGCCGGAGCGTGCGGCCGGCAGGCTTTCGAAGTGTCCTGCGGACGCGTAGGTCGAAAGACTGTGTGCCTGGGCGTGACCGAGGATCGGTACCGGGGGGATGCGCAGGTCTGCGGCGCGTTCTTCCGTGGTAATCACGACAGCGGCCGCACCATCCGATACGAGGCAGCAATCGAACCGGCAAAGCGGTTCGACCAGGGGATCCGCCGTCATGTAGTCATCGATGGAAAGCTCGCGCCGCTTCTGCGCGTGGGGTGTGCGAGCCGCGTGTGCGCGCGCCGCGACAGCGACTTCACCGAGCTGTTCCCGGCGCGTTCCATATGTGTGCATGTGTCGCTGCGCCGCGAGCGCGTGCAAACCCACCGCACCGAAGAACCCGAACGCCGATTCATCGCCTCGCCCATAACCGTACGCACCCGTGGACGACAACGCCGAGTCGCCGTAGACGCATACACAGACATCGCATTGTCCGGCTTCCACCGCGAGCACGGCGCGTTCGATGATCGCAACACTGCCAGCGCCGCCGAGGATTTCGCTCCCCGTGTAGGTCGGGTTCAACCCCAGCTGTGCGCCCAGGCGAAGGAAGTGCGGCGTGATCCCTTCGAGAATCCCCTGAACGGGGCCGGGGTCGGTGAGCAGCCCGTCGACATCACGCGGTGCGAGGCCGGCGTCGGACACCGCCTTCGAAACCGCCTCGACTTCGAGCGCCCAGGCGCTCTGGTCCGGCAGCTTGCCGAACGCGGAGTGACCGACACCCGCGATGACCGCACGGCGGCTCACGAGCTGGGCTTCGCCATGCAGCGCTTCGAAATGATCTCGCGCATCACTTCACTCGTACCCGCGCCGATGCCCCAGTTCTGCACGCCTCGCGTGCAACGGGCGATGTAGTTCTCTTTCATGAATCCGTAGCCGCCGTGCGCGTGCGCGCAGTCGAGTACGAGCCGGCGAATCAATTCAGCCCCATAGAGCTTGGACATGCTTACGGTGACCTCACCCTTTGGATCTGAGCTCACGAGCTGGTCCGCAGCGCGGTAGGTAAGCGATTCCGAAGCTTCGAGTTCGGTCAGGTAGTCAGCCATCTTGTGACGCCAAACCTGCATCGAAGCCACCGCTTGTCCAAACGCCTTCCTTTCGGCGATGTAGCCCAGCGTCTCGTCGATGACGTCGCGACACACGGCGTTCATCATCGTCGAGAGTACGAGGCGCTCGCCCTGGAACGCGCCCATGATGTAGCGGAAGCCGCGCCCCTCTTCGCCGATCAGATTCGTTCTGGGCACGCGAACATCGTCGAAGAAGAGTTCGCACGTGTCGCCGGAATGCTGATCGACCTTCTCGAGCCGACGACCGACCGTAAAGCCTTTGCTGTCGGTCGGGCACACCACCAGGCTCACACCGTCCGGGCCGGGGCCGCCCGTTCGAACGGCGAGCGTCACGAAGTCCGCACGCGCCCCGTTCGAGATGAAGATCTTCGAACCGTTGATGATGTAATCATCGCCGTCGACCTTGGCACTCGTTTGAAGCGATGCGACATCCGACCCACCCCCGGGTTCCGTCACACCGAGTGCCGCGATGCGCTCGCCGCGAATCGCCGGCACGAGCCATTCCTGCCGCAATTCGTCGCTGCCGTGTGCGTTGATCACCGAGGTGGCCATCTCGCATTGCACCATCAAGCCGACGACCGCGCCGATGTCTCGGCCCTTCACCAGCTCTTCGACCAGGATCACCGTGTACCAGTAGTCGAGCCCGCTCCCTCCCCATTTCGGATCGAAGCGCACACCGAGCAGACCGAGTTCACCGGCCTTCGGAAAGATCTCGCTGGAAAAGTCACCTTCGGCGTCCCAACGCTCGGCGTTGGGGCGGATCTCTTCGGCGGTGAAGCGACGCACCGTCTCTCGAAACGTCTCGTGTTCTTCAGTCCAGTCGGGGAAAGGCATACGGGGGCTCCTGTCGTGCTCGATCCGGGTTGTTGGCTACGCGTCCTGGCTGGCCTCGTCGTATTGACGTTCGATCCGAACCGCTATTCCCGAGGGTTCCGGATCCCCTGGGCGAATACGTCGTCCATGACGCCGAGGATCTCGTCGAAGTCGAAGTCGGCGACGTCGGAGACTTCGCGTTCGACGAGAAGCGTCCCGAGGTGAAACATCAGGTAGGCAACCCGCTCGGGGTCCACCTCCCGAAGCGATCCCTCGCGGATTCCCTCTTCGACCACCTGGCGGAGAAGCGCGATGATGCGCGCTTCCTGGTCGCGGCTGTACACGCTCGCCACGCCGGTAAGGCTCATCTCTTCATCGCCCGTGAACGCCATGCGAAGAACCTGATTCCTCGCGTAGGTCGAGCGCGTGATCTCGATGATGCGCCGGATCTTGCGGCCGGTTGAAGGCTCGGTCTCGACGGCTTCGGCGGCTTCGCGAATGAAGCGTTCGGCGTCCTGGTCGAGCAGGCTTCCGTAGAGATCTTCCATGTTTCGGAAGTGCGCGTAGAGCGTGGTGCGGGAAACGCCGGCCGCCTTGGCGACCTCGTCCATCGTCGTCTTGCGCGGACCGAAGCGGAGGAAGCGTCCTCGCGCGGCCTCGATGATTGCGTCGCGCGTGGTCTCCGGCGGCGTAGCCCCGGCCTCACCTCGGTCCAGATTGTTCGGCATATCGGCAAGCTAACAATTGATGGCATGTTGTCAACTTGTTACGCTGAGCGGGCTCGAGGATCGTCCTCGGCGACTCCCAAGGAGCAGAGCCCCCCCAAAAATGCTGAGCTTCGACTTTTCCCCCGAAGAAGATGCCTTCCGCGAAAACCTGCGGAAATTTTCGCTCGAGGAGCTGCTGCCCCACTACGCCGAGGGCGACTCCGGCATCTATCCCCGCGACCGGATCATCCGCGTGATCAACCTGATCGGCGAGGTCGACGACGAAAGCGCTTCTTTCGTCACCGCGGGAATCGTCGCCGAAGAAGTGGGCCGCGGTGACTTCAACTGTGTGCTGCCGAGCCTCGGCCCCTTCTTGTTTCGCGAGTTCATCGCCCAGGCGTCACCCGAACTCAAAGCACGCTGGCTACCCGGCCTGCAGTCGGGGCACCAGATGATCGGACTCGGGCTCACCGAACCCGACGCAGGCTCGGACATGGGTTCGATCCGCACGAGCGCGGTCAAGGTGGGTGACGAATACGTGCTCAACGGCGAGAAGAACTCGGTCTCGTTCCTCAATGCAGACGTCTTCTACATCTTCGCACGCACCGACCCCAAGACGACCGACTGGAGCGGCCTTTCGGCGTTCCTGATCCCGCGCGAGACACCGGGCCTGCGCTTCCACGCCTACGACGACATGGGATGCCGCGCCGTACCACGCGGTGAAGTGTTTCTCGACGACGTACGCATTCCCGCAGCCATGCTGGTTGGAACGAAGGGAAGAGCCTTCCCGATGATTCGCGAATTCTTCGACATGAACCGTGCCTTCATCTCACTCAAGTGCATCGGTGCTGCGCAACAGACCGTCGACGAGACCATCGAGCACCTGAAGAACCGCAAACAATTCGGAAAGTCGCTTTCGACCTTCCAGGGAACCGCGTTTCCGATCGCAGAAGCAGAGACCCTGCTCGAAGCCGCGCGCTGGCTCGCCTACAAGGTCTTGTGGCTGAAGGATCGGGGGCGTCGCTGTGACCGCGAAGGGGCGATGGCAAAGTGGTGGATCCCCAAGACCTGCGCGGAGATCATTCACGAGTGCCTCCTGCTGCACGGCCACTACGGCTACACGAAGGACCTGCCCATCGAACAGCGGCTACGCGACGTCATCGGCTGGCAGATCGGCGATGGCCCGCCGCAGATCCAGAAGCTCATCCTCGCCAGACGGCTCTTCGGTAGAGAATTCAGCCCCTAGCCCGGCCTGGGACGATTGGGGCAAACACATCCAACCCGCAAGCAAACAGAAAGGACCAACACAGTGCCTGACTACAGCCACTACGAATACTTGACCCTCACGATGGATGACGGGGTTGCAACCATCACCCTCAATCGTCCTGAACGGCGCAATGCCGCTCACGATCCAATGCATCGCGAAATGGAACTGATCTTTCGAGAAGCCGGCGAGGACGACGAGATCAGGGCGATCGTAGTGACCGGTGCGGGTGAAGCCTTCTGCGCTGGCGGTGACGCGGAGTCGATGGACACCGGCGAGTTCGATCCGAAGGGGCCGCGCATTCCCTTCAATGGTGTGCGTCGCCTCGTCAACCACATCCTCGATGTCGAGCAGCCGATCATCGGCGCGATCAATGGCGATGCCGCGGGGCTCGGCGCAAGCCTCGCGCTGCTGTGTGATGTCACCTACGCGGCCGAGGATGCGCGCATCGGCGACACCCATGTGAAGATGGGACTCGTCGCCGGCGATGGTGGCGCGGTGATCTGGCCGATGCTCGTGGGCATGTCGCGCGCCAAGCAATACCTGTTTACGGGCGACTGGGTTTCGGGAACGGAAGCCGAGCGGATCGGGCTGGTGAACCATGCACTTCCCAAGGACGAGGTGCTGCCTGCGGCCACGGCCTTCGCACGGCGCATGGCGAACAGCGCACCGATGGCACTTCGCTGGACCAAGTATTCGATGAACAAGTTGATCCGCGACCAGGTGAATCTCGCGCTCGACACTTCGATGTTCCTCGAAGCGGCCACGATGGAAACGGAAGACCTGCAGGAAGCTGCTCGGGCGTTCCTCGAAAAGCGCCAGCCGAAGTTCACCGGGAACTGAGACTGTTCGCGGTAGCGACCTCGGGCTGTCATGCCTCGAATTCGAAGGTCAACCCCGCGTTGGCGATGAGTCGCTCGCGCAGGGTCGCCCCCATCGCCGAGGCAGGAGTCCAGATTCCGCCCGGCGTGTGCGCGCAGTCCCGAATCAGACACAGCGCCGCTTCGGCGATCATCTTCGGCGTCGATCCGTAGCCGGGGTCCTTGTCTCCCGTCACTGAAACACGGATCTCCTCGCCCGCCGCCCCGGTGCCCACGAACGCAACGTCGTAGTGCCCCGCATCGCGCCTCTCTTTCGAGGGGCCTTCGCCTGGCTTGTAACCCCCGTCGCCCTCGAGCGGCCGGTCCGCGGCCGCCTTTTCGGCGGTGGCTCGCCCCGAGTCACCCTTCCCGGTGACCAGCATCTCGTCATAGACGAAGTCTTCGCCGTAGGCATGCCGTTGCAGCGCGTTCGAGCGATGAACGTTCTTCGTGTTGATGGGGGCCATGATGAATGGCGCCAGCCAGACGCCCAGCAACTCGTCGAACACGGGTTCGTTCGCATCAGGCTGCTCTGGACCTCGAAACCCGTTCGCCAGGGAAAAGGGGTCGTGCATTCGGTCCTTCGACTCTGGATCTTCAGCAGCGACCGCAAGCGTCGCGCGCAGACTCGCCAGTGTCCCACCCGAGAGTCTGCCCCGCATCTTTCGGACGCGACCGCGAACCCGCGAACAAGCCGCCCCGAATCTCGCTTGCGCATGTTCCTGCAGGAATTGGACGCCGAGATCAAAAGGGATCGAATCGAAACCGCACGAGTGAACGATTCGTGCTCCCGTCTGCTTTGCCTGCTCTTGATACGCTTCGATCATCTGGCTCATCCACACGACTTCGCCAGATAGATCCACGTAGTCGGTCCCGGCTTCAGCGCAGGCCGCGACGACATCGGATCCGTAGTGCGTGTACGGACCCACGGTCGTCACGAGACACTTCGTGCGAGCGGCGGCGGCCCGAAGCGAAGCGGAGTCGGTCGAATCCGCGACAACGAAAGGAAGCTCCGCAGACGCCCCCACTTCGTCACGCACTGCGGCGAGCTTCTCCGGATTTCGACCCGCAAGTGCCCAACGCACGTCACCGTCGACACCGCAGCGCTCAATCAGGTATTCGGCGACGAGACGACCAGTGAAACCCGTCGCGCCGTACAGGATGAGATCGAATTCAGCATTCGGGTTCATGGCTGGTTCCTCCTGGGTGGATGGCATTCATGACGCGGGCGTCCACGCGACATCGGGCATCGAAACCCCGCACGTGCGAGACCACCTCATCGAGGTCGTGCACCCGACCGCTCACGGCTGGAAGAGCGGATCCGGCTCTCCACTCGGCTGACCCACGCCGTCTCCGTACGTAAGCTTCAGAACGCGCATCATCTCATCGAACGGAACGTCGTCGAAGCAGCCGCGCTCTTTCACGTATTCCATGTGACGCCGCCCTTCTCGATCGAATGGATGAAGCAGCGCATCGGCCGTCCCATCGAATTCCTGGGCCGCCACACCGAATCTTTCACACAGCTCGAGGTTGAACGTCGGTGCCGCCTTCAACCACTTTCCGTCGAGATGGAGTTCCGAGTAGCCGTGAAAGACGAAGACGTCCGTGCCGAGGCGCTCGAGAAGCTTCGGGGTCGCCAGATGATTGCGAACATCCGCGAAGCCGATTCGCGCGGGGATTCCCGCGGCTCGCGCCGCCGCGGTCAACAAGATCGCCTTCGGCGCGCAATAGGTACTCGAAAGTTCGACGATCGCACTTGCGCGGTAGTCCGCCGCTTCGTGACTCGCTGTATAGGGGTCGTAGCGATAGCCGTCGCGAACGGCGTAGAAGAGTCGGGTTGCCCGCTCGCGATCGCTCGTCGCTCCCTCGGTTGCGCGCAGAGAGAAATCGCGGACCGAAGGCGCTTCCCAGTCGAGAAACCAGGTCGATCGCAGGCAGTCTTCAGGCGCGTTCATGGGACCTGCTCCGATTCTTGTGGTGCCCATGCTGCGGCACTCGTCAGCGTGGCGTTTCAGAGTCGAGGAAGGCGCCCCGCTGCTCGAACATCTGTGAGGCGAAGGCAGCGGTGCCAAGGCTCAACACGGCAACCCACGCGGCCGCGACCGAACCCTCGAGCAACACCCATGGTGCGACGGGACACACGAGCACCCGAATCGCTTCCGAGCGAAACGCCCAGGATCGGCCCTCGAAGAAACCACCGAGATTCGCGAGCCCCCAACCGATCCCGAACCAACCCGCAGCAGCCACCGCGAACCCATGCGACTCGGCAGTAAACGTCAACGCGACCGTAACCGCGGTGAGCAGGACGAACTGCACCTTGGCGTACCCCGCGACTTCACGTGAGTAGGCACGATCGAACTTCACGGGCTCGTCTTCGATCGGAGGCGGGGCGCGAAATCCACCCTGGTCTTCAGGGAACCACCCCGGGATCTTCACGAATGTCTTGATCTTGTCGGCGAGTCCACGTGCCCGTCGGGCATTGTCCACGAGTTCGACCCAGTAGTGCAGGTTCGCCCAGATCGGATTCCAGCTCGCGAGGGGCTTGGTAATCCCGTAGACGACTTCTTCCTCCTCGCGTTGGAATGTGCCAAACAGGCGATCCCAGACGATGAAGGTGCCTCCGTGGTTCCGGTCGATATAGATCGGGTTGCGGCCGTGGTGCACGCGATGGTGCGAAGGGGTGACGAGGATCGCTTCCAGCGGCCCCAGCCTGTCGATCAACTGGGTATGAAGCCAGAACTGATAGATCGTGTTGAGACCGCTGCACACGAAGAAGACGAGCGGCGGAAACCCGCACAAGGCCAATGGCAGGTAGAAGATGGTGGAGAAGAACGGCTGCAGCGTGCTCTGCCGCAGGGCCACTGCCAGGTTGTAGTCCTCGCTCTGGTGATGCACGACGTGGGCGGCCCAGAGGAAGTTGACTTCATGGCTCAGCCGGTGAAACCAGTAGTACGCGAAGTCGACGGCGGCAAAGCAACAAAGCCAGGTCGCAGCGCTCTGTGAGGACCAGTCTGCAATACGGGCAGCCGTGTAGAGGCCGATATAGCTTGCGGCCATGATTCCGCCAAAGGCCATCACGGTGAGCTGCATCAACAACCCGGTACTCACGCTGTTGATCGCGTCGTTGAGGCGGTACAGAGGAAGGCCGCGACGCCGAGCAACGAGATACTCGACCCCGATCAAGACGAAGTAGAGAGGGCCGGCCAGTCCCGCGAGGACCTTCATGCTTTCTCCGCGATGTACCGATCGCGGAGCGCGAACTTCTGGATCTTTCCCGAAGCGGTCGTCGGCAGTTCGTCCTCGAAGAACCACTCCCGCGGAGTCTTCTGTGGCGCGAGTCGTTCGCGCACGTAGGCGTGAAGCTCCCTCGCGAGCGCATCATGATCGGTTTTCGGGGGAGCACCCGGTGCCAGACGAACGAAGGCCACGACCTGCTCGCCCCACTTTTCGTCTGGCACGCCCACGACGGCCACGTCTCCGACCGCCTCGTGGGCGAAGAGCACTTCCTCGATCTCGCGCGGATAGATGTTTTCGCCGCCGCGGATGATCATGTCCTTGATGCGCCCGACGATCTTGCAGTAGCCCCGGGGGTCCATCGTGCCGAGGTCACCCGTGTGGAGCCAACCCTCTTCGTCGATGGTTGCCGCCGTCGCTTCGGGGTTGTCGTGATAGCCATGCATCACGCCGTAGCCTCGAGTGCAGATCTCACCGGGACGCCCCGGCTCGACGACACGCCCGTTTTCGGGATCGACGATCTGCACTTCGGTCTGGGGGAGTGGAAGCCCGATTGTTTCCGCCTTGTCGATCGCCGAGTCCTCTGCGCGCGTCTTCGTGATCGAGCAGGAAGCCTCGGTCTGGCCGAAGGCCACGATCAAGTCGATCCCGAGAGACGCTTCGATGCTACGCACGAGTTCGGCTGGCACCGCCGCACCTCCGATCCCAACTGTTCGCAGCGAAGAGAGATCGCGCTGCTGGAAGTCCGGATGCTCCATCATGGCGATCAACATCGTCGGAACGCCGCCCATGGTGGTGACGCGTTCCCTTTCGCATAGCGCAAGGGCGAGGCCCGGCTCGAACGAGACGGGTTGCACCAGGGTCGCACGACAGGCGAGAGAACCGAGCACACCGACGACACACCCGGCTACGTGAAACAAAGGCGCGGGATTCAAGAAAGCCTCGCCCGGTCGTGCGCCCAGGCTACTCACCACGAGGCGTCCGTTGTTCGTCAGCCCGCGGTGATGCAGGGTGGCGCCCTTCGGAGCACCAGTGGTCCCCGACGTGTATTGGATCTGAACCGGGTCGAGGGGAGAGACTTCCGGGAGCTTCTGGTGCGCACTTGCCGAAGCGCAGAAGTCAGTCCAGTCGCCGAGTGAAACGGCTTCGCGCATCATGGGGCATTCGTCTCTCGACGCGCGAACCCATTCTTCCATCGGGCTGCCGCGGTACTCGCGCGCGTAGAAGATGCCCTTCGCTTTCGATTGTCGAAGCGCGTAGACGAGTTCCGGTCGGCGATAGGCGGGGTTGAGGGGAACCATCACGAGCCCCGCCAACCCCATGCCGAATTGCAGCAGGACCCATTCGGGAAGATTCGGCGCCCAGACCGCTACGTGATCGCCTGGATCGAAACGCGCAAGCAGCGCGCGCGCGACCGTTTCGGCGCTCTCGAGCAATTCGCCGAACCGCAGCCGCTGGCTCGACTCGATGTCGGAGGCGCACGAGACCAGACCCACCCCGTCGGGGTCGAGCTCGGCCGCTTCGCGCAGCACGCTCCCGACCGTCGATTCGAGGATCGGCAGGGACTCATCAGCCTTCATATACGAACGGGACAGCGCCACGGGCTATCTCCTGAGCCGTTACCCTGGCAACTTAACACTTGCTGCCACTATGTCCAGTTGTTAATTTGGCCACGAACACACAGAAAAGCAGCCCGACCTCGCGGGTGCGAATTGCGGCCGGTGCGACCCACGCGCCAGCCAAACGACAGACGAGACACACGAAAAGCGGGAGACAAGATAAATGACCAAGACCGTAGGAGCCGTCGACGCCTGGGCCACGCTGGTCCGACCCGGAACCATCGATCGCTGGCCCAAGGAGTTCATCAGCATCTTCAAGAAGTACGGGACCCTCGAGCTGTTCGAAAAGGGCATGACGGTCGAGGAGATCCTGGAAAACATGGACGAAGCCGGTGTCGAACGTTTGATGCTGTCGGCCTTCGGCTATGGCGAATACGACATCATCTCGAACGAAGAAGTGGCGGAGATCTGTGCGAAGCATCCCGACCGCTTCACTGGCGTCGGGACCGTCGACCCGCGCGGCAAGCCGATGGATGTCGTGCGCGAGATCGAACACCTCTCGAAGAACCTCGGCCTTCGCGGGCTTCGCCTCGAGCCCTACGCCTACGGCGACGGAACCGTCGGCGCGCCGCCGAACGAGAAGATGTATTGGCCCGTGTACTCGAAGTGCGTCGAACTCGGGCTACCGGTCGCGATTCAGGTCGGCCACACGGGTCCACTGCTTCCCTCTGAAGCCGGTCGACCGATCCATCTCGACGAAGTCGCCCTCGCCTTCCCCGAACTCGTCATCATCGGTTGCCACATCGGTCAACCGTGGCACGAAGAGATGATGATCCTCGCCTGGAAGCACCCGAACGTGTACGTCGAAACGAGCGCGCGAACGCCCAAGCACTGGCCCGAGGAGTTTCTGAAGTTCGCGACCACCTATGGCCAGGACAAAGTGCTCTGGGCCACGGACTACCCGCTGCTCACGTTCGGCAGAACTCTCCAGGAACTGCGCGACCTCGGGACGAGCGACGACGTCTATCGGAAGCTGGTGCGAGACAACACGCTTCGCGCGTTTTCGATGGAGAGCTAGCCGGTGGATCCGAGTGCGATCAGTGAGGCGCTCGAGCAGATCCCGTTCACCGTGGACATGGGCGTCGTGGTCGAGCATGCGAGCAAGAGCGAAGTCTGCATGACGCTCAGCGACAAGAGGTCGAACCAGAACATGGTCGGCATCGTCCACGCAGGGGCGCTCTTTACATTCGGCGAAACCGTTGCCGGGATCGCAGCGGGGTTCGACACCCTCGACAAGGCGTTCCCTCTCGCTCGCAACGCAAGCATCGAATACAAACGACCGGCGCGGGGGGACATCCGCGCAACTGCCGTGGTGCCCGGGAGCGAGTCCGACCGGGTCGTCACCGAACTCGACCGGGACGGGCGCTCGGAACTCGACGTCATCGTCTCACTCGAAGACACGCAGGGCGAACAGGTTGCAGAGATGAACGTCCACTATTCATTCAGGCCCAGGGAGAAACGATGAGCGCACCCCTTCGACTCGAAAGCAAAGACGGCGTTGCCACGATCACGCTGACCCGACCCGACCGTATGAACGCACTGGCGCTCGACATGCTCGACGCACTGGTCGAAGCACTCGACACGGTAAAGCGGGGCGATGACCGTGTGCTCGTGCTGGCTGCCGAAGGGCCGGCCTTCTGTGCCGGTGCCGATCGATCCGAAATGATCGAACGCGCACCCGCCGAATGGGAGCCGATCGTCGATCACTACCTCGATCCGGTTCGGCAGATCGCCGACCTCGACATCCCCGTCATCGCCAAACTCCAGGGCGACACCGTCGGCGGTGGCTTCGGCCTCGCGATCGCTTGCGACTTCAGGATCGCACGTGAGGGCATCCGCATGGGTGCTCCCTTCGTGAAGATCGGCCTCGCGGGCTGCGACATGTCGGCGGGTTACTACCTACCCCGCCTGATCCCGCTCGGAGCCGCCACCGAGATGATGATGACCGGACGGCTGATCAAGGCCGATGAGGCATTCGAACTCGGACTCGTGCACCGGGTCGTCTCGATCGAAGACCTCGACGCGGAAGTCGACTCGTTCGTCCAGAAGCTGCGCAATGGTCCCCCCATCGCGCTCGCCTTCACCAAGCGTGCGATCCGACGCTCTCTCGATTCTCCGCGCGATGCCGAGTTCGACTACGAAGTCTTCGCCCAGACCAATTGCATCCAGACGGAAGATCACCGCGAAGGGGTGCGCGCGTTCTTCGACGAGAAGCGCCTGCCAGAGTTCAAGGGGCGATAGCCATGGCGGACCTCGACTTCTACCTCAGCGACGAGCAGCACGAACTAAGGCGCGCCGTGCGCGACTTCACCGCGAAGGAAATCGCACCGATCGCGGCCGAGTGCGACGCGAGCGAACGCTTCCCCACGGACCTCTTCCCCAAACTGGGCAAGCTGGGATATCTGGCGCTGGGCTACCCCGAAGAACTCGGTGGGAGCGGCGGCAGCAACCTCGACTACTCGATCCTGTGGGAAGAACTCGCGTACGGGTCTGCGGGAATCGCACTCGGCGTCTACGTCCACACCGCGATGGCGTGCCGCGCCCTCCAACTCTTCGGATCGGAGGCGATCAAGCAGGACTGGCTCGTTCCGGCCCTTCGCGGCGAGCGCATCGGCGGCTGGGCTTTCGCCGAGGCGGGAGCCGGTTCGGACGCGGGGACCGTTGCCACCCGCGCAGTGGCCGACGGTGACGACTACGTGCTGAATGGCACCAAGCTGTTCATCACCAACGGGCCGATCGCAGACTTCTTGATCGTCGTTGCATCGACGAACCCCGATCAGGGCATCAAGGGCCTTTCGCTCTTCCTCGTCGAAACCGATCGACCGGGCTTTCGCGTTGCGAGTTCCTTGTCGAAGCTGGGCGTACGCGCCTCGGAAATGGGCGAATTGGTCTTCGAGGACTGCCGTGTCCCCGCCAGTAACATGATCGGCCGACCGGACCGCGGCTTTCTCGATTCGCTACGGATGCTGACACTCGGGCGGATCGCCTCGGCCGCGATCGTGTCGGGCCTGTCGCGAGCCGCGCTCGACGCAACGGTCGAGCACGCGAAGACCCGCGTGCAGTTCGGTCAACCCATCGGAAACTTCCAGGCGGTCGGCTTCGGCATCGCGGACATGGCGACCCAGATCGAGGCATCGAGGCTGATGTGCCACCGCGCGGCCATCGCGGCCGACCGCGGGCTCCCGCATAGCCGCGAAGCCAGCATGGCGAAGCTCTTTGCCACCGAAGCCTGCACGAAGATCGTGGAGCGGGCACTGCACTACAACGGTGCTTCGGGCTTCATGTCCGAATCGCCCATCCAGCGCTTCTATCGCGACTGCAAGGTCTTCGAGCTCGGTGAAGGCTCGAGCGAATTGCAGCGCAACATGATCGCGCGCGAGATCCTCGCGTCGTAGCCCGGGCTAGCCCGGATGATTCATGAACATCCGTAGCGAGACGGTGCAGATTCGTGCTCTGGCAAGAGAAATCGGCGTTCCGC
>JASMLK010000125.1 GCA_030748735.1 Myxococcota bacterium | reverse complement strand
GCGCCTATGTCGAGCCGCTCGAAACCACGATCTACGAGATCGAGTGCTACAACGACCAGCAGCCGACACCCGGTGTGGACAGCGAGACCGTTATCGTCGACCCGGCCCGCGGTGTACTCGATTGCATGGACGACCCGGAAGGCGGTGAGTGCGTCCCCCTCAGTTGGGGCGAGGCGATCGAGATGCGCGCCGACCGGATCGCGCTGCTGGGCAGCTACCAGGACGGGCTGCGCATCGTGGATGTTTCGAACCCCGCGGTGCCGAGCGAGATCGGTTCGTGGGACCCGGTGACGTGCATCAACGACACCCCCTTCGGCGACGAGACCGTCGACTTCGTGATCGAAGAGGTTGCGCTCGACGCGACCGACGAAGACATCGTCTACGTCTCGGCCGGTCCGTGCGGGCTGTTCACCGTCGACCTCGACTTCCAGGGCGGGGTTCCGAACCCGGTCGTGCTCTCCATCATCGACACCGATGGCTGGACCGAGCATGTCGAGATGGAAGGCGACACCGCCTACATCGCCGATTACAACGGTGGAGTGTTGTCGTTCGACATGGGCGATCGATCGAACCCGTCGCCACTTGGAATGGTGGCCTACGACGACGCCTCGTTCGGCGCTGCTCTCGAAATCGACGTCGAGGACGACCTCGCCTACGTGGCGAGCTCACGCGGGCTGCGTGTGGTCGATATTTCGAACCCGCGAGACCTCCGTGTGGTCTCGAGTGTCGATACCGACGTCGACAACGGCTTCGTGCCCCAGGGCATTCGCATCTGGAACGGGTTCGCCTTCCTGTCGAGCTGGACCGGTGGCCTGCTGGTGATGGATGTGCGCGGCGCACCGGTGCTGCTGCCCGATCGCCGAGTCGAAACCGACTACGCCTTCTACAAGCTCGCGATCCAGGAGCTGGAAGCCGACGTCGACGGGACTCCGCAGGCGCTGCTGTACATCGCCGAGGGGCTCAGCGGTATCCAGGTCGTCGACATCTCGCGTGTCGACCCTAACAGTCGTTACGTCACCCTCGAGCAGATCGACATCGGCAAGTTCGTCTGGGACATCGGGCTGTACGAGAACGACGAGAGCGAGATTCGCCCGTTCGTGAGCTTCGGCGAACTCACCAACTACGACGGTGGTCTGCAGATGATCATCGACCGTCCCACGGTCCCGGTGCCGCCGAGGGCGCCATAGTCAGCGGCCCGGGGCGCGACGGGGCCGAGCGCGCTGCACCCGTCGCGGTACAGCCCGCTCACGCCGAGTGATCAGACTTCCCAGCAGAACTGCGCGATGCTCGCCGCCGTGTCGCGGCTGATTTCCGGGCAGCAGATGGCGAAGATCTCGGTGCCGTGGATCGTGCCCATCACCTGCCGGCAGCGGGCGGGGACGCCGGCGCGAAGCAGCAGGCGGTAGAACTCGATGCCTTCGTCGCGCAGCGGGTCACATTCGTTCACGCTGATCATGGTGGGGACGAGCCCTTCGACGTCGGCTTCCTTCGCGAAGCTCGGCCACGCGAGCGGGTCCTGCTTTTCGAAGGCTTCGATTCCGTAGACGACCCGGCCCGCCTCGTCGTGCAGGTCGAGCAGGATCTCGTTGTTTTCGACAGACGATGGGAAGCGCTCCTGCGGCCACTCGCCGGCAATGTACGGACACAGCGCATAGAGCCCGCGAACGAGGCCCATGTCGCCGTCTTGCTTGAGCTTCAAACCGGTGGCGAGGGTCAGGTTGCCGCCACCCGACTCGCCGGCCACGATGATGTGTTCGGGGTCGATCCCGAGTGATTCCGCATTGGCATGGACCCACTTCACGCCCGAAACACAGTCGTTCAAGCCGGCGGGGTAGGGGGCGATCTCGGGGGCCGACGAGGGCACGAGTGCGTTGCGGAAGTCGACCATCGCAACGGCCACCCCCTGGGCCGCGATGATGCGGCCCCACGAGCGATACATGCCGTCGAAGCACGACATGATCTGCATGCCGCCGCCGTGGATGTAGTAGACGCAGGGGACGGGGTCGTCCGATTCGGGGCGAATGAACTGGATCTTGATCGTATTGCCGTCGGGCGCCGAAGTGAATTCCTTCGTCGATACTTCGAGCCCGGTCGAGGGCGCGATCTCTTCGCTGTCGCACAGATCGAGGAAGGGCTGGAGCGCTTCGCGCGCCTTCGCGGCTTCTTCGCTGTTGGCGTTGGCGACGATTTCGTCGCGCGAGCCGCCCTCGCCGAGCTTGCCGGCGGGCATGGCGCCCATCAGCGCCTTGATGCGGGGATCGATACGCGGGTCTTCGGTGAGCTTCGACATGGGTTCCTCCTGGTCCTTTTCTTGTTTCGCGCGTGCGAAAGCCGGGATCGAAGACCCAGCGTACAAGAGCGGGACGAGGACGCAGCTCGCGCGGAGCATCCGGCGGCGGCTAGCAGCCGGGAACTCAGCTGCGGCCCGACTCAGAATTCGACGATGTCGGTGCCGATCTGGACATCGACGAGCTGTTCGATCGTGATGCCGTCGGGCATCTCGGCCATGAAGGTGTGGGTGCCCATTTCGACCATGATTTCGTCGAAGGGTGCGCGGCCGATCGACTTGCCGTCGACGAAGATTTCCGCGCCTTCTTCGACGTCGATCACGAGGCGTGCGTATGAGCCGGGGTTGCTGATTTCGGCCGAATCCCCCGACTGCAGGATCAGCGGGCCCTTGGCGCGTCGCGGTGTCGTGGCGCGCTTGGCGACGGGGGCCGGGGGCGCGGGCGCGGGCGCGGGCGTGGCCGTGGCCGTGGCCGTGGGAGGTTCGGGAGCCGGCGGCTCTTGGGCTTCGTGGGCCAGCCCCGAATCGAGCATCGGGCCCGCGACGAGCGAGGGGCGCGCGTCACTCGCCGCCGGGGCCTCGGGCGCGGGTGTCGGGGGCGGTGCATCGGCTGCGGCCGCGAGGGCGGCAGGCTCGGGCTCGAGCGAATCGGTTGCCGCCGTCTCCTCTGCCGGAACGGGGAGGCCGTCGCCTTCCAGCGCCGGCGGGATCGCCTCGCCAGGCGACGTGCCCGGTTGCGCAAATTCGTTGGCCCCGGGTGTGGCTTCGACGGGTTCGGGTTCGATCGATGATCGCATTGCGAAGAAGCCACCGACCATCAGGAGCGTGGTGATGAGCGCCGTTGTGATCAGGATCGGGCGATTGGGTTCGGAACCGGGCGGTGGCGACGCCGGTACGCGTCGTTCTGGATCCGCTTCGTCTTGAAATGGGGCGGGCGGGACGGGCTTGCCGTCGCGAACCACCGGCTCTGGCTCAGCTGGCTGTTGTTGCTGGGGATGCTGGGGATGCTGGGGACGCTGCGATTCGAGCAGGCCACTGCTCAAGCTACGGCCGAGTTCGAGATCGATCTCGAAGTTGGGCTTCGGTCCCGGCCCATGTCCGAGCAACATGCCGCCGAGACTTCCGGGCCCCGGCGCCGACCCCGGAGCGGGACCACCGGGTGACATCGGAAAGGAGGGAGGATGGGGTTCAACGGCACCGTCGCGCGGAACCTCCGAAGGATCGATCGCACGCGGCTCGCTGGTCCAGCTTTCCGGGGGGCGCGTGTCTTCGTGCTCGATGCGAACGCGCAGTGCGGCTTCGCCGTCTTCTTCGTAGCTGCGCAACAGCTCGGCGGCCCGGCGGTTGATTTCACGCGGGAGGGTCGCCTGGGCGCTTTCGGAAAGCCAGGCGACGGCGCGGTCTTCGAGCCGCTCGCGAACCGCGGCGGGCACGTCGGCCCGGGCGAGTCGCAAGCGCACGTAGGCGGTGGCTTCGCTCGGGTCCATCGACTGGCTGAAGCTGAGCGCCGTGACGCGTGCATTCGCCGCGATCGCGCGGGCGAATTCTTCTGCCCCCGCTTCGTCCGCCACCGCGAACACGATCGTCAGATGGGGTGCCGCGTTCTGGGCGGCGCTTACCAGTTGTAGCGACGAGGCGATCGGTGCGAGGTCGGCGTGATCGACGAGCACGAGCAGGCGGGGCTCCCCGCGCGACGCGCTCGATGCCACGCGAACCAGGTCGGCCGCGGGATCGTCGGTGGCGGGTTCGGACAGTTCGTCGAGTACGCGGTGGGTGAGCTCGGGTGCAGGGGCGTCGCTCAACGGGACGTACGCCACGCGGCGTTCGTCTTCGAAGCGCTCGGCGAGCACGCGCATGAGCATCGTCTTGCCAATGCCGGAGGGGCCGTGGAGAACCACGGCGGGCTCACCGTCGCGGACCAGCGACGAGAGGCAGCGCAGGACTTCCTCGCTCGCGCGCCGGGGAATGTATCCGTGCGGGTCGCACGATTCCTCGAACAACGTGGTGAGGCTCAGGGTGGGCAAAACCAATTCCCTTTTCGCTCGCCACCGGACTGCGGGGAGGTGACAGGCGGTATCAGGGTGGGGAAAGACCAGGGGTTTCCCCACCACCGCCCCCTCCCCCGATCCTACACGGAATTATCGCACTTTCCCCTCCAGAAACAAGGACTTGACTGTCTTCCAGATCTCCGGGGGCTGCTTGTGTGTTGCCGGTCCGGCGAGATCGGTTGCGGTCTGATTCCCCCGGCCGCCGCGGATACCGGCGCCCGCCCGGCGGCTCCTCGAAACCCCGCCAACTTTCTCGCCTTTTTCGGGGGTCCTCCGACACAAACGCGTTTCTCCCCCCACATAAGGCTGAACCAACTCTGCCCCTTCCCTGAGTGACAAGTCGGAGGTCAGTCGAATGTTGAGAGATGCCGTGCGCCTTGGCGCGGCGAGGAAGCTCGCCGCGACGAAGAGGCTTGTGCTGCTGGCGCTCTCGAGTGCTGCGTTCTTCGCAGTACTCGCGGCCCCCGCAAGCGCCCACCCGATTCTTCCCTCCTCGGATCTCACCCTCGACGATCTGGTGAATGGAGACCTCTCGCTCTACTCGATCAACGAGGAGCTCGTCTTCACGAACTGGGCGGTCGAAGTTTCAGGCGGTTCCCAGAACCTCGAGGACTACGCGATCCAGCAGCTATGGGATGGCTTCAAGATTCGCAGCGAAGCCGCCCCGATGGATGAAGTCCTCGAGATCGTCCTCACCTATGACGTGACCACCCTGCGCGACACGTTGGCGCTGGACGCCACGGGCTTCACCGTGACCGACAGCGACCGCGGTGCCAGTGCGTTGCTCGACGCGTTCAACGGCGACGGCGCCTCGATCCTCCAGGACGGACGCGTGGGCAACAACGCGCATCTCGAGATTCCCTTCTGGACCTTCACCGAAATCGCGCGAACGGCGGCCGTGGTCGAACACATCGCCGTCGACGCCGAGGAGTTCGGAGGCAAATGGGTGCTGCGTCATCGCTTCAAGACCATCCCCGTCGAGCCGATTCCCGAGCCCAATACCGCGCTCCTGCTCGGAGCCGGGATGGTGGGGCTCGCTCGGTACGCACGAAAGCGCCGCGCCTAGCCACCCTTCTCGAAGCCAGTCTTTGCAAACCACACTCACGAGCGGGCGCATCACGTCAGGTGATGCGCCCGTTTCGTGCGTCTGGGGGGTTATAGGGGGCCCGCGTATTCCGCCGCCTACGGGCGGAATACGCGCGCTTTGCGTACCCGATGCGCCCCGCTGTACCGCAGATATTTCGCGGCGAACCGCCTAAACTCCGGCCCGCAACGCTGGGCCCGGGTGGCGAAATGGTAAACGCGGACGACTTAAAATCGTCTGGCCCTCGGCCGTGCAGGTTCGAGTCCTGCCCCGGGCACCACTCCTACTGCTGCTCGATGTAGTTGAGCGCGAGCGCGGCTCGCTTGTCGATGCTGTTGTGGAAGGGCAGCTCTTCGTCTCGGATCATGTGCTGCAGCCGCTGTTCCATCCAGGCGAGGTGGACGCGTTCTTCCGGGGTGGAGGAGCGCAGTCGATAGAGCAGGTTGGCCATCAGCTGCTCTCGCAGGCCGTCGAAGTTGACCTCGTACATCATCTCGTCGAAGAGGCGCTCGCCGCGATCGCTGGTGAAGATCTGCCGGATGATCTCGCCGTTGTCGACGTCCCAGTTTTCTCCGAGGTCGATGAGGAACGAGCAATGCTGGCGCAGGCCTTCGAATTGCGGGTTGTTGTTGAGCGTCTTTCGAAGTTGCCTCAGCGGCCAGCAAGCAAAGGCGGGCTTCGAGAACTCCGGTGCGACGTCGATCAGGTCGAACTCGACACTCGAGGCGACGTTCAGGTTGTGCATGTTCTTGAAGTCGCCAACGGGAAGGCGCGTGCCTTCGAGGGGAACGACGCCGTCATCGGGGTTCGCGATCGAGATCGCCGAGCAGTCGAAGGGAATGAATGCCGAGCGAGCGGTCTTCAAGAACTTGCTGCCGTGGAGCATCTGGCTGACACCGGGCAGGAACGCTTTGACATAGGCCGGCAGGGTTTCGTCGGTCAGGGCTTCTCCAGCCTTCCTGCCGAATTCACCGGGCGTCGAGTTGATCCCGTCGAACGGAGAGCCGAGGCCAACGGCCAGCGCGACCGGGCTATAGCGATGGACGCGTCCGCTCCGGGGTGAGTAGAGGAAGCGGCGCTTGTCCTTCACGCGCACGCGCCGCATGCCCAGCTGCATGGCGCGCAGGGCGACGAGCCCACCCTGGCTGTGTCCGATCAGGAACATGCGCGGCGCGAAGGCGTCGAAGATGCGATTGATGATCTTGAGCGCCTTGTCGTCCGTCATCGCGTGGCGGACGCCGTCGTGGCCGGCTTCGAAGTCGGGCAGGAACGAAGCGAGTTCGGTGCGAAACTTTCCTTCGACTTCGACCCAGTGGTTCGCCGTCGATGTCTTGCGTAGCGAGGCGAACCTTCCCTCGGTGAGCAGCAGGCTCTCGTCCCAGAGGCGCTCGAGGTAGTTGTTTTCGGCCATGCTCGTCGCGATGCGTTGCGCGACCTCCGAGTCGTCGAGAGCGAACAGCTCGCGGATCACGTGGGGCCGGTCCTGCTTGCGGCGCGCCGAGCTGTCGACGTGATCGACGATGCGGTCGATGGCGTGCTTGAACTTGACCGCGCGCGTGAGGTGCACCTCTTCGAGCTTGCGCTTCGAGTTGGCCTCGAGGTCTTGCGCGGCCATCACGCCCAGGTTGGTGCGGTTTACGATCCGGTTGACCCGCTGCTCGCTTTCCAGGTGATCGGTGAGGCCGCGACCACTCGACGCCGGTCCGAACGTCCCCGCAATGAACTCGACGAGATAGTTCTTGGGCAGGATCGACGGACGCAGCGGAGTCTCGCGGTGTTCGGGCTCCTCACGTCGGAGCGCTTCCCGCAGTTTGGGCAGGAAGGGGATGACGTTGTCGAAAGCAGGTTGGCTGGACATACCCTGACCGATGCTGGAGTTGGGCCTGGATCCTAGCTCTTATGAAGGGTCTATCGGTCATTCGCGTTCGAGGCTTTCAGCGTGATGTCAGCCGGCCGACACCGGGTACGAACCGCCCGACTCCTCGCGCGTAGGAGGCGTAGCTGTCGGGGTGGGTGTTCAGCAGGTGGGGTTCTTCAACGCCTCGCACTTGTCCCTCGATTCCAGCGATTGCGAGAAGCCCGGCAACCACTGCAACAACGTTCGGAAGCAACAACCACAGCCCCACCAGGGAAACCCCCATGAAGCTGAAGATCGGATTGCGGACCCATGCAAATGGACCGTTCGTAACAAGCGCCGTGGTTTCGCTTTCGTCGACACCGACGCGCCACGAGTCACCCATCCCGTGTTGCGCAAGCAGCACGCCAACGTTGCCGGCGACGACCAGAACGGCACCCAGAGCATGCAGGGCAGGGCTTTCGAAAAGGACTGCCCCGCCTGGCCAATCGAGCAACGCTGCGATCGGAGCAACGAGAACGAGGACGAAGCCAAGGCTCAGTGACACTCCCGCGCACCAGGGAAGCGAACCCGGGCTTCCATGAAAGCCTTTGAATCCAGTCGAACCGGTATGCCTCCAGTGGATAAAGGTGCGGACACCGAACGACGTTGCGTACCACACGATGTAGAGCGCGAGTGCGAGCTTGGGCATGGCTAGAGGTGCCTCCCCTTCGCGTGGCGGAGGTGTTCGCGCGAGATGTCGAGCAGCATGCGGACGTGCGCGTCGTCGAGGCTGTAGAACATCATGCGGCCGCTGCGTCGCGCCTTCACGATGCCGGCGGTTCGAAGCAGTCGAAGCGCGTGGGAGACGTTGGTTTCTGGGGTTCCCGTGGCCGCGGAGAGGTCGCAGACGCAGAGCTCACCGGCCTCGAGCAGGGCGTAGAGCAGGCGGGCTCGGGTGGCGTCGCCGAGCAGGCGGAAGAGCTGCGCCAGGTCGTTCAGCTCATCTTCGGGGAGGAGCTGGGCGCGGGCGGCTTCGACGCGCGGTTCGTCGATGACGCGGGTCGCGCAGGCGTCGAGTCCGACGACGTCGTCAGGCATGATCGGGGCCTCCGGAGTTGATATCTGAACATATAATCAGATATCAGCCTGAAAATCCACCCTGGAAGCCGATTTTCGGGCCCCGCTCAGTCCGCCGGGATCAGTCCGCTTTCCCGCATGCGCTTCAGCTGGCCCTCGTCGTAGCCGAGTTCGCGCAGCACCTCGTCGGTGTGCTCGCCGACGATTGGAGGGAGGCGCCGGTAGGGGTCCTGGGGCGTCTTCTCGAAGCGGGCCGCGGGTCGGGCGCCGCGGAAGCGCCCGGCGGTGGGGTGGTCGAATTCGAGGATCGACTCGTTGTGTTGGATCTGCGGGTCGTCGGGGATCTCGTCGAGATCGAGCACGGCACCGCAGGGCACGTCGTTTTCGAGCAGGCGCTCCATCATCTCTTGTGTGGGCGTGCCGGAGATCACTTCGTTGGTCACGGTGCCGATCTCGGTGAGGATCTCCATGTCGCCGCGCCCTTCGACAGTGCCGTAGCGCGGGTCGTCGATCCATTCGGGCTTGCCGATCGCACGGAACACACCGTGGAACTCCGAATCGCTCGCGGCGAAGTACACCAGGTGTCCGTCTGCGGTTTCGGATAGGCGGTACAACTCGTAGAGGGTGCGTCCAGGCGGTTGGGGGTCGTCGAGCCAGGTGTGGCGGGTCGAGCCGTCGGGCCAGAAGAAGGCCAGCGACGCGTCGACCATGGGGACTTCGATGTGCTGCCCGCCCGCACCCCGCTCGCGCGCGAAGAGCGCCGCCGTAATGGCCTGTAGCGCCGTGTACGCGCTCGACTTGTCGGCCACGATGTTGCGTACGAGGTCGCGCATCGGGAACTCGGGGTTGAGCTGCACGGCGGTGTGCCCCGAGAGGCCCTGGATGATCGGGTCGTAGACGCGGCGCTGCGCGTAGGGGCCCGTCGGGCCGTAGCCCGAGATCGAGCAGTAGATGAGATCAGGGTTGAGCTTCTGGAGGTCGTCGTAGCCGAGCCCCAGGCGGTCGGCGGCACCGGGGCGCCAGTTCTGCACGAAGACGTCGGCGTCGGCGACCAGCTTGTGAAGGATCTCGCGGCCTTCGTCCTGTTGGAGGTCGAGTTGCATGCCGCGTTTGTTGCGATTGCAGTTCGCGAAGAAGGCGTTCAGCCCGCCGCGCGCGAACAGCGGCAGACGCAGGGTCTCGCCCATGCCATGGGGTTCGACCTTGACGACCTCTGCGCCCTGGTCGCCCATCATCATCGTGCAGAGGGGCCCCGCTACGACGGCGGAGACGTCTACGACCTTGATTCCTTCGAGGGGCCCTGCCATACGCGTCCTCCCACGGCCGCGATGGTGGCCGTTCAATGGGAGATCATTCTACACGCGCAATCGGTGAGGGACGCGGCGAAACGACGTGCGCCGGGTCGCGTTCCCGCCCGCTGCGTCGCGCCGCCCGGGGAGAGCTTCTATGTTGAGGCGCTCGCTGCAGTGCCCCTCACCAGGAGTCCCGATGTACGAAGAACTCAAGCAGGCATGGTCGACCCTCACTGGGCCAGGTGGCCAATTCGAAATCGTCGAAACCGAGGTCCGCGGCCAGAAACTCCGCGAGTACAAGAACGCACCTCCGACGGTGCGGGCGCTGTGGGGACTCACGGCGGCCCATGGGGACAAGGAATATCTCGTCTACGGCGACGAGCGCTGGACGTACGCCGATGCCCATCGCGACGTGGCTTCGATCGCCAACTGGCTACTCGCCAACGGTGTAGAAAAGGGCGATCGCGTCGCCATCGCGATGCGCAACTACCCCGAGTGGATGCTCTCGTACTGGGCGTGCACGAGCATCGGTGTGGCCGCGGTCGGTGTGAACGCCTGGTGGACCGGCCCCGAACTCGTCTACGGGATCGGAGACTCGGACCCCAAGGTCGTGATCGCCGACGACGAGCGCCTCGACCGCATGCAGCAGCACCGCGACGAGATCGGCGACCGCCTTCTCGTTGGCGTGCGGCTTGCGGAAGCACGCGACGGGGTCGTGTCTTTAGCGGATGTCTGCGCGCACGGTGGCGAACTTCCGGACGTCGAGGTCCACCCCGACGACGACGCCTGCATCTTCTACACGTCCGGGACGACGGGCAAGCCGAAGGGCGCGCAGCTCACCCATCGCGGTTGCACGAACAACCTGATGAGTATGGCCTTTTCGAACACCGTGCAGCCGATGGCACTCGCGGCCGCCGGCCTGCCCCCTTCACCCGACGAGGGCCCGCCGGCCCCACCGGCCGCACTCGTCGTGACTCCGCTCTTTCACGTGACTGCGAACAACTGTGTCGCGCATACGATCACGGCGGTCGGCGGCAAGCTCGTCCACATGTACAAGTGGGACGCGGCCGAGGCCTTGCGGTTGATCGAAGCGGAGAAGATCACCGCGATGAGTGGCGTACCCGTCATGGCGCGCGAGTTGATCGCCCATCCCGACTTCGCGAAGCGCGACACGTCGACGCTCAAGACGCTGGCGGGGGGTGGTGCGCAGGTGCAGCCCGACCTCGTGCAGAAGATCGACGACTCGGTGAAGACCGCGCGCCCCGGCACGGGCTACGGCATGACCGAGACGTGCGGGATCATCACTTCGCTATCGGCCGACTTCTTCGTCGATCGCCCCGAGAGCGCTGGCCCCGCGATGCCGAGCTACGAGACCAGGGTCATCGATGCAGACGGCAACGAACTCCCCCATGGCGAAACCGGCGAACTCTGCGTGCGCGGCGCCCAGGTGATCAAGGGCTACCTGAATCGCCCCGAGGCCACGGCGGAAACCATCGAAGACGGATGGCTTCGTACGGGTGACATTGGGTACCTCGACGAGGACGGCTTCATCTACATCGTCGACCGCGCCAAGGACATGGTGCTGCGCGGTGGAGAGAACATCTACTGCGCAGAGGTCGAAGCGGCGATCTTCGCCAACGACGCCGTGGCCGAATGTACGGTGTTCGGGGTGCCGGACGACCGGCTGGGCGAAGAGGTCGGAGCCGCGATCGTGACCTCGGCGCCCCTCGACGCCGATGCGTTGCGCGGCTTCCTGAAGGAACGCATCGCGGGCTTCAAGGTGCCTCGATACATCTGGTTCATGGAAGAAGCGCTGCCGCGAAACGCCAGCGGCAAGTTCCTGAAGCGCGAGCTTCGGGATCGGCTCGATCCCGCGGACGCGGTCTAGACGGACGACAGCCGATCGCCCCGAGCGTGCTTCAGGGCAGGGTCGAGTCGACGACGTTGCGTACGTCGTCGTGGGCGAGCAGCTCTTCGAGGGTGTCGCCGTCGAGCAGCGTGGTTCGCATATAGGCCAGCTCGGGGACCTCGATCTCGATGCGATAGATCTCGCGCGGGCCGTCGAAGACTCGCCGGATCCGCAGGTCCTGCTCGTCTTGCCCTGCGACGATCTGGTGACGCAGCGACTCCACGATGCGCATCTCGCGTCCCATCCCCATCGGAAACGGATCGCTTCCACCGTCGAGCGCGTCCGAGTGTGCGCGTCGACCCTGGTGGTAGCCGATGAGTTTGTATGAGCCGTGAGGTCGCATGGGGGACTGATCATACCGGTTCGCGAGAGCGCGGTTCAAGCGTTCGGTGACGCGCAGTTCGTGTGCACTCGACGTGCGGAAGCTTTCATGCAAGACGCGATGCAAGTATTTCGTTCGACGTCATTCTCGGTGTTACACGTATATTGGAATCAGTGGCCATAGCCGCGTTCGATGACCAGGCAAGCCGAAGCGCGTGCGCGGCGATCTTTGCGTTGCGCGTCGGCGCGGTATGCGTCTCGAGGGATTGCCCGGTGGCGACGAAGAAGACGGGCGTCGCCCTGCGCGGTTGCGCACGCCATGCCGTTGGAATCGCTGCGGGCGAATTGCCGTCAAAACCCTATCCGGGACCGCTCAGCCTCAACGACGAGTTGCGAGAACAACCCGGACTCGAGGCCAACGATTCGCTGCGTTTGCTGCAATGCGACGTGCGTACGGTCCTGCTCGAACGTGTTCGCGAAACGTCGGGCTTCGCCGTGCCGTGGGATCGCGATTTCGTTCTCAGTGCAGACGTTGGCGCTTTTCCGTTGGCGGACGTGCTCAGCCTGCTGCACCGCGCGAACAAGTCGGGCTTTCTGCTTTTCGGCTATGCGGACCACGAGAAGGCGGTGTACCTGCATCGCGGTGAGGTCGTGTTCGCTGCGTCCAATCAAGGCGTCGACCGATTGGGTGAGTGTCTCTTCCGAAGCGGCATCCTCACCCTCGAGCAACTCAAGGACGCCGAGCTCGGCTTTGCTGGTGGCCTCGACCCCGCCGAGGTCGAAGCTCGCGCACGCAAGATCGGCGGAGATCGTGAGCGCTACGTGCGCTCGGCGCTCGGCGAGATGATCACCTACCTCGAATTCGAGCTGCGAAATCACCCGCGAATCGAGGATCCGGGCATCTACCTCGACGCTGTCGAAGGGCTGCGCGCTACGCTCGACATTTGATCGCTCGGCGCCGGGGCCGAGCCGCCCACTGAACTGCGCGAGCGAAACCTCTTGAAGTCCTTCTCTTCTTCCGGCCGCGGCGCTTCTTCCGGCCGCGGCGCTCGATCTCGCCGCGGCGGCCGACCCCGTGGCGGCGATGGGCGAAAGCGCTCCTCTCGCGAACGCCTCACCGGTCTACACAGCTGCCTCGAGGCGCTGCGGGCGGGACGGCGGCGCGCCGACCTTCTGATCGTTCGGCCCGGGGCCGAGCGGCGGCCCGAGGTCGCGGCCCTGATCCAGTTGGCCCGCGAGCGCGGCGTGGCGATACGCGAGGGCGAACTGGACCAGGATTTCGGAGATGAGGGGCCGAACCCCCAGGGCGTGGCCCTCGAGGTGGGCCCGCTGCCGGAAGTCGACCTCGAAGACCTCGCCGCGGGGGCCGAGGGAGCCAGGCGCCTGATCGTCTTGGATGGGGTTGAAGACCCTCAAAATGTGGGGGCTCTGGCGCGCGTCGCCGAGGGGGCCGGCTGCCTGGGGATGGTTCTCTCGCGCCGCCGTGCGCCCCCGCTGTCGCCGGCCGTGGCCAGGGCGAGTGCCGGCGCCATCGAATGGCTGCCGGTGGCCCGCGTGACCAACCTCAGCCGAACCATCAACTACTTGAAGCAAGAGGGTTTCTGGGTCGTCGGGGCGGATCCCGACGCGCCGGAATCGCTGTTCCGAATGCCCGACCGCGTCTTGCAGGGAGACCTCGTCGTGGTGATGGGGGCAGAGGGGCGAGGTCTTCGGCCCGAGATCGAGAAGCTGATCGATCATCCGGTGCGGATCGAAATGAAGGGGCAGGTAGCGTCGCTCAACGTGTCGACGGCCGCCGCGGTGCTGCTCTTCGAGTTGCAGCGCCGCGCCGAGGTCGGGTAGCCCTGGCCGGGCATCGGCCTTGCCGCTGGCGGTCGACTCGAGGCGCCCGACTCGAGGCGGTGTCCGGTCCGGCGGTCCCCGCCCGGCGCTTTTGGCCCGACCGGTCGCGGGGTGCGGCGGGGTTCTCTAACTTCGCACCCCATTTGCGAAAATTGCGCCCACGCCGTTGCTGCCGGGACGCGGTTGGGTAATAGTTCGCGCGGCCGAATCCGCGCTGGCGTAGCTCAACTGGTAGAGCATCGGATTTGTAATCCGAAGGTTAAGGGTTCGAGTCCCCTCGCCAGCTCCGAGCAGAACCCGACACCGATCACCAGACCGATACGCGTTGAAGTTCAAATTTCAGCTGCGTCTCCAAAGGGATTGCTGTCGGTAGAAGCGAAGAGCCAGGAGAGCGAGAAGAGCGGGATCGAAGGAAACGAAAGAGATCAAGCAAGGCGAGGGCGGCGAAGTTTCGGCAAGCGCGAAATCGAAAGATCGAGAGCAAGGATCGAGAGCAAGGATCGAGAGCAAGGCAAGAAGAGCGGGGGTGAAGGCGCACCGCAGGCGCCAGGGCGATACCAGCAACATCGCGAATCAACACGACATTCATTCATACGAAGTCAGTCCATTGGTTCTGAACCGCGTGACCAACGCAGCCTGCCACGGCGGGATTCGCGGCGACGAACCGATCGAGGCGGACGAAGAGACGATTCAAGGTTCGGGCGACTCTTCTTTCAGCGCGTGACCGTCACACGACAATCCAGACCGTGTGAGTCTCGTAACCGCGATTGAAAGCAGGGCGTAACAAGCCTCGGGTCTCTTTACGCTTTTGGGCAACTTCGCAGACTTCAGCGCTTCAACGCCACTGAGCAGCCGTAGAGCGACGACAGCGCGACGACAACCCCGAACCAACACGAGATTCAAGGCACGAGATTCAAGGAGAGGTACCGAAGTGGCTAACCGGGGCAGACTGTAAATCTGCTGGCCTCTGGCCTACGGAGGTTCGAATCCTCCCCTCTCCACCATCACATACACCCGCTTGGCGCCAGACGAAGCGAACGAGCGAGCCAATTCAAACAAGATCAGCAGGAAAGCACAGGACAGCAAAGGGAAAGCGAGGAGCAGCAGAACCACAGCGGCGGACGAAGGACGACGACCGATTCGCGCGGGAATAGCTCAGCTGGCTAGAGCACGAGCCTTCCAAGCTCGGGGTCGCGGGTTCGAATCCCGTTTCCCGCTCCACTCCCGGGCGTCGAAACGACTCCAAGAACCCCAAGGCGAAAGACAGACAGACTCAAGCGTTTGCTCACGTAGCTCAGGTGGTAGAGCGCGTCCTTGGTAAGGACGAGGTCAGCGGTTCAACCCCGCTCGTGAGCTCCAGACCGGCGATGCAACCACCCGCAAGGGTCGCATCGCGCAGCGAACCAAGCGAAATCCAGACACCCAGACCAACGAGGACGAACCAGCATGGCCAAAGAGAAGTTCGATCGATCGAAGCCCCACGTAAACGTGGGAACGATTGGTCACGTTGACCACGGGAAGACGACGTTGACGGCGGCGATCACGGCACGGCAGGCCCACAAGGCTCTCGCCGACCAGA
>JASMLK010000124.1 GCA_030748735.1 Myxococcota bacterium | reverse complement strand
ACCCAGCGGTGTCCTGACATCGGGCTCGCGAAGGAGACGCTCGGCTGGGAGCCCAGGGTCCCCCTCAAAGACGGGCTCGCGAAGACCATCGAATACTTCGAGAAGGTCGTCAGCCAGGGCCAGGCCTGAAGGCGAAACCGTTGCGGGCATGGTTCAAAACCGAGACGAAAAGAAAGTGAGCCTCAGTGCATAGTTTCGTCGCGCCCCCGACCCCGTTGGTCTCTTCGCTCTTGGGCTTCGCGCTCGCGCTCGCGGTCCTCGTCGTCTTCTACATGGTGCGCAAACCCGAAGAACGCGGGTGGCTCATGTGGATCGCCGTCGGGGCCTTCCTCCTCAAAGCGCTCCTCGTCCCCGCCTACTTCCAGTGGCTCGTCTACCTCGGCGAGGGTGGCTTCGCGTACGTGGACGCGCGCGGTCACCACGAGCAGGGGGTCACGATCGCGGAGGAGATCGTCTACGACACGCCCTCCACGAGCTGGGGCCACAAAGCAAACGACCCCGGGATGTACCTCGTCACCGCGTACACCTACATCCTGTTCGGACCGAACACGCTGGTAATCCGCTTCTTCCTGATCATGTTCGTCAGCGCCGCGATGCTTTACGTCTATCGCATCACGCGGATGTACTTCGACGAGCCGACCGCGCGCCTCGCGTCGGCCATCTACGTCTTCCTGCCGGCACCGATCCTGCTCTCACTGAACCATCGCAAGGACCCGCTGGTTCAGCTGATCGTGCTCTTCATGTTCTATCACGCGATCCGCGTGTTCAGGCAGGAGCCCGGGTGGAGAATGTCCGCCGCATTGGGCGTGCTTGGCCTGATCGCCGTCTATCCCTTTCGCAGCGGACTGATCCTGCCGTTTCTTGGCGTCTTGGTCATTTGCTTCGTGCTCGCGAACCGGAGCTTCGTGCAGGGGTTCCTGCTGGCCGCCGGCACGGTCGTAGTGCTCATCGCCGTGCAGGTTGCGATTCCCGAAGACGCAAGGGTCAACATCGATATCTACACCCAACGAACAGAAGCCATGCTGGAGGGGAGCGCCGAACTGTCCGAGGTTGGCGGGGGGCTGACGCGCATACTGCGTGTCACCGGGCCCCTGGACGTCTACAAGATCCCCTTTGCAGCGGTCGCGTACCTCATCATGCCATTTCCTCCGGAGATCAGCCGGGCCCCCGTCACTACGCTGGGGACGTTTCTCCATTTGATCAGTCTCGCCCTCTTGCCCCACATGCTCCTCGGTGCATGGAGTTTGATCCGCGGACCTGATTGGCGGCTGAAGCTGCCTCTGCTCGTCTTCCCGCTGGTCTTCCTGGTCGTGCTCGGAACGGTGTCCATCGGCGTACCCCGGTACCGCGAGATCTTCTACCCGATCTGCCTTGTCTGGGCGGCCATCGGCTGGAGGATCGGCACCCAGCTGTTCCTCAAACTCGCGGTGTACGGCGGACTCTCTGCGCTCGCGATAGCTGTCTATCTGAACCGTTTCGGACTGATCTAACAGTGGCTTCGACCTTCGGTGTAGTCTCGAGTCGCACGCAGGCATGGTCGCTGGTCCTTGGCGTCCTCGCGATCTACGTGGTCACCATGCTGGCGTACTACCCCGACGTCATCACCAACGTCGACGAAGCGTGTTACGTCGCCCAGGCGGATGGCTTCTCTCGAGGTACGGTCCGCAATCACTGGCAGAACCCGGTCGAAGGTCTGCCGCGTCCCTACCAACCCGGCGAATACCCCGCCGGCACCTCGGCCGTCATGGCTCCGTTCATGTTCGTGCTCGGTTGGCGGGGAGCGTTCGTCGTACCGCTGCTCGCCCTGCTGGGGTTGGTGCTCTGTACGGCCAGAATGATCGAGCGCGAGGGAAGGTCGCCTCTCTATTCACTCTTCGTGCTCGTCTTCCCGGCAACGTTGGTGCTCGGGCGCGTCGCGATGAGCGATGTCATCTGTGCGTTCCTTACGACGCTTTCGATTCTGCTGTTCTGGCGAGGGATAGACCAGGAAGATCGTAGAGCGTGGTGGGTCTCGGGTTTCATCGCCGGTCTTTCGCTCACCTTCCGCGAGACGAGCGTGCTCGT
Organism: Myxococcota bacterium; assembly: GCA_030748735.1. Taxonomy (GTDB): domain Bacteria; phylum Myxococcota_A; class UBA9160; order UBA9160; family UBA4427; genus DUBZ01. The sequence continues at coordinate 3,489 of JASMLK010000124.1, read as the reverse complement.
CATCATTCCCTTCTTTCTTGGTGCGGTCATACGCCGTGAGCGAGGGGTTCACGCGCTCGTGATCTCCGGGCTGACCGGAACGTCGCTGCGGTTCATCAGCGGGGCGATGGTTTTCGGAAGTCCGTTTCATGTCAAGAGTGCCGGCTATGGATTCTCGATCGACGCGCTCGCCGCCAATTTGCCCATGTACGCGTTCTTCACGCTCGTGTTGGTGCCAGGCGGACTGCTCGCTGCACTGCAGTATCGAGGAAGGCGGCGCCCCGAAGTCACTGCGTCGGTGCTCCTGCCCGTGATCTTCTTCTCTTCCTACACGTACGCGGGCGCAGAAAGCGGTCAGCTCAAAGCCTTGATCCTGACCGGCCGCTTCCTGATTCCCGCGGTCCCGATCCTCGCCTTCTGTCTCGCGCACGTCGTTCCCGAAGCTCTCGAGTGGCTTTCGAAAAGGAACTCGCGCGCCGCGCGAAGAATCGAGTTCGCCGCGGGCTTTCTCCTCGTCGTGGGCGCCGCAAGCGCCTCGATCTCGGTTCACGTCTTCATGAACCGGTTCAACGCCAATCACCTGGGAATCCGCACCGCCATCTACGAGTACACCAGCACGGACTCGTGGGTGCTCACGAATGCCCACGGCACGTTCAAGTATCTCGCCAGCGACATGTATGGTGCGCGGGCACCGATCGGTATTCAACATCTAGAACCCCAACACTTCGAACGCATCCTCGAATCCGCTCAGGATCTCCATGTGGTTCTGCTCGAGCGATCCGATAGCGAGTACTGGCGAAGAAGAAGCGTGGAGTATGCATCCACGCTCGGGCATCTCGCCAAGCAGGCTCACATGCAGGTTCGCTACGACGAGCACATCACGCCGAGCGAACACCTGCGCATCTGGCGGGTCGTGAGGAACGGAGAGCCTTCGTCTTGAACCGCGAGGCCATCACCCACTTCTTCATTCCGGTGCTCGGGGTGCTGATCGGCGTCTTTCTGGGGCTGCAGTTCATTCATGGGGTCTTTGTTCGCGTGCAGCATCCAATGACGCGCGACCGGATCATGCTGGAGGCACTCGCCTCGGACGAAACGGCACCCCAGCTCGCCATCTTCGGCAATAGCATCGCGATGTGCGGCGTCGACGCGAAACGCCTTGGCGACTCACTCCATCGCACCGCGTTGAATCTCGCGACGGGTGCCCGCAACCCGATGGAGTCGCTCTTCTACTACAAGGATCTTCACGACAACATCGAGGTCGTGATCCAGTTCGCGATGCCGTCTGACTTGAACATCGAACCCCAGATGAACGCTGATCGTTATGACGCGTTTCGGATCTACGGATACGAACTCGATGCGCAGACCGAGAAAATCCTGCGAAGCGCCTTCCAAGAGCGAGCAGGCTCCTATCTCGACCGTTCGGCCCTGAAGCGCGAGTTCGGTGCGCGTTGGGCACTGCGAAGCTCCATCGACGAAGGCGTCCGGGACCTGCTGCGAAACGATCTCTCGGTGCAGCGCTCGATCTACGACCTCTACTACCCCTGCCCCTACACAAAGCGGGTGCCCGAACCGGCCATGAAGCGCGATCTCGCGAGTCGCCGCGAGCGCTCTGCGCGCCAGACCGCAGCGAACCCGCAAGCCGCCGAGATCCTGCGCGCGATGACGCAGCGGACGCGAGAGCAGGGGCGTCGGCTGCTCTTCGTCATTCCGCCCGCACACCCCGAGATCCGCAACAACGAAGGCGCCGTGCCCACACGCCTGCTCGCCGAGTTCCTGACCGAGTTGGCGGAGCAGCCCGGAGTCGAACTCCTCAACACCTTCGATCTGCTCGAGGCAGACGAGTTCGTGGACGCCGTCCATCCCACCGCGGCTGGGGCGGAACGACTTACTGCTCTGCTCACCGCCAGATTGGGCGAGATGCTCTGATGCTGTTCTACGAGTTTCAGTTTCTCGTCTTCTCGATCGTCTTGCTCGCATGCCTCGCGGTCGTTTCGCGCAACGAGGGCAAGAAGTTCGTCCTTCTCGTCGCCAGCTACGTCTTTTACATGTGCTGGAACCCGGCGTTCATCCTCCTGATCCTGTTCTCGACTTTCGTCGACTACCTGGTCGGGCGCCGGATGGCGGTCGAGACTGAAAAGCGCAGGCGTCGGCGCTTGTTGATCGTGAGCCTGGCCGCCAACCTCGGGTTGCTCGGCTACTTCAAGTATGCGGGCTTCCTTGGCGACAGCCTCTTGTGGCTCCTGCGCTCGGGCGGATTCGAACCCTCCTGGACCACGATCAACGTCCTGCTGCCGGTGGGCATCTCGTTCTATACGTTCCAGACACTGAGCTACACGATCGACCTCTATCGCGGGCAGATCCCGCCCTCACGCTCGCCGCTGGACTTCGCCCTGTTCGTTGCCTTCTTTCCTCAGCTCGTCGCCGGGCCCATCGTTCGCGCAGCCGACTTCTTGCCGCAGCTCGACCACCTCGAACACCTTCGCTTTCGGCGTGTCGATGTCTTCTACATCGGGCGAGGGTTGCTGAAGAAGGTCGTGGTTGCCGACAACGTCGCGCTCTTCGCCGACGCCATCTTCGCCAACCCCGAAGCCTGGCCCAGTGTCGTGATCTGGCTCGCCACCCTGTCCTTTGGCGTCCAGATCTACTGTGATTTCTCGGGCTACTCCGATATCGCGATCGGGATCGCGGGGGTGTTGGGGTACCGCCTGCCCAAGAACTTCGACGCACCTTACTTCGCCCACAACCCATCGGACTTCTGGCGGCGCTGGCACATCAGCCTTTCCTCGTGGTTGCGCGACTATCTCTACATCTCGCTCGGCGGCAATCGCGGTTCGACGTTCGCCACTTACCGCAACCTGATGCTCACCATGCTACTCGGGGGGCTGTGGCACGGTGCGAGCTGGAACTTCGTGCTCTGGGGCTTTCTCCACGGTCTGCTCTTGATCGTGCACCGCGCCTATTCGGGTTTGCGCGCGCGGTCCGGAAAACCCATACGCGATCGCCTCTGGAAGAACGTCCTCTCGATTGCCGCGATGCAGTACTACGTATTCCTCACCTGGGTCACATTTCGCCTGACGGATTTCGACAAAATGCAGGTCGCACTCTCGAAGTTCGTCTTCTTCGACTTCGATTTTCAGCTCGCGGATCGCGGACTCGGGAATAGCGCGATATTCAGCAGCCTGTTCGTGCTGGGGATCTTCATGCTGTGCCACGGCGTGAGCGTCTATCGCCGTGGCGATGTCGAAGCCAGGCTCGAACGCGTGCCGGCCAGTCTGCTCTTCGCTGGCTCAGTCGTCGGTGGTTTCGCAGCGGTGGTGCTGTGGCCCCTGGAGAAGGTGCCTTTCATCTACTTCCAGTTCTGACGCCTCCGGGCTAGCCCGGATTATTCATGAACATCCGTAGCGAGACGGTGCCGATTCGTGCTCTGGCAAGAGAAATCGGCGTTCCGCCGCGCAGACGTGGTTCACCCCACGTCGAGCAGCGGGACGTCGATTTCTCTTGCCAGAGTGC
>JASMLK010000123.1 GCA_030748735.1 Myxococcota bacterium | reverse complement strand
GTCGGAGCTCCAGCTCTTCTTCTTCAGCGCCGCCACCAACAACGGTCACCGGATCCACTACGACCTCCCCTACGCGAAGACGGAGGGTCTGCCGAACATCCTCGTACAGGGGCCGCTGCAAGCGGCGCTCCTCGCGAAGGCACTCACGGATTGGATCGGACCGGGTGGCCGCCTCACCCGCATTCAGATCCAGAACCGCGGCAACGCCTTCCCCAACGAAACGCTTCACTACGGCGGCGTCGTCGTGGGGAAGCGCAAGGAGGAAGGCCAGCACTTCGTGGACTGCGAGATCTTCGAGCGCAACGAGGGCGGCGCGATCCTCATGCCTGGCACGGCGACCGTGAGCCTGCCTCGACGACCCGGCGCCTGAAGCCCAGCCCGGACGATTCTCCGGGCTGGCAGGGGCTCCGCTATTCGGCCTCGTAGCGAAGCAGTGTCACGTCCTTGCCGCTGACGTCGTCGAAGACCGGCTGCAGCCGCATGCCCACGCGGATGTCTCCCTCTTCGACGTTGCAGAGCGTGCTGGTCAGGCGTGGCCCCTCGTCCAGCTCCACCACGACGATCAGCTGCGGAACCTCGTCGGCCCAGAATGGCGCCGTGGGACGACGCGCGATGGTGAAGCTGTAGAGGGTTCCCTTGCCGGAAATCTGCTTCCACTCGAGCTTCGGTGAGAGGCATTCGGGGCAGAACGCGCGGGGGTAGTAGATCCAGGCCTGACAGTCGGCGCACTGCTGGATCTGCACTTCGTGGCGGGTCAGCGCCTCCCAGAAGGGCTTCGAGGTGGCAGTGGCGACGGGAAGCGGCTTTTCGAAATCCATTCTTCAATCTCCGCGAAGGATGAGCGCAACCTGCTCGCTCATGATTCCGCCATTACCGGACACGAAGACCGTGTCGCAGCGGGCCATCTGATTGCCAGCCGCGCGACCCATGATCTGGCGCGCGCCCTCGGTCACGTGCGACAAGCCACCCGCCATGCCGGTCTGACCAAACGAAAGCTGTCCGCCGTGGGTGTTGCACGGAAAATCGCCCTCGAAGGTCAGGTCATGGGCGTTGATGAAATCCATCCCCTCTCCCTTGCCGCAGAAGCCGGCGTCCTCGATCGCCAGCAGGACCGCGATCGTGTAGCAGTCGTAGATCGAGACCATGTCGATGTCCTCGCGCGAAACGCCTGCCATCCCGAAGGCCGTGTCCGCCGCGGGTCCAATCGGTGTTCGGACCAGGTCCGCTGCATAGGTGGGGGTCTTGAAGGCCAGACGTTCGCCGAAACCCGAGAGCCACACCGGGCGATGCGGTGTCTGCGCTGCCTTCTCGCGGCTGGCCAATACGACAGCCGCGCCGCCCGAGACCGGCATTACGATCTCCAGCATGTGAAGCGGGTCCGCGATCATCGGACTGTTCAAGACGTCGTCGATGGTCAATGGCTTGCCGTAGAAGAGCGCTTCGGGGTTTGCGCAGGCGTTCGTTCGTTGATCCACGGCGATCTTCGCCAGGGCGCGCGGGTCGTATCCGAATTCTTCCCCGTATCGGTTCGCGATCTGCGAGTACCCGCTGTTCTGGGCGATGTTCCCATACGGGATTTCGAACTCGGCCTGCGGAGAACCGTAGGCATTGCTGGAGGCGCCATAGAGCCACCCGTCCATCGCGGGAGGCGCGTCCGGCGGCTGCGGCGTCATGGCGCCTGGCAGCGCGCAAACCACCACGTCCGCGATGCCGAGTTCGATCGCGCTCGCGGCTCGCCAGATCATGCCCGCGGCCGTGGCCCCACCCAGGTCGACGTGCTCGGCATAGTCCACCTCCATACCGAGGTACTCGGCGACAGTGGCGGGCGCGAACATCGCCGATTCCATGACGGCGGACGTCACGAGCCCGTTCACATCACCGGGCCGTAGCCCGGCATCGAGCAGCGCCAGGCGTGCCAGCTGAGCCCACTGCTCGATGGAAAACATCTCCGGACCAGTCGGCTTCTTTTCCGGCTTGAGCTCCGCGATCCCGACGATCGCGGCCGTGCCTTGGAGCCCCATGCTCTATCTCCCTTCCGAACTTGTTACCGAACTGAGTCGTTATTCGTCATCGAGGCCAAGCATGTTCAGGGCGACCCGCTTCAGGGTCTCGACCTCGCGGCTGAAGCGAGGTTTGCGGGGCCCCATCTTGCTCTGGATCGACATGCCGAGCAGGGCGGCGAAGGTGAGCTTGCGAGCCGTATCGATTGCCTGCTCATCGACGCCAAATTCGCTGAAGAGATCGCGCCAGATCTTTCGTGTGTGCGTGACGATGAGTGCCTCCTGGCGGGAGCGCAGCTGAGCGTGATCGAGACCACGGGCATTCAAGACGATCTCGAGGAAGGCGATCGCGGGGCGCGTGTTGAGGCGGCGCCGTGTCTCGTCGATCAGGATGTCCATCCGCTCGCGTGGGGTCGCTCCGTCGTCCAGGTTCTCGACCAGACTCTCTGAGAGCTCGGCGAAGCCGTGTTCTGCGACCGCGAGCAGCACCGAGTCCTTGTCGCCGAACTGGTGAGCGATGGCTCCCCAGGTGACTCCCGCGCGCGCCGAAATACGCGAGGCGGTTGCGCTCGCGATTCCCTCGTCGACGAGCAAATCGGTCACCGCCTCCACCGCGCGTTCCCGGGTAAGGGCACTGCGCTCGGCCTGGGACCTGCGTTCCGCTGGGTCTCTCACGCCCTCGCTCACCTCATTGCCCCTATCGCTGCTCCGCCGAAGCTCATAGACCAGAGCTTTGCATAAACAAAACAGTCGCTCAATATGTTCTAACCAGCTGCTTGGCGGCCCGCCAAGGGCCAGCCTGACCTGGCGCGCGATGGTTCGAGGTGACCGAGTCTTCCCTGGGAAATGAGGGATGAGCTTCGATCCAATCGGCAGGTCGAAGAATGGAGAGATCACCAAACCCGAGCGATGTCGAAGCGCGCGCAGTAAGAATAAGCAGCGTATTCGGTTCTTGCGCCGACAAGTAACGCTCTGCTTACCGCGACGACTGGCGGTGCGTGTTTCCCGGATGCACGGCGCAGAAGAACCTGCACGTACATCACATCCGCTTCCGATCGGCGGGTGGAGGAGACGAACCGGAGAACCTCACAACACTGTGCGCGTTCCACCACTTGCGGGGTGTCCGCGGCGGCACGGTCGGGGTTACGGGCTCGCCACCGGATCGGCTCGAGTTCGCGTTGGGGTTGAGGGCCGGGAGGGAGCCGCTGGCGCGGTACCGGTCCGCGGATCGGGTGGTTGCGTGATTCTTCCCCGATCAGCGCTCGATGAAGCGCAGCTGGATCGCACCCGCGATCGCGAACACGAGCACCAGGGCGGTCGACGCCGTGGCGGCCGAGATCACGCCTTCGCTCGCCAAGGTGGTCGACACGCTGCGAAGCGCGAAGTAACACGACACCGTCCCTATGCCGAGCAGGGCGGGTAGACCGAAGCCCCGCTGTCCCCCGACCCGCAAGCCGAAGGGGGCGGCCAGCAACGCGAACAGCACCACGGAAAGGGGTTCGACGTAGCGTGAGTACAGCACCGTGTTCACCCGGTGGACGTTCTCTCCTTCGCGTGCGCGAATGGCTGCATGCGCTCGTAGCTTTGCGACCGTCAGGCTTTCGAGGTCGGTGTTGATCAACGCGGCGTCATTCGGGTCGGCGATGTCGAGGGTGACGCCGCTGAGTTCTTCGACGCGCACCGCGGCGTCGTGGTCTTCGGGGTCGAAGTGTCGAACCACCGCGGTTTCGAAGTGCCAGCGATGTTGGTCGTCGACATCCACACGCGGGGCGTCGAGGCTGCGGATGAGGCGCCCGTTTTCGTCCAGATCGAAGAGCCGAACTCCCCGCAGGGTTCGCCGGGAGGCATCTGCCTGCGAGATGTTGTAGATCGTGCGCCCGCGCTTGTACCAGAAGGAGCCTTCGCGATAGCTGATGTGTGGTCCGCCTCCCGACTCGAAGCGGTTCCACTCGCGAGTCGATCCGACGATCCAGGTTTCACCGAGCACGTAGGTGCCGCAGGCTACGAGCATCGCGGCCGCGAGCATGGGGGCGACCAATCGATCGGGCGAGATGCCCCCCGCCTTGGCCGCGGCCACTTCGAACCAATGGGATCCGATGGCGAGGGCGAAGAAGGCGGCTGCGAACGACGCGATCGGGATCAGCTCGCGCAGGTAGTACGAGGGAATGCGCAGCATCAGATAGACGAAAGGGGCGTTCGCGCCGTCGCCCGCAGAGAGCATGTCGTCGAGATTGAGTAGCATCTCGATCACGACGATGGTGAGCGTCGAGACGACAAGGGTCAGCGCGAACAGCACCAGGTATCGCAACGCGAAGTAACGCGACAAGGTTCGCACGAACGGGAGTCTAGCATTGGAGATCGTTGCAGGAGCGAACGCGCTCGCGCGCGAACTCGTTCGCCCCGTTCTCACCATCGGTAACTTCGACGGTGTTCATCTCGGGCACCGTGCGATCATGGACACCGTGATCGAACGCGCGCGCCTGCTCGAGGGTGAAGCGGTCGTTCTTACCTTCGACCCCCATCCGCGCAAGGTGTTGCAGCCCGACCGTGCGCCGAGCCTGCTCGCGACTCGGGAACAGAAACTCGAGGTCCTCGAAGCGGTGGGGATCGACGTCGCCATCGTTCAGCCGTTCGATCTTTCGTTTGCGAGAACGACGCCCGAAGCGTTCGTGCGCGAAATCATCTGGGACTGCATCCGTCCGCGTGAGGTCTTCGTGGGTTACGACTTTCACTTCGGGCGCGACCGCGAAGGTTCGATGGCTGCGCTCTGCGAAATCGGAGCGGGGCTCGGTTTCTCGGTCACGATCATCCCGGAGATCCGCGTGAACGATCGGGACGTGAACTCGACGCGGATTCGCGAGTTGCTCGCGGAGGGAGACGTCGAGGAAGCCGCCGTGTTGCTCGGCCGTCCCTTTGCCGTGCGAAGTCGGGTGCTCGAGGGCGACCGCCGTGGTCGCACGCTGGGCTTTCCCACGGCGAACCTCGTCCCCGAAAACGAGCTCCTGCCCAGCCCCGGCGTCTACGCCGGGGAAGTTCGAGTACTCGCGGGGCCGGGTTCGAACGGGGGCGGCGATGACGGTGTAGAAAGGAAGGAAGAACGTTACGGCGCCGTGGTCAACGTCGGACGCCGACCCACGTTTTACGCGGATGGTCGCCTGCTCGCCGAGGCCCACTTGCTCGATTTCGAGGGCGACATCTACGGGGCCTCTGTCGAGTTGGCCTTCCGCGAACGCCTGCGTCCCGAACAGAAGTTTCCAGGGCCCGAGGCCCTCAAAGTCCAGATCGCGGCGGACGTCGAATTGGCCCGAGAAAAACTCGCGGCCCGATGAGTTCGAAAGCGGGCGCCGGCCCGTGACGAAGAGGAGCCCGTGGGGTCTCTAGATCACCCGGACAATGCTGCTGCACCGCAGGACGACGCGACCCCCGGGCCGAGCCTCGGCGGGGGTACGCCCTGGTTCCTCAACTGGCGCTTCTGGTTGGGGATCGGGATCGCGGCCCTTTCGATCTGGTACGTCGCGCGCGGCATTCCCCTCGAGAGCGTGCTCGAGGCGATGAAGCAGGCTGATCTCCTGCTCTTGTTCGCCGCGTCGGTTCCCTGTTACGTGGCGGCCACATGGGTGCGTGCGTTGCGCTGGCGTCATCTCACGAATTCCGTCACTGAAATCGATCGGGTGCCGTTGTTTCACGCCCAGGCCATTGGCTTCCTGGTCAACAACATCCTGCCACTGCGCGTCGGTGAATTCGTGCGCTCGTGGTACCTGGCCCGCCAACAGGGGGTGAGCGCGACTTCCATTCTCGGCACGGTGGTGATCGAGCGGGTGATCGACGTCGTCTGCGTGCTCTTGATCGCGGCGGCTTCGCTTACCTGGGCCGGACGCGGTGGCGACAGCCTGCTCGCGAAGGGGACCATGCTGCTGTTGCCGGCGGCTTGCGTACCCGTGATGGGGTTGGTCGTGATCCGCCTGTTCCCCGAGCAGGTGATCAGGGTCGCCCACTTCTTCGCGAAGCCGCTTCCCGATCGCATCGCTTCCGAACTCGAGCGCCTGGTCCGTCGCTTCGCAGACGGACTGCATTCCCTGTCCCTGGGCAGCCACCTGGCCTGGATCCTCGTTCACAGCGTCGTGATCTGGCTGCTTCTTTCGACGATTCCAATGCTTGCAGGGATTTATGCGTTCGGATTGGAACTCGGGGACCCCGTCGAAACCCTGATGGTGTCCTGGATCCTGCTCGCTGCGGTTGGCGTGGCGGTCGCGATCCCTTCGACCCCCGGTTTCTTCGGCACCTATCAACTCGCTTTCAATAGCGTCCTCGAACGTTTCGGTGTGACACCTGCCGAAGCGTTGGCCCTCGGGCTGCTCGTCTGGTTCGTGTTCTGGAGCTCGCTCGTCGTCCTGGGGCTGATCGTGCTGCGCAGCCAGCACACGAGCCTCGGCGAACTCACCTTCCAATCCAGCTCCGCCGACGACCCGTCCGGTAAAGATCCCGCAACCGAGAACCGATGATTCGTCGGGATTGCGTCGCCTTTGCCTTCGGCTGACACCGCGGGAAAAGCGACCTGGTCACGCGAATCCGAGCGGGTGTTGGCAACTTCGCCACCCCCGTACGGACGGTTGGGGGTAGGGAAGTTGAACGAGCGGATCGGCGAACTCCTCGTCAAGGAGAACCTGCTTTCAGCGGACCAGCTCCAACAAGCTCGCTCGGGAGCCGCAGCCAAGGGCAAGCGACTCGCTGCCGAGATCACCGAGCTTGGCTTTCTCGACGAAACAGAACTGACGGACTTCGTCGCGAAGCAGTACGGCGTACCTTCGATCAACCTCGACGAGTTCGAGGTGGACGCCGAAGTCACGCAGCTGATTCCCGAGGACGTGGCGACGAAGCACAATGTCGTCCCGGTCAATCGCGCGGGCTCGACGCTCATCCTCGCAACCGCCGACCCGTCGAACATCTTTGCCCTCGACGACATCAAGTTCCTCACCGGGTACAACATCCAGCCAGTGGTCGCGTCCGAAGAGGCGATCAAGCGCTCGATCGAGAAGTTCTACGAGCAGTCCGACGTTCTCGACGAAGTGATGGCGGGTTTCGATGACTCCGACATCGATCTCGTGCAGGGCGAAGAGGACATCGACACCGCCGAACTGGGCCGCGAGGCCGAAGACGCGCCGGTCGTCAAGCTCGTGAACCTGATCCTCACCGACGCGGTCAAGAAGGAAACGTCGGATATCCATATCGAGCCCTACGAGAAGTCGTTCCGCGTGCGGTACCGCATCGATGGCGTGCTCTACGAAGTGATGAAGCCGCCGCTGAAGCTCAAGAACGCGCTCACCTCGCGCATCAAGATCATGTCGGAACTCGACATCGCCGAGCGGCGCCTGCCGCAGGACGGTCGCATCAAGCTCAAGATGGGACGCGGCCGCGAGATGGACTTTCGTGTCTCGGTCCTGCCGACGCTCTTTGGCGAGAAGATCGTGCTTCGCTTGCTCGACAAGTCGAATCTACAGCTCGACATGACCAAGCTCGGTTTCGAACAAGGGCAGCTAGACGACTTCCAGCATTGCATTCACCAGCCCTTCGGAATGGTGCTCGTCACCGGCCCCACCGGTTCTGGTAAGACGACGACGCTCTACTCGGCCCTCTCTGAACTCAACCAGGTGGGCGAGAACCTCTCGACGGCCGAGGACCCCGTCGAATTCAACCTGGGCGGTATCAACCAGGTGCAGATGCACGAAGACATCGGCCTGAACTTCGCGGCTGCGCTCCGTTCGTTCCTGCGTCAGGACCCTGACATCATCATGGTCGGTGAGATTCGTGACTTCGAGACCGCGGAAATCGCGGTGAAGGCAGCGCTCACCGGTCACATGGTGCTGTCGACGCTCCACACGAACGACGCGCCGAGTACGGTCAATCGTCTGCTCAACATGGGCATCGAGCCGTTCCTGGTGGCTTCGTCGGTCAACTGCATCGTGGCCCAGCGCCTTGCGCGTCGGATCTGCCCGGAGTGCATCGAGCCCGATCCCGAAGTGACGGCGCAAGAACTCGTCGACGCCGGCATGACGGAAGAAGAGGCCAAGGGCATCGCACCCGCCAAGGGCGCCGGCTGTGGCAACTGCTCGGACACCGGCTTCAAGGGCCGAATCGCTGTCTACGAAGTGATGAAGATGACCGAGGAACTCAAGGAGTTCGTCCTCAACGGGGCCTCGGCGACAGAAATCAAACGCGAAGCGATTCGCGGCGGCATGGTGACCCTGCGCCGAAGCGCACTCAACATGCTCCACAACCAGAGCATCACACTCAGCGAGGTCTTCCGCGTGTCGACCTCGGACGCCGGCTAGGGCAGGGGGGGTCGGGTCTCACATGGCGAACATGCATCAGCTCTTGAAGGCGATGATCGAGAAGGGGGCGAGCGATCTCCACCTCACGACCGGTACGCCTCCGCAGCTTCGCATCGACGGCAAACTGCACGCGCTCAAGATGCCGCCGCTTTCACCGCAGGATACCAAGCAGCTCTGCTACTCGGTCCTGACCGACGCCCAGAAGCACCGCTTCGAAGAGGACAACGAACTCGATCTTTCGTTCAGCGTGCAGCGCCTTTCGCGATTTCGCGGGAACATCTTCGTGCAGCGCGGCAACGTGGCCGGCGCGTTCCGCGCGATCCCGTTCAAGATCCTCACCTTCGAGCAGCTGAACCTTCCGCCCATCGTCGAGGAGCTCTCGCGAAAGAGTCGCGGTCTGATCCTTGTGACCGGGCCGACGGGTTCGGGTAAGTCGACGACGCTCGCGAGTATCCTCAACAAGATCAACGAGGAGCGCAGCGAGCACATCATCACGGTCGAGGACCCGATCGAGTATCTGCACCCCCACAAGGGCTGCATCGTGAACCAGCGCGAGATCGGTTCGGACACCGAGGGCTTCAAGCAGGCGCTCAAGTACATCCTGCGCCAGGACCCCGACGTCGTGCTGATCGGTGAGCTTCGCGACCTCGAAACCATCGAAGCCGCACTCACGGTTTCCGAAACCGGCCACCTGTGTTTCGCAACGCTGCACACCAATTCGGCCGTGCAGACGATCAACCGCATCGTCGATGTGTTCCCGCCGTACCAGCAGGCACAGATTCGTCAGCAACTTTCGTTCGTGCTCGAAGGCGTGATGTGTCAGTCGCTGCTGCCGCGGGCGAACGGTCCCGGCCGCGCGCTGTCCCTCGAGGTCATGGTTCCGAACGCCGCAATCCGCCACCTCATTCGCGACGACAAGGTCCACCAGATGTACTCAGCGATGCAGGTCGGTCAGGGCAAGTTCGGCATGCAGACGATGAACCAGTCGCTCGCGTCACTCGTGCAGCGAAGATTGATCTCGATGGACAGCGCAATCATGCGCAGCCCCGACGAGCAGGAACTCAAGGAACTCATTGGTCGCGGCGGTGATCTCGGTGGGTGATCGGACGAGGTCGTTCTGCGCCAGGTACGACACGGGCTAGGGCGCGCAACCGTGGGCCTTCGGTGCCACGGCAGAGTGAGGACAGATGGCGGTTTATACCTGGACAGGCCGAACACGGCAGGGCGCGAACAAGAAGGGCGTGCTCGAGGCGGGAGACAAGGATGGGGTGATGGCGCAGCTGCGCGCCCAGGGGATCCTGCCCATCAGCGTCAAGCAAAAGCCGAAGAACATCGAAGATGTCTTCACCTTCTTGCAGCCGAAGGTGACCACGAAGGACCTCGTCGTCTTCACACGCCAGTTCGCGGTGATGATCGACGCGGGTCTTCCCCTCGTGCAGTGCCTGCAGATTCTCGGCGACAACCACGAGAACGCGACGTTCAAGCGCATCATCGGCGAAGTACGCAATGACGTCGAGTCGGGCCAGACTTTCGCGGAGTCGCTCGGGCGGCATCCGCGGGTCTTCGACGATCTGTTCGTGAACCTCGTCGCAGCGGGTGAGGTGGGCGGCATCCTCGACACGATCATGAACCGCCTCGCCACCCAGCTCGAGAAGGCCGACAAGCTTGCGCGTCAGCTGCGCGGCGCGATGGTCTATCCGACGACGGTGAGTGCCGTGGCGGTGATCGTCATCCTCCTGCTCCTCGTCAAGGTCATCCCGGTCTTCCAGAAGATGTTCGAAGACTTCGGCGGCGAACTGCCTGGCCCGACGGCCATGGTGATCGCGCTCAGTGAATGGCTGCAGGCCTACGTGGGCTACGGCATCGCGATCGCGATTGCGGGTTTCATTGCCTTCAAGACCGCGTATGGCAAGAGCCTGGCCTTCAAGTACCAGGTGCACCGGTTGAACTTGAAGCTCCCGGTGTTCGGTCCGATCATCAAGAAGGTCGCCGTGGCGCGCTTCACGCGTACGCTGGGCACCATGATCGCCAGTGGCGTGCCGATTCTCGACGCCCTCGACATCACCGCGAAGACCGCGGGCAACATGCTGATCGAGGAAGAGTTACAGAACTGCCGTGCGGCGATCTCCGAGGGCAAGACCCTCGCCGAGCCCCTCGAAGATTCGAGCATCTTCCCGCCCATGATGGTGCAGATGGTGGCGGTCGGTGAGGAAACGGGTTCGATGGACATCATGCTCACCAAGATCGCCGAGTTCTACGACGACGAAGTGGATGTTGCCGTGGGTGCGCTCACATCGATGCTCGAACCGATCATGATGGTCTTCATGGGGGGCTCGATCGGTACGATCCTCATGGCCATGTACCTGCCGATCTTCAAGATCGCCGACGCGATCAACTAAAAGCGGGAAAGGAGACCCGTGGCGCTGGACGGCATGCCGCGGGAAAGCGATCTGGACGAGCAGGCCGAACGTCGCCTCGTATGGCTGATGGGGGGCCGGCTCTTCCTTGCGCTTTCCAGCCTCGTCATTGCGGCGGGGCTCGATGGGATCGGGCGCGAGCTTTCTGACGAAGCGCGCAACGGCATCTATTGGACGGTGACGTTCGCGTTCTTTGCGGCCGTGCTGTCCGGGACGGCGCTCGGCCGGATTCGCAACCCGATGCGCTTCGCCTCGGCGCAGATCGCAACCGATGTCGCGATCGTGACCTCGCTGGTTCACTTCAGCGGCGGGCGCGAGTCGGTGTTCACCTTCCTCTATGTGTTGGTGATCCTGTACGGCGCGCTCCTCTTTCACAGCCGCACGGCGATCGGTGCGGCGGGGCTCTCCGTCGCCGCATATGGGTTTGCGCTCCTGACGGCCAACGAGGGCTGGGGACTCAGGCCGCGTGCCCCCTCGCAGCAGATCGAATTCGGGCGCCTGCTCGCCGTCTGGGTGGTGCAGGGAGGCGGTCTCTTCGCCATTGGTGCGCTGGCGGGGCTTCTCTCACGCGAACTCCAACGCACGGGTGCGGCTCTCGAGTCGCGAACCAGCGATCTGCGGCAGTTACGCGATCTTCATCGCGCCACCATCGACAGCATCATGAGCGGTCTGCTCACCACCGACCCCGATGGCCGCATCAGTTCTTTCAATCCCGAAGCAGTACGCATCACGGGGCTCGGCGCCCAGGAGGTGATGGGGCTCGAACTCGAAGACGTGATTCCCGGCGCGACCGGGATTCTCCCGAGCCTCGGAGGGCTGGCTCCGCCGCCCAATTTGCGTACGCGCCTGCGCTACCTGAATCACAACGGCGAAACCCTGCATCTGGGGCTCGCCGACAGCATTCTCTGGGGGGAAGACGGGACCGCACAGGGTCATGTGGTGATCTTCCAGGACGTGACCGACGTGGTCGCGATGGAATCCGATCTCACGCGCTCCGAGCGGCTGGCTGCAGTGGGGGAACTCGCGGCGAAGATCGCCCACGAGATTCGCAACCCGCTTGCGTCGATCTCCGGTTCGGTGCAGATCCTCGAGAGCGATCTCGACGTCGCGGGTGAATCGAAGCGATTGATGGGCATCGTGGTGCGCGAGGCGGACCGGCTGAGCAATCTCATTACCGACTTCCTGCGCTACGCGCGTCCGGCCCCCACCGTGCCGGTGACGGTGGATGTCGACGAGCTCTTCGCCGACCTGATCCACATGATCGAGAACAACCTGCCCGAGAACGTGAAGCTCCACGGCGAGGTCCAGCCGGGGCTCCGGGTCGCCTGCGACGCAGACCAGCTGAGCCAGACGCTCTGGAACCTCGCGACCAACGCGATCCAGGCGATGCCCGACGGAGGACACCTCGGGATCGACGTCCATGTGCGTCTCGCCCCGGCTTCTCAAGAGCAAAGGGGGGGCGACCGAGAAGCCTCGCAGGGTTCGCCCACTTCTGGCGCTGGTGCGTCGGAGCTGCCGACAGGCGCGAAGATGGATTGGCTCGAAATCGAAATCTCCGACACGGGGTGCGGGATCCCCGAAGACGTCCGCGACGACATCTTCGAGCCCTTCTTCACCACCAAGCAGGGAGGCACGGGGTTGGGGCTTCCAACCGTCCATCGCATCGTGGAGAACCACGGAGGGGAATTGCAGCTCGATAGTCAACCCGGTGCAGGGTCCACCTTTCGCATCTGCCTGCCAGGTGTCGAGGTGAACTCGTGAGCAGTCGTGAACGAATGAGCAGTCGTGAGCCCATGAAGGGCAGGGCGCGCATCCTGATCGTCGACGACGAGCGCTCGATGCAGGAGTTCCTCGAGATCTTCTTCCGTCGAGAAGGCTATGACGTCACGACCGCAAGCGACGTCACGAGCGCCACCCTGTGTCTCGAAAGCAACGACTTCGATCTACTCATCACCGACATGCAGATGCCCGACGGTTCGGGGCTCGACCTGTTGCGCTTCGTGCGCGACAACGAACTCGACATCGTCACCCTCATGATCACCGCCTTCGCGACGACCGATTCGGCCATCGCGGCGATGAAAGAGGGCGCCTACGACTACATCACGAAGCCCTTCAAGGTCGACGAGATCCGCCACGTCGTCGAGAAGGCCCTCGAAAAGAAGCTCCTCTCGTGGGAAAACGAACGCCTGCGCAGCGAGCTTCGCGTGCGCAAGCGGGCGCGCGCCATCATCGGAACGTCGCCGGTGATGCAGCACGTCTACGATCTGATCGCCCAGGTGGCCGACACGCGTATCAATGTGCTGGTCAGCGGCGCGAGCGGCACGGGTAAGGAACTCGTCGCACGCGCGATCCACGACCAGAGTGACCGCGCCGACGAACCCTTCGTGGCGATCAACTGCGGTGCGATTCCCGAAAACCTCCTCGAAAGCGAACTCTTCGGTCACGTGAAGGGTTCGTTCACCGGTGCGGTCAGCAACAAGGAGGGGCTCTTCGAAGCCGCGAACAACGGATCGCTCTTCCTCGATGAGATCGGTGAGCTGTCGACGCAGCTCCAGGTGAAGCTCCTGCGCGTCTTGCAGGAGCGCACGATCCGACAGGTCGGTGGTACGAGCGACCGCCCAGTGAACGTGCGCCTGATCTCGGCCACCAATCGCCGCCTCGACGAAGAGGTCGCTGCAGGCCGCTTCCGGGAAGACCTCTACTACCGACTCAACGTGATGGAAATCTCCTTGCCGACGCTGGCCGAGCGGCGCGAGGACGTCCCGTTGCTGGTTCAGCACTTCGTAGAGAAGTTCTCCGAAGAACTCGGGCGCGATGTTCTGCCCCTCGAGCCGTCGGCGCTCGACAAGCTCATGGCCTACGACTTTCCGGGAAACGTCCGCGAACTCGAGAACATCGTCGAGCGCGGTGTGGCGCTGTCCCGCGGTGAAGCGATCAGTGCGGACGCCTTTCCCAACACGATCCTGCGCCCGCCGCAACAGACCTATTCGTGCCAGATCGCCGAGGACGGCGTCGACCTCGAAGAGCTGGTCAACAACTACGAACGCGCGCTGTTGCTCGAGGCCATGCGCAAGACCGGAGGTGTGAAGAAGCGCGCGGCACAGCTGCTCGGCATCTCCTTCCGCTCCTTCCGCTATCGCTACGAAAAGCTCGGCCTCGACGAGGGCGATCGCGGTCGGGACTAGTCCCATGCGAGCGATTCGCGGCGTCCAGTTCGAGGTGCTCGCGAGTCTCACCCTCGTCATGGTGACGGCGACGGGGCTGCTCGCAGCGTTCATGGTCCGAACCCAGGCGATTCAACTCGATCAGTTGCGGGGCTTGATCGGTCGCGCGCTCGTGGCCGAAGCCAATGGTCCTGCCTTTCGCTTCGTCGGCAGTTCGGGTCCCACCCAGTGGTGGCTCGAGGAAGCAGGGCGCCTGCACGCGGTCGGCATGCAACCGGATGTCGACACCACACCCCTGCTCGAGATCGCCGCGAAGGCGCGCGCCTCCGAGGAACCGGTCGTCGGAGTAGGACGTCCGTGGGAACCCCTTCGTTTCGCCGTGCCCATGCAGGACGCCGCAGGTAGCCGCGAAATCGCCGTGGGTCGCGTGCCACCGGCCGTGTCCGGCGAGGGGCTGTTCGCTCTGGTCATTGCCGACTGCGCGATCTTCATCGCGATGGGGGCCTATCTCCTGCGCCGTCGCGTACTGGTCCCACTCACACAGCTTTCCGAAGCCGCTCGTGCGATCGGTGACGGTTGTAGCGGGACGCGTGTCGAAGTCGACGGTGCCCGGGAAGCGGTTGCCGTCGCTCATGCATTCAACGAAATGAGCGAAGCGCTCGAGCTGCGCAGCGCGGAACTCGAAAAGGCCATTCACGAACTTCGCGACAGCAACCGGAGCCTGCGCGCGGCGCGCGACGGCCTCGATCGCGCCGAACGCCTCGCTTCGGTGGGGAGTCTCGCAGCGGGTGTGGCCCATGAGGTCGGCAACCCGATGGGGGCCATGTTGGCCTTCCTCGATCTTGCGCGCAGGAGCGAGGGCCTCGACGAAACGACGGTCGGTTACCTCGATCGCGCGAGTGAGCAGGGGGCGCGGGTGCGCGAGATCCTGCGGCAACTGCTCGACTTCTCGCGTCCTCCGCGCTCGGAGCGCAAGGCCGTCGACCTGTCGGCCATGGCCGAACAGAGCATTGGCCTGGTCGCGGCTCAGCGTCGCTACCGCGACGTCGCATTCAGCTTCGAAGCCGACGGCGTCGTTCCCGACGCGCTCGCGGACGAGAGCATCGTCGCGCAGATCCTGCTGAACCTCGTGATCAATGCGAGCGACGCGGCCCTCGAAGCGGGGGGGGCGCCGCGCGTTGCGTTGCGAGTCCGCCCAGCCCCGATGACGGTGCGGGTCGACGACGAAGCCACCGGCGTCGCCCAGCGGCGTCGCGTAATGGATGGCGTGGAATGCGAGGTTTCGGACAACGGGCACGGTGTGGCCGAAGCCGATCGCGAACGTATCTTCGATCCGTTCTACACCACCAAGGACCCGGGGCAGGGGACGGGCCTCGGCCTCGCCAACGCCATGCAACTCGCGGAGCAACTCGGTGGGGTCGTCGAGCTACTCGAGCAGGGGTGGCTGCCGGGCGCCGTATTCGTGCTGCGGCTGCCGACTGCGGCTTCGGACGGTGCGGGCGATCCGGTCGCCGGCGCAGCGCGCACTAGTCGCGAATCCCGTATTCCTTGAGCTTGTAGAGCAGCGCGCGATGGCTGATCTCGAGCAACTTCGCGGCGTGGGTGCGATTGCCGTCCGTTTCCTTGAGGGCGCGGCGGATCAGGTCGATTTCGAAGCGGCGACGCGCGGGCTTCATGGCGAAGAGGCGCGAGTCCGAAGACTCGCCGACCGTCGAAACCTCGACGATGTTGCTCGGCAGGTCTTCGAGCTGCAAGCGCTCCGTGTCGGCAAGGATCACCGAGCGTTCGATCACGTTCTGCAACTCGCGCACGTTTCCGGGCCACTCGTAGTGGATGAGCCGATCGAGGGCATTGTCCGCGATGCTACGCACGCTCTTGCCCAGGCTATCCCGGAAGTGCGCCAGGAAGTGATCGCAGAGCAGGGGGATGTCTTCGCGGCGTTCACGCAGCGCCGGGATCTCGAGGTGCATGACGTTCAAGCGATAGAAGAGGTCTTCGCGGAAGCGGCCTTCGGCGATCTCGGTTTCGAGGTCGCGCGAAGTGGCCGCGATCACGCGCACGTCGATCTCCACGGGCTTGTTCTCGCCGACGGGTCGCACCTCTTCTTCCTGCAGGACGCGCAGCAGCTTCACCTGCAGGGCCTGGGGAAGCTCTGCGATCTCGTCGAGGAAGAGGGTTCCGCCGTCGGCTTCGGGGAAGAGACCGCGGCGCGCCCGATTGGCGCCCGTGAAGGCACCCTTGGCATGACCGAAGAGTTCGCTTTCGAGCAGGGGCTCGGGGATCGCTCCGCAGTTGACGGCGATGAAGGGCTCGGCGCGCCTCGGCGATTGGCTGTGGATGGCCCGGGCGAGCACTTCCTTGCCGGTCCCGCTTTCGCCCGTGAGTAGCGCGGTCGTCTTGAACGCGGCGGTGCGTTCGACGAGCTCGAGCAGGTCGATCATCGTGGGCGACGCGGCGACGATGGGCCTTTCGCCGATCGCTCGCTCGACGTCGCGCTGCAGATGCTCGTTTGCACGACGTAGTCGTTCGCGCTCCATGGCCTTGCGCAGCGTGAGCAGCACTTCCGGGGGCTGGAATGGCTTGGCCACGTAGTCGTATGCGCCGAGTTTCATCGCCTCGATCGCGAGGTCTTCGGAGCCATAGGCCGACATCATCACGACGGGGACCCCCGGGAGCCTTCGCGCGATCTGTGGAAGCAGCTCGAAGCCGTCGAGGCCGGGCATCCGGACGTCGCAGAGCACGATGTCGATCGGCACCTCCTCGACGCGCGTGAGGGCCTGGTTGCCGTCACAGGCGGTCGTGACGGCGTATCCCTCGCTCGCCAGGATCAGCTCCAGACTTTCACGCAGAGCATCGTCGTCGTCCACGATGAGGATTCGTTGGGGCATTTCGGGCGGCCGCCGGATTTCGTGTTTCAAATCGCACGATCCAGCGCTCGAAACACAGGACCGTGACGTCACCGATGCGTGTCGCATGCATCGCGCAATGGGCTCTCCTGCTACATCGGGCTGCCGCGCGATGGACATGAGGGGAAAGAACAGCGTTCAGTTCGAATACGGCTTCAATTCTGTGATGCCCGACACCCCGTTGCAGTGTGATGGATGAATTCTGCCGATTCGTTGCCACTGACTTCCATGTTGTTCGCGACCGCACGAGGCGGTGAGTCATGCGCTCAAGTCGCCGAAACCTGGGGCCGATACCACCGAGTGTTTCATTCGCCAGGCGTCATTGCATGACGCGTGCGTGTTGATGGAGGAGTTGAGATGCCCAGAAACAACGTTCAGCACTATCGCGAAAGTTTGATGATGAGCAAGGCCGAGCTTGCCAGGAAGGCAGGCCTTTCTTCGCTCACGATCGATCGCGTCGAAGCCGGCCGTCCCTGCCGGTTGGATACGAAGCGCAAGATCCTGCTCGCTTTGGGTCTTCGCGTTTTGGACAAAGATCAGGTCTTCGGGTTGTTGAAAGTCAGCACCGACGAAAGCCCCGAGCCCGTGGCCGTTCCGGTCGACAACGGCCAGGCCCTTCGGTAGCGCAAGCGAACCCAGCCAGAGCGGAAGGAGATTGGAATGGACCTGACGCTGTTCGGTATTGGCAAGCCTTCGCTGATCGGTCTCGACATCGGTTCGTCGACGGTCAAGGCTGTCGAGCTGAATTTGAAAGGCAAGGACAAGGGCTTCGAACTCAAGGGACTCGGTATCGCGAGCCTGCCTCCCGAAGCCATCGTGCAGGGAGCGTTCCTGAACTCGGGCGAAATCGTCGATACGATTCGCGAAGCCGTCGACGCCGGCGGCTTCAAGACGAAGGACGTGGCGGCCGCGGTTTCTGGTCACTCGGTCATCGTGAAGAAGGTGAGCCTTCCGTCGATGAACCGTGAGGAGCTGGAAGACCAGATCCAGTGGGAAGCCGAGCAGTACATCCCGTTCGACGTGAACGAGGTGCATCTCGACTTCCAGATCCTCGAGACGAGCGAAGGCGAAGGCCAGATGGACGTCCTGTTGGTTGCGGCCAAGAAGGACCTCGTCGACGACTACGTGCAGGTCATCACGGAAGCGGGTCTCAACCCGGCGGCGATCGACGTTGCTGCGTTCGCGGTGGAGAACGCCTTCGGCCACAACTACGACGAGCCCGGCGACGAGGTCGTTGCGCTCGTGAACATTGGCGCCCAGGTGGTGAACATCAACGTGGTCGAGCGGGGTGTGCCCGCCTTCACGCGTGACATCACGACCGGCGGCAATCAGTACACCGAAGAGATCCAGAAAGCCCTCGGTGTGAGCTTCGACGAAGCCGAGCGGTTGAAGCTCGGTGGCAGTGGCCCCGACGCCGAACAGGAAGTCGTGCCACAGGAAGTCGAACACGCCGTGCGGAGCGTGACCGACGTGGTGATCGGTGAGATCGCCCGCTCGCTCGACTTCTACACGGCGACCGCGGCCGACGCGCGAATTTCGAAGGTCCTGCTTTCGGGAGGCGGCGCCAAGATCGTCGGTCTCGACGCGGACTTTGCGGAACGCACCGGGCTGACCGTCGAAACCCTCGACCCGCTGGCGCGCATGTTGCCAAGCAAGGGGTTCGAACCCGAGACCCTCGCGGATCTCGGCCCGGCGCTCGGCGTCGGCATCGGCCTCGCCACCCGGAGGATTGCGCTCTAATGATCGAGATCAATCTACTTCCCCACCGAGAGCATCGGCGCATTGCCGAGCTTCGGCAGTCGGCGGCGCTGCTCCTCCTGGGCCTCGTGCTCGCAGGGGGCGGCATCTTCTTCGTCTCGCGCGGCATGAACGCCGACCTCGAGCGTGCAGGGACCAACGTTCGCCAGCTCGAAGCGGCGATCGAACAGTTCAAGCCGCAAGAGAAGCAGGTCGCGGGTTTCAAGGCCAAGCGCAAGGAGCTCGAGAACAAGCTGGGCGTGATCAAGGGGCTCGAGAATGCCCGCACCGGCCCGGTCCGCCTGTTCGACGAACTGTCCAACCTCGCTCCCGAGCGGCTCTGGCTTTCGAAGCTCAAGGCCGCAGAGGGTGGGGTCACGCTGGAAGGGTCGAGTCTCGATACCGGCATCGTCGCCGACTTCCTGCGCAGCATGAACGAAAGCGAGTTCTTCCACAACGTGGATCTCAAGAAGACCAAGGGTGGGAAGGAAATCGAAGGCGTCCGACTCGTCGACTTCAACATCAGCGCTGACTACATGAAGAAAGAAGTCGAAGAGAGCAAGGGCAAGAAGCGCAAGAAGGGGTGATCTGCCGTGGCCATTGAAGCGAACTTCGATTTCGACGAAATCATCGAGAAACTGGCGAAGGTCCCGAAGCCGGCACGGCTGGGTGCCGTGGCTGCCATCGTGCTCGGTGTCGTCGCCGGATACTACTTCCTGATCTACCAGGAACAGAGCGATCGCCTGGTCAATCTACAGGGCCAGGGCGAAGAGCTTCAGCGCAAGCTGAACAAGGTTCGCGTCGTGGCTTCGAACCTCGACGAGTTCGAGGCCGAGGTCACCAGGCTCGAGCGTGACCTGGCTCTCGTGATCAAGCAGCTCCCGAACAAGAAGCACTTCGAGGACCTGCTCCGCGACATCTCGACGGCGGGCAAGAAGGTGGGTGTCTCGATCAAGTCGATCGAACGCACCAAGGAAGTGAGCCACAACTTCTACGCCGAAGTCCCGTTCAAGCTCGAGATCGAGGGCGAGTACCACGACATCGCGCGCTTCTTAGAGCAGCTCGCGGCGCTTCCGCGCATCGTGAACATGGGCGCGATGGAAATCAAGGTGGCCACCGAGAGCGATCTCGGCACCACGCTGAAGATCAAGGGAACGGCAACCACCTTCCGCTTCATCGAAGGCAAGGGCTAGACGGATGTTGACGTTGAGGAGGAGTGGCGTGAGGACCATAACGACAGTGCTCGCGATCGCATTCGCTGCAGCCCTCGTGGGTTGCTCGGGTGAAGGCGGTAACGACGGTGCGCCGAAGGTTTCGGACCTGGCCGCCGAGCGGAAACGCGTGTCCACTGAGATCAAGAAGCGCAAGACGACGAAGCCGCCGAAGGTCGCAAAAAAGGCCGCGAGCAAGGGCGAAAAGGCCGGCACCGTCGATACGGCGCTCGGACCGGTCGAAATCGACTACGTCTACAACGCGCGCAATCGCCGCGATCCGTTCCGCTCGACCTTCTGGTCGCAGCCGGTTCGCGAGACGCCGCGCGGTCCGCTCGAACACTACGAGCTCGGGCAGCTGGCGGTGAGCGCCATCGTCTGGGAAACCAACCGCCCGCGGGCGTTGGTTTCGGATCCGACCGGCTCGGCGTACGTGGTCAAGGAAGGATCGAAGATCGGAAAGAACGAGGGACTCGTCATCCACATCGGCGACAACCTCGTTCTCGTCAAAGAGACATACGTCGACTTCGCCGGGGAGCAATCCACGAAGGATGTCGAAATGCGAATCCGCACGAGCCAGGGAGGGTGAGTTCGATGGTCGCTCCGAAGAACGGAAGCGTGATGTTGGTGGTTGCACTGTGTGCAGTACTGGGGTTCGCCCTGGCGTGTGCGTCCACGATGTCCGAGCCGATGGCAAGTGAGGTGGCACAGCTCACCGACGTGGCCGTCGAATCGGGGGATGAGAGCACGGTCGTGACCCTGGTCGGGCTCGCGGATCCAATCTATACGGCAGAGTACGACGAGACCACGCAGGCGGTGGTCGTCGAACTCGCCTCGGTCAACGCCGAAGCGGCAATGGATCGGGTCGAGATCTACGACGGCATCATCGACCATGTTTCGACCAGCACGTGGTCGGAAGAGGGTGGTGAACCGATTACGCGTGTGGAAATCGCATTGGGGATCGACGCCGGTTACTCGACGATGCTCGTCCAGGACGGTCTTGCGATCGAGTTGTCCGAAGCCCTCGCCATGAGCGAAGAGGACGAACTCGGCGAAGGCGACGTTGCGGACGTCGATCCGTGGGAAGACGTCGCGGTCGAAGAAGTCGCCGCGACGGACGACACCGATTGGTCGGAAGAGCCGGTGGTGGAAGAGACGCCGGAAGACGAGATCGGCATCGCATCGCCGCCCGCCGCAACGATGCTCGCGTCGGTCGATGTGCAGTCGCTCGAAACCGGAGCACTCGTACATCTCAAGGCCGACGGCAGTGTCTGGGCCGTCGAGAGCTTCGTGCTCGAGAATCCGACCCGTCTCGTGGTCGACCTGCCCGGCATCGAGAGCGAAGCCAAGCAGGACAACATCTCCGTTGGCCATGCCATGGTGAAGGGGGTCCGCGTCGGCGCGCACGCCGACAAGGTTCGCGTCGTGATCGACGGCGGAGAAGCCTCGGAAGGCTTCGCGGGCCGCAGTGTGAAGCCCACCGTGGACGGTCTCTATGTCGCCGTCGGCAGCAGCGACGAAGTCCAGACTGCGCTGATGGAAGGCATCGAGGCCGGTGTCGAGGCCTGGACGGCCGCGGCCGTCGCGCAGCAGGAAGAGGCAGCCGACGTCGCCGAAGCCGAAGTCGACGAGACGGTCGAAGACGAGAGTTGGAGCGCCGTCGAGGGTGATCCCTCGAGCGAGCCGAGCGAAGTCGCGGCCTGGGACGAAGCCGAACCCACTGACGAACCGATAGCCGCTGCAGGTGAGGGCGAAGAAGTGGCGATGGCCGAAGTCACGCCCCTTGCGCCCGCGCCAGCCAGCACGACGTCGATCCACGGGGTGCACTACACCGTGATGGACGAGATGGACCGCATCGCGGTGCTCTCCGAAGCGGCGGTGGACTACAAGCTCCACAGCCCCGACTCGGACACGGTCGTGGTGAGCCTGTTCGACGCGACGATCTCGCCGCAGGTCGCCGGTCGCATCCGTGGCCAGTCGGGCGGCCCCGTGTCACTCGTGACGATCTTCGAGCAGCCGGAAGTCGCACGCAGCGAAGTGCGCGTGGTCGTGACCCGCGCTTCCGATCAGGAACCGCAGATCAGTCGCCGCGGTGCACTGCTCTTCATCGACTTCGAACACCTCGGTCTCGCAGCCGCGGCCCCGCCGGCTTTCCCCGAAAAGGAAACCACGGGTCTCACGGTGGTGGCAGCCGCCGAAGGTGACGAAGCCGGTGGCATGGCGCAGCCGGCTGCTGCAGACGATTGGAGCGAGGAAGCAACCGAAACCGAAGTGGCCGATGCCGCGTCCCTCGACGAACTCCCCGAGTTCAGCGAGAACGCCGCGACCGACGGCCCGGCCGGGCTCGACGAAGACTTCGACGACAGCGCGTTCGACATGCCGGCAGAAGCCACGAGCGACGACGAGTTCGCGAGCCTCGACGGTCCGCTCGACGACTTCGACGACTTCGACGACTTCGGCACCGAGGGCGTTTCGATGGGAGGCCCGGCCTCGCTCGAGCCGCCCGCAGCCGTCGAAGTCCTCCAGGAAGGCGGGCTCACGGACGGCAAGAAGTACGCCGGCCGCCGCATTTCGCTCGACTTCAACAACGTGCCGATCGCAGACGTGTTGCGCCTGATCGCGGAGGTGAGTGATCTCAATCTCATCGCCGGTGACGAGGTGAAGGGGGCGGTGACGATCCGCCTCGTCGACACGCCCTGGGATCAGGCCCTCGACGTCGTGCTCCTCACCAAGGGCCTCGGCTTCGTGCGGGTTGGCAATATCCTGCGCGTGGCGCCTTCGGACATCCTCGCAGCGGAAGAAGAACTCCGCCTGCAGGAACGCCGCAACCGCGAGAAGCTCGAAGACCTGACGGTCAAGCTGCTTCCGGTGAACTACGCGGCCGTGAAGGACATGCAGAACCTGGTGAAGCGCCTGCTGTCGTCGCGCGGCACGGTGAACATCGACGAGCGCACCAACACGCTGATCCTGAAGGACATTGCTTCGGTGATCGACGAGGCGGTGGCACTCGTGAAGGCGGTGGACACCGAAACGCCGCAGGTCATGATCGAAGCCAAGATCGTGGAAGCGAACCTCAACTTCGCCCGCGAACTCGGCAGCTCATGGGGGCTTTCGAGTCAGCCGTTGGTCGATCCCTTTACGGGAACGACTGCACGTGACGATCTCGGCAGCAGCGACTTCCGCCTGCACGGCACCAATAGCATCGCTTTCTCCAACCCCATCACGAGCACGCCGACCGCACTCGCGGACCTCGGTGCGTTCCTTCTCGACGAGAAGCTCGACCTGAACGTCGCGCTGCGCGCAGCGGAGAGCATGGGTGAGGGCAAGGTGATTTCGAGCCCGCGCGTGGTCACCCTCGACAACGGTGAAGCGACGATCGAACAAGGTGTGTCGATCCCATTCCAGACGTTCGAAGGTGGCGATGCCAAGCTCGAGTTCATCGACGCAGTGCTGAGCCTCAAGGTGATCCCGCACATCACGGCGGATCGCAGCATCATCATGGACATCGAGGTGACGAGGAACGCGCCGGACGAATCCGTCAAGACGCCGACCGGTTCGCCCGCGATCGCCAAGGCCGAAGCGGCCACCGAGACCCTGGTGAAGGACGGCCAGACCCTGGTCCTCGGCGGCATCTACACGATCGACAAGACCGAGCGCGAGAGCCGCGTTCCCTACCTGTACCGCCTGCCGGTGATTGGCGCGGCGTTCCGCAGCAAGGAACTCACGGACATCCGCAAGGAACTGTTGATCTTCGTGACGCCTCGCATCGTGAAGTCGCCCACGCTGGCGGCCAGTCAATAAGCAAGACGGCCCCCGAGCACCAGCCGGGGGACCCGCGAGGAAGCAACGCCTGACGGAGCCGGAGAGCGCAAGCTCTCCGGCTTTCGTCGTTCTGACCGCCGGAAAGACTGCGCGGGTTTCGCGCCAGCTTTCGTATACTCGCCGCCCGATGACGCAGCAGACGGTCTGGTTGATGGGAATGATGGGCGCGGGCAAGAGCGTCGTGGGCAAGGCGCTGGCCGCCGAACTCGCGCTGCCGTTCGTCGACGTCGACAGCGAGATCGAAAAGCGCGCCGGGGCGCGCATCCCCCAGATCTTTGCCGAGCAGGGTGAGCCGGCCTTTCGCGAGCTCGAAGCCGAGGTCATCCACGAGATCGCCGACGTCCCGCAGATCGTGTCTCTGGGCGGTGGCGCCGCGTCCCAGCCGGGCATGATGGATTACCTGGAAGACAACGGGACGACCGTGTACCTGCGCGCCCGGATCGCCACGCTGTTGGCCCGCATCGGAGACGCGCGCACGCGTCCGCTGCTGCGCGGGATGTCCCGGGCCGAACGCCGCGCGCGACTCGAAGAGCTGATGCGCGAGCGCGCCCCCCACTACGAGCGGGCGAAGATCGTGGTGGACACCGACACACAGGCGACCGCGAAGGTGGCCAAGCAGATCGCCGGGGCACTGCGCCAACAGGCGCCCGCACCGCATTCCAATTGACCGAGGATCCAGCGAGCCCCATGACCGCCGTGAAACGAACCCGCTCCACCCGAAAGCCCAGCTCCAGCAAGGCCGCCGCCCCCAGGACCGCCCGTCTGCGCGTCGACCTCGGCGAGCGCAGCTACCCGATCGTGATCGGGCACGACACCCTCGACGACGCGGGGCCCGCCATCGCGAAAGCGACTGGCGCGAAGCGGGTCGGCCTGGTCAGCGTGACGCCCGTGAGCCGCCGCTATGGCGCGCGTCTCGCGAAGAGTTTGCGCGCAGCGGGCCTCGAAGTCGTGCGCGTCGACGTACCCGACGGCGATACGAGCAAGAACCTCGGGCAACTCGGCAAGCTCTTCGACGCCTTTCTCGCAGGCGGTCTCGACCGCAGTTCGGCCGTGGTCGCCCTCGGTGGTGGTGTGACGGGGGATCTCGCCGGCTTCGCCGCAGCCAGCTACCTGCGCGGCATTCCCTTCGTTCAGGTCCCCACTACGGTTCTCGCGATGGTGGATTCGAGCATTGGGGGAAAGACCGGCGTCAATCTCGAGCAGGGCAAGAACCTCGTTGGCGCCTTCTACCAGCCACGGTTGGTCTGGATCGACACCAAGCTGCTCGAAAGCCTTCCCATGCGAGAACGCGCCGCGGGGATGGCCGAGATCGTGAAGGCCGGGGCGATCTGGGACGCGAAGCTCTTCAAGCGGCTCGAGCGCGACATCGAAGCCGCCCTCGCACTCGACCCCGCCGTACTGATCCCGATCCTGCGCCGCGCCTGTGCGATCAAGGCCGAGGTGGTGAGCCAGGACGAACGAGAAGCGGGCGTGCGGACGTACCTCAACTTCGGCCACACGCTGGGCCACGCCATCGAGAAGCACCTGAAGTACCGCGAGATGCTCCACGGCGAGGCTGTGGCGATCGGCATGGTGTTCGCGGCACGCCGCTCCGAAGAGTTGGGATTCGCCCCCGAAGGCACCCGCGACCGCCTCGAAGCGCTCCTCGAACGGGCCGGTCTCCCGGTCGAACTGCCCTCTTTTCCGCGCAAGGCTTATCTCTCGGGTCTCGAGGTCGATAAGAAGAAGACGGACCGGCGGATTCGTTTCGTCGTGCTGCACTGTATCGGCGAGGCGGGCACCGTGCCGCTTACGCCGGCCGAGGTCTTTCCGGGCTAGCGTTCGATCGAAACGCGGGTCTGTCTTGGGGTGGGGGGCAGCGATGAACGACGACAGCTTCGACAACCAGAACCGCGGTCCCCGGGATGCGGCGGACACGCCCGACATGATCGAGGACGGATCGCTGTTCGAGCAACTCGAACACGAGGTCGATGTCGACGCGGGGAGCGCCGGCTTTCCGCGGCTCGTCGAGGCCTACCGACGCGACGGCCAGATCGATCGCGCCGAAGAGATTGCCGCCGCCGGGCTGGCCGAGGCCCCCGAGCGACTGGGTGGCAAGGTCGCGCTTGCCCTCGTGATGCTCGACAAGGGCGAAATTTCCGAGGCACGAGAAGCACTCACGGGCATTCTCGAGAATGTTCCTGAAGTTCCACTGGAGCCCGAGGCCGCGGCCGAGGCAGTGACCGCCGATGCAGAGGACAGCGGAGCCGCACCCGAAGCGCCCGCGCCGGCCCTGGGCGATACCCAGCCGATCGACGAACCCGACGAAGACCCGGTCGACAGCGAGCCCGCTGAACACCGGCTCTACGCGACCCCCCTGGCATCGCCTTCGCCGGTCCTGCCGCACTTCGACGGCAGCGCGGCCGAGGCCGACCCGCCCGACCAGGAACTGCGCGAGGACGAAATCGAAAACGCCTTCGCCGAGGCGGAAGCGCGCCCGGAAGAGATGGTGAGTCCCGACGAGCTCGTCGACGCGGCGGTGCGCGGCGTCGAAGCCACGAGCGCCGACGCGAGCGAGGGCGACGAATACCGCCCGAGCGAGCGTCGCGTGTTTGCGACCCGGACCATGGCGAACCTGCTCGAAGGGCAGGGAGACCTCATCGCCGCCGACGAAGTGCGCGCGACGATCGGCGAACCCGAACCCGAAGCCGCGGAAGCGGAAGAAGAGCGGGTTGCCGAGCCCGAACCCGTCGTGGAAGCCGAGCCCGCAGAGGAGCCGGCTCCTCTCGACGCGGCAAGCGTCATTGACGACATCGCACAGGACATCACCGCCTCTGACGCCGACCCACGGGCCGGGCATCGGGCGCGGCGCCAACGCATCATTGCCAGACTCGAAGGCTGGCTCGAGAATCTTCGGAGGGACCCCGCATGAGTTTCGAATCGATCTTGCAGGAGATCATGGACGCCAGCCCGGGTGCGATCGGGATCGCGCTGATGGGCAACGATGGCATTCCGATCGTCCACCTCGAAGGCGAGAACGCCGAAGAAGACAGCCCGCTCGGCGACGACCTTTCGGCTGCGGGCGCCGAGTTCGGGCGCATCCTGGGCGACGTCCACAAGGCGTCGGACCAGCTGGGTGGCGGCCTGATCAACGAAGTCGTGATCAGCCTGACGCGCTTCACGCTGCTGTTCCGCGAAGTCGCCGACGACGTGGTGTTGCTGCTGGCGATCAACCCCGACGGCAACATCGGGAAGTCGCGCTACCTGCTGCGGCGCTACGAGCGCGCCCTGCGCGAAGAGCTCTAAGCGCAGCGATATCGCGTCCGAATCGGGCGTGCGCCGTCGGCCGCGCCCGCGGCTGCTATGGTGTGCCGCGCTCGGCCGGGCTAGCACCTGTGCTCGATGGCCTGAGCGCATGTCCGCACGCCATGGGAGTCCACCGTGTCTTCTGCTTCCGATACTTCGCTTCGCATTCTCGTGATCCACGGGCCCAACCTGAACCTGTTGGGGACCCGCGAGCCCGAGATCTATGGCGCCACGACCCTGGCCGAGATCGACGCCGAACTCGCGACGTTGGCCAAGCATGCGGGCTGTGAACTCGACGCCTTCCAGTCGAATCACGAAGGCCTGTTGATCGACCGCATTCAAGAAGCGCGCAGCAACGCGGACGGGGTGTTGATCAACCCGGCCGGGCTCACCCACTCCTCCGTGAGCCTTCGCGATGCATTGATCGCGGCCGAACTGCCCGTGGTCGAAGTGCATCTTTCCAACGTCTTCGCCCGCGAAGCATTCAGGCATCACTCCTATGTTTCGGGGATCGCGGTTGGGGTGATTTCGGGCTTCGGCCCCGCGAGTTACCGCCTCGGGCTCGACGCGTTGATCGGACATCTTCGCGGAGCCGGCGTCGCGCGCTGAGGTCGCCGGTGTCGTCGCCTTCGCGAGCTGTCCGCTGGCGGCTGCTGGACCACGGTGAGGCCACCGGGCCCTACAACATGGGGCTCGACGAAGCGCTGCTTCGCCGTGCGGCCGACGAAGGCGTCGCGACCCTGCGGTTCTACACCTGGCAGGGGCCGTGGCTTTCTCTCGGCTATGCGCAGCGGCGCGTCGAAGCCGAACGGCTGGCGGCCTGGCAGGCGGCAGGGGTCGGCGTGGTGCGAAGGACTACCGGCGGACGCGCGGTGCTTCACGGCAACGATCTCACCTACAGCATTGCCGCACCGCAAGAGGCTCTGCGCCCGGGCCTGCGCGAATCCTACGACCAGGTGGCGACGGCCCTGCTCGCGGCGATTCGCCAACTCGGGGCCCGCGACGCGACGCGGGTCCCTGTCGCAAAGGGCACGTCCGAACAGCCCGCTTTCGATTGCTTCGCCGCGCCGGCCGGGGACGAAATCATGATCGGAGCGGAGAAGCTCGTGGGGTCGGCACAACGGCGGATGCGCGGTGCCGTGCTGCAGCATGGTTCGATTCGCGTGGCAGCGGACGATCCGGACGTTCAGCTGGCGGCCGGGATCGATGCGGACGTCTCGGTCGCCCTCCACGAGGCCGGCATCGCCCCCCGCGAAAGCGAGCTGCGCGAAGCGCTGCGGGCTTCGTTCGAGGGCGTCCTCGAAACCCGGCTCGAGCCCGGCGAGGTCTCCGCAACCGAAGTTGCGCATGCGCAGAAGCGGGTCGAACTGCACCGCCTGGACCCGCTTTCCGCCCCTCGTTCGCGCGACCTCTAGAGCCTCTGCCGCGCAACGGGGCGGCATTCCCAACCTCAAGGGCCACTCTCGGTCGCCGATAGGCACTTAGAGCAGGGGCATTTCCCCCCTTGCTTTCGGTTTGTCTCCCGTCGGATACCGAGGTCGCACGAGTTGGCGTTGAACAAGCGCAAGGTTCTGGACGCTGCGCGCAAGTACGCGCAGAAGGGCGCCAAGGAAAAGGCGCTGAAGGAGTATGGGAAGCTCCTGAAGGAAGACTCGCGCGACGCGAAGCTTCTGCTCGAAATTGGCGACGCCCACCGGCGTTGGGGCCAGAACGAAGAAGCGATCTCGCACTACACGAAGGTCGCGGAGCAGTACAAGCAGGGCGGCTTCGACGCCCGTGCGGTCGCGGTCTTCAAACAGATCATCAATCTCGATGACAAGCGCTACGGCGCCTACGTGTCACTCGCAGATCTCTACCAGCGCATGGGCCTCGACACCGAGGCCGCCAATGCGTTGCAGACGGCCGCCGACGGCTACCACAAAGAAGGCCAGAAGTCCGAGGCCCTCGAGTTGCTGCGCAAGATGGCGACCCTCGACCCGAGCAGCACCACCAGCCGGATGAAGGTCGCCGACCTGCTGCGGCAGGAGGACATGCTCGACGACGCCGTTTCGGAATACGAAGCGGTCGCCGAGGAACTGGTGCGCCAGGGCGCCACCGACCAACTCATTCCCGTGTATGAGCGCGTTCTCGAAGTGCGACCCGATCGCGACGATGTGAGCTTCGCGCTGGCGCGCGCGCTCGTTCAGCTTTCGGACGCGAGTCGCGCCGAACCCTACGCTCGCCGGGCCTTCGACGCCAAGCCCGACGCCGAGGGCTACTTCGATCTGTTGAACGGAATCTACACCGAACTCGACAAGACCGAAGAGCTGGCCGACGTCACCCGGCACATGGCGCAGGTCTTCCGTGGTCAGGGCGACGAAGATCGTGCGCGCGAATTGATGCAGCGCCTGCCCGGCGATGATGCGCTTTCCCTCGACGACGAGAGCGAGGGTGCGGGCGGCGATGCCTTCGATGCGGCCGTTGGAGATTCTCTGGGTGGCAGCGCGGGCGACGAAGAGCTGCTCGACGACGACTTTCTCGACGACGATTCGTTCATCGACATCAGCGACGACGACGCGCTCGAACTCGACGTGCAGGCCGACGACGAAGGCGTCGTGCTGAATGGTCCGGTAATCGATGATCCCGCGGACGACGACGATGCGGAGGGGCTGCCCGAAGGCGACCCGGACCAGTTGTTCGCGGAAGCCAGTGTCTACCTGCGCTACGGCAAGCGCGACCAGGCGATCGTAAGCCTCGAAGCGATTCTCGCGCAGGAACCCCGGCACCGGGATGCGCTCGAAAAGCTCGGTGAATGCTACGCCGACGCCGGCGATGCCCCGCGCGCCGTCGACTACTGGAAGCAGGCCGCCGACCTCGCCGCGAACGCACACGACGAAGCGGCCCTCGACGTGCTTCGCGAACGCATCGCGGTACTCGACCCCGACGCGGCAGCCGATCTGGCCCAGCCCCCCGCTGCCGCCGCCGCGGGTGAAACCGGAGTGGTCGACATGGACGACGAGATCGAACTCGCGGATTTCGACCCCGACGACGTCGCGGCCAGCGAACCGCTGCCCGAACGATCCGCTACGGCCGCGGCGAGCATCGACACACAGAAGGTCGCCGAAGACCTCGAAGAAGCCGAGTTCTACATGGCGCAAGAACTCTTCGACGAAGCTGCGGCGATCTACGAGCGCATCCTCGAAAGCTGCCCCAATCACCCCAGCGCGATGGTTCGCCTGGGTGAGTTGCAGGCGGCCCGCGGCGAAGACCCGGGGGCGTCGGCTTCCGTCGTGGACGACGCGGCCGAGCTCACGCTGGATTCGTCGGAGCTTTCCTTCGAAGAAGACGACACGGCTGGCGTCGAGGCCCCCGGCGAAGCCGAGGTGTCGGCCGGCGAGATCGAGGTGGACCTCGACCTCGACGCCGATGTCGAAGTGGACACCGACGACGAAGACGTCACGAGCGCCGGTTCGAGAGAGGGCGTCGAACTCAGCGAAGAGAGCCTGGGCAGCGACGAAGAAGAGGACGTGAACGCGTTGTTCGACAGTCCGCCGTCGCTTTCGGAAGAAGACCTCGGGGAAGAAGTCGCGGTCGACGGCGGGGCGGAGATCGAGGTCAGCATCGAACTCGACGACGGCGACGACGAGCCCCTCGAACTCGCTGACGAGGGTGCGTCGGTCAGCGAAGCCGCGGCAGACCACACGGCCGCGGACAACACGATGCCACTCGTCCAGGCAGACGGGCTCGATGCGGACGACCCAGAAGAAGCCGACGATGAAGACGTAGAGATCGATGTCGCGGCCGAAGCCGAAGACGAGGCCATCGCTGCCGACGCCGCGCAGGAAGACGACGATGATTCCTTCGATCTCGCCGCCGAACTGCGCGAAAGCCTCGAAGACGGCGCCGAAGTCGATGCCGCCGAGAGCGCCGAGCACACCTGCGAAGAAGAGGGCTTCGCGTCGATCTTCAAGGACTTCAAGTCCGGCGTCGAGAAGGCCCTGGGCGAAGGCGACTACGAAACGCGCTTCGATCTCGGTATCGCGTACCGCGGCATGGAGCTGTTCGACGATGCGCTGGGCGAATTCCGCATCTGCCTCGACAGCCCTGGATATCGCCTCGAGAGCCTTCACATGATGGGTCTGTGCGCGTTCGACCTCGGTCGCTTCAGCGACGCCACGAATCATCTCGAACAAGCCCTGGCGAGCGAGGACGTCCCCGAACAGCAACAGGCGGGGCTGCGTTTCGACCTCGGACGCGCGTTTGAAGGGGCCGAGGACTTCCCGCGAGCGAAGGAAGCCTTCGAGGGCGCACGGGCCATCGATGATTCGATCCCGACGATCGACGATTGCATCGAGCGCGTGAGTGCCCGGATCGAGGGAGACGACCAGGAGGGCGTCGAACTCGCGGAAGCGTCGGCGACCCAGGGCGATGGTGGCTTCGAGAACTTCGACGACCTCATGGCCGAAGTCCAGGCCGAAGACGCGCCCGAAGCCGAGACCTTCGAGGCGTTCGACGACGTGGTGGCGGAAGTCGAAGCCGAAGAGGCCGTGATCGAAACCGTCGAACCCATCGAAGACGATGACGACGACGTCGAAGTCGCAGAAACCGTGAGCCTCGCCGATGTCGATCCGAACCAGTCAGGAGACACGACCGCCGAAGAGGATGGCGGGGGTGACAAGCCGAAGAAGCGAAAGAGGAAGCGCATCTCGTTCGTCTGAGTTCGAAAAGGAAACTGCTGTGGAACATCTGCATCACTTCGGGCTGCGACAGGATCCCTACCAGAACGAGCCCGACCTACGTTTCTACTTCGATGGGGCTTCGCACCTCGCCGCGCTTCGACGCATCGAACGCGGGCTGCGACAGCAGAAGGGCTTGTGCGTGCTCACGGGCGAAGCCGGTACGGGCAAATCGCTACTGACGCGTCGACTTCTCGACGGTCTCGAAGAAGAAGTCTTCGACGCACAGCTCATGTTGATGATGCCCGGCGCGACCGACGCCGGCTGTGTGCTAAGCCGCTATGCACGCATGGTCGGTGTCGACGAGCCGGATGAGAACCGCCCGGCGCTGCTCGCGCAGATCTACGAGCAGCTCGCGATCGTGCGCGAAGAAGGTCGTCACAGCGTGCTCATGCTGGACGACGCCCATCTGCTTTCGAAGGACGCCCTCGCCGAGATCGGCGGCCTGCTGAACCTCGAATACGAAGACCGTCGCCTCGTGTCGCTCCTGCTCGTCGGACTTCCGCAGCTCGACGTCACCCTGAGCCACGAAGCATCGCTCGGCCAACGCATCGACGTGCGCACCCGCCTCGAGCCCTTCGACTTCCAGAGCACGTCGGAATACCTGAAGCACAGGCTCACCTGTGCTGGGGGCGAACCCACGATCCTGCCCGACGAAGCCCTGGCCGCACTCTTCAAGTACGGCCGCGGTCGACCGCGCCTGCTCAACACCGTGGCCGACAACGCGCTCTTCGAGGCCTACCTCGCCAACCGCCCCGAGATGAACGCCCACGACGTCGAACGTGCAGCGAGCGAACTCGGCATCGGTTCGGAGCCGGGGAGCACCTATTCCGACATGCCGCAGCCCGCGGGCCACAGCGGATCGTCGCTGCCCGGCGCCCTCGGCAGCACGTTCGAACTCAACGAAGTCGCCGAACCGGAGTTCGAAGTTTCGTCGTTCGACACCGGCACTGATGCACCCGCCGAAGCCGCCGACGCATTGCTCGCGGCCGTGAAGAACACCAGCTCAGGCGTCGAAGACGCCGACAGCGAGGCGCCGTCTCCGTTCGACCTGACGAGCGACTTCGACGGTGGCCTCACCAACGACGGCGCGAACCAGGGCGTGCCACTCAGCCTCGAAGGCGACGACCCGCTGGAGGTCACCGCCTCACCCGGAGCCCCCACCGAAGAAGAGGGCGAACTCGACGACCTCTTCGTCGAACTGATCGAGGAATAGGGCGCCCACCCGCGCTTCAGCCGCGATCGTCGCCGCAACCCTTCGCGCCGATTAGCACCCGTACGTCCTGTGCCCTAGTTTCCCCCGCGGCGCGCGAGTAGCTCAGTTGGTAGAGCATCAGCTTCCCAAGCTGAGGGTCGCCGGTTCGAACCCGGTCTCGCGCTCCAACTCGCTCCCTCCCAACCCTCGGCGTGGTCAACGTTTTTCGTTTCCACGCCGCTTTTCGTTC
>JASMLK010000122.1 GCA_030748735.1 Myxococcota bacterium | reverse complement strand
TCGACGACGTGGCGCTGCTGATTGACCTTGATGGGATAGACGCCGCGGTAGCGACCGCGAAAACCGAACTCTTCGATCGCACCCGAAAACGCCCCCGACAGCTCGTGGATGCGCTGGGCCAGGATGTCCGAGAAGCGGATCAGCAGCGGCGTACGCATGCCGCGTTCGCGCAGTTGGTCGACCAGGGACATCAGGTCGATCGGGAGGGTGCGATCGCGTCCGGGGCTCACTTCGACCGAACCGGTGGCGTTCACGCCGAAGAAGCCATCGCCCCAACGATCGAAGCCATAGCGTTCGATGCTGTCGTCGGTCGACCAGTCGCTCATGGTGGGGGGGATCTCGTTGCGCCCGCGCTGCGGGATCAGCCGCGCGGCTCGACCGCGAACGAGTCGAGGGGGAGTTCGCTTTCTTCGCCGGTGGCGAGCCGCCGTTGCTTGACGACGCCGCGCTCGACTTCGTCGGGGCCGACCAGCCAGAGCGTGTCGACGCCGTCGCGGTCTGCGTCGGTGATGACGCGCTTGAGTTTGGGCGTGCCGAGGACGAGTTCGACGCGGTGGCCCGCGCCGCGCAGTCGCGTCGCGACGTCGATCGCTGCGGCGCGCTGGGCTTCGTCGAATGCGAAGACGACGTCGTCCACCGGGTGCTGCAGTTCGGGCAGCTTGTTCATGTCGGCGAGTAGCTCCGCGATCACCACGTCGCCGAACCCGAAACCGGCGGCCGGGATGCTGGGACCGCCGAGGGTTTCGGTCAGACGGTCGTAGCGGCCGCCGCCACAGATCGAGCGCAGGGCGCCGCGGGTGTCGAACGCTTCGAAGACGATGCCGGTGTAGTAGGCGAGCCCCCGCACCACCGAGGCGTCGAACACGACGCGATCCTCGATGCCGTAGGCCGAAAGCAGGGACCAGAGTCGCAGCAGGTCGCTGCCGGCGCTGCTGTCCGCGGGGGCCGCGGCGACGGCGTCTTCGAGGTTCTTCACCTCGAGCATGGCCACGACATCGCGCGCCGATGCGGCGTCGAGCTGCACTGCACCCGCCGGATCGACGAGCATGTCCGTCACCTTGTCGGCGCCGATCTTCTCGATCTTGTCGATCACCACGCAGAGGGGCTCGAACACCTCGGGCCGGTCGCGGAGCACGCCGGCCCGCAGGCTGGCTTCGAGCAGGCTGCGGCTGTTGACCCGGATCTTCACGTGGTCCCGTTCGAGCCCGACGCGGTCGACGAGGGTCGTGACGGCGGCGATCAGCTCGGCTTCGGCCGTGACGCTCGGCTCGCCGTAGATGTCCATGTTCCATTGGTAGTGCTCGCGCTTGCGCCCGCGGGTCATGCGCTCGTAGCGCCAGTTCTGGGTGACGGTGAACCAACGCAGGGGCATGCGCAGGCCGCCGGCACGTGCCATCACCATCCGCGCGATCGATGGGGTCATTTCCGGACGCAGGGCCAGGTGCCGACCGTGCAATTCGAAGTGGTAGAGCTGGTCGACGATCTCCTCGCCGGCTTTGCGCATGAAGAGGGAGGCCCGCTCCACGATGGGGGCGTCGACCTCCTCGAAGGCGAAACGCGCCGCCACCTCCCGGAAGTGGCCAAACAACCACTCCCGAAAACGCTGGTCTTCGGGGTAGAGGTCCCGGGTTCCGCGGGGAGGCTTCAGGTTTTGCTTGCTCATGGCCGCTATTTAACACGTCCCCGTCGGGCACGCCGTCCACTCGGGCGGGTTCTCAGGGGGTGAGCCCGCTGGGGCCGCTTGCTAAACCCCTGCGCTCGGCGGGCGGCGACCCGCCAAGGCAATCCAAGAACCGGAGGTTCCACCCATGGGCGACCGCACGCGGTCCAGCGTATTCTTTCTTTCTATTTCCTTCGTGCTCGCGACATGCCTCGTTGCGTGTGGCGGCGACAGCGAGGCGCCGAGCAAGCCCTCGAAACCGGCCCCGAAGCCGGCGGCCAGGCCGGCCCCGCCCAGGGAACCCGATCTTCCCCAGGCCCTCGTGCTGAGCCTGGCTTCGTTCGCGCCCTTCGAGAAGGGCAAGCCCCCGAAGGCGCTGCCCGCGCGCATGGAATTCCTGTCGTTCCGCGACGGCAAGTGGCAGATGACGAAGGCCGAAGACAGCGAGAGTGATGTCTTTCACAAGGCCATGTACTACACGACCGCGGCCGGCGAAGACCGCATCCTGACGGTCGCGGGTTCGAAGGCGCGCGTGGCGCTCTGGCAGAAGGGCGCCGACGGTCTCAGCTCCGAAATCCTCTGGGAGAAGGACTTCGGCGGCAAGTTCAGCCGCATGCGCGACGTCGAAGTGGGCGATCTGTTCGGCGACGGCCGTGCATCGCTCGCGGTGGCGACTCACGACCAGGGTGTCGTGGCGACGCTGGCTCCGAACGACGACGGCAGCTTCGAAGTCACCGAGATCGACCTCGAAGCGGACACCTTCGTGCACGAAATCGAGCTGGGTGATCTCGACGGCGACGGCGCCCTCGAGGTTTACGCCACCCCGTCCGAGCCGAACCGCCTCGACGGGGCTTCGCAGTCGGGCATGGTGACACGCTACGTCCCGAAGACGGGCGAGGGGCGCACCGTCGCGGCCGACCTCGGCGATCGCCACGCCAAGGAGATCTACGTAGGCGACGTCGACGGCAACGGCTCCGACGAACTCTACGTGGTGGTCGAAGGCCACCTCGACAAGGAATCGAACACCATCGACGTCAAGACCGAAATCCGCCGCTACGAAGCCGGGACGGATCCGAAGCAGGGCGTCGTGATCGCCGAATTGCCCGACTACCTGTGTCGTTTCCTCACGGTCGGCGATGTCGACGGTGACGGAAAGAAGGAGATGATCGCGGCGGCCTACAGCAGCGGCGTCTGGCTCCTTCGCCCGGCCGACGACCCGAATCAGCCGTGGAAGGTGGAGCTGGTGGACAAGAACTCGGGCGGTTTCGAGCACGCCGCGATCATGACGGACCTCGATGGCGACGGACGCGACGAACTCTACGTCGCGAGCGACAAGCACAAGGCCGTGCGGCGCTACAGCTGGAACGGCAGTCGCCTCACGCCCAAGACGATCTACACCCGACCGCGCGGCGAAGGCGGCGTCTTCACCTGGAACATCATGCCCGTCCCGGTCTCCCTCGTCCCGTAGAGGCGCCCGGCCTTGGGCAACCAGGCCTGCGCCTGGGGCCGTGGGCAACCAGCCCGGGAAATCTGACCGACGTTCATTTCGTTGCGGGGAATGGCACGAATGTGCTGTTCTTTGTGGGCGTTCGTGCGGATTCGCGTTCGCGGCAATCCCTGCAAAATTCCATTGTCATTGAAGCGCTCGCAGGGGTATAACTGCCGAAGCGCGGTTTTCGTTCGCGATCGGCCTTTTGTACCGAATGGTCATCAGCCCGATCCGGCCGAGAACCCCGTTTCTTGCATCATTCACGAGTTGGTTCTTGGGGGAAAGCGCGGGTTCGCGTGATTCCTGCTGGCTTCGCAGAGCGGGGCCGCTTGGAGGTGAGCCTCCGGGTTCACTGCATTTGGCGCAGAACGAGTGGGTTGTCGGAACTTTCGAAAGCGTAAATCGCGCGCCGTCCTGATGATGCGAGCCCTGCGTGGCGTGGCCAGCCTGGCCGTGCTGCTGTGGTTGTCGAGTGCCGCGTCGAATCCTTCTGGCGCACTCGAGTTGTTCGACGGCAAGTT
>JASMLK010000121.1 GCA_030748735.1 Myxococcota bacterium | reverse complement strand
CGTTCGACAGCACCGGGCGATAGCGCAGAAAGTCGACCTGCTCGGGGCCGTACTGGCTGAGACCGAGGGGCTTCAGCACGCGCAATGCCCCCTGGATCAGCCACGCTGGGATGGCGACATGGGGCTTGCCGATGATCTGGGCGATCTCGGCGAGCGGGAGTGCACCGTCCCCAGCCAGGTTGTAGATGCCGCTGCGCCCCTCGCGGATGCCCTTCACCACGCAGGCCACGACGTCCTGGTCCCAGATGAAGACGAAGGGCGTGGGCGAGCCCGCAACCCCCATGATCACCGGCTTCTGGAAGATGTCCGTGATCTGATTGCCCACCGATGTGCCGAGGATGGTGCCCGGGCGGAAGATCAGCTGTTCGAGTTCGGGGTGGGCATCGCGGTATTCCGCCAACATCTCCTCGACGAGGCGCTTGTGGTCTGAATAGGCGAAGGTCGTGTTGCCGCGGATCGCGTCGTCTTCGTGGATCCATTCGGGGTTGTCGGCGTAGTAGCCGTAGGCCGCTCCGCTGCTCGTCACGACGACCCGCCGCACGCCGTGTTTCACACAGGCCTCGAGGACGTTGCGCGTCCCCTCGACATCGACCGAGTACTCGAAGGCGCGGGTGTCCCCCTTGCCCGGGTTCACGATCGCGGCGAGGTGCACCACGGTGTCGATGTCGTGCTCGCCGACGTGCTTTTCGAGACCCGGGTCGCGGATGTCGCCGACCAGGTAGATGACGCCGTCGCGTCGTGCTTCGGCGGGCGTTTCCCGGACATCGAGCGCCACGATCTTTTCGAGCGAACCCGGAACGCCAGCGAGGGCCTCGATCAGCGAGTGACCGATGAACCCCGAAGCCCCCGTGACCAGCACGGACCTGGTGGACGCGCTCACGCCGGTTCCTCCGGCTCCTGATGCATCGCCTTGAAGTGCATCAGCCCCGGCGCCCACAGGTGTTCCTGGGGGTCGACGTCGACGTGCACGACCGAGCAGCGCCCGGCCTCGATGCAGCGGCGCAGCGCCGGTTCGAGTTCTTCCTTGGTGGAAACGCGTTCGCCATGCGCCCCCATGCTGCGAGCGAGGTCGTCGAAGCGGATCTCACCGAGGTCCGCGTTGATCGAGCCCTCGGGGCCGACCGGCTTTCGCAGCAGGGTTTCTTCGGGCTTCAGGGTGATCTGCTGCGTGAGCTTCACCATCCCCCACTGCAGGTCGCAGAGCACGACGAAGATGACGGGCAGGTCGTTGCGGATCGCGGTCTCGAGCTCTTGTGGATGGAAGCCCATCGCCCCGTCGCCGAGGATGCAATAGACCTGACGTCCCGGATGCGCGGCCTGGATGCCGAGCGCCTGCCCGATCCCCGCGCCGAGCATCCCGAACTTCGCTGTCGAGATCGCCGACAGCGGATGGCGCACCTCGTGGTAGGTATTGACCCAGACGGCTGTGTTGCCGCCGTCGATCACCAGGAACGAGTCGTCGTCGAAGACCTGTTGGCAGATCACCGGGACGTTCGGGGTGTGGATGCGCTCGGTCTCGAGTTCGAGGGCGGCGTCGAAGGTCTCGCGCTCTTGCTTGCGCTCGGCTTCGATGCCCGCGACCCACGCTTCCTGGCTCTCGCGCAGGCTCTTGAGGTCGCGCTCCTTCAGCTCGTCGCGCAGGGCGGCCAGGAAGACGCCGACGTCGGCGAGGACCGCCAGATCGACCACCTTGTTCATGCCGAGCATCTGCTCATCGATGTCGACCTGTACGTGGCGTTGTTCGGTACCGCGGCGCCAGTAGGGAGGCTTCCCCCACCAGTCGGTTTCGCCGAAGCGCGTACCGAGCGAAAGCACGGCGTCCGCTTCGTTTCGCACCCGGTTGTTCAGGTCGATGTGGATCATCGGGACGGCGAGGCGCAGCGATTCGGGGATCGCGCCGCGTCCCGCCCAACTCGTCGTGACGGGGGCATTGAGGAGGGTTGCGACTTCGAGCAGCGCGCCGTGGGCCAGGGCGTGCCCAACGCCACTGCCGGCATGGATCATCACGCGGCCCGAGGTCGTGAGCAGGTCGGCGGCGGCACGTACCAGGGGGGGGGATGCCGCTGCGGGTTCGATGCGCCGGTACTGCTCTTGTTGTTGCAGCATTGGCGGTGTGACGTCGAACTCGCCGTTTGCGAGATCTTCGGGAACGTCGAGATGGACGACCCCCGGGCGACCGCGGTAGCACTCGCGCAGCCCGCGGCGCATGAGTTCTGCGATGCGATCCGCCGATTCGATCGCGCTCGACCACTTGGACATGGCGCCGATCGTGCCCACCTGGTCGAAGTGCTGGAAGGTCCCGCCGCGGTCCGGCCGGATGATGCCGGTGCGGCGGCAGGTCGTGATGAGCAGGACGCGATTGCCTTCGCCCTCCTCGACCGCCACGCCGGGCAGGGCGTTGGCGACGCCCGGCCCGTTGCTCGCGATGCAGACACCGAGCTTGCCCGTGGTCCGCGCGTAGGAACCCGCCATGTGGACCGCGCTCGATTCGTGCCGCGGGGTGATCAGCCGAATGCCATGGTCGCGTAGCGACCTGGTCAGCTGGAGGTAGGTGCCATCGATGATCCCGAACACCACCTCGACCCCTTCGGCCCGAAGCATGCGTACAAGGAGCTCGCCGCCCGTCATCGTCTCGTCGTTTGTCGAAGTCATGGGGTGGTGGTCATGCAAGACGCGAGCCGTACCATCCGGTCTCTTGCGCCGTGGCGAGATGTTCGCGGGGCGCATGGCCCCGCCTCGGTGTCGCGAATCGGTTCAGGCTGTCGGGCGATCTTCGGATCGCGTTTTCTTGCCACGGGCGGTGGTGCGTCTATGTCGTCTTCAGTTTCCAAGGGGGGGATGCGTCGGCGCGGATGGCAGAACCGCCCGCCCAGGCCCTGTGTCCAACCGAGCGAAGTCGCACACATCGCTCACTCACG
Source organism: Myxococcota bacterium (assembly GCA_030748735.1). Taxonomy (GTDB): domain Bacteria; phylum Myxococcota_A; class UBA9160; order UBA9160; family UBA4427; genus DUBZ01. The sequence goes on along the minus strand of JASMLK010000121.1, from coordinate 12,875 downwards.
GAGGATCGAAATGTCGGAGTTGGTTGAACTGAATCTCGATGGCGAGCTGTGGGACCACGTCTTTACCGTGGCACCCATCGTCATGATCGGCACCCGGGAGCCCGATGGCTCCTTCGACTTTGCCCCGAAGCACCGCGTGGTGGAGTTGACTCCGACCCACTTCGGCTTCGTGTGCCGAGATTCCCACGCCACCTACCGCAACGCGGTGCGCGAACGTGCGTTCACCGTGAGTTGGCCAACCCCTCACCACATCGTCCAGGTCAGCGCGGCTGCCGTTCCCCACTGTGCGGACGGCGAAAAGAAGAGCATGCGCGCCATGCACACCGTCCCCGCTTCCGAGGTCGACGGCGTGTTGCTCGACGGATGTCCGCTGTATGTGGAGTGTGAACTCGAGCGTGTCGTCGAAGACCTGGGGACGGATCACCTGGTCGTCGGTCGCATCGTCTCCGCGCGCGCCCAGCGCGAGGCCTTGCGAAACCCCGAGGTGACCGACAGCGAACTCGTCCACGAGCACCCGATCCTCGGGTACCTGCATCCCAGCCAGTTCGTGGAAATCGAAAAGAGCTTCGGCTTTCCGTTCTCGAGGGGCTTCAAGCGCGACTGAATTCGATCCGGCTCGCTACCGGGTTTCCAGCACCACCATCGCCGCGCGGCCGCGGCCGCCGCGAAGCGTCTCGCGGGAGACGATAGGGGGGCGCCCGCGGCGCGGTATGTCGCGGGCGGGTAGGGCATCATTGCGCCCGTGCATGATGTCCGGGTCGCCCCCTCCCCCCCGGCGAACAACCAGATCCGGGAGCCGAAACGTTGAGTGCCTTCTCGCAGCCCATCCGCGCCGTCACCTTCGACTGTTGGCAGACCCTGATCTACGAAGCCGACTGGGTGGTCGCGCACGGTTTGCGCGTGAAGGCCCTCGAGCGCGCCGCTCACGAGGCGGGGCGCGAGGTCGAAACCGAAGAAGCGCGGCGCGCCTTCGACTCGGCCTGGGCGCGTCATATGAAGCTCTGGTCGGGAGAGGTCGCGACCGGCGCACGCGAAGTCGCCCACTGGGCGCTCGAAGAACTCGGCCTCGATCCCCACGGTGATGGCTTTCCGCCGCTGCTCGAAGCCTTCGAGGAGGCGTCGCACTCGGGCCGTGTGTGCGCGTTCGACGGTGCGCGCGACACCCTCGAGCGGCTCCGGACGGCCGGGGTGGGTTGTGCGCTCATCTGCGACACGGGCCTCACGCCCGGACGCGTCGTTCGCCAGTTGCTCGATCGCCAGGGGTTGCTCGAACCGTTGAACGAGACCTTCTTCTCCGACGAATGGAGCCTCACCAAGCCTCATCCCCGCTTGTTCGAAGCCGCCCTCGATGCGTTGGGGGCCCGGGCCGAAGAAGCCGTCCACGTCGGTGATCTTCGGCGCACCGACGTGGCGGGTGGGCGCCGCGTCGGGATGGGGACCGTGCGCATTACCGTCGGCAACGACGACACGGGCGCCTTGCCCGAAGCCGACCACGTCGCGGGTTCACACGCGGATCTCGTTGCGCTCCTGGGCGTGTGACGGTGCCGGCTGTCTGGCCTTCCTACCCGACGAGATCTTCGGGCCAGGTCGCGAGCCGCGCTTCGATGGCGTCGGCGTTCGTGTCGAGGGGATGCGCGGTGTCGAGGCGCAGGTGCTCGTCCCTCGGCAGGTGATCCGCGGGTTGCCACTGCGCGCGCAGTTCGTCGGCGATGTCGGTCCAGACCTCGATGCCAACAGCGTCGCGCACCGCTCGCTCGCCGAGCCGCGCGAGTTGCACCTCGCGCGAGACCGAGGCCTCGACGAATAGGAAGGGATGTTCGAAGCGCTGCGCGAGTTCGCGGGCGCGCTCGCGTTGTTCGCGGGAACGGAAACAACCGTCGATCACCACCGGGCGCCCCGAACCGAGCACTTCGCTCGCGCGCCGCAGCACCTCACCGTAGACGCGCTCCCCGAAGCCGTCTTCGTATGCGCGTTCCCAGTGGACCTCATGCAGGTCTTCGTTGAGCCGCGAGCCCAGCAGGTGGTCACGCGTCGCGTCCGAACTCACCACGGGGGCGCCGATGCGTTTGCCGATGTGCTTCGCCACTGTGCTCTTGCCGCTCGCCACCTGTCCCCCCATGGCGACGACGGTGGGTGGCAGCAGGGGACGGCGCGGCGCGGCCAGCGCGAGCTTGAAGAACGCCCGGGCGCGTTCGCGGTAGCGCTCGGCGGCTCTCGCGTTGTTGGGGGAAGCCGCCTGGTGGCGCTCGGCCGTCAGCCAGTCGAGCTTGCCGCGTTGGGCTGCTCGCAAGCTCGCGTAGAAGTCGAGCAGCGGGTAGAGGTCGAAGTCGTTCGCCGCGTATGCGTAAGCGGCGACGAAGCGCTCGGCCAGGTCTGCGCGGCGGTGCGCGGCGAGGTCGCTCGACAGCAGCGCGACGTCGGCGACCACGTCGGCGTTGCGCAGCTCGCTGCCCATCATCTCGAGGCCTGCGAGGACCTGGACATCACCGGCGTCGTTCACGAAGACGTGGTCGAGCCCGAGTTCTCCATGGCCATGGCGAATCGAATCGCTCTTCGCGCGGCGGGCGAACTGCTCGCGGTTGCGCTCGAGGTAGTCGGACTGCCAGCGCTCGATTTTCGACACTTCAGGGGGAAGCGGAACGCGCGATTCAGGCGAGCCGTTCGCCGAGGTCGGGGTCAGTGCGATCTGTCCGCGCAGCCGTTCGACGGGATTGGCCGGCGAGGCACTGCCCCGCGCATGCTCGTGGAAGGTCGCGAGCCGGTGGGCCACGAGTTCGAGCCGGGCGTCGTCGAGCGTTCCCGACGCGAGGCGTCTGTCGGCGCGATCGCTGTCGGGTAGCCGACACATACGCAACGCCCAGTCGATGACTTCTCCCTCGACGCGTTCACCCGGCGGTGCGACCTCGATGCGCGAGTCAGGCCGACGAACGACGGGAACCGTTTGCGCTTCTACATCGGGAGCGAGGACTGCGTTCAGCGCTTCTTCTTGTTTGCACGCCGCGTGTCGAGCGTCGATGCCAGACAGATCGCGGGTTTCACTCCCGGCCCTCACCGTCGCCGGCTTGCGCAGTTTGTAGACGATGGAGTCGCCCAGGTAGAGGACGGCGAAGCCGGTTTCGATTCGATCGAAGTCGTCGAGAACCTTCATTGATTGCTACCTTCGTGCGACCTCGAGAGGACGGGTGCCTCAGCCTATCCGCACCGTCACGAACGCGCTCCAGCGCGCAGCCGAATTACCGGAAACGAATGCCAACAGAGGGAACAATGAAGAAGAACGAGCCGATTTCCAAGATCCTCACGCGCGATGTGGCCACGACACACACCAGCCAGAAGGTGAGCGACGTGCGCAAGATGCTCACGACCGCAGGTTTCCATCACGTGCCCGTGGTTTCGGGGAAGAAGTTGATCGGGATGATTTCCGCTTCCGACATCCTGGGCATCAGCGTCGAAGGGGTCGGGAGCGACGACCGCTCGATGGACGCCTATCTCGATCACCAGTTCTCGATCGAAAAGCTCATGCGGACCGATCTCACGACGCTCAGTTCGTCGTCGAAGATCGCCGACGCGGCCGACGCGCTTTCGAACGGAAGCTTCCACGCGGTTCCCGTGCTCGATGGGGACGGGAATCTCGAAGGGCTCGTTACCTCGACCGATTTGATCCGATACCTCCGCGATCTGTTCTGAGAAGGGCTCGACCAACCGGGCGGGAAGCCTCGAAAACCGATCATCCGCAGAAAAGCAGAGTAGACTCGGCCGCCCATGGGAATCGAGATCGATAGGACGGTCTTCGACGCGGAGGACCGCCGCGCGTTCGCCGAGCGGCTGGACGAGTCGCTCGGCGTGCTCGACGAGTTGCTCGCGCGTCCGGGCTTCGGTGCCGGGGAAGCGTCTCTCGGGGCCGAACTCGAGCTGTCGCTGGTCGGCGCCGACGGCGACCCCAAGCTGTGCAACGAGGAAGTGCTGGCCGAATCCGGCGACCCGCGGCTGACCGTCGAACTCGATCGCTTCAACCTCGAAGGCAACCTGCGCTACGGCCCACTCGCCGGTGCCTCGTTGTCGGCGCTCGCGCACGAGTGTCGCGATTGCCTCGCCGAGATCGAGCGCGCGGCGGCGGTGCGCGGTGCGCGCCCCGCGATGGTCGGCATCCTGCCCACCCTCACAGAGCGCCACCTCGAGCGCGATGCGATGACGAGCTCGCTGCGGTTCGAAGCCCTGTCGAAGAGCCTGCGCGACCTGCGCGACGAGCCCTTCCTGCTCGACATCCACGGCGACGACGACCTGCACATGCACTGCACCGACGTGACCTACGAAGGGGCGGCGACGTCGTTCCAGGTGCACCTGCGCGTTGCACCGGAAGACTTCGCGGACGTCTACGACGCGATTCAGCTCGCGACACCAGCCGCAGTCGCGATGTCGGGCAACTCGCCGCTCTTCCTGGGCAAGCGGCTGTGGCACGAAACGCGGATCGCGCTGTTCAAGCACGCGGTCGATCATCGCGCCGAACGCGGCAGGCGCGGGCGCCTGGCGCGCGTTTCCTTTGGCGAACGCTGGACGCGGGCGCCGATCGACTTGTTTCGCGAGCCGGTCATCGGCCACACGGCACTGCTTCCCGTGCTCGACGTCGAACGCCCGCGTGAAGCCCTCGCCGCAGGACGCGCCCCGGACCTGCGCGAACTGCGGCTCCACCAGGGAACGGTGTGGCGCTGGAACCGCGCGATCTACGACTCGGCCGACGACGGACACCTGCGCATCGAACTGCGCGCACTACCGGCGGGCCCGAGCATCGACGACATGGTCGCGAACGCCGCCTTCCTGCTGGGCGTGGCCCTCGACGTCGCAGGAAATGCGAGCGAGTGGCGGGAGGAACTCGACTTCGAGACGGTGCATGCCGACTTCTACCGAGCGGCCCGCCATGGGCTCGATGCGCGTATGCACTGGCCGGGGTCACTCGGCGGTACCGCGGGACCCATGGCGAGTGATGAACTGATTCCGCAGCTGCTGGAACGTGCCGACCGCGGGCTCGCAGGTGCGGGGGTCGACGAGGGCGATCGGGTGAACTTCCTCGGGCTTGTGCAACGTCGCGTCGCACGTATGCGCACCGGCGCAAGCTGGCAGCGTGAAGCCCTCGAGCGTGCCGAGGGCACACGCCCCCGCGACGAAGCCATCCACCACATGTTCCGCGGCTACCTCGAACGTTCGCGTTCGGGGGCGCCCGTCGCTGACTGGGATCCTCTGTCTTGAAAACCCGCTTGAAGACTCGAATCGAACTCCGTGAAGCCCCGCATTCCCCCGAGTTGCCCGACGACGTGGTGCCGTTTCTCGAATCGCTCGACGGGCCGACGGCCTGGCGCGTGCCGGGACGCGATCGCAGCCGCTGCCGCATCGTGACGACGCTCTTGCACGGCAACGAGCCCTCGGGCTTGATCGCCGTCCACGACTGGCTGCGTTCCGGGCGCGAGCCCGCCGTCGACGCGATCTGCGTGCTCGGCAACGTCGAAGCGGCGCGCATCCATCCCGTCTTCACGAACCGCAGCGTTCCCGACCGCCGCGACCTCAACCGCTGCTTCCTCGGTCCCTGGGACGACGTCGAGGGCGAAATTGCGCGGCAGCTGCTCGACCTGATCAACCGGACGAATCCCGAAGCCCTGATCGACGTGCACAACAACACCGGGCACAACCCGCCCTACGCGATCGGCACGACACCGACCCACAACGCGCTGCAGCTCGCGTGGATCTTCAGCCGCGACTTCGTGTGGAGCCACCTCCAACTCGGGGCGATCATCGAGGGCGTTACGTCCTGTCCCTCGATCACCATCGAGGTGGGAAAGAGCGGTGAAGACGCCGCCGACCTCGTCGCGACCGAGGGCATCGCGCGCTTCTTCGAAGCCCCCGCGCTGTTCGGCAATGGCATCGAGGCCGACACGTCGAAGATCCGCATCCTCACGATGCCGATGCGTGCGCGACTCGTTCCCGGGCGCCGCCTCGTGATGGCGCAGCGTCCCGCCGACGGTGCCGACCTCACGATGCCCGACGACCTCGATCGTCACAACTTCGAAGACGTCCCGCCCGGCTCGCGGATTGGCTGGGTGAACGGCGAGGGGTGCCCTCTCGAATTGATCGACGAGCACGGCGAAGACCGGGCCGGCGACTACTTCGAGCGGCGGGGCGACGAACTCGTCGCGCGCTGCTCCTTCATGCCGATCATGATCACCGTAGACGCCGCCATCGCTGCGAACGACTGCCTGTTCTACGTCGTGCAGCACACAGAGCCGGACCTCTAGCCCGGATGATTCATGAAGCCCTACTGCGAAGCCCGAAAGCACAGCCATTTCACGGCCTTCTCCCTTCGGCCTCCTCGACGTACTGAAAGTACGTCTGCGGGGGCCTACGGTCCGAGGTCCGCGAACTGTCAGCGCTTTCGGGCTTCTCGCTGCGGGCTTCATGAATAATCCGGGCTAGCACGGATTGCTCGCATTGCGTCGAGACTTGCGCGCTTGAACCATACTCTGCAGGAGAGATCAGAAAGGGAGAGGCGCATGGGCCAGGGCGACCGTCAGGCGAACACAAGCGAAGCGCGCAACGTCGGGACCGCGATCATCGGTGCGGGCATGTCGGGGCTGGTGATGGGCATTCGGCTCAAGAACGCGGGCCGACCGTTTCGGATCCTCGAAAAGGCGCAGTCGGTCGGCGGAACCTGGCGCGAGAACACCTATCCGGGTCTCGCCTGCGACGTGCCTTCCTTCTTCTACGCATTGAGTTTCGAGCCGAACCCCGATTGGTCACATCGTTTCTCGCCGGGGCGGGAGATCTGCGAGTACTTCGAAGGGGTGGCGAAGAAGTACAGGCTGCACGACGACATCGACTTCGGAATCGAGATCACCGACGCACGCTTCGAAGACGGCGGCTGGACGATCCAGGCCGGCAACGGCGAAGTGATTCGCGCTGATTTTCTCATCGACGCGACCGGACCGCTGCACATCAAGAACTACCCGCAGATCGAGGGGCTCGACGACTTCGAGGGCACCATGTTCCACTCGGCGGCCTGGGATCACAGTGCGCCGCTAGAGGGAAAGCGCATCGGTGTGATCGGCAATGGGTCGACGGGCGTGCAGATGATGGCGCCCCTTTCGAAAGTCGCGAGTGAACTCACGATGTTCCAGCGCACGGCGCAGTGGGTCTATCCGATTGGAAACCGCACCTACACCGAACGCGAACGCAAGTGGACGCGACGGCTTCCGGTCCTCGGGGCGCTGACCCGCTTCGTCTACAGGCAGCTCTTCAACAGGGCGTCTGCGGGCGTCGTCGAGGACGGGTTCTGGCGCAAACAGATGGCGAAGGGCTGTCGCGAGCACCTCGAAACGGTGAAGGACCCCGAGCTTCGCGAGAAGCTCAGGCCCGACTACGAGCCCGGCTGCAAGCGTCTGGTGATGTCGACCGACTTCTACCCGACTCTCGAAAAGGAACACGTGCATCTCGAAACGGGGGGCATCGATCACATCGAGGCTGGAGGTGTGGTCACGGAAGACGGCAAGCTGCACGAACTCGACGTGCTCGTGCTCGCGACCGGTTTCTCCGCGCACGAATGGGGCATCGCGAACGTGGTCGGGCTGAATGGCATCGGTCAGAAGGAGGCGTGGGCGGAAGGCCCGCGCACTTATCGCTCGGTCACCATGCCGGGCTTCCCCAACTTCTTCATGATCGTGGGACCCAACAGCCCGATCGGGAACATCTCGATCATCGAGGTGTCCGAGACGCAGACCCGCTACATCCTCGACTGCATCGAGCGACTCGATCAGTCGCCCGGCAAGGCCATCATGCCCAGGCGCGAAGCGGCCGAGCGTTTCCAGGCAAAGCTTGGTGAAGCCATGAAGGACACCATCTGGGTAACGGGCTGCAGCAGCTGGTATGTGGGCCCAGATGGCGCACCGACCCTATGGCCGTGGACTGCGCCGGAGTTTCATCGCCAGATGAAGAAGCCCGATTTCGTCGATTTCGAGTTCATCGACGCGGTGTAGCTCGCCCGTTACCGATTCACATCCTTGTCTGGCGATGCTCCTGCTTGCGGAAGCTGCGTGCGGCGCCGTGCTGGAAAGCCGCGCGCCAGCGCCGGCGACCCTGGGCCACCCGCTATTCAGCGAGCGGCGCTGGCAGCTCCGAGAACCTGCTCCGGGTTCGCTCCAACCGCCGCTCGCTCGATCGCGACACCGTCGAGGAAGACCTCGCGGATGTTCGACAGCGCCGCGATGTCCCGGGTCGGGTCGCCCTCGACGAGGATGAAGTCGGCCCGCTTGCCTGCGGCGATGATCCCCGCGTCGGGTTCGCCACCGTTCGCGATGAAGCGCGCCGGGTCGAGGGTCGCGGCGCGAATCGCTTCGGCCGGGCTCATGCCGGCGTCGACCAGGTTGGCGAGTTCGCGATGCAGGCTCGCGCCGGGGAAGACGCCCGACTGCACGTCGCTGCCGGCGAGGATCGTGACCCCGGCCGCGCGTAGGCGGCGGAGATTGTCGAACTGGTTCACTCGCGACTCGGTCGCGATGTCGATCCAGCTCGCCAGCGCGCCGAGCTCGAAGTCGTCCGGGATGGGGTGGAAGCGCTCGAGTACTTCGGGGCTCACGGTTTCGCGTTCTAGTCGCGTCGCCTGGATGGGGCCGCGTATCCCGCGCGCGTAACGATCGAAGACTTCGATGGTGGCCACCATCGGGATGCCGTAGCTCGCGAGCTGAGCGATCTGTGCGTCGGGGATGCGTTCCTTGTAGACGCCGTGAACCCAGAGCGCGACACCGGCTTCGCCGGCGTCGATGGCGTCCCGGGTCGTGCCGATATGGGCCACGGTGCGAAGACCGTGATCGCGCGCCCGCGCAACGACGGCTTGCGCAAGCTCGCGACGCAGGGTCGGCGCGGTGAGGGGGATGGCGTCGATTGCGATCTTGACCGCGTCGGCCCCGGCTTCCGCGAGTACATCGACCTCGGCCTGCGCTTCAGCGATCGACTCGATTCCGGTGGCGACCTGATCCTCCAGCCACCATGCGATCCAGCCGGGTGCGAACGCCTGGACGAGGGCGCGGGGATGGCCGTCGGGGCAGGTGAGCATCTTGCCGGTGGTGAAGATGCGCGGGCCGACGAGTTCGTGGTCGGCCACGCGTGCCCGCCGCTCGAAGGCATCGCCCGAAGGGTCCGACGGGTCGAAGACGGTCGTGACGCCCGAATATGCGTAGCCCGTGAGGTTCGCCTCGGGGGTAGGCAGCCCAAAGTCCCAGGTGGGCAGGGTCGAAGCGGCAATGTGCCCGTGCATGTCGATCAAGCCGGGGACGAGGGTGGCCCCCCGACCGTCGATCACCCGCGCGCCCTCGGCGGCCGACTGGGATGCATGAGGTCGTACGGCTTCGATGCGTCGGTCTGCGATGACGACGTCCCGTCCCGGACGAACGACGAGTGCCTCTGAATCGAAGACGGCGACGTTCTCGATGAGAACGCGCTCGGGTGCAGTCGACGGCCAGGCCACGTGCGCCGTTTCGGGCGCTTCACCCCCACACGAGGTCAAGATCACACTGGCGACCGCCACGACGAAGGTGGTGCGAGCGGAACGTGCGAGACGATCGAACAACATGCAGTCCTTCCTCTAACGCGGCGAAGCGCCCGCGAGCAGGATGATGGCCGTCAGCAGCAGGAGTAGCGACACGAAGATGATGATGCCGCGCCGTGCGCTCGTGCGCGCCCGATCAGCTTGCCACCAGTTTCGAGGACGCATGCCGCGCCACAGGAAAGTGACGATCGCCGCAAGGGTCACGGCGGTGACGTTGCCACCCGCGAGGAGCAGCGCGTTCCCCGCGTTCCGCCACTCACCCGCCGCAACCAACATCCCGCACGCGACGGTCGGAGGCAGCAGGGCCACGGCCACCATGACACCCGTGAGATACGTGGGCGCACCGGTCGTGAACGCGAGCGCGCCCGCGCAGCCCGCGGCAAGGGCAAGCACGATGTCCCAGAGCCCGACCTGGGTGCGCGAGGCGAGTTCGGGGATCGCCGGGTCGACGTTCAACGCAAAACCGAGAAACGTGGCGAACACGAGCGTCAACGCGAAGCCCGCGCCGGTCGCGAGGAGCGCGCGCCGAACCAATGGCAGGTCGCCGAGTACGAGCCCGAGCGCGATCGCCATGTTGGGACCGAGCAGCGGCGCCACCACCATCGCACCGATCACTGCGGCCGTGTTGTCGTGGGTGAGCCCGACACCCGCCACGATGGCGGCGAGCACGACGAGCAGCAGGTAGTGGCGGTGCAGTTTCGCGCCGTCGGCGATGCTCGCGTAGACCTCTTCGCGGCTCACCGCAGCGGCGGAGCGCACGCTTTCATTGCGGCTATTCGCGGTCGAAGCGAGTGGGCGGGGTAGGACGGCGTCGAGCGGCTCGACGAGTACCATCAAGCGCCCCCGATCGGCGATGCGTTCGTGCAGCGCGTCGAGCGCGGTCCCCGAGCGTTCCGCTCCGAGCACCGCGCGAACGATCACGCCGTGTCGCCCGCCGGGTTCACTCCAGGTCTGGGACGCGAGGTCCACCAGGGTTTCACTGGCTTCTTCCGCGAGGTCTTCCGACACGTGGGCTTCGATCAGCTTGAGGGCCACTTCGGTTCCTTATGCGCTGAGCGCGGGGTTTCGCATGATCGCAATGCGATGCCCCGGGCGCGAGTCGATTTCGAGCAGTACTCGCTTCGAATCCGCACACCGGTCAGCCGCGCTGGTCGCGGCTCGGTCGAAGCTACTCGCCGTAACGGATGGCCCTCAGGCGTTCTCGGAGTTCGGTGTCGATGTCGAGGGCCTGTGTTTCCACGGCCATCATGGCGGGGACCGACGCTTCGAGTTGGTGGCTCAAGGCGGCGAGGACCTGGTCGGTTTTGCGGGTGCGGCCCGAGGGTTCAGCATGATCGACCCGTTCGTCGGGATCGGACGCGACGTCGAAGAGCGACCAGGGTGTCGTCTTTCTGCGTCCATCTCGGGGACCACCGGGTTCGAAGACGAGCTTGTAATGGCGATTGCGAATCGACCGGTGACTCGGGTGTTTCATCGTGCCCTCGGTGGTGAGGAAACGGCGTGCGTCCGAGGGTGGCTGGTCTCGATCGGCGACGAAGCTCCAGCCCGCGACTTCGGCGGGGCAGTCGATCGAGAGGTAGCGACAGAAAGAGGGCAGGAGATCGACGAGGCCGGTCAGGCAGCCGACCTGCTTGTCGTCGCTCTCGACACCGGGCAAGCGTGCGATCAGTGGGATCGCGGCTTCGTCGTCATGCAGGCCGGACCCGTGGTTCCCGTAGCCTCTTTCATAGAGCGCTTCGCCGTGGTCCGAGGTCACGATCACGGCCGTTTCGCTCCAGCGCGGGTGGCTGCGCAAGCCGTCGGTCAGCTGCCCGAATGCGTGATCGAACGCTTCGATGCCCTCGCGATAGGCTTCGCGGATCAGTGCGGGGGTGGTCTCGAACCCGGCTCGCCCCGGGCGACGGCTGTCGAGCAGGTGGACGTAGAGAAGATACGGCTGATCGGAGGGCAGCCGTGTGAGCCAGGCTCGCGCAGCTTCGATCACGGTTTCGCCGCTGCACTCCCGTGAAGCAAACGAGTCATCGTAGACATCGAAGCCCTGTGCGAATCCGAAGCGCTCCAACATCCACGGGTTGCTGACGAACGCGCCCGTTCGATAGCCCGCGTCGCGAAAGACCTCGGCCATCGTCACGAAGTCGTCGGGCACGATGTCGGCGCGCGTCACGCTGTCGCCGGCTCGTTGCCCGGAGAGCGTCCAGATCTGCGGATCCGATGCCACGCGATGTTGCGAGGGGTAGAGCGACGTAAAGAGGGTCGCGATCGCCGGCTTGGTCCAGGGGGCCTGGGTGAAGGCGTTCTCGAACAAGAGATGTTCGCGCCCAAAGGCATCGAGATGGGGTGTCGTTGCGTCGCCGCCGTAGAGGCCCAGCTCGTTTCGGCGCATGCTGTCGTTCACGACGATCACGACGTTCGGTCGGTCGGGGGCGTTGCCGCGCGTGAGTTCGCTGCAAACGGGTTCGCCGAGCAGCCGGTCGGTCGTGCTGGTGTCACACCCGAGCAGGGGGAGGCCGGTGCACGCGACCAGGGCTGCGAGCACGAACCAGTAGACCTGCGAGGGGCGCCTTCGCATCAGCCTGACCTTCGCGCGGGTGTTCGGGGCGAATTCCGACTCGATCCGGCCATCCTCTCATGCGATCCACGGGATGTCTACGAAATTGCGAGCTGATTTCCTCTATGATTTCAGTAGCTTGATGGGATGCGGCGCCGGGTCGGCTTGCCGCAGCCAGCAGGTCATTGCGATCGATAGGAGACGCCGATGTCCCCGGTCGAACACACGACACCATCGTCCGCTGCATCCCCGGCTTCGAGTCGCAGGCCACAGGCCGGCGTCGATCCCTACTCGATCCCCCTCGACGAGATCAACGTGGCGGACCCCGAGCTCTTCCGCACCGACACGCACTGGGGCTTCTTCGAGCGACTGCGCAAGGAAGCTCCGGTCCACTACTGCAAGCAGAGTGGGGCGGGGCCCTATCGGTCGGTGACGAGGTTCGACGACATCGTCTACGTCGAGAAGAACCCCGAGATCCTCGACGGCTTGCCCGTTGGCGAAACCTTCGATTGGGTCGACCGTGTTTCGATCGAACTCACCACGCGCATGCTCGCGACCATGTTCGACTTCCCCTTCGAGGATCGCAGGAAGCTGCCGTATTGGTCCGACATCTTGACTGCGACACCGGCCCAGCTCGCGGACTGGGGGCGTACTCACGCAGCTACCGGTTCAGCTCCACCGTTGGTAGATCGGGCTAGCTCTGCGGGGGCCTACGGTCCGAGGTCCGCGAACTGTCAGCGCTTT
>JASMLK010000120.1 GCA_030748735.1 Myxococcota bacterium | reverse complement strand
GGTGACGGCTGGCACGGCGGCTTCCAGTCGCCAAAGCGCGCCGCCGGGATGGTCGAGCGCCTGCGCCGCGATCGTCCCGAAGCGTCGTTCACCCTTTCGATGCGGACCCGTTGGGACGCCCTCGAAGATGAGGCAGATGAGATCGTTAGAGAACTCGTTGCCTATCGGGAGATCGGCATCCAGCACATCGTGGCCGAGCCGCGTCAGCGAGATCTCGATGCCTGGCTTCGCTGCGGCGAAGCGTTCGCCAGGGTCTTCGAACAGGCGGACCTTGACTGAATAATAGAAGCGGCTGCGTGTTTCCGATTGGTTGCGATATGCGATTGCGTCCTTTCTGTGTCTCTTCGCTCATCGACCCCCAATGTCGCTGATCACCGCGTTAGGCTTGAAACAACGCGAATCCAATCCATAGAGGAACTCCTGAATGAAGCTCGGCCTACTCGTTGGCTACTCGCCCGCCACCATGACCGTCCCCATGGACATGATCAAGCAGGCCGAGTCGCTCGGCTTCTCTTCGTGCTGGACCGCCGAAGCCTGGGGCTCGGATGCCGTGTCGCCTGCGGCCTGGATCCTCGCCCAGACCGAGAAGATCAACGTCGGTACGGCCATCATGCAGATGCCGGGCCGCACGCCGGCCATGACGGCGATGACCGCGATGACCCTCTATGCGCTTTCGGGCGGTCGCTTCATCCTCGGTCTCGGGCCGTCGGGTCCGCAGGTCGTCGAAGGCTGGCACGGTGTTCCCTACGGCAAGCCGCTGACCCGAACGCGCGAATACATCTCGATCATTCGCAAGATCCTCGCGCGCGAAGAGAAGGTGACCCACGAGGGCTACCACTATCAAATGCCCTACACAGGTGAGGGCGCGACCGGGCTCGGCAAGCCGCTCAAGAGCATCCTGCACGGGGATCCGGCGCTGAAGATCATGACGGCTGCGATCTCGAACAACGGCATGAAGTGCGCCGGCGAAGTCGCCGACGGTGTCTTCCCGATCTGGATGAACCCCTCGCGCTACGACATCTTCCAAAAGTCCCTGCAAGAGGGCTTCGACAAGGCAGGTGGGGGCAAGTCGCTCGATGACTTCGAGATCGCCCCCTTCGTGACCTGCCTGATGTCGGACGACATCGAGAAGTGCCGCGCACCCATCAAGGCCAACATGGCCCTCTACATCGGTGGCATGGGCGCGCGCGGCAAGAACTTCTACAACGACTACGCCAAGCGTTTGGGCTACGAAGAAGCTGCGGTGAAGATCCAGGACCTCTTCCTCGACGGAAAGAAGGCCGAGGCCGCAGCAGCCGTCCCAGACGCACTCGTTGACGATGTCGCCCTGGTGGGCCCCGAAGCGCGCATTCGCGACCGCCTGCAACTCTGGAAGGAAGCGGGCAACAAGGGCCACGTCGGTTCGATGCTGATCGGCGGCGGCGGTCCGGCGCTGAGTGTGCTGGCCGAGGAACTGCTGTAGCTCCCTCGTCCGAGTAGAGGTGGGGTGAGCGGTGTGATCGTTGCGGCGGGTGCGAGACGACTTCCCTAGTTTTGGGATTCGAATCTCTCGCATTCCAGGCAACGAAGATTGCATGCGCATTGGATGAAGACAGGAGAATCCCAATGACGACAAGGGAAATCCCCAAGCCCGATTTCCTCAGTGATGAGGAATGGAAGAACCTGATGGCGACGCGGGATCCGAAGATCATCGCGGCCGTCGCCAAGATCCACGTGAAGGATTACATCGAAGCGAACGGTGAAGGGGACCTCTACTACACCCAGGGTGGTCCCACCTGTCTGGTGACGAGCGTCGGACGCAAGACGGGCAACGAAGTCATTTCTCCCGTGAATTTCATGCGAGACGGCGACGACGTCTATGTCGTGGGATCGATCGCGGGCCTCGAAAGGCATCCCCACTGGGCGCTCAACCTCGACGCCAATCCGACTGCCTGGGTGCAGGACAAGGCGACTCGCTATCCCGTCACGGTGCATCGCCTGGTCGGTGAAGAGCGGGCGGCGATGTGGCCGAAGCTCACCGAGTTCTTCCGTTTGTGGGGGCACTTCCAGAAGTATTGCGATCGCGAGTTCATGGTCTTCCGCCTCTCGCCCAAGGAGTCTTGAGGGTGGCGGACGAAATGGATCCGCGGATGGCGAAGGGTTTGATGACCGCGCTCAAGCTCTTCAAGCCGGGTGGTGCGGGCCCGCCCAAGTTCACGTATCCCGAGGAGATCGCGTCCGACTGGAACGAGTTTTCGGTCTCGACGGTGATGGGTGACGTGTGGGGGCGTGAAGGGCTCGACCCCAAGCACCGCGCGATGATCACGATCGGCGTACTTGCGGCGACATCGAAGCCCGAACAGTTGAAGGCGTACGTGGCCGGTGGGTTGAACCTGGGGCTCACCCGGGAAGAGATCTGCGAGATCATTCTCCACATCTCGGTCTACGCGGGCTTTCCGGCGGCGATTCAGGGCTTCGCGGTCGCGAACGAGGTCTTCGAGCAAGTCGACGCGGCCGACGAGTAACACAAGGGCGTAGCGATGGACCTCCGGGACCAGCGGGTGCTCGTCTTCGGTGTACTTGGCCGAGCGGGTAGGGCCGTTGCACGCAAGCTGTGTGAAGAGCATGCCTCGGTGATGCTCAGCGCAAGACGCGCGGAAGGGGGCGAGGCCCTCGCGGCGGAACTGCGAGGTGACGGCTTCGACGTCCACTTCGTCGCGGCCGATGTGACGCAGCGCGAGCAGGTGACCTCCGCCGTCGACGAAACGGTCGCAAAGCTCGGTGGCATCGACGTACTGATCAACTGCGTTTCCTACGACCACCTGCGCTTCTTCATGGACGACAAGGAAAAGCACTGGGACAAGGTCCACGACGTGAACGTCAAGGGAACCATGCGCGGCTGCCAGGAAGCGCTGCGCTACATGATCCCGCAGGCGTACGGACGGATTATCACCCTGGTCTCCGACTCGGCGAAGGTCGGCGCCACGCTGGAAACGGCGCAGTCGAGTGCGAAGGGCGCCATCGTCTCGTTTTCGAAGTCGCTCGCACGCGAGATGGCGCGCCATCAGGTGACCGTCAACGCGGTGTGTCTCGGCCCGACGAGCGAAACCGATGATCCACCGCTCGGGCTTTCGCCCGAAGGTTGGGCATCTTTCCTGCGGCTGATCCCGTTTCGGCGACCGGCGCGCCCCGAAGAGGTGGCGTCCCTGGTCGCCTTCCTCGCGATGCGCGAGGCCAGCTTCATCACGGGACAGGCGATCAGCGTGTCCGGCGGCTTGACGATGAACTGAGGCCCGGGCGAGCAGCGGCGCCGGGCTTCACATTCAATCGGGAATGCCGCGTTGGCCCGCTTCGCGGATCATGGGCGAGTACTCGGAGAACACCGGTGCGGACTGGTCGCATCCGGCGGTGAGTCCAGCGTCCACCACCAACGCGTGACCGTTGACGAACGCGCCCGCGGCGCTCGCGAGGTAGAGCGCAGCCTCGGCGATGTCCTGTGCCTTCCCTGCACGTCCGGGGATCGGTGAGCTGCTCGCCATCCCCTGCTCGATCACCTCGACGTTCTCCGGGTCGCCGGTTGCAAGCCCCGCGATCATCTCCGTTGCCATGTTCCCGGGGACGATGGTGTTGACCCGAATGCCCTGGGACACGAGTTCCGCTGCGACGTTCCGCGTGAGACCGAGCAGTGCCGACTTGGTCGCAGCATAGACGTGCGGCCCAAGCCCGCCGCGCAGACCCGCGATGCTCGAAGTCGACAGGATCGTGCCCGACTTCTGCGGCTTCATCACGCGGGCTGCGTGCTTCATGCAGAGGAAGACGCCGCGCAGGTTGATTCCCATCGTGGCGTCGTATTCCTCGATGGGCGTCGTGTCGATCGGCCCGACCGCGCCCACGATGCCCGCGTTGGCAAACACGCAGTCGAGACGACCGAAGTGCGATACCGCGCGATCGACCGCCGCCGCGACCGATTCTTCTTCGGCGACATTCGTGTGCTGGTAGACCGCGTTTTCGCCGAGCTCTTTGGCGATCCGCTCTCCGCGTTCATCCTGGATGTCAGCGATGACGACGCGGGCACCTTCGCGAAGGAAGGTCCGCGTCGTCGCTTCGCCGATGCCACTGGCGCCGCCGCTAATCAGGGCCACCTGGCCTTCGAGTCGACCACTCATTTCCTGCCTCCGGTGCCGCGTACGGCTAGTTCTTTGTCCAGGTGACGACGAGATTGAAACGATCGATCTTCCACTGGCCGTCTTCACGCACGAAGTGATTCGCGTAGTAGCCCCCGACTGTGAAGGCGCTGTCGGGATTGAAGTGCTGGGCGTGGAGATAGGCCGTGGCGTCTGCCTGGTCGCCGTCGACGTCGATCACGTGGTTGGTGATGATGTGTTGGGTGGTCTGGAACGCTCCGACCGCGTTGAACGCCTGTTCAACCCATTCTTCGGCGGGACACGTCTTGGCTTCGTCACCCAGTTGCACTGAGATCTCGTCGCTGAAGCACGAGCGATAGGTCTCGCGGTCGCGCAAGTCGATGCTCGTTGCGTAGCGGTTGAAGACCTCGATGATCTGTTCGCGCTCGATCAGCCACTTCAGCCGTGTTTCGTCCATCTTTCGAGCCTCCGTACTAACGCGCCGTGAAGCCGCCGTCGATCGGCAGGGCGACGCCCGTGATGAATGCCGAGTCGTCACTCACCAGGAAGAGCGCGGCTTTCGCGCAAGCGTCGATGGTGACCATGCCCGGCAGCGGATTGAGCGCCGCGAAGCCCGCTCGCGCGCTGGCCGGGTCGGGCGTTTCTTCGATGAAGCGCTCGAGCAGCGGCGTGAGCACGACGCTCGGGCATATCGAGTTGCAGCGGATGTTGTGCATCGCGTTTTCGATCGCGACCGACTTGCTCAGGTGGATGACCCCCGCCTTCGACGCGCTGTAGGCGGGAAGCGACCCCATCGCATTGAGCCCCACAGTCGAGGCGGTGTTGAGGATCACGCCGCCTTTCTGGGCGATCATCACCGGCAGCACATACTTCATGCCGTGGTAGACGCCATCGATGTTGATCGACATGACGTTGCGCCAGTTGTCGAGGGAACTGTCGGCCGTGACGCCCTGTTCCCCTTCGATGCCGGCGTTGTTCACCAGAATGTCGATGCGACCGTACTGATCGACCGCAGCCTGGATCATCGCTTCGACGGCCTCGGGGTCCGAGACGTCGCACGCGCAGAAGCTCCCCTCAAGCGAATCGGCGAGCGCCTTGCCTTCCGCCTCCTGGATGTCGCTCACGAAGACGGTCGCGCCCTCGCTCGCGAACAACTCCGCCATGCCTCGGCCGATCCCGGAGGCTCCACCAGTGATGACCGCGATCTTGCCGTCGAGCTTGCCCATGGTCGTCGCTCCTAGACCAGCCACTGGGGCAGTGGAGGCATGACGTCGTACTCCGCCGTGCCGGTCCCGACTTCGCCGGTTTCTTCGACCTCGAAATCACAGAACGCCTCGTAGCAGTCCAGCCGGTTCTCGAGATCGTTTTCGGCCCGCATCCACAGCTTGATGGTGCCGTGGTGCCGGGTGCTCTTGACGTTGATCACCTCGCCGTCGGGCAGGGTGATCTCGTAGCGATGATCGATGGCCGTGCGTACCGCAGACGTGCCGTCGTTCGGCGTGATCCAGCCCTTGGCGTTGAGGATGGGCCGACTGCCGTTCTTGTCCGAAACGAAGCCCGCGTTCACCCGCTCTTCGATTGGCGTGTCGTTCTGGTAGTACATGCCCAGCACGTTGATGTGGCGATCGGGCAGCTGGATCGACGGCCAGAAGTGCGCGGGGAAGTGTCCCTCCTGCACCAACCAGTTGTTGGGCTCGTTGAAGCGCGACGTCCAGGTGTGGTCGCGATGGCTCCAGCAGTTGATCTGTCGGGTCTGTCCCCTGGAACGGCCGCCGTGGATCTCGAAGCTGCCGGTGCAGATCATCGCCTGTTCGAAGTGTCCGCCGTAGTACTCGTCGAAGACCCGCATCGGATCGCCGTTGGGCGACGAGTTCGCGTAGTTGAACGGCGCGAAGCGCCCGTGAAAATCGAGATCGAACGAGAACTGGTCCCAGTCGAGGCTGATCTTGATGTGGTTGTAGGGGTCGACGACCTCGTAGCGCATGCGGCCATCGTCCCAGGGACCGTTCTCCATTTCGAGCGGGAGCGGGAACTTGTTGCCGTACTGCTGGAGCACGCCGTCGATCACGTAGAGCGCCTCGTAGCGTGCGAAGCCCTTGTTGGTGAGGTGGAAGTGATTCACGCCATGAATGCCCGCTTCGGGGTCCACGACGCTCACCCAGAGGCTGTCGCCGAACAGGACGTTGCTCGGTGCATTGTGGAGCGGGTGGCGGAACTCGTCCTCGGCAGTGAGGCCTTCCGGGGGATCGAACGTCATGGGGACTCTCCTTTGATGTGCTGAAAGCGATGGATGGAAATCGTTGGATCGAAAGCGATGAAATGGAAGTCGGGGGTTGGCGACCTACTCGGACTCTCCCGGGTTGGCGTCACGCCACGCGGTGGCCCAGTCGAAGCTCGCCTTCATGCGTTCGTATCGGTCGTCGACCAGCTCGCGAGTGTCGGCGTGGGTAAAGATGAAGGGCTGGTCGTCGATCACCGCCTGGCGAACCATCCGGCCGACCCATTCGGGGTCGAGGCCCTTGGCGATGAACTTCGCAACCGTGTCATTGCCAGTGCCTGCAGGGCCGCCGAAGTCGGCTTGACGGTTGCGACCCGATTCGACGATGCCCGTGTTGACGCCACTCGGGCATAGCGCCGAGCAGCTGATCCGGTGTGCCGCACCTTCTGCGCGCAGGTTTTCGGAAAGGCCGAGGACCCCGTGCTTGGTCGCGGCATAGGGGCTGACGAAGGGCGCGGTGCCGATGCCCGCGGTCGACGACGTGTTGACGACGTGCTTGTCGCCTTCGAGCTCCTTCATGCGCGGCAGGAACGCCTGCAGACCGTGGATCACGCCGTGGAGATTGACGGCAAGCACCCAGTCCCAATCGCGATCGGGAAGGCCATCGCACATCATGCCGAAGGTCGAGACGCCGGCGTTGTTGCAAAGCAGATGAGCGCCGCCGAACTCGCTCCAAACCTGCTCTGCGAGTGCTTCGACTTCGTCGCGTTTCACGACGTCGACTTGCTTCACCACGCACCGCCGGCCGAGGTCTTCCACTTCCTTTCCGACTCGGCGTCCGCCCTCGTCATCGATGTCTGCGACGACGATGTCCATCCCCGCTTCTGCGAAGGCGAGCGCCATGCCGCGACCGATGCCGCTGCCGGCTCCGGTGATCACTGCGACGCGACCTGCGAGTTCCTTCACGGGGTTCCCTCTCTGCTCGCCCCTGCCTCGGGCGCCGTCGACTCAGGTGAGCGAAGCGATCGCCTCGGGACAGATCCATGCGTTGTCTTCGCTCATCGTGCGCAGCGCTTCGGCCTGCAGGATTGCCAGGAGCTCGTCGGCGCCTGGCCCCTCGCTCGCGGAGTAGAGCGCCCAGAGCGACTCACCCAGCTGTCGCAGGCGGTCACGGGGCGCGTCTCCTTCGGCGACGGCTGACAGTGCAGCGTCGAGCCCCGCAGAAAGATCGGGCGATTCGCTCCGAACCGATTCGGCGAGCTCGCGAACACCAGCCTCGATCAGCCGGTAGGAATGCTCCGCAGGGTCGCCATTGTCGAGACGATGACCCACCTCGTCGAGCGCCTTCAGTGCGGCCAGCACCTGTACCTGGGCAAAGTCGTCAGTCAGCTGCGGCAGCACATGGGTTTCGAGCGAACGCCGAATGGCCGCGAGGATCTGCGCAGAGTCGAGAACGATCATGCTTCAGGCCTCCAGATACTGTTCGAGTTGCGATTCGAGGGCGCCCATCATCGCTTGTCCTGCTGCAGCGATGCGCGCAACCGACATGAGGCGCAGGTCCGCACCGCCGTTGGCGAGGTCGTACGCACCCGCCAGGCCGATGATCGTTCCCTTGACCATCTCGAGCAGTCGGTAGTAGTTCACACGCTTCTCGTCGATCTCGACGCCGGTTCGCTCGCTGTACTTCGTCGCGAGTTCGCCTTCGAGGGAACAGACGCCCCGCCCGATCGTCTGGGTAAAGGCCAGATCGGAAAGCGGGTCGCCGACGCGTGCGAGTTCCCAGTCGAGCACGCCAGAGATCTCACCGTCCTTCCACATCAGGTTGGGGAGCCGGTAGTCGCCGTGGAGCAGGCCGATCTTCTCGGCCGGCGGCGCGTGCTCGTCGAGCACATCGAGTGCGTGGCGCAGGACGGGCGAAGGAAGCAGCTCGGTCATCTTCAGGCGGTGGCGGCACACCGCGACTTCGGCGCGCGCCGCCTCCTGCCCGGTCTCGAAGTTGGGCAACACCGACTGCGGCGTTTCGTGGATACGCGCCAGCATGTCGATGAAGCGTTCCTGCACATCGGCGAGCAGCGCCAGGTCTTCCGAGAGACGTGCATCGGTGTTGCGATAAATGGCGCCCTCGATGAAGTGCATCATGATGAAAGGCCCGCCAACCACCGAGGCGTCCTCTTCGAGCAGAAACACGCCGGGGGCAGGTAGGCCGGCCGCGTGAACTTCGCGAAGCAAGCGGTACTCGCGCGCGATGTCGTACGGCGGAATCACTCCGTGCTCGGGTTCGACCCGCATCACCCAACGCACGGGCCCGTCGCCGGTTTCGACATCGACGCCATAGCTCTGGGATGAGAGGCCACTGGTGAAGCGTTCGATCGCAACGACGCGCTCGACCCCGAGTTCGGGGGCGTTGTTCTTGAGGGCCTTCTCCAGGGGGGCGGTCATCTGCTCGACCGTGGTTTCGGCCATGTTTCAGACTCCGGCGGGACGAACGAAGGTGGTGGAGTCGGCGGTTCGCGCGTCGGGCGACATGCGAGGCGCCTCGATGGTCGTGGTCGTTAGCCTTCGCTTGTACAGCACCTTCTTCTTCTTCTTCGCCTTCTTCTTGACCGCCGACGGCGGGGGAACCTGGATCTCGACCCGCGGCATCCGCGAGTCCGCGTCCGAAAGGGCCGCGACCAGCGCGCGCCAGGCAATCAGGAAGCCGCCCTTCACGAGCCCGGCGTAGAGGGACCAACGATTCGGCGATTGGTAGACGAACTTCGCGAGACCGGGCTCCTGAAGCAGCGCGAAGAAGTCACGGATGTCCGCTTCGTCGAGCAGCATCACGTATTCCCACGACACGGGCTCTTCCATGATGCCACGCAGGCAGAGCGAGTCCTCACTCAACAGTGACTCACCCTTGCTGAGGCCCATTTCGATCGTCTTCTTCCCGAGACCCTTCGACCAGAATTCCATCAGCCCACCAATCCCTTCTTGCGCGCTTCGGTGACATAGGTCGGCTCGTCCCACCAACGTTCGAGCCCCAGATCGTCGGCCACCACCCCGGCTGCGTTGTAACCGCCGCCGAGCAGGACCATGCCGCCGGGCCAGACGCTGGCGCCAGCCACGTAGAGGTTCTCGATCGGCGTGCGGTACGACGAGCAGTCGGGGTTCGGCCGGTTCGAGAGCATCTGTGTTGGGAGGTACGCCCCGTGCTTGATCGAACCGCGTTTCATGTTCGGTAGCTTGGCCTCGATCGCCTTCGGGTGGTTGACGTAGTCCCGAATGATCGTGGCGTCTCGCAGGTTGGGTGCGTACTCGCCCCACATGTCGCGGATCTGCGAGACGTAGCCCTTCGAAAGATCGTCCCAGTCGCCGTCCTTGTTGTCGAATGGGGCGAGGGTTTCGAAACAGGCGACCGCGGAATTCGGTTCGAGGTCGATCGGCGCCTGCATCGGGTCGTAGTCGGTAAAGGTCGTGGCCGAGCCGGCCAGGCTGAAGCCTCCTTCCTTTACCGTGCGGATGTGGGTCATCAGCTCGTCGACCGTTTCGAGGTTCATGACCTTGATGAGGGATCGATCGCAGTCCGGGTCGTTCTCGGCGGCGGCGTACTTCGGTCGCTCGGAGAGGCCGAAGTGCACGTTGAAAAGGCTGGTCGATTCCCACTCCCATTCCTTCGTCTGCTTCACGAGGGTGGGGGACGCTGCGTTGCAGGCTTCTTCGCCGACGAGGTCGAGGAAGGTCATCTCGGGGTCGGTGGTCGTCACGATCTTCTTGGCGAAGACCTCCTCGCCGCTGGCGAGGCGCACGCCGACGGCCTTGGTTCCGTCGGTCAGGATCTTCGTGACCTCGGCCGCTCGTTCGAGACTCGCACCCGCCTTGTTGGCGAAGCGCGAGAGCGACGCCGCGAGTTGGTGGGAGCCCGAGAGCACCACTGCCGAGTGCAGCACCCGGTTCGCATAGAGGGGGAGCAGGAAGCCCAGTCCATCTTCAGGGTCGATGCCGTACATCGTACCCATGAAGAGCAGGGCGGTGTTGACGAGTTCGTTTTCGAACCCAGCGGCGTCGAGGGTTTCGAGGAAGGTCTCCTCTGCCATTTCGTTCACGACTTCGCCGAGTTCGCTCTTCTGGTAGCTCACCACCATGTCGAGCATCGGGAGCGGGAGCGAGTAGGTGGCGGGGATCAACGCGTCGTTGACGATCGTGTACCAGTCCTTCATCAAGCCGACGTAGCGCTCGGCGTCGTCGGGGGAGAACTTCGCGATGTTCTTCGCCGAGCGTTCGATGTCGCTGAAGAGCGTGAGCGCCTGGCCTTCGCGGGTCAGCAGCGAGATGGCGGCGTCGGGGATCACGTACCGACAACCCCAACTTTCGAGGTTCATGTCGGTGTAGGGCGGCATGCAGTCCATCATCAGCATGAGCTTCGCGTGGGTGTTGAAGCGAAACCCCGAAAACTCTTCCGTGACGAGCCCGCCACCGCCTTCATGGTGGCGTTCGAGCATCAGGGTCTTCGCCCCCGCACGTGCGAGGTAGCCGGCGGCCGTCAGGCCGTTGGGCCCACCGCCGATGATGATGACGTCGTAGTTCTTGTCGAGCTTCGCCACGCAAACGCTCCGCTCGGGGCCGCAGCCCCGATCTTCAAGAGATGTTGAAATCGACCTCGATGCCGCGCGTCTTCAGCAGCTCGATGCCCGCGTCGAGATTGTTGTGGTTCCACCAGCTAGCCTGGTCTTCCTTCACGCCGAGATCCTCCGCCACGATGCTCGCGGCGACATAGCCGGCACCGAGGTTCGTCGTGCCGAAGGGCCAGATGCCGTTGGAGAGATAGAGGTTGCCGAACGGCGTGCGGGGTGCACCGCAACCCTGGAACGGGCGCGCGGTTCCGAACCACTTGAGGCTCGTCGGCCCGCTGGTCGTGCTGCCCATGACCTGGCTCGGGTTCTTGCGGTAGTAGTCGAGGGGCGAGTTGCAGTAACGGTCGACGACCGAATCCATCATCCCCGGGTTGTACTCGCGCATCAGCGCGTCGACCTTGTCGCCGTAGCTCTCGCGGATCTCGTCCCACTTCTCCGCACCGCCGAGTTCCGGCAGCTTGTACGGCACGTTGGACCAGGCCATCACGGTGTACTGGTCTTTCGGCGCCTGGGTGCGATCGGCAAGCGCGAAGCCCTGTACCGACAAGCCGCCCACGATCGGTGGGTCGGGCAGGATGTCGTTTTCGAGGCAGTGCTCGAGGCGCTTGAAGTCTTCGATGGTGTCGAGCCCGAAGTTGAACCCGTAGGCGTTGTTGATCTCTTCGGGGTAGCCCTCCCAGTGGGGCGGCTTGTCGAGCACCCAGTAATTGCAGAAGAGGACGGTTTCGTCGTTCTTGTAGCCGTCGACGCCTTCCTTTACCCAGCCTGGCAGGCGTTCTTCGCCGATCAGGCCCTTGAACGTCGGCGTGGGGGAGAGGTTGCTCACGACGGCCCGGGTCGCGCGCACTTCGGCTTCGGGGAAGATCGCGTGCTTCGAGAGCACGATCCCCTTCACCTCGTCGCCGTCCATGATCATCGAGTCGACGGGGCAGCCGGTGAACATGCGCCCGCCGTGATAGGCAAAGCAGGAAGCCAGCGCGTGTACGAGCGAGTGGCTGCCTCCGCGGCACGTCCAGGTCACGCTCTGCACGGCCTGCATGATCGGGAAGATCACCGGCATCAGCGCGTTCATGCCGCGGTCCCACGGGTGGGCCCCGGCCATCAGGCAGTTGCCCAGGATTGCGAGGCGAATCCGCTCGTCGTGGTAGAGCGCTTCGGCGACCTCGATCCCGGTGAGTTCGTGCACGTTTTCGGGAAGCTCGGGGATGATCATGCGCAGCATCGAGCCGAGTCCCTGGGCCGAAACCATCTCGTCCGGGCCCTGCGTCGCCTGGCTGAACATCGCGCCCATCTGGGTGTCACCGAGCATGGGCCCCATGACGTTGAACGCCGTCTTGTACAGCTCGGCGTCGTGCTCGTTGCGGCTCTTGAAGTGCTCGTAGGTCTTCTGCGCGTGGAACGAGTTGAAGAAGACCGCGTCGCGGTCCTTGAAGGGATGGAACATCCCCCATTCACTCGAAGTCAGCATTTCGAGCCCGAACTTCGGGAGTTCGAGGTCGGCATAGGCGGGCGACCACAAGGTCACCATGTTGCAGGCGCAGAGGTTGACCTTCACGCCGGGTTGCATGACCTCTTCGGTGCAGCAACCCGAGCCCGCTTCGAGCTTGCGTTCGAAGCAGGCCACCTTGAGGCCGGACTTCTGTAGATAGATGGCAGTGGTGAGGCCGTTGATGCCGCCACCAACGACGATGACGTCGTATTCCTTTTCGGGTCCGGCCATGTCGATCTATTCGCTCCCTTGCTTGGGGTCTGCCTGCGCTGATGCCTTCGAGGCTTCTTCCGGCGGTGCTGCGGCGACGGCCGTGATCGACTGGGGCTTGGTGTTGCCCGCGAGGCCGAGGAAGCAGCGTATGGTGTTCCAGGCGAACAACACGCCGCTCAGCAGCGCCGTCTTCACCAGGGTGCTGGTCGACTGCGCTTCGACGACGAACTGCACCGGCGCCGGTTGCTTCAGGAGTTCGACCATGTCGAGCACGTCGTGTTCACCCATGTTGACCGAGTAGTCCCAGTGGGTGGGGGGGCCCATCGTTCCCGCGACTTCGAGCTTGTCGTCGGTTTCGTTGGTGGACGATCGATCGGCGAGGCTCATATATAGAACGAGCTTCCCGAGGCCCTTCGACCAGAGAATCATCTCGCTGCTCCTCTCTGTGTGCCGGTGAGGTGGTGCGGGGTGGGGTGGCCTTGCTGCAGGTCGCTTGCGCGACGAACGCGTCGATAGGTGGCTGGTGCGATGCCAGAGCGCTGTATCGCTCGCGCAGTCTTGTCTGATCCAATCAACCTGATCTCTCGCGTCTCGATCATCGTTCAGCGTCCGGACCCAGCCGGTATCATTTGCCGCTGCCGATCTCGGTCGACCCCCGCGTAGCTTTGGACGGCATTCGCAGGGTTTTTGCAGGCATTCTTGGCTGGGGGCGTCGAATTTTCGGGACGCATTTTAACAAATGCAATATGTTTAACCCGTTAAAATCGACCCCCGATCGAGAGACCTCGCGGGGTTGTGGCCGGACCTCCCGGGCCCGCCGGCGGGGCGAGCCCCCGCGCGATGGAAGGATGGAGAGCAAGGTGACGGATCAGACACAGCGATATCCGCGCTTCTCGGA
>JASMLK010000119.1 GCA_030748735.1 Myxococcota bacterium | reverse complement strand
GCCCGTCGCGGACCACCTGTTCGATGCCGTTGTCCGCGATGTAGCCGTGCCCCCCGAAGACCTGAAGCCCGAGCCCCGCGATCTCCTGGCTGACCTCGGTGCAGAACGCCTTGGCGACGGGCGTCAGCAACTCGAGCAGGTCACCCGCTTCCTTGCGACGCGTTTCGTCCCCATAGTCCACCCGGTCGACGAGTTGCCCCAGCCACATGATCAATGCCCGGGAACCTTCGACCAGCGCCTTCTGGGTGAGGAGCATCCGTCGCACATCGGGATGCACGATGATGGGGTCGGCTTCGCCTTCGGGATTCTTCGGGCCCGAGAGCGATCGCATCTGTTCGCGTTCGCGCGCGTAGGCGAGCGCCCATTGGTGAGCGACCTGCCCCATCGCAAGCCCCTGCAGTGCTGTGCCGAGGCGGGCGGTGTTCATCAACTCGAACATCACCTCGAGGGCACACCCTTCTTCGCCGATGATGAAGCCCTTCGACGCGTCGAAGTTCATCACGCAGGTGGCCGAGCCCTTGATTCCCATCTTGTGCTCGATCGAACTGCACGTGACGCCGTTGGCTTCGCCGAGGCTGCCGTCATCGCCCACCAGGATCTTCGGGACGATGAAGAGCGACACCCCCTTGGTGCCGGCCGGCGCGCCTTCGACCCGAGCGAGAATGCTGTGGATGATGTTGTCGGTGATGTCCTGCTCACCGCCCGACACGAAGATCTTGGTGCCGCTGATGCGGTAGCTGCCGTCGCCTTCGGGTACCGCCTTCGTGCGCAGGAGCCCTACGTCCGAACCACAATGGGCTTCCGTCAGACACATCGTGCCCGCCCACTCGCCCGCCAATAGCTTCGGGAGGTAGGTCTGCTTCTGTTCGTCCGTGCCGGCGGCGAGCAGGCACGTCACCGGGGCCAACGCGAGGCCGGGATACATGCTCCACGACCAGCAAGCCGAACCGACGAGTTCCGTCACCATGAAGCCGAGCGAAGGCGGGAGCCCCTGCCCACCCACGTCCTGCGGTGCAGTGAGCGATTGCCAGCCGCCTTCGGCGTAGGCGCGAAAGGCTTCGGCATAGCCATCGGGCGTCTTCACGGCGCCGTTTTCGAAACGGCAGCCCTGCTCGTCTCCGACGCGGAACAGCGGCCCGACTTCCTGCTCTGCGAATTCGGCCGCAGCACGGAGGATCGTGTCGAGCAACTCGAGGTTCATGGACTCGCAGCCTTCGAGCGACGCGTAGTGCCCATCGACGTCGAAGACGTCGTGAAGCAGGTAGTTCATCTCGCGCAGCGGAGCGCGGTATTCGGGCACGGGAAGATCCCTTCAGGTGTCGAGGGGTGGCGAGCCTAACGCGTTTCACGCGCGTGGCGAAGCAGATGCACCCTTCATCAGTGAACGCGCTGCGAACGCAACGATCGGTCCACGATGGAGTCGCAACGACGACGAACGACACCGGCGCGATGTAGCGCGGCTACTCGCCCGCCTCGTTCACGATGCGCTTCCACGGCTCGCCGCGTTCGACGACGCCGAGGTAACCACCGCCGATGCCGAGGTCGTCGTGGATGCCGAAGCCGAGTGGGTAGTCGGCGCAGTTCGGCAACAGCACGTGATCGCAGATCGACATGTACCGCGGATGACAGAGCACGTGATCGACGAAGGTGCGTGACCTGGCTGCGACGCCTTCATGGACACGGAACGCCTTCCGCCCCACCGCATGTATCACGTTTCGTTCGAAGGGGCGATCGGCGAGAACTTCATCTCGATGCCCGAACCGGAACGGCACCGCATCTACCGCAAGCTCGCCACGCCGGCCTTTCGCTCGCGCGGCTGTCCTTTCGTGACGACCCGAAAGCGGCGGCCCGAGCATCTGAAGAACTCACCGGCTTTCTCGCGTCGATCGTGCATGAGCGGTGCAAGGCACCCCGCGACGATGTCATTTCGGCGCTGCTCGCCGCGCGTGTCGAAGGCCGCGCGCTGACCGACGAAGAGATCTTCAGCCACGTGCGCCTGCTCTTCCCGACCGGCGGCGAAACCGACCCACGGCTCCCTCGGCAATGCGCTTTCGATCCTGCTGCAGGCCCCGGACGTCCGGCAGGCCCTGTGCGACGAGCCCAGCCGGATCGAACCAACAGTCGACGAGGTTGCTTCCGCTTCGAAACCCCGATCGCCGTCCTGCCCCACATGTCCGCGAGCCACGACATCGAATTTCACGGGGTCGAGATTCCCGCCGACTCCTGGGTGCTCTTCGCCATCGCCGGGACGAACCGCGACCCCGCCTGCTTCGACGTCCCCGATCGCTTCGAAATCGGACGCGACACGAGCTACGCGCTGACCTCCCGACGCGGCGTCAAGTCCTGCCCCGGCACGCACCTCGCGCGCCGCAATCTCTGCGTGAGCATCGGCGTCCTGCTCGAGCGAATGCCGCGGCTCGAGCTCGTTGACCGCGAGGCCGCCCTTCCCGACGCACCCATTTCCCCCACGATTGGGGCCTTCGAAGGGCCCCGATCCGACTGAACCCGGGCCTGGGCGGCTCCAGACGGCACAAATCGACGCCTTCTTGCAACTTTCTGTGTCATCCCCGCTGGAAAATCGCGATCAGACGGTGTAACAGAGCTGCCGAGGACCTTTGATTCCGGGAGGTTCGGCGCGTAGCCGACCAGCGTGATCTCGTTTTACGCTTGTAGGCTTTCCCCCACGACGCATTGCCAGACTGCCAGGCGACAAGGCGACAGCAGAAGGCGCATGGACCCGGACAGGGAAATGGGAACCGAGATATGAGTCCCGCGAAATCAACCCGAGCGAAATCCCGAGCCAAGTCGAAGCGACCCGCATCGAAGGGCAAGGCGAAGCGCGCTAAAGACAAAGCCAAGACCAACGTGAAGAAGAAGGCGACTGCAAAGCCCAGGAAGAAGGCTGCCGCGAAGCGCGCGTCGGGTGCGGGATCGGCCGCCGCGAAGAAGAAGCAGGCCGCCGCGAAGAAGAAGCAGGCAGCTGCGAAGAAGAAGGCCGCGGCCGCCAAGAAGAAGGCAGCCGCGATCGCCAAGAAGAAAGCGGCCGCCAAGAAGAAGGCCGACGCCGCGGCAAAGAAGGCCGCCGTTACAGCGAAGAAGAAAGCCGCGGCCGAAAAGAAGAAGCTGGCCATCGCGAAGAAAAAGGCCGCTGCTGCCAAGAAGAAGGCAGCCGCCATCAAGAAGCGCCAGGCGCTGATCGCCAAGAAGAAGGCGGCCGCGAAGAAGAAGGCCATCGCAAAGAAGAAGGCTGCGGCCAAGAAGAAGGCTGCTGCGATCGCCGCCAAGAAGAAGGCCGCGGCAAAGAAGGCCCTCGAAAAGAAACGCGCCGCCGAGGCGAAGGCCAAAGCAGAAGCCAAGGCCAAGAAGGAGGCCGAAGCCAAGCGCATCGCCGAGGAAAAGGCAGCCGCCGCCCTCGCCGCCCGCCGCGGCAAGGCCAAGCCCACCGGCCCTCGCCATCCGAAGCTCGGCTACAAGTGGGAATGCTTCAACTGCGAGGCCAAGTTCTACGACCTCGGCAAGGAAGAGCCGGTCTGTCCCAAGTGCGAAACCGACCAGCGCGACAAGCCGAAGGACGCGCCCGCCGAAAAGGGCAAGAAGAAGGCCAAGAAGCCGAAGGTTCGCCCGATGGTGCCGATCTTCGACGACGACGCGGCGCCCGCTGACAGCGACGATTCGATCGCCGACGACCGCAAACCGACGCCCACCGGCGACGACCTCTTCGAAGAACCGGCCGAAAGCGAAGAAGAAGACGTGGTCGACATCGTCGACGCCGTTGGCGGAGCCAAAGTCGCCGACGCGACGCCCACCGGCGACGACGACACGTTGACGGGCGCCCAGGGCGACCCGCTCAAGATCGAGGACATCGAAGACAAGTAGGGGCTGCTACCGCCCCCGGTGCTGTCTCGGCGCTCCAGCTAGATCGTGGTGAGTCGCTTCAGGTGGAGCGACCACTGGCTCTGGCTGCTGCGCCAGGTCTGTTCGTCCTGGATCTGTCGCAGGCGCGCTTCTGCGTCGGCGACCTGCGAAGTCGCCAGGCGGACCGAGTCGCCGATCTTCTGTACGCGCTCGAATTCGGCGACCTTTTCCATGATGAGCCCGTCGGCGTCGCGCACACCGTCCACCCTTTCGAGCGACGCTCTGTACTTACGCTCGAGGGAATCGGCCTGGTCTCCGTAGGCGGCGGCGAGTTCTTCGAGCGCCTCGTCGGTGTACCCCTGGAACGGGCGCGCACCGGCCTTGGCTTCCTCGAGCGCGAGGTTGCGGTGGTAGTTGAAGCCGCCGAGACCGCCGGCGATCAAGAAAACGATCGAGACCAGCGTTCCGGTACCGCTGCCGCCTTTGCGGCCTGCCTTCTTTCGAGCCATCTGCGCCTCCTGCCGACACCTGGAGATGCCTCACGCGTTCTCGAAGCTTTTCGGCAAGCGACGGACGTTCCGCAGTAAAAAGCGACACACCGCGCAGGGCATCGGCAGGCGAAGCGCAGGTTGGACGCGGCGAGCGCGCTCGGGCCGCCCGGGCTCAGTACAAGACGCGGTAGGCGTGGAAGCTGCGGAGCACCCGCTTCACGTAGCCGCGGGTCTGGTCGTAGGGGATCGATTCGACCCACAGGTCGTCTTCGACGGCGGTGGGCTTCGCGAGCCACTCCGCGACGGCGTTGGGGCCGGCGTTGTAGCTCGCGATCGCAGCCGACCGGCGGCCGTCGAAGCGCCCCATCAGTTCGGCGAGGTAGTAGGCGCCGAGCTTGATGTTGGTTTCGGGTTCGAACAGGTCGTCCGGCTCGTAACCGCTGGCGCCCATGCGGTTGGCCAGCCGATCGCCGGTGGGCACCATGATCTGCAATAGCCCCCGCGCCCCGCTCACGGACAGGATGTTGGGGCGATAGCCGCTCTCTTCTCGCATGATCGCGTAGACGAGCGCAGGCTCGACGCTGTTTTCGGCTTCGGTCGACGCCGCGACGAGGGCCTTGAACGCCGACGGCCACGCGTGCCACCAGAGTTCTTCGAGTTGGGGCACCGGTCCACGCGCGAGGTCTTCGGTGTAGGCGTCCACCACGATGCGCAGGGCGTCGTAGTACTCTTCGGCTTCGCTGAAGAGCTGAGCCATCGCGAGGCGATCGGAAAGCCCCCGTGCTCGGCGCCCGGTGCGTCGCATTTCCTCGACCGCGAGTTTGTCGAGGCCGGCAGCGAGCAGGATCTTGGGGCGTTCGAGGTCGTCGTGCGAAAGCCGCGGCTTACCCGGCTTGGGACGCAGACCAGGACTCGGATCGCCGTGATCGCGAATGCGATCGCGCGAGCGCCAGCCGTAGTACGAAAACGGGAAGTCGTTCGCCATGGCGCTGAACTCGGTCGTGGCCTGGGCGAGATCGCCTCTGCGCTCGAGCGCGCGGGCTCGCCAATAGCGCGTACGAAGGCGTCCGATCGTGTCTTCTTCGACCGAAAGCAGACGTTCGAAGTGGCCGATCGCCGTCGCGTCGCCCCCACCGCGATAGGCCGCCCACCCCAGGCGCCAGAGTGCTGCGTGGCTGAGCCCGCTCGACACGCGATTGCGCGAGACCCAGTCGAAGTGGGCTTCGGCGCGTTCGACATGCCCCCGTCCGTCGAGCAGCAACCCCGCCAGGTAGGTCGCGCGAACACTGAGCTGCCCCTTCGCCTGTCTGCCGAGCTTTTCGAATTCGCTGACGGCCTTCGGGACTTCGCCGCTGCGCGCGAGCGAACGCGCGCGCCACAGGGGGACGTCGTCCTTCTGCGGCATCGCGGTAAAGGCCTTCACCGCTTCTGGGTAGCGACGCAGGCGAAACAGGGTGTGAGCGCGCTGGTTTTCCGCGCGTTGACGGTCCGACTTCTTGAGCTTGCCGCGCAGGGCTTCGTCGTAGGCGTCGAGGGCGGCTTCGTTGTAGCGCTTGCGATAGAGCTGGTCTGCGCGCTTGCGCCAGTCGTTTGCGCTGCGCGCTGTCACCTTGCGCTTGCTCTCGACGCGGTCGAGCGCGGCCTCGGCGAGCCCGGCCTGCTCCCTACTCGCGTGCTTCGTCCAGACGCGTCGATAGACCGCCGCAGCGTCTTCCCAGTCGCTCGTACGCTCGAGGGAGGTAGCCACCTTCATCCGCAACACGGCCTGGCGCTCGCTGTCGCGGGTGGCCCGGATGCCGCGGGTCCAGGCGTCGCGAGCGCCCTCTTCGTCACCCGTCTTTTCACGCGCGTCGCCGAGGGTCTCGAAGAAGTCGGGCCGCAGCGGCGAGTCGTGATGACGTTCGATCGCGGCGGCGACGCTGGCCGCGGCCTCGGTGTGGAGTGCGACCTCGCTGAGCCGGCGCGCACGCAAGAGCGTCGCGTGGTCGGCGATGATCGGGAAGTCACGGGCGACGGCCGCGAAGCGCGCAGCAGCCACCATTGCGTCTTCGGATGCCAACGCGTGGCGCAAGGCCCGGGCGGGGTCACGCAGGATCAACTCGGGTGCGTACGCGGCCGGGTCGATCGCCGCGGCCGCATCGCGGCGGGGTGGATTCGAAAGCGATGCGACTTGGGTCGGCTCGGTGTTCGGCGGCGGCTCGGTCTGTTCCGCGGGCGCAGCGGCAGCAACCGGTGCGACGCGGAAACCCGCGCACACCGCCGCAACGACCATCGCCGCGAATCCCGCGCAGAGCAGACGAACGAAGCCCCTCTGCCGAGAAAGCCCGAACCGGCGCCTCACTCGACTCCCCCCATGGAACCGACAGTGTGCAGGAGGTGTTGCACGTGTCAATTGTGAAGCCCTCCGTTAGGGTTCCCCAACTTTGACCACTCCCTCTCTCTCTTCTTCTTCGCACGTGATTCGGCGTTTCGGCGCACTGGCTTGGATGCTGAGCGCGATCTTTGCGTTCGCCGCCGGGTGCGGAAATCCGCAGCCCGGTCCGCCAGGCGATGCGCTTCCCCCGGTTTCCGCGCCGCCCCCCGAAACGGTGGATTCGGCCGCTCCGGTCGTGGGGAGCGCGGGGACGGCCTCGCTGACCGACACGGGTTCGGGTGCCTACCGCGGGCTCTGGGTGCTGTGCGAGGGATCGCGGCGGGTTCTCGAGGCGCCCGAGCGCATCGATGTGTTGATCGAAGACGCACAGGCGCTCGGGACGAGCGATCTCTTCGTGCAGGTCTATCGCGGGGGGCGCGCCTGGTACCGCAGCAGCGAAGCGGACGCGCGCCCGTACGAAACGATTGTCGAGGAACACGGCGCCGACCCCCTCGCCAGCCTGATCGAAAAGGCGCACGCCGCAGGGCTGCGGGTCCATGCCTGGGTGAACGTGCTTTCCCTCAGCCACAACCGCGAGGCGCCGCTCCTCAGCGAACTCGGCAAGCCGGCCGTCCAGGTCGACCGCAAGGGGCGCAGCATCCTCGACTATCCCGAGGGCTACGACCTGCCCGAACCCGATCGCAGTTGGTTGCGCGCCGGGACACCCGGCATCTATCTCGACCCGGCGGCACCGGGTGTGGCGGACAAGCTCGTCGCGACCTTCGAAGAACTCGTTCGCAACTACCCCACCCTCGACGGTCTCCACCTCGACTACATCCGCCACCCGGGCGTGCTTCCCTTCGTGCCGGGGTCGCGCTTCGGCGTGGGGCTCGATTACGGCTACGGTGAGGCGTCGCGCAGGCGCTTCCAGCGCCAAACGGGCGTGCCAGGGCCCTATGCGAACGACGAGGCCCCCGACCCGAAGCGACTACGCAATACAACGCGTTGGGACGACTGGCGCCGCGACAAGGTGACCGAGCTGGTCGAACGCATCGGCACGGCGACCGCAGCCCTGCAACCGGAGCTTCGACTCTCGGCCGCGGTGATCGCGTACGTGGACCGTGCCTACCTGAGCCTCGCGCAGGACTGGCGCCGCTGGATCGACGACAGCTTGATCGACTTCGCCGTGCCCATGATCTACACGAAGGACGACCGGCTCTTCGGCTACCAGATCGACGCGCTCGGACACGATGCGCGCGCCGAACGCATCTGGGCGGGGGTCGGCGTCTGGCTCTTCGACGGCCGCCCCGAACGGGCCGCGCGACAGGTCGAGCTTGCGCAGCGTGCGAAGCTCGCAGGCGACGTGCTGTTTTCGTATGACGCGATCTACGCCTCGCGCAAAGCCGCCGAGGGCACGGGCGGCGAGCAAGCCCGGGCCGCACCAAACCTCTTCACTGCACTGGCCCCCCTGCCCGCTTCCGAACCGACGACGGCACCCGCAGCCGCCGCGAGTTCCCCGTGACCGAGACCCCGAGCGTCTACCTCGACCTCGACGAATACGACTTCGAGCTACCGCAAGATCGAATCGCGCAGATCCCGAGCGACGAACGCGACGCCTCGCGCTTGATGGTGATCGATCGCGCGGGCGATGCCGCGATCGAGCACACGACCTTTCGCGCGCTCCCCGACTTGCTGTCTCCGGGTGACCTGCTCGTCGTGAACACGACCCGGGTACAGAGTGCTCGCTTGCGCGGACGTCGCGAAACCGGCGGGGCCGTGGAGGCGCTGCTGCTCGGGGCGACCAATGGCAGCGACACGCGCGATCACTATCGGGCGCTCTTGAAGCTGAGCGGGCGCCTGCGCCCGGGCATCGTCATGACGTTCGAACGTGACGACGCAGCGCCCGATGCCTCTGGACTCGAAGCCGAAGTCGTGTCGGTCGAAGGCGGCGGCGAGGTCGTGCTGGCTTTCGAGCACGGGGTCGACCCCTGCGCGGTGGGAGAACCTCCGCTACCGCCCTACATCCGGCGCCCGCGCGAGGCACCGGGGGATCGCGAGCGCTATCAGACCGTCTACGCGCGTGTCCCCGGCGCTGTGGCGGCACCGACCGCCGGACTGCATTTCACCGACGCGCTCTTCGAGCGGTTGGCGGAGCGCGGCGTCGAGCGCGCCGAGGTCGTGCTTCACGTCGGGACCGGGACCTTTCGCCCGCTCGACGAAGCCGCCCTTTCGAGCGGCACGCTGCACAGCGAGCAGATCGAACTGCCCGAGGCCACGGCCGCTGCCATCGCGCGCACGCGCGAACGCGGTGGGCGCGTGGTGGCCGTCGGCACCACGAGCGCACGCGTACTCGAAGCCCGTGGGCGCGGCGACGGCAGTGTCGAGCCGGGTGCCGGTGAGACCGACCTCTTCCTGCAGCCCGGCGCGAAGTTCCAGGTCGTCGACGCGCTGATCACCAACTTCCATCTGCCCCGTTCGTCGCTGCTGCTATTGGTTGCGGCGTTCGCGGGCAAAGAGCGTGTGCTCGCCGCGTATCGCGAAGCCGTCGAACAGGGGTATCGCTTCTACTCCTACGGCGATGCGATGTTGATCCGCTGATTCCGGCTACCGCACCCACCGCGCAAATCGAAAGGCCCAACGGAAGACCATGCAGGCACGAGGTTTCGAATTCGAAGTGACGGCCACCGCGGCGAACGCGCGCTGCGGCCGGTTGACGACGCCCCACGGCGCCGTCGAGACGCCCGCCTTCATGAGCGTCGCGACCTATGGCGCCGTGCGCGGACTTTCGGCCGGCGACCTGGCCGACCTCGGTGCCCAGATCCTGCTCGCCAACACCTATCACCTTCACGAACGTCCGGGTGAAGCCATCGTGCAGAGCCTCGGTGGCCTTCACGGCTTTACGGGTTGGCGGGGGCCCTGGCTCACGGATAGCGGTGGCTTCCAGGTGACGTCACTTTCCGACCGCGTCCGGGTCGACGACGGAGGCGTCACCTTTTCGTCTCCCCTCGACGGGGCACAGCGAGTGCTCACACCCGAGAACGTGATCGGGATCCAGGAAGCGCTCGGCAGTGACATCGCAATGGTGCTCGACGAATGCCTGCGGCCCGTCGACCGCGAACGCGAAGACCACGAAGTCGACCAGGCACTGGCCCGCGCCCTCGACCGCACCCTTCGCTGGGCCGAACGAAGCGCGGCTGCGCGCAAGCGCGAAGACCAGGCCGTCTTCGGCATCGTGCAGGGCGGCGTCTCCCACGAGCGACGCGCACTGTCCGCCTGCTCGACCGCGAGCATCGGCTTCGACGGCTACGCCCACGGCGGGCTCGGCCTCGGTGAGGAACGCAGCGTTCGCCGCGAAGTGATCGCGTGCGCGCAAGCCGAACTTCCCGCGGCTGCACCGCGCTACCTGATGGGACTGGGCAGGCCGATCGACATCGTCGACGCCATCGCCGAAGGGGTCGATCTGTTCGACTGCGTGGTGCCCACCCGCAACGGACGGCACGGGTTGCTGTTCACCAGCGAAGGCATCCTCACCGTGCGCAACGCCCGCTACAAGGACGACCCGCGCCCGCCCGACCCGGCCTGTGGCTGCCCCACCTGCGCGAACCATTCTCGCGCCTATCTCCGGCACCTGCTTCACACCGGAGAGGCACTCGGCTCGCGCCTGGCCACGGTTCACAACCTCGCCTTCTACTTTCGACTGCTACGCGAATCTCGCAGTCACATTGCAGCCGGGACCATCGAGGCGTACCACCGCCAGATCGAAGCGATTTCGGAAGCGCGCGCCGAGTAGCCCGCGACCACCGCGGGCGCGGCTGCGCACACGGGTGAGATCGCTCACGAATTCGGCCCCGACCCCGCCGTTGCGAAGGCAGGCGGCGCGCCATTCCCACACCCGATCGGGTGCGGCCAGGCAGCGTGCGCAAAGCGCTCAGGCTGGTTCGCACGAGCGCCGATGAAAATGGCGGAAGACCGGCGCCCTGCGGCACCGAGCTGCCTGCCCGTGGCGACTTGTTGCGCGCAACCGAGGAGGGGAAATGCGAAAGATCATTCGAAAGCCCGTGAGCATGCTCGCGAGCCTGGCACTGCTGTTTGCGATGAGCGGAAGCTTCGGCTGCGCGTTCGGCGAGATCTACTGGACCGACCCGCTGAAGCGAGAGTATTCGCTCGGCGAGATCCAGAAGCGGTACACCCAGCTCGTGCGCTTCGGCGCCTTCAACAAGGCCAGCAAGTTCGTCGACCCCGAACTCGTAGAGCAGTTCGTCGCGGATTTTCCGCCGCAGGGTGATCTCGTCTTCACCGATCACGAAAGCGAGCGCCTCGACTTCGGCGAAGACGGCGAACTCGACAGTGCCACGGTTCGTGTCACCTACTCGGCCTACTACACCCACTCGCCCGTCGTCTTCCAGATCATCGAGACGCAGCATTGGTATCGGGAAGGCATGACGAACGATTGGCGTGTGCGCCCCGAATTCGAAGGGCTCCAGGAGTTCGCTGCTGCGAACTGAGCGGGCGCGGGCGCTGCGCCTCGTCGCAACCCGCGCGTGAGCAAACAGCCATGAACCTCGAAACACAGAGTCAACGGACCATCCTGCTCGTCGACGACGCCGAAATATTTCGCGACCTGGGCAAGCTCTTCCTCTCGCGCGCCGGTCGAGTCGTGACGGCGCAGAGCGGCGAGGAAGGCATCGAACTCGCGCGCTCGCTTCGGCCGGACGTGATGCTCGTCGACCTCTTCATGCCTGGGCTCGACGGCGACGACGTCTGCCGCGCGATCAAGAGCGACCCCGAGCTACGCGACACGCCCGTCATCATGCTCGTGGGCGTGAACGATGCCTACGAATGGGGACGCGCCGTGCGTGCGGGGGCCGACGACGTACTCGCCAAGCCGATTTCACGCGTGACCCTCAACCAGGCCGTCAATCGCTTCACCCGCGGCCACACACCCCAGGGTCTACCCCGCGTACCGATCGACAGCGCGGTGCAGGTGCAGGTCGACGACGACGTTCACCTGGGACGCGTGCGCAACCTGTCGCGCGGTGGCGTGTTCGTGGAAACCAGCTGCGACATCATCGACCAGACCGAAGTCGGGCTTCGCTTCGTGCTGCCCGACTACGACACGCCCTTCGATCCGACCGCGCAGGTGGTCTGGCATCGCAAGATGGGTGCACGCGAACCCCTCGACGGCTTTGGCATGCGCTTCGTCGAGATCTCGAGCGCGCTCGTGCGCAAGCTCGAAGACTACGTGTTCGACCGGGATCTCGAACCCGGTCCCCCCGGCGCACCGGGCATGGGAGTGCTGGCATGACGACGCAGGTTCGGGATCGGTGGGTGCCGGTGGCGGCCGTGCTCGCGGGCATGGTGGTCGCGCTGGGCCAACCAAATGCTGCTTCCGGCGGGCAGTCCGGGGCAGCCGCAGAGGTCGCCGCCAAGAATCAAGCCGCCCTCAAGGCAACCTGGCAGCGCCGCTACGACCAGGCACTCGCCCGGATTGCGAGCGCTGAAGCGCGGATCGCCGCAAGCAAGAAGACGATCCGCAAACTGCGCCAACGTGATCGCTACCAGGGCGCAGATCGCACCGCCGTCGAAACCGAAATCGCGTCTGCGACGCGCGACCTCGAGGCGGCACGGAAGCAAGTCGCCGAATTCCCCGACGCCGCGCGCCGGGCCGGGATCCCCCCGGGCTGGCTACGCGAAGTCGAGGAACGTCGGGCGCGAGAAGGCTAGAAGATCCGCGCCGCGCGCTGTGCTGCGGCGGCCTGGAACTCCTGCGCCCCTTCCCTGCTCGCGGCTCCTATTCGAGCTATTCGAGCGGGTTGTCGTCGAAGTCCCGCTCGTCGTGGGCTCCGGACAACGGCTTGTTCTCGTGGATGCGATCCTTGATCACCGCGAGGATGTTGTCGCCCTGCTTCACCACCCTGAAGTGGCGCGTCGACTGACGGCCGTTCGTCTTCTTCATGCGAATGGTTTCGACCACGACGGGTTCGGCATCGACCTCGCCGCTACCGAGGGGGATTTCGACGTCCGTGCGCCCGCGGTTCACGCCGAGCCGCACGAAGGGCCTCGGCTGGGAGACGGCTTCGCCGCCCGAGCTGAGCACCTCTGACGCGTCGCTCGCGCGCAGCACTTCGAGTCGCTCCACGATGCGATCCGCATAGGCCTTGTCGCCGACCTTTGGTCCGGGGGTGAAGCGTTCGTAGTTCTGCATCTTGCCGAGCTTCGAGGTCTTCGCCTCGGCCTTGTACTTCGCGGGAATTCGCTTCTTGTCGTTCGAGTACGCGAGCGTCCCGTCTTCCGTCTTCCAGCTGTACAGCGTGCCCGCCGACGCACTCGCGCCGAGAACAAAAGCCAATGCTGTCGCGCCCAGGCGCGCCGCCCAGCGTTTCGTGTTGCTCCAATCCATGAGATGAGCCTCCTCTATCTGCCAGCATGTGGCACGCCAAGGCCCAAAAGCTCAAGTTGCCGGTGCAGCGATGCTGCAAGCGCCCAGCAAACACAAAGCAGGAAATGAGCAGCTATCCGTTATTGACAGCCGCCCCCTCTATCGTTATTAAAACGGCCCATTTTTGTTGCGGGGTAGAGCAGTCTGGTAGCTCGTCGGGCTCATAACCCGGAGGTCGCAGGTTCGAATCCTGTCCCCGCTACCACTTAAGCCCTCGGAATCGCTTGATTCCGGGGGCTTCGTGTTTTCTGAGCATGGATCGAACAGCGGGAGCCGAGGCGTGCCGCGGGCGGCTACACCCTCGCAGTCGCTAGCCCGATGCGTCTGTTCGCCGTCGACCGTTGGCGGCGAACGCCACCAACCCCGCCCCCACGAGCCATGCGGTTGCCGGCTCGGAAATGATTCTCAGGTTGATCGTGCCCGCCGAGGTGATGAAACGATTCGTGCTCAATCGATAGTCGTGACCGGCGATGAGGTTGCCACTCAACGAACCGGTGAAGCTGTCCCCGTAGTCGCCGCTGGTTCCGGCCAGAACGAAACTCTCGTTCGTAGTCGAGAGGCTTCTTGATACGAATAGAAGACGTCTGTCGCCGTGGTCAGATCGCGGAAGAAAGACGAAAGAGTTGACTCGCGTCGAGCCCGGGTTGACCGCGTCGACGGTGTCCGGTTCGTCACCGCCGAGGAACCTCTCCTCCGTTCCTCGTTGCTACCCTGCCAGCGCACAGGCGCCGCACCCGCCATACTGCTCCCTGTGGAGTCTGACCCCAGAGACGCATCCCCTTCGACAGGTCGCCGGATGACTTCCTCGACGAGCCACGCCCACGCCGACCCCGCCCATCGACGCTTCGCCGCGACCCTGCTCGGCTTGTTCATCGTCGTATTCGTGGCCCTGGGTTGGGCGCCGTGGTACCGCGACGACTGGTTGCTCGAAAACGTGCTCGTCTTCGTGCTCGTGCCCTGGTTGGTGTCGGGCTACCGCAAGCTTCCGCTCTCTCGTTTTTCCTACGCGTCCATCTTCGTGTTCACGTGCCTGCACGAAGTCGGTGCCCATCATACATATTCCGAAGTCCCCTACGACGCGTGGCTGCAGACGCTCTTCGGTTGGGATCTCAGCAGCGCGATGGGCTGGGAGCGCAACCACTTCGACCGACTCGTCCACTTTCTCTGGGGCATCCTCATCACATACCCTGTCCGCGAAGTCTTCCTGCGCATCGCCAACGCTGCGGGCTTCTGGGGCTACCTCTTTCCACTCCTGGTCGTGATGTCCACTTCCCTTCTGTTCGAGATGATCGAATGGGGGGCGGCGGTGGTCTTCGGCGGAGAACTGGGCATGGCGTACCTGGGCACCCAGGGCGACGTCTGGGACAGCCACAAGGACAGCGCGCTGGCGACCCTCGGCAGCTTGATCGCGATCTTCGCGATCGCCGCCGTCCATCGCTGGCTCGATCGCGACTTCACGCGCGAATGGGTCGAGAGCCTCGAAGTCAAACACCCCGAACCGCTTGGCGAGGTCGCCCTCGAACGAATGCTCGAGGAACGCGAAGCGGATGAGACATCCGAAGAGAAGTAGGCCCCGTCGCGCGCTCGAAGCGCTAGCCCGGATTATTCATGAACATCCGGGCTAGCTCACGATCGGCCCTTCAGGCGATACAACCACCGGGTCTCGAGTTCCATCGGATCCCGGTGAATCGAGGAATGACTCACCCAGGCCTCGGCGAACGCCGCGATCTCGTCGCCGTCCGTCACCCGTTCGGCCTGCAGTTCGTAGAGGTCGTCCCCAAGCCTGAACCTCACGCGCGGGTCCTCGTTCATGTGCTTGACCCATTCGGTTTCAGTGTCGCCCGCGTAGATGTAGAGCGACCCGTCGAGCTGTGTGTAGGCGATGTTGACCGAGTAGGGAGCAGCAGGCCGGGTCTCGAGTTGGATGACCGCGAAGTCCTCGGCGAAAGCCCAGGTCGTCGGCGTCGGCTTCACAGTCCCGTCGAGCCTTCCTCCCGATAGAAACGGAAGCGGCCCGTTGCACGCAGAAAACACAACGCCCGCCGCCACGGCGACGAGCAGTACCTGGACCACGCGATTCGATCGACTCACCAACGGACTCCCTCCCCTGACCTCACAGGCCGCACGCCCTTGCCCCGGGGCAGCAAGATACACGAACGGCCGGTGCCCTCGCGGCACCGGCCGTTCGGTCTCAGATGAGTCTCGCGAATCCGCGATCAGTCGTCGATCGAAACGACCTTCGGCTTCTTCTCTTCCTGCTTGGCGACACGCACCGTGAGCAGCCCGTCGCGGAAGCTTGCGTCGATGTCTTGAGAAGCGTCGGCCGGCATGCGGAAGCTGCGCGTGAACTGCCCGAAGCTGCGTTCGACGTAGTGCCGATGCTCGGTCTTCTCTTCGCGCTCGTCGCGTTTCTCACCCTTCACCGTCAGCACGCCGTCGTGGCACTCGACCTGGATGTCGTCTTTCTTTGCCCCTGCGATCTCGACGGTGACGATGTAGGCGCTCTCATCCTCGGTGAGATCCACCGCGGGCGACCAGGCGCTCTCTCGCATGCGTTTCAGGGAATCGTC
This sequence comes from Myxococcota bacterium, assembly GCA_030748735.1. GTDB lineage: Bacteria > Myxococcota_A > UBA9160 > UBA9160 > UBA4427 > DUBZ01. The sequence goes on along the minus strand of JASMLK010000119.1, from coordinate 39,219 downwards.
CAACAGGCCGGTGCGTGCCGGCGCACGGAAGAAGTCGAAGAAGGGATCAACTTCCGGCCACAGTGATGTTCGTCGGGTGGGCAGGCTTTCGTTGCTTGAACTCATGTCGGTCTCCTTGGAAGTCCTCACCCCGTGCACCACCGCTCCTCCGCTGGTGGCGGGTGAGGCCGTCTCTCGATGGCCAGGATCGTGAACACGCGAACGTGACCGACAAGACCTGCGACGCGTTTTTTTCAGCAGCGGGCAGCGGCGCGGCAATCTATACCGACGGTCCTTGACGGACGCGCTCCGGGGACGAGCGTCAGCAGTTCGTCGTCAGTCGGTATAAATTGCGATGAAGAAGCGCTCGACGAGCGAGCCAAGTGCACCGAAGGCCCCCATCAAGAACACGAAGATCAAGCTGAATACGACCAGACGCACAACCCAGATCTTCCAGCGCGGGGCGCGAGAGACCAGTGGATGATCGGGAGCAGTAGCGGGCGACGGATCTTGCGAGGTCATGGGCGTTTTCAGGCCTTCGGTTTGCGGCGATTGCGGAGTGTTCTCATCAGCGAGGCTACCCTCGCCGCAGCGTGAGATGCAACCGAAGGAAGAACGAGTAACAACTGGTAGGCCTGCCTCTGGGGAGCACTACGGCGCGCAATGCCCGGTCGCATCAATTCGTCACATGCCTCGATCCATTTCGTCGAGCAAACGCACACGGTCGCTGATCTCTTCCGCTTGTCCGCTCCTCCGGCGCGGTTCGATCGCCCTGCCTACACCCCTCGGTTTCGCCTGCGCCTGCCCCATGCCGCGAACGAAACGAAAACTGCGACATCCAGCGCAATCTCTGACTTGCGTCGAATTCGCAACCCTCGACTCGCACCAACCGGGTAACGGAAACTACATCGCTCTTCTTCATTCACCGAGACAGCGGCATCCGGCGCACAACCTGGAGAACCACCCCCATGGAGAACATGCAAGAGCCGCGTCAGAACGCAGTGACGGGATACGGCCGCCAACGGCTCGATCACGGGCGGCAGCATCGTCAACTACTCCGCCAAGCCCACGCGCCGCGTCGACATGGTCATCGGCATCGGTTACGACGACGACATCAAGTGCGCCAAGGAACTGCTCCACGACATCGTCAACGCGGACCAGCGCATCCTCGCCGACCCCGAAGTGACGATCGTCGTTTCCGAGCTCGCCGACAGCAGCGTCAAGTTCGTCGTGCGCCCGTGGGTGAACTCGGGTGACTACTGGCCGGGTACTCCCGTCGGTGCCTTTTGCATTTCCTCGCGCCCACGCTCATTCCTCGAAGGGCGGATCTTCCCACCACGGAAAGAAGTCGGGCAGATCTCGAGAAACGCGCAGCGAAAACTGCGGTGCGCGCTTCTCGAGAAAACTCTCGACCCCCTCACGCGCATCGGCACCGCTACCCATGTAGTGGATCGCTTGCGAGTCGACGCGGTGCGCCTCCATGGGATGCACGGCACCGAGCATCTTCCACATCATCTGTCGCGCGAGTGCCACCGACACGCGACTCGTGTTGTCGACGATCTCGCGCGCGATCTCTCGCGCTTTCGGGAGCAGCGCGTCTGGGGCGAGCACCTGGCTCACGAGTCCCCCTTCCTTCGCCTCGTCGGGCCCGAAAACGCGACCCGTCGCAACCCACTCCATCGCCTTCGCGATCCCGACAACGCGAGGCAGGAACCAACTGCTGCAGGCTTCGGGCACGATGCCGCGGCGCGCAAACACGAAGCCGAACTTCGCCTTTTCACTGGCCAGCCGAATGTCCATGGGGAGGGTCATCGTGGCGCCGACGCCAACCGCGGGGCCGTTGATCGCGGCGATCACGGGCTTCTTGCAGTCGTAGCTGCGCAGGGTCACTCGGCCCCCACCATCGCGCGGAGTCGGAGGCCGCTCACTCGCGTCGCGCGAACTCCCGCCCGAAGCGAAGGTGCCCCCTCCTCCCCCGAGATCGGCCCCGGCGCAGAAGCCGCGGCCCGCACCGGTCACGATCACGCAGCCCACCGCGTCTTCGTCGTCGACGGCGTCATAGAAGGCCAGCAGGTCTTTCATCATCTGCGTATTGAATGCGTTGAGGCGGTCTGGACGGTTCAGGGTGGCGGTCAGTACGCCGTCGTCGAGCTGCGTGGCAATCGTTTCGAACTGGGGAAATCGGCCCTGGGTCATCGCTTTCTCCGGTCTGCGGGAAGGTCGCGGCGGTCCTCGCGCTCGCGAAGCGCCAGAGCCTAGCCTGCCTATCGCTGCTCACCTCCTGCCGGCTGGTGCCGCTGTGGCGGCGAGTGCCCTTGACACACTCGCGCGACCGCAAGACAGTTGATCCTTCGAGCACGCACGATCTGCCAGGGAGGCCATGTGGCGAACTACAACTACGACCGGTTGTCGGGCCAGGACACTTCATTTCTGCTGTGGGAAACGCCCAACCTCCACATGCACGTCGCATGCACGCAGATCTTCGAGCTCGGCCCGCTGAAGTCGCCCGAGGGCGGGGTCGACTTCGAAGCCTTCAAGCGCTTCACCGCGTCGATCCTCCATCGCATTCCGCGCTATCGCCAGCGGCTCAAGTGGATCCCGATCGAGGGACGACCCGTCTGGTTCGACGACGCCGACTTCGAACTCGACTATCACATCCGCCACACCAGCCTGCCGAAGCCGGGAAGCGACACCCAGCTGAAGAAGCTCTCCGCGCGCATCATGGCCCAGCAGCTCGATCGCACGCGACCGCTCTGGGAGATCTGGGTCGTCGAAGGTTTGTCGGATGACCGCTTTGCGGTGATCAGCAAGATCCACCATTGCATGATCGACGGCGCGTCTGGCGTCGACATCTCACAGATCCTCATGCGTCCGAGCGCCGATCGCGAGATCGAGCCCGGGCCCGAGTACATCCCACGTCCAGAGCCGACGGACCGCGAACTCATCGCCGACTCCGCGAGTCTCTACATGCGGGGCCCGCTGCGCGCGCTGCGCGGGTTGCAGGCGTTCCGCAAGGAATCGGAAAACCTTCGGGACGAGATCCAACTTCGCACGCGCGCGATGCGCGCCGCGATGGTGAACCAATCGACCTCGGCATCTCCGACGCCGATCAACGGCGACCTCGGCCCGCACCGGATCTTCGACTGGTGGACGGTGCCGCTCGACGACGTGAAGGCGATCCGACGGGCGCTCAGCTGTACGGTCAACGATGTCGTGCTCACCGTGGTGACCGGCGCGTTCCGCGAGTATCTCACCCATCGACGCCTGCGTCCGGAAGACCTCGACTTTCGCATCCAGGCCCCTGTGAGCGTTCGCCCAGACGAACAAAAGGGAAAGATGGGCAACCACGTGAGCGGCTGGCTCGTTCGACTCCCCCTCGACGAACCCGACCCCCTGGTTCAACTCGAGCGCATCCACGAAACCACGCGAGAACTCAAGGACAGCCATCAAGCGCTCGGCGCCGAACTCATCCTGCAGGTCGTGAACAGCATGCCCAACGCGCTGATCTCCGCAGGGGCACAGGCGGCGGGCGGCACGATGAACTCCATCGTCACCAACGTTCCGGGGCCGCAGTTTCCGCTCTACATGCTCGGCTCGGAGATGCTCGCGATGTACCCCCAGGTCCCCCTGCTCCCGAACGTGGGGCTCGGGATCGCACTCGTGAGCTACAACGGCCGCGTGTGCTGGGGCTTCAACGCCGACCTCGCGTTGGTTCCCGACCTGTCGACCTTCGTCGAGATGCTGATCGCATCCTTCGAACGCGTGGCAGACGCGGCCGACGTCAAGCTGTCGCCGCCGGAACATCGGGGCCCCGCGTCGAGCTGAGCCGCGTCGTGGCATATGCTGTGCCAATAGCCCTTGGCGCCCCCAGGTCGCCGCGCACCCATCGAGATCAGGCCCGAGTTCCAGAGATGCAAACCCAAGACACCTCAAACGCCGACGGGCGCACGCTCCGGAGCGAGCGCAGCCGCCGCAAGATCGTCGACGCCCTGTTCGAACTCGTGGGCGAAGGTCACTTGATGCCGACCGCGAAGCAGGTGGCCGAACGCGCCGACCTCGGCATTCGCACGGTCTTCCGCCACTTCGCGGACATGGACACGCTGTTCGAAGAGATGCACCTGCGCCTGCGGCGTGACGTCATCGACGCCACCCGAATCGAGATCCCCGACGGCACGTCGCGTGAACGACTCGAGGCGCTGGTGGCCCTGCGCTGCGAGCTTTTCGAGAAGATCAGCCCCTGGTGGAACGCCACCGAGGCGCAGCGAAGCCGCTCCGCCTTCCTCACCGAAGTGCACGAAAGCGACACACCGCGCTTGCGCAACCACCTCTTCAATTGGCTCCCCGAATTCCGCGCGTTGCCAAGCGCAATCACCGATGCCCTCGAAATGGTGCTGTCCCCAGAAGCCTGGAACCGACTGCGCACCGAACAGAAGCTCAGCGCGAAGCGCGCCACCGCCGCGACCCACCGGGTCGCCCTCGCCTTGTGCGAGCGCGTCCTCGACTGACGGCCGGGTCGTGCACCTAAGCGGCAACTCCGCACGAATCGAGGGGGCGGGGTAGCGCGGGGTATAGTTCCTGAATGAACGAGCGAAGCCCCTCGTCCGACGCGGCCGACGCCGTCGACGCCAATGCGTCGGCAGGCGCCGAAGGCGCCCCTTCGGTCGAGACCGACCGCACGCGTCAGTTTCGCGTCACCTACATCGCGGTCGTCTTGTTCGTCTTTCTCTATCTCTTCACCGTGCAGGTTTTCGAGACCTACCTCCAGCTCTACTTCGACGAAATCGTCCACGAAGCCGTGGACGTCCAGGCCAGTCCACAACATCCCGGCCTCGAGATCCGCTTGAACTTGATTCAGACGATCGGCCTCGATCGCTGGGTGGACTTCTGGGAAGTCGACGTCGACGTCCGCGTCCTCGCCGCTGATCAATCGACCTGGCTGTACGTCGCCGGGCGTGCGCAGGTGCCCTACGACCCGGAACGTGACCCGGTCCTACGATCCGCACGCCACCGCGAGCTGCTTCCGGCCCTGGAAGAGGTCGACGTCAACGTCGACCACAACACCATGCTCTCGAACACGATCCTGATCGTCTACGCCACGATCCTGTTCTCCACCCTCTTCTTCTACAACCGCCGCATCGTCCTGCGCGAGGAAGCCCTGCTCGACGATGCCCGCGCATCCCGCGATCGCGCCGCCACGCGCGCCCACGAGATCGAATCCGAAATCGCGACCGTGCGCGCACAGCTGCGTGAAGTCGAACCCGCCAAGCAGGAAGACCGCGAAGAGATTTCCCGCCTTCAGCGCGAGCAAAACGAACTGCAGGAGCGCCTCGATGCCCTGGCCGTAAGAGAACAGGCACTGCGCGCGGAAGCCGACCGCGCCGCGATTCTCGAAGAGGACGGGCGCGCCCTCGAGGAACTGCTCGAGGAAGCGAGCGAAGACCTGGGCACCAAGAACGCCGAGATCGAGGAGCTCGAGAAGAACCTCAAGAAAGTCAGCAAGATCGCCGGCGTTTCAGGCGGAAAGAGCAAAGAGAGCGACCTGCTGGGCCGTCGCATGAAGGTCCTGTATCCCCGCCTCGACATCGACGCACGCGCGATCGACGACATCGTCGCCCTCGGCGACGAGGGCACCAAGCTTCGCGCCGAAGAATGCCTGAAGCGCCTCGACGAAGAAGCCGACAACCGCGGCGTGCGCCGCAAGGTCGGCGGCCTGGCCAACTATCTTTCGATCTACGAACTCGGCTTCGCGGGCAAGCGACGCATCTACTACGCGAAGGTCGACAAGGGTCGCGTGCGCGTACTCGTGGTCGGCGCCAAGAACACCCAGCAGAACGACCTCGACTACATCTCGCGCCTCCCCAAGAGCGAGTTCGTCGAAGGACTCCCGCGCACCAGTGCGGGGCCGAAGCGCTAACCGGCGCGACGCCCGAGGTGGCCTGGTCCGCGGAACGCCAACCAGGCCACGAGCGATAGCGCGACCACCGCGAGCCCGATCACGAAGCCCCACCAGATGCCTTCGAGCCCGAAGCCCGCACGGTGCGCGAGCCACCAGCCCACCGGCAACCCCAGCACCCAATAGCCGAGTAGATTGAAGCCGGCCCCGGGCAGCGTGCGCCCCATCCCGCGCAGGATCCCGCACCCCACGGCCTGGGTACCGTCGAAGACCTGGAACGCCGCCGCCACGGGCAGGATCGTGCTCGCGAGCGCGATGATCTGCGCTTCTTCCGTGTAGAGACGCGGCAGTTGCTCGCGGAACAGCAAGAAGCCCAGACCCGCCAGCGCCATCACCGTTGCGCCGAGGGCGAGCCCCACCCAGGCGGCGCGCTGTGCGCGCGCGAAGTCTCCCGCGCCGATCAGGTTGCCTATCCGGGTCACGACGCCCTGCGATATGCCGAGCGCCGTCATGAAGGTGAGCGACACCATGTTGAGGACAACGGTATGTGCGGCGACCGCGGTCGCGCCCAGGGTTCCTGCGATCAAGGTGCCGAGCGAGAAAGCCCAGATCTCGAGCGACATCTGTACGGCCACCGGCCACCCGCTGCGCCAGACCTCGGCGAGGTCACGCGGTCGAAGCACACTGCGATCCCACGGCACCCACGCGCCCTCGTGTAGCCGAAACTGCAACACCCACGCCACGAGCACCCCCAGCATGAGGCCGCGCGTCAGGCCCGTCGCGATGCCCGCCCCCAACAGCCCCAACGCGGGAAAGCCGAGCCCGCCGAAGATGAGCACCCAGTTGAAGAGCAGGTTGCCGACGTTGGCGACCGCCATCACCCACATGCCCGGCCGCATGATCTCGCGGCCCTGCAGGTACTGACGCAACGCCATGAAGAGCAGGTAGAGCGGCAGGCTCGGGATCTGCACGCGGATGTAGTCCTGCGCGAGGGCTGCGAGCTCGGGGCTCTGACCGCTCGCCAGCAACACCTCTTCGGTAAAAGCCAACGTCGCGCACAGCGGCACGCTTGCGAGCAGTGCCACCACGACGCCCTTCTGCAGCGCACGCGCGGCCTGGGCACCGTCGCGTGCACCGTGGGCCTGGCTGACCAGCGGGTCGATGCCGTGCACCATGCCCTGCCCCATCAGCAGCACGGCGTAGAACCAGGCGTTGCCCAACGCTGCGGCCGCCAACGCTTCTTCGCCGACGCGGCCGACCATCATGGTGTCGACCGTCCCCATCAGCATGCTGCCCACCTGGGCGATCACGACCGGGATCGCGAGGGTGAGCACGCGCTTCGTTTCGAAGCGCCAGGCCCCGGCGTCGGGCGAGGCGGACGTGGGGTCAGCAGGGTTCATCGCGGCACTCGCTCTGCGACTGCGATCCACCGGCCGGGCACAGATGCGGGTTCACACCGGGGATCGCGAAAAGGGCGCAGAACCTAGCCTGCATTCTCGGCCGGGTCTTGTGCTCTTCACTCAACGTACAGAGATCGCAACAGGGGTTTCTCCGGCCGTCTGCCGCTGAACTGCGCACTTCCGAGCAGCCCCTTCCTCCCCTTTCCCAGCTCGCGGCTTTGCTCGGCCTGATACGCTTGGTGCCATGCCGATCGCTTCTGCCCACAACGGGCGCATTGCGCTGCAGCTCGTCGTCACCTGCGGCGGTATGGCGGCCCTGTCGTGGGAGGTGGTCTGGCAGCTCGAAGCCTCGCTGGCCTTCGGTGCTTCGGCGCTCGGCACTGCGCTCACCCTTGCGGTCACGATGGCGGGCATGACCATTGGCTCGCTGATGGCCGGCCGCGTGATCGATCGACGCGGTCTGGCACACCCCGCACGCGCCTATGGATGGCTCGAGATCTCGATCGGCTTGTTCGGGCTCGTCATGCCGCTGGGATTTGGCCTGCTCGAACAGCTCGACACCGTAGTGTTTCGCGCGCTCCCCACCCTCGCCTCGCCGCTTCACGCTGCGGGAATCGCGCTGCTCATCGGTCCGGCGGCCTTCGCCATGGGAGCGACCGTCCCCGTCTTCAAGGCCCTCGGGCGCGACTTCGACATCCCCGTGTCCGCCCTCTACGGGCTCAACACCGCCGGTGCTGCGGTCGGCGTGCTGGTGCTCACCTTTGGGGTGCTGCCCCAACTCGGCGTCGTGAGCACGACGTTCGCGGTGGCGTTGCTCAATGGACTTGCGGGAGCCAGTTCGATCGCGCTCGGTCGCGCGCGTGCAACGGTCTCAGTGCAGCCCGAAGCCCCCCCGGAACAAGTTGCGACGGCGCCGCCGTCGTTCGCAACCGCTCAACTCATCGTCGTGGCAACGGGCTTTGCGACCTTCGGCCTCGAGGTCGCGTGGTTCCGTTCGCTGCGTGCCGCCTTCTGGAACACCTCGGGCACGTTCGCGATCACCCTGGCTTCCGTCTTGATTCCGCTCGCACTGGGCGCACGCGCCGTGCCGTGGTGGCGCAAACGCGGCTTGCACCCCGCCCACGCGCTCGCGGTGGCTGGTGTCGCGATCCTGCTCTCGACGCCGCTGGTCGAACGCATGGATCTATTGAAGTCGCTCGCGGCCACGGAAGCGCACTACGTCGAAGTGCTCGTGATCTGGCTGGGCCTTGCACTCGTGGCCATGGGGCCCGCGATGTTCTTTCTCGGGATGGCCCTTCCCCAGTGCCTCGATTCGTTCGCAACGCCAGCAGCCGCAGGACGCCTGTACGCGATCAACACCTTTGGGTCGGTACTCGGTTCGCTGCTCACGGCCTGGTGGTTGTTGCCCGAGGTCGGCTTCGCGCGCGCTGCGTGGGGGATTGGCTCGGCGATCAGCCTGCTCGCGGTCGCCACCCTCCCGCGCAGACGCCTGCCCGCGCTACTGTCGGCTGGCGCCGCAGTGAGCGCGCTGGTGGTGGCCGTCTCGCTCACTTCGAGCCCCGGGCGCGATCGACCCTACGGCGTATCTCGGCCCGGACCGCAGGGCATCATCGCCGTCGACGAAGGCCCGGACTCGACGATCACGGTGAGCGGTGTGTACGGCGGCCCGCGTGTGTTGATGATCGACGGCTTCGTCGCGGCCGACGACAACGCGCTGGGTAATCAATACATGGAGTGGATGGGTCGACTCCCGATGGTGTTGCACGACGATCCGCGCGACGCCCTGGTCATCTGCTTCGGCACCGGGCGCACGGCGAATTCGGTGCGACTCGAAGGCGTCGAGCAACTCGATATCGTCGATCTCAATGCGGCGGTCTTCCAGGTGGCGCACCACTTCGAGATCAACGAGGGCGTGCTCGACGACCCACGCACCCGTGCACACGTGATGGATGGACGCGCATGGCTGCGGCGGACGCAGAAACGCTACGACGTCGTCACCCTCGAACCCATGCCTCCAAACTTCGCCGGCGTGAATTCGCTATACGCCGAAGAGTTCTACCAGTCGGTGGCCACGCATCTGCGCCCCGGTGGGATCGCGGCACAATGGCTGCCCTTCCACCTCGTCGAAGTCGACCACGCGACCGCGATCGCGGCGACCTTCGGCACGGTTTTTCGCGACTCGCTGCTCTGGGTCGACCCGGCGAGTGGCACCGGGATCCTGCTCGGTCGCGTAGAAGCCGGCGACGTCTCCCTCGGCGAAGTCTGGCCCGGTGTGGCCCGGGGGATTGAGCGTCCCCTCGACGAACGCGAACTGCGCCGCGCCGCGAGACTGGGCGGCAAGGACTTCGACGCCTACGCGGACCTCGGGCGCATCATCACCGACGACAACCAACTGCTTGCCTTTGGCCAGATCCGCAATGGGACCCGCGGACGCTTCAGTGCACGCGTCGCCCCGGCCAACCACGCACTACTCGCGCGCCTGAGCCCAAAGGCTCCCTGGCTGATGAGCGACGAAGAACGCATCCGCCGTGCCCATGCCGAAAACCGGGCACGCAAGCGCAGGCGTCCACAGCTTGGCGAACTGGTGCGCTGATCTAGTCCGGCCGGAAAGTCCCCCGTCGCACCGAGGGCGCGGCTGCGGCCTTCGTTCAAGGCGCGCGACCGAGGCGTAGCCGTCGCTGCGGCGATGGGAGCGCAACGCAGAACGAAGGCCACGACGGCCTGCACGATCATCGACATGAAGAACGCGATGAGCGAATCGATCGTGCCGAGCCACAGCACGCGGAACGAGGGCGTCGCGAGAGAGGCGAACGCGCTCGAGAACCAACGATTCGCCGACGCACTCCAACCCGTTCGAGAAGGCGAGTCGCGCGGGTTCGGAGCACATTCTCGCCAGTGAGCAGAATCGACCGCACGCTTTGAGATTCGAAGTGCCGCGTTCTATCATGCCGGCTCACCCGAGCCCTAGCCCGGATTATTCATGAACATCCGTAGCGAGACGGTGCAGATTCGTGCTCTGGCAAGAGAAATCGGCGTTCCGCCGCGCAGACGTGGCGTAGCTACGGCCGCTGTTGCGCAACGCAGAGATTGGGTCGAAGGGCCGTGCATGGCGACCGAAGGGTTCTTCAACGGGCTGCTTGCCCCCGAGACGAGAGCGAAATGAAGGAATTCGGCGCAGACCGCAAGGCGATGGAAGAACCGACCGGGCCACAGAGCCGCCCGACGATCGCGCTCGTCGCCACGCTGGTCATTGGCTTCGCATTGGGCCTGATCACCGGGCGCTTCACCGCTCCCACACCCGACGCCACGTCGACTGCACCCGGCGTCGCGCGCACCGACACGGGCAAGCCCGCTGAGAAGGAAGACGACGGCCCCGGCATCGGCATGATCGCGGGCCTCGCGAAGCAGGCCGGAGAGTTCATCGAATCGTCCGACGAAGGCCAGGGCCTCGCCGCGGTCGGCGACATCCTGAGCCACGCGAGCGTGACCGACATCCTCGACTGGAGCCGGAACCCCGAAGAGGTGTCGGGGCGCATCATCAACGAAATGAGCGACGACGAGTTGGTCAGCACGATCACCTCGATCACCAAGGTCTCGCCGGAACAAATCGGCGAATACTCGGACCTGCGCGATTACGCGAACCGCCTGTCCCACATTGCGATGAGCGGCATGATCACCGACGACATTTCCGACGAGTTCGTCGATGTCCATCTCACCGTCGAATTCGCGACCGACGCCAGCTCGAGTCGCGGCGCGGAAGACCCGTCCAGTGTCTTCCCCGAAAAGACGCGCAAGATCTACGCCGTGATCGAAAACCCCGGAGACATCGGGGGCAACGTGATGGTGCACTGGTATCAGGTCGACCAGCCCCGGAAGCTCCTGCTCGACCAGTACCGCATCAGCCCGAAGGACAACTACAGCTACGTCTGGCTGAAGGCCCCGAACCGCCGCTGGCAAGAAGGTCAGTACCGCGTCGAGTTCTTCTCGGCCGACGAATTCCTCGCCCCCCTCGCGTCGGGGACGTACCGTGTGGTTGCCGAGTAGAAACACGCGACGCGCGACCGCAGCGTTCGGCGCGGTCGCCCTGCTGTTTGCCACCAGTACAGCGACAGCACAGCGACGTGCGCAGGTCGCCCCCGTGCCGCGCGAGGCCTCGAACCCCGACGTCGAACTCGTGCTCGACGACGTCCCCCTCGCCGAAGCCGTCACCGGGATCGCGGCGCGCACCGGCTACGACTACATCTTCGAGCCCCCGCTTCCCGGGCGCGTCACCGTCGCCGTGCCAGCGCGCGTGAGCCCCGAGGAAGCCAACGAAATCCTTCACGCCACCTTGCTCTTGAAGGGCTTTGTCGCACTGCCGATCGCCGAACGCCGCTACAAGATCGTCCGCTGGGAAAAGATGTCCGGGGGTGCCCCCTTCACCGAAGAAGAACTCCACGGGGAACGCGCGCGCAGCGTGACGACGCGCATCGCGCTGCGTTACGCCGACCCCGAACTCGTTGCGCGCTCCCTCAAGCCGCTGCTGCAATCGGGTGGGCAGATCATCCCGTTCGCAGCGTCGGGCAGCTTGATCCTCGCCGGCAGCGAAAACCGCATCCATCGCCTGATCGAAGTGGCCGAGCAGCTCGACGCCGCCCAGCACGAAGAGCTGATGGTGCGACGCGTCCGGTACAAGGATGCGAGCGACTTGAAGAGCCAGCTCGACGCGCTCACGCAGCCGAAGGCCGTGCGAAACAAGTTCGCGACCGAAGTGAAGATCGAACTCGACGAGCGCACCAACTCGCTACTCGTTTCGGGTTCGCCCAGCCAGCTGCAAAAGCTGCGCGAGTGGATCGACCTGATCGATCTTCCGGCGCGCGGCGAAGGCAGGCTGCAGGTCATCCCCGTCTATCATCAAGACCCGGCGGAATTCGCCAGGCTGTTGAACGAACTCGGCCGCGGCAGTCGGACGATCACGGCGGGTGGCAATGTCGACGCGGGGCCGCTCGTGGGTCGCGACTACAGCGTGGTTCCCCACCTCCCCACCCATTCACTGGTGATCCGCGCCGATCGCGGCACCTTCGAAATCCTCGGACAGCTGATCGCGGCACTCGATCGCGAGCCGCGCATGGTCCACATCGAGGCCGTGTTCCTCGAGATCCTCACCGACGGCACCCTCGGCTTTGGCGCCGGTGGCGTGGTTCCAGCGATCAAGCCCAAGGAACAGGACGACCTCGGCCTCGCCTTCCTGCCGAACGTTCAGCTTTCGCCGAACACGATCCCCGGCTTCCTCGAACCCAACCAGGCCATCGACGCTCTGGGCGGGCGGGTATTTTCGGTCGTCGGGGAGAATCTCGTGATTCCGGTCCTCGACCCTGAGGGCAACGCGACCTTCGACGCAGCCGGCAATCCCCGCGTGATCACCGCGCCGGGCGTCGGCATCAGCCTGCTCGCCGTGGACCGGGCCATCGAGGCCAGCGTCAAGAATCGTCCCAGCATGCTCGTCGCGGTCGGCGAAGAGGGAAAGGTCTTCGTCGGCGACGAGATACCGATCCCCGTCGGCAGTACCAACATCGAAGACCTGGTGACCCTTGGCCCGTCGCTGCGCGTCGACATCCAACGCGAGAACGTCGGCACCGAAATCACCGTCTCGCCCCGCTACCACGAAGGGGGCGACATCCTGGTCGACCTCGCCGTCGAACTCTCGCTGGTTCGCCCGGACGTCGAGATCGATCTCGAAACCGGCCCCGTGCTTTCAAACCGCAAGGTCGAAGGAACCTTCCGCGCGGCCCCTTCACAGCGAACCCTCGTCGCGGGACTCGAAAGCGAGACGAAGGGAAGTGTGCGGACGGGCATCCCCTTCCTCTCCGCGATTCCATTCCTCGGTCAGTTCTTTTCGGTCGACATCGCTACCAATCGCCGTGACTACCTCGTCATCGCCATCACCGCCGACCTGGTTCCGACCCAGGAGGAAAAGCGCGCGCGCGACATCGCCCTCGCCGCCGTGATCGCCGAGCGGGAGAGTGAGTTCGCAGAACTCGTGGGCTCGCGCTACGCCGTGCGCGCGGCTTCGTACTACAAAGCGGACGTCGCCCGCGCGGCCCGCGACGACCTCGACCTCGACGACCGCCCCACGCGGATCATCGAACGCGAAACGGCCGACGGAACCCGCTTCGATCTATTCGTCCTCGACCTCGACACGCTCACCGAAGTCGCCAGAGTCGCCCTCGCCCTCGAAATGGCCGGCCTCGCCCCCGAGATCATCCCGCTCGGCGAGGTCCTCGCCAGCGTGAGCGCGAGCACCGAGACCACCGCCGGGGCGACGACGCCCTAGCAGCGGAAGACGGCGACGGCCCTCCAATGGGCTAGTGTCCCGCGCCCAACGGCGGGAGCTGTCTTGAACTGGACCGAGAGCCTGTTTCGCCCTGTAGCCGATCTGTTGGCCAAGATCGTGTTCTTCCCCATTTCGATCGGTGGCGACGACGCCCCGATCGTCGTGCTGTGGCTGGTGGCCGGCGCGGTCTACTTCACGGTGCGGTTTCGCTTCGTGAACTTGTGGGGTCTCGGGCGCGCGCTGCGCCTGGTGTTCGGCAAGAGCGATCCCGACGCTGAACACCATCCGGGCGAAGTCACGCACTTCCAGGCACTCGCGACCGCGGTGTCGGGCACCGTCGGCATCGGGAATATCGGCGGTGTCGCGGTCGCCATTTCGGTCGGGGGTCCCGGTGCTGCGCTGTGGTTGTTGATCGCAGGCTTCCTCGGCATGTCGACCAAATTCGTCGAGTGCAGTCTCGGTGTGATCTATCGCGACGAAACCCCCTACGGCACCGTCGCGGGTGGGCCCATGTACTACCTGCGCAAGGGGCTGGCCGACCGCGGCTACGCGCAGCTGGGCCGTTCGCTCGGCGCGTTCTACGCCTTCGGCATCGTGATGGGCTGCCTGGGCATCGGGAACATGTTCCAGTCCAACCAGGCGTTCGTGCAGATCGTAGGCGTCACGGGGGGCGAAGAGAGCTTCTTTGCCGACAAGGGCTGGCTCATCGGCCTCATCCTGGCGGGCGTCGTGGGCGCGGTCATCATCGGCGGTATTCGCAGCATCGCCCGCGTCACGGCACGTCTCGTCCCCTTCATGGGCGTGCTCTACCTCGCCGGGGCGATCCTCGTGATCGCGATGAACGCCGAGGCGCTTCCCTGGGCATTCGAGCGCATCCTGGATCAGGCGTTTCACGCCGAAGCCATGGGCGGGGGGTTGCTGGGGGCGTTGATCGTGGGCTTCCAGCGCGCGGTCTTCTCGAACGAAGCGGGCATCGGTTCGGCGACGATCGCCCACGCCGCGGTGAAGACGCCCGAGCCCATGACCGAAGGCTTCGTGTCGCTGCTCGAGCCCTTCATCGACACCGTGATCATCTGCACGGCGACTGCGCTGGTCGTGATCACGACGAGCTACTACGAACCCGAGTTCGCGAGTGGCATGGGCGGCATCGAAATGACGAGCCACGCCTTCGAACGCAATCTCTCGTGGTCGCCGCCGCTGCTCGCATTGGCCGCCACCTTGTTCGCGCTGTCGACGATGGTCTCGTGGTCGTACTACGGACTCAAGGGCTGGGAATACCTGTTCGGCTCGGCGAAGCGCACGACGAACATCTTCAACATCATGTTCCTCTTCTTCGTGGTGCTCGGCTGTACGATCAAGCTCGACGCCGTGCTCGACTTTTCCGACGCACTCGTGTTCTTGATCTGCGTGCCCAACATCTTCGGCCTCTACATCCTGACGCCCGTCGTGAAGCGCGAACTCGACGCCTACCTCGAGCGCAACGGGTAGCCCGCGGCGTGCTGCCTGAATCGGCGACATGGGTCTTCGCGGGTCTTTCGCGCGGGCGACAGTGCTGCGCTCTGCTCTGGATGGGCCTCGCGATCGCGGGGACTTCCGGCTGCACGTCGATCCTGCCCGGCAATCCGCCCTCGCAGGCAACGCGCGGCCTGCTCGCCATCCCCGAGGACGCCGAAACACGCAACCGATTGCGCCCGTCGGTGGATTCGCGAAGGCCGTCGCGCGTCCGGGCACGCGCGACGAAGACTTTGCCGCCCGCTACGAGGTGTTCAGCGAGCACCCCATCGAACCCGCATACCTGGGCCCCGACCCCTGGGCCTCGGATGACCGACGCTTCGAACCCGGACTCGAAGCGCTCATTCGACGAACCGCACGCCGCTATCGCATGGCCCCCCACCTCGTCAAAGCCGTCGTCGCGGCCGAATCGAACTTCGACACCCTCGCGGTTTCGCACAAGGGCGCCCAGGGCCTCATGCAGCTGATGCCCGCCACCGCGAAGGAAATGGGTGTGCAGTCCCCGTTTCGTCCGAGTGAGAACATCCAGGGGGGTGTGCGCTACCTGAAGACCCTGCTCGACCGCGACGACGACCTTCGTGTCGCACTGGCGGCCTACAACGCGGGACCCGTGGCCGTCGACCGCTTCGGCGGCATCCCGCCCTACCCGGAAACCGAAACCTACGTGAAGCGCGTGCTGCGGTACTACCACAAGTACCGCGAAGGTGATTCGCAATGACCGCACCCGGCTCCATCGACATCGAAACCATTGGCGAAGACGTTCCGCTCCTCGAAGGCATGCGCACGGCCCGTGCGATCCGCCGCCTCGCCCGCGACCCCGTCCCGACCGAGTTGATTCGCAAGGTATGCGAAGGGGGCACCTATGCACCGAGTGGTGGCAACCGACAGCCTTGGATTTTCGTTGCAGTGACGGAACCCGAACGGCGGGCGTGGATTGCCGAGCGCTACGTCGAGACGTTTCGCGAGTACATCGCGCCCGCGTTCGAGGCCGCCAAGGCCGACCCCGACTTCCCCGAAGCGAAGGTGCGCAACATGAAGGCCGCATTGCACCTCGCCGAGCATCTCCACGAGGCCCCTGTGCACTTGTTCGTCGCGGGATGGACCCGGCGCGGCGCGCCCCAGGAACAGGCGCTCTTTCCGTGCATCCAGAACGTGCTGCTCGCTTGCCGCGCCGTGGGGCTCGGCGCGTCGCTTACGACCATCCACCGAACCCACGGTGAGGAGATCGATCGCTATCTCGGCTTGAGTGAGCGCACGCCGTCGTGTGCCCTGCTCCCGATCGGCTGGCCCCTCGGGCGGCACGGTCGCCCGCCAAGGGAGCCTGTCGACACGAAGCTCCACTTCGAGCGTTACGAAGCGCCCTAGCGGCCCAGCTCCGCGTACCGCTACCAGCCGCGCATGTCGATCGGCCACTCGTCGACGACCCGCTCACCCTCGACCACGTAGATGCGGTCGTGGTACGCGAGTGTGGGATCGATGTGGGCGGGAACGACGCGGATGCGGTCGCCGACCGCGAGCTTTGGATCCGGCGCGAAGGTCAGATGTTCGTCCGAGCAGAACCAGACCTTTCCCGCTTCGGTGGTGGGGTTGCCGTGATCCATCCCCAGGCTCTTCAGCCCGCCATCGGCCACCGCGTAGCCGTCCGCAACGGAGATGACGCTCACCCAGAGCCAGATCGCCTGCACGAAGGGGTGGCCGAGTTCTTTGTACGCCGTATCCATCAGCGCGTAGGAGCCGGCCTGAATCTCGGTCGCGAGTTCGTTGCAGTCGTAGGTTCCCGTGCCGCCGGCGGAGATGACATCACCGCCCGTATCTGCGTGAGCGCGCGCGAGCAGTTCCATGCTCTCGGCACAGCGGCGTTCGCGCTCTTCGCGGTCGGCGATCCCCACGATGTGGCCCTCGTAACCCATCACGCCGCGCACCTCGAGGCCGCGCTTGCGCGCGCGATCCGCCAGCGCTCCCGCGTCTTCGGGACGACAACCGCAGCGCGGCAGGCCCACGTTGACGTCGATCAGGACCTCTCTCACGCCTCCGGCGACTGCGGCTTCGAGGGTGGCGTCAGAATCGATCGCAACCGTGACGCGCGCATCGAGTGCAGCGAGACGCGTGGCATCGAGTACTTCGTTTGCGAGCAGCAGGTCGTCGCCGAGCCCGGCCTCGGCCATCACTTCCATTTCGCGAATCGTCGCGCAGCAGAAGTTCGCGTGGCCGGCTTCGCGCTGGCGTCGAGCGATGGCCGTGCACTTGTGCGCCTTCACGTGCGGTCGCACGCGCGGACCGGGCAGCGCCTGCGCCATTCGCTCGAGGTTGGCTTCGAGGGCAGACGCGTCGAGGATCAAACTCGGAGTCGGAAGGTCGTGAACGGTGCGCATGAACGCGAAGCTAGCAGCCCGGAGTGCGTGCGATGCGGGGGGCTGTGCGACAATAGCCAGTGCTTCATGAGAACGTCTGAAATCGAAATCGAGGAGAACGAGCATTGAGTGCCGCGGGAGTCGACCCTTCGATCGTCGACATCGAACGTCTGGCCGATTGGATGGATACCCAGGGACTCGGCACCGGTGCCATCACGGATGTCGATGCGCTTGCCGGCGGCACGCAGAACGTGCTCTTGCGCTTCTCTCGCGCGGGACGCAGCTACGTCTTGCGTCGCCCTCCCCCGCATCCACGCGAGAAGAGCAACGAGACCATGCGGCGCGAAGCGCGTGTTCTCGGCGCGATCGCGGATAGCGCCGTGCCTCATCCCCGGCTCATCGCTGCTTGCGGCGAAACCGAGCCGCTGGGGGCGGCCTTCTATCTGATGGAACCGATCGAGGGGTTCAATCCGACCCAGGGCCTGCCGGCCTTTCACGCCGGTGACCCGCAGGTGCGTTTCGTGATGGGCATGTCGCTGGTCGATTCGATCGCGGCCCTTGGCGCCCTCGATTACCTCGCGATTGGACTCGACGGGTTCGGGCGCCCGGAGCGGTATCTCGAACGGCAGGTCGAACGCTGGCGCGCGCAACTCGAAAGCTATGCATCGACACCCGGCTACCCCGGCCCCGACATTCCGGGAGTGGACCGCGTTGGCGACTGGCTCGACGAGAACCGACCCATCGACCACCGACCCGGTGTGATTCACGGCGACTACCACCTGGCGAACGTGATGTACCGCAACGACAGCCCCGAACTCGCTGCGATCGTCGATTGGGAGCTGTCGACCGTGGGCGACCCCCTGCTCGACCTGGGTTGGCTACTTGCCACCTGGCCTGATGCCGAAGCCGAAGGGCCGTCGCCGGGTGCGATCGGCGTCACCCCATGGGACGGTTTTCCCTCTGCGGAAGAACTCGTCGCCCGCTACGCCGAGCACAGCGAACGCAACCTCGACGCGATTACGTGGTACAAGGTGCTCGCCTGCTACAAGCTCGGGATCATCCTCGAGGGCACCTTCGCGCGCGCCTGCGCGGGCAAGGCCCCCAAGGCGACGGGTGACCTGCTGCATGCCACGACGGTCGGGCTGTTCGAGCGTGCGTTGGCGTCGATCGCCTAGAGATCGAGCGGATGTCCGACCCGAACGACCCCGAACTCAGCGAGATCACGCTCACCACCCTCTCCCACTACGAAGACGGCGCCGAGAGTTTCTGGCAGGGCACGCGAGACCACGACGTCAGCCAGAACATCGAGGCGTTGCTCGCCGAGCTGCCGAGCGATCGGCCACAGCGAATCCTCGACTTCGGCTGCGGACCGGGGCGTGATCTCGTGGCGTTCATCGAGCGCGGGCACGAGCCGGTCGGGCTCGACGGCGCGGCCGCGTTCGTCGCGATGGCGCGTGAGCACGCGGGCGTAGAGGTCCTCCACCAGGACTTCCTGGCACTCGAGCTGCCCGCCGGCGTATTCGACGGCGTATTCGCCAACGCCACCCTGTTCCACGTGCCCTCGCGTGAACTGCCGCGCGTACTCGGCGAACTTCGCGCATGTCTGCGCCCCGGCGGAGTCCTGTTTTCCTCCAATCCGCGCGGCGACAACCGCGAGGGTTGGAACGGCCAACGCTACGGCGCCTACCACGACCTCGACGCATGGCGCGCGTACGTCACGGGCGCCGGCTTCGAAGAGATTCGCCACTACTACCGACCGCCCGGCCTGCCGCGCGACGAGCAGCCGTGGCTCGCGAGTCTCTGGCGCCGCCCCGAGTGAACGGCGCGGTGGCCAGACGAAGAAAGGCGCGCGGACAGAGGCTCCGCGCGCCTTTCGTTCGATCGCTTGCCCGCAAACGCGGGCGCTGCCTCGTGGCTAGACGCCGACCAGAAAGCTGCAGCTCGTGGTACCCGAGCCACCGATGTTGAGGGTCTGGAAGTTCTTCGCCCCCTCGACCTGGTAGGCCCCGGCCTGGCCGGTCACCTGGAGGTAGGCGTCGAGCAACTGGCGCACACCCGTGGATCCCACGGGATGGCCGGCGCCGATGAGGCCACCACTCGGATTGATCGGAATCTTGCCATCGATCTCGAGCCAGCCTTCTTCGACCGCCTTCCACGATTCACCCGGCGCCGTAATGCCGAAGTGATCGATCGCCATGTACTCACTGGTGGTGAAGCAGTCGTGGGTCTCGATGCCGTCGATGCCGCCGGTGTCCGCGATGCCGGCACGCTTCTGGGCGTTGGCGATCGTGCTGCGAACGTGGGGCAGGACGAACTGGTCGTTGCGGCTTTCGAAGACCTTGTCGACGAAGCGAAGGCGAGCCGTGTTGTGCCCCCAGCCCTTGATGCGCGGGATGTCCCCGAGCTTCATGCCGCCCCGCTCGGCGTACTTCTCGGCATAGGCGCGCGACGCCAGGAAGACGCAGACCGCGCCGTCGGTCACCTGCGAGCAGTCCGCAATGCGGATGCGGCCACCGACTTCGGCGTTGTCGTCCGTGCGGCACAGCGCGTGCTCCTTGTTCATGTACCAGGTGCGCGTCTGGGCGTTCGGGTTGAGCTTCGCGTTGTCGTAGTTGATGCGACTGATCTCGGCGAGGTGCTCGTCCTTCAGGCCATAGCGCTTGTCGTACTCGTCACCGAGCTTGCCGAAGAGCTTGGGGAACGGGAACTCGATGTCCTTCGCTTCCTGCTCGTACCAGGCCGCGGTCCCGAGGAAGGCGCCACCTTCGGCAGCCGACACCGTCTTCATCTGCTCGATGCCCACGACCGCCTGCAGGTCGTAGCGACCGGCTTCGATCTCGGCCGCAGCAGCGAGAAGCGCGATGCTGCCCGAAGCGCAGGCCGCTTCGTGGCGACCCGTGGGAAGACCACTGAAGGCCGGGTGGACTTCGGTGAAGAACGCACCGAGGTGCCCCTGCATGCAGTAGAGGCCCGCGGCGAAGTTGCCCACGTGGGCACTTTCGATGTCTTCGGGGTCGATGTTGCAGCGTTCGAGGGCGCCCAGCACCGACTCGCGCATCAGTGCGGAGAAGTGCTTGTTCTCTTTCGTCCAGTTACGGGCGAAATCCGTCTGGTATCCGCCGATCACATAGACTTCGGGAGTCGACATTCGTTGCTCCTGTGTGTTTTTGCAGCGCTCGTTCTGTCGGCGCGTTGACTGGGAACTGAAACCGGGAAGCGAGGCGGATCAGCCCGCGACGAAGTACTTGCCCGGGTTGATGTGCGGGTGCGAGAAGAACCGCTTGGGGGTTCCGCTCTCGGCCGCTGCCACGATCGCCTTCGGCACCTCGAGGCCCGCGCCTTCGATGAGTTTGACCGCACTGGCCGCACCCATGGTATCGACCAGAACACTCGGCGGAGCCCAGTTGAAGCCGGCGCCCATGATCATGTCGATCCCCGTGATGGTTTCCGTCACCTCACCCACGCGGTTGAACGCGTAGGCGACGTAACCGGCGATCGCCTTCTTGGCGAGTGCGGCCTCGTCACCCTCGGCGTCGAGGAACGCAGCCATACCTTCTTCGTAGCGGCCCTGGGCGTGGAAGGTCGAAACGTCGTCGATGTAGTCGAGGTTCGGCAGCGCGATCTCGTTCTCGGGCTTGTAGTCGCCACTGGCGATGTCGAGCACGAGCCTCGGTTCGCCCTTGCCGCCGCGCTTGAAGAAGCCGGCGCCACTCTTGTTGCCGAGCACACCCTTGTCCATCAAGGCCGCCATGTAGTCGGGCAGCTTGTTGGTTTCGTGGGCTTCGTCCTTCGTGTTCTCGTAGACGTTGTCGACGATCGCGCGATGGATGTCCCAACCCACGAGGTCGATCGTCGCAAGCGGCGTCATCGCGCGGCCCGTGTAGGGACCGACGAGTCGGTCGACCAGGACCGGACCGAGCTGCTCGGCGAGCTGCGCGGCTTCGTTCAACACCTTGAAGCCCACGCGGTTGCCCGCGAAGGCCGGCGTGTCGGCCGTGCGAACCATCTCGCGACCCAGACGGATCGTCGAAAACGCTTCGACGAAGTCGACGAGTTCCTTGTCGGTGTCGTTGCCCGGAATGAGTTCCGTACCAACGATCACGTTCGGCGGATTGAAGAAGTGAAGCCCCATGAAGTGCTGGCGGAAGCTGTCGCTGCGGCCTTCGCACAGGGCGTTGATCGAAAGACCCGACGTCACCGTTCCGATGATCGAGTCGTCGGGGCGCGCCTTCTCGACGCGATCGAAGATGTCCTTCTTGATCGCGAAGTCTTCGGTGAGCGCCTCGAAGATGATGTCCGCGTCCGCGCAGGCACTTTCGAGATCGTTGTCGTAGTCGCCGACGCTCGCGCGCGACGCCACGGTGGGAGAACGAACCTGCTTGATCGCAGCGGCGAGGCCCTCTTCGGCCTTGGCCTTCGTGCGCGCGAGGAACACGACCTCGGGGACCGCCGTCGTGAACAGCGCCGCGCTGCCGTAGCCCATGGTGCCGTTGGCCCCGAGCACGACCACCTTCTTGATGTCGCGGCTCGAAAGAAGCTTTCTCATTTCCGCCCCGCTACGGGGGGCCTCACTGGGGGACATACGTTCTCCTCGAAGCAATCGGTCGTCGTGCCGGTTCTTTGTTGATTTCGTGCGGTTCACGCTCGGGGATCGGGTGCCCGAACGCATTGATCTGGTGGACTACGCAGAAAGATCCCCTCGATCCAATGCTCCCCTCGAGTCAGCTCACGCGCATGAAGCACGTTCTCGATGGGCGCATGGGTCGAGCAGGACGGGACCCGGGATGTCCATGGGTGAATGGGGGGCTCGGGCTTCCTGCGATTTCGACCGCGGGAGTGTAGTCGAGCCGCCGAACCATTCGAGAGCAGAAAGGCTGAAATTTCACGCAGGCTTTCGGCAATTCGCCGCCGACTTGCGCGGTGCAGTTGCGGACCCGGGCGCGGTAAAACGTGACCCGCGTTCAGGGCTCTAGCGATCCAACCACTGCAAGCAGCCCGCCTGCTCGAGCACCGGATCGAGCGCCGCCTTGTCCGCGACCGCCCTTGTAACGGAAGTACGAGCGGACCTTCACCGAAAACGGCGAGTTCTCCACACCGGAAACGCGATAGGGAGTGTCGGCAGCCACGGGCAGTCCTCCAGGATGTCGGTTGGGGTGAGCGGGCAAGCTCGCACACCCATCCGACCAGGCAAGTCCGGTTCAAACGCGAAAGCGCTTGCCCAACCGAGCGACGGCGTCGTGGCGAAAGCAACCGACTTCGTGGTCGTTCACCATCCCGACCGCCTGCATGAAGGCGTACGTGATGGTGGGGCCGACGAAGCGAAAGCCGCGCCCCTTGAGCGACTTCGAAAGCGCGCGGGACACGTCGGTCGCCGCCGGAAGCGCGCGCAACGAACGAAATTGGTTCTGGCGAGGCACGCCGTCGACGAATTCCCAGAGGTACGCGGCGAAGGAGCCGTAGTCCTTCTGCACGGCGAGGAACGCGCGGGCGTTGTCGACCGACGCCTCGATCTTCAAGCGGTTTCGCACGATGCCCGGGTTGGCGTGAAGCTGCGCGCGCTTCCTGGCGTCGAAGCGCGCGACCTTCGCGGGGTCGAAGCCGCGGTAGACGCGCTGATACTCGGCGCGCTTTCGCAGGATCGTGTTCCAGCTGAGCCCCGCCTGGGCGCCTTCGAGGATCAACATCTCGAACAGATGGCGGTCGTCCTTCGAGGGCACGCCCCATTCAGCGTCGTGATACGCGATCGCGAGGTCGAAGCCGCCCGCCCAGCCGCATCGCTTCTTGCCCTTCTTCGCGGATGGCTTGCGAGCGGTCATGGGTCGGCCCCCCTTCGGCGCCCGGCTTCAGCCGATCGCGCGGGCAACGTCGACCACGTCGCTCACGCACTCGACGACTTCGTGGGCGCCCGACCAGTCGGCGTCGACGGCGAGTTCGTTGGGGATCACCACACAGCGCATGCCCGCTGCGATCGCCGCCCGTAGCCCGCGCTCGGTGTCTTCCACCACGAGGCATCGCTCGGGTGCGACCCCGAGCCGCTCGGCCGCTGTGAGGTAGGGATCGGGATGCGGCTTGTGACGTCCGTAGTCCCCCCCGCGAAGCGCGAACTCGAAAAACCGCATCAGCCCCGTCGTTTCGTGGATCAGGTCGAAGTGGTCGGGGTAGGCGCTCGTCACCACGCCCATCGGCGCCTGGCCGTGCAGGGTTTCGAGGGTGGTCTCGACGCCGTCGAAGACGTCGACGCCCCCCATCAGGGACTCGACGTAGATCACGTTGCGGCGGTCGCGCAGCGCTTCGCGCTCGGCCTGGCTCGCCCCCTCGATCATGTCGAAGACACTGACCCCGCGTCGCAGCGACCATTCGACGAAGGTTTCGCGATCGAGTTCGACGCCCTGCTCTTGCATGATCACGCGGTTCGCGTCGAAGAAGAGCTTTTCGGTGTCGACGAGCACGCCGTCGTTGTCCCAGAAAATGGCTTCGAGCATGTCGTTCGCTTCCTGCATCCTTCTCGTAAGACAGCCGTCCCAATGGAACGACGCATTCGCGTTTCCGCGATCTGAGGCATACCCTCAGCTGCGATAGAGACCGCGCCCAGCCGACGAGGAGTGCGCGTCCCGCGATGGGCGATTTCTACCTTCAGTACGAATACCACATCACCTCTGGTCAACTGCTCTTCGCCATGCTCGGGATGGGGGTCACGCTTCGCCCCGAGGCCTTCATGGGCGTCATGCGTGCTCCCCTCGGCTTTGCCCTGGGGCTGCTGTCGGTGCTGATCCTGAGTCCTTCGCTCGCCATCGCGACGGGTATGGCCTTCGGGCTCGAGGCCGGCATCGCGACGGGTCTCGTCCTGGTGGCGGCCGTCCCCGGCGGCACCATGTCGAACATCCTCGTCTACTTCGCCAAAGCGGACGTCCCCCTGTCGATTGCGCTCACCGCCGTGGCCACGACAGGCTGCTTGATCACCACGCCGATCGTGCTGCAGGTGTTCGCGGGGAGCGTGATCGAGGGCGAAGTCCGCATGCCCGGCGCGCGCATCGCGCTCGAGATCCTCTTCTTCCTGCTGATCCCCCTCGCCGTCGGCATGTTGATCGGTCGTCGCTACGACGCCCACCGAGACTCGATCGCGCGCGTGTTCATTCGAACGAGCCTGGGGTTGATCGCGCTGATCGTGGTGGGCAGCGGCTCGGCGGGTCGCATCGACCCGGCCCAACAGACTGGGGTCGTCGTGCTCGCCGTGGTGGTGTTTTCATTCGCGCTCTTCGGGGTCGGCTTCGTGCTGCTGCGACTCGCCGGGCTTTCGGCGTCCGAAGCGGTCGCCGCAGGGATCGAGACCTCGTACCGGAACATCTCGCTCGCACTACTCTTGAAGGCATCGCTCTGGCCAGCGCAGAAGGGGGTCCCGGATCCCTTCGCGGACCAGGTGTTCTTCGTGGTGCTCTTCTACGGCGCTGTCGCGCTCATCACTGCGCTCCCGCCGCTCTTCATCCACCGTCGCGTCGCTGAGGAATGAGCACACCGCGGGTTTCCGCCGCGCCTGGGACGAGCCCGTGACCCGGCCCAGACTTAAAGTGTCACTTGAAGTCTGGCCATTCGCCGTCGCGGCGGATTAGGCTTGCCGCTGGCGGCCGTGCCCCACGCCGTCCCCCCTCCAACTCCTGCCCCTCGGAGCCCCCCCATGGTCAAGGACCCCGTCGATCTTTCCGGCAAGCACGTGATGATCACCGGCTGCACCGCCGGGCTCGGCCGCGCGGCAGCCCTCGAACTGGCCAGCATGGGCGCGCGCGTTTCGATCGTGTGCCGCGACGAACGCAAGGGGGAGGAACTCGCACGGGACATCGAGCGCAAGACCGGGCGCGACGACACCCGCGTCTACGTCGGCGACATGGGCGTGCAGGCCGATGTCCGGGACGTAGGCGAGCGCTTCCTCGAAACCGGCGAAGCCCTCGACGTGTTGTTCAACAACGCCGGCGTCGTGAACCAGCAGCGGGCGGTCACGACCGACGGCTTCGAAGCGACGTTCGCGGTGAACCACCTCGCCTACTACGTGCTCAGCGTGATGCTGGCCGAACGTCTGCAGGAAGCACCCGAGGGACGTGTCGTCTGCACCGCCTCGGACGCCTACAAGTTCGTGAACGGCAGCATCGACTTCGACGACCTGCAGAGCGAGCGGCGCTACACGACTTTCGGTGCCTACGGCTCGTCGAAACTCGCCAACATCCTCTTCACGCGTGAACTCGCCCGGCGGCTCCAGGGCACGAACGTCACGGCCAACGCCTTTCACCCCGGCATGGTGGGGAGCGACTTCGCGAAGAACAACGGCTTCGTCGCCCAGGTCGCGATGACGCTCATCAAGCCGCTCGCGCGCTCACCGCTCAAGGGCGCCGAAACCGGGATCTACCTCTGCAGCTCTCCCGACGTCGCGGGACATTCGGGCGGCTACTACTACGACTGCAAGCAGCACACGACCCGTGCCGCTGCGCGCGACGACGCCGACGCGCGACGCCTGTGGGAGGTCAGCGAAAAGCTGACGGGGGTCTCGCTGCCCTGAACCCCGGGCGGAGTTCAAGGCACGGTCGGTGCGCCGCCCTGCCGTCGCTGCAAGTGCTCGCTGTGCAGCGTGGCCACGAACTCCGAGATCGACTCGATCACCGTCGAACAACGCGGCGAATGGAAGATCTCGAACGCGTGCTGGGCACCGGGGATCTCGGCGTAGGCCACCGGTGACTTCGAACTCGCCCGCAGCAACTCGACGAACTTGCGCGCCTCTTCGACCGGCGCGAGTCCGTCCTGATCGCCATGCACCACGTACATGGGCGGAGCGTCGCTGTGGATGCGATGCATCGGCGATGCCCTCAGGAAGTCGTCGCGATCGTTCGCGAGGCTCTTCTTGAGCACCCGCTTTTCGAGGATCTCGATCAAGCCGTTTTCCGGGTGGAAGCCGTACTCGTTCGTGAAGTCGTACACGCCATAGATCGGGACGCAGCCCGCGAGCGACGTGTCGAGGCTTTCGAAGCCGGGCTGATACTCCGGATCGTTGGCCGTCAACGTCAGCAGCGACGAAAGATGCCCGCCCGCGCTTCCCCCGGTGGCGATCACGAAGTCGGGATCACCGCCGTACTCGTGGATGTGTTCCTTGATCCAGCGCAGGGCCTGCTTCACGTCGAGCAGATGCTCGGGGAAGGTGGCCTTGGGGCTCAAGCGATAGTTCGTCGTGACACAGACCCAACCGCGAGCCGCCAGCAGGTTCATCAACGGAAGCGCCTGCTCGCGCTTGTTCCCGATGATCCAACCACCGCCGTGGATCTGCAGCAGCACCGGGGCCGGCGTCATGCCCGGCACCGGATTGCGGGGCCGGTAGATGTCGACCCTGTGCTTGGGATTGCCGTCGTCGATGTACGGCACGTCGCGAATCACCTCGACGTCTGGCCGCAGCATCTTGAACGGGCGCAGATGGCGACCGCGGTGCATCGGCGTATCCATCGCGCGGGTCACTTCCGGCGACCAGCGATCGCGATAGTCCGAACCGATGGCGTGGTTCAACGCCGCTGCGACCACGTTGCGCGACTGCGCCGCGATCGGAAGCAAACCGAGCAGCCCACCCCACGATGCGAACGTGAGCGCCAGCCCCACCTGCCCCTGCCAACCCTCGACCGCACCGGCCGCGACCAGGATGAGGGTGCCCACCGCCTGGATCGCGAGCACGTGGAGAGGCAACTCCGACACCAACCACCCCGCGAAGAACCCGACGATCACCAGCGGCCCGGTACGACGCTGCGCGATGTAGGCGTTCGCGGTCAGCAATGCGCCGAAGACGGCGAGACAAAGAAAGAAAGTGGGCATCAAGAAAAACTCCGTAGCGCGTTCGAAAGTGGCGGCGCGTAATGTAGCGGCCGGCAGCTATGCTGGCGGCTTGGATACTCGCAACGACCATCCCAATGCGTTCGAGACGACGAGCAATTTCGAACCGCCCGCGCTCCGTCCCGACCTCGCCCTGCTCGAAGCGCACTTCGCGAGCCCCCAGGGCCGCAGCCCCGCGTCGATTCGCAACTACCACCGCGAGCAGCCGGTGCCGGAGCGAGTGCGCAAGAACGCCACACCCGCCGCCGTCCTGATCCCGCTGGTCGAGCGGGACGACGCGCTCAACGTGCTCGTCACCCGTCGCCATCACGAGATCTCCTACCCGGGACACGTCTGTTACCCCGGTGGTCGCAGCGACCCCGGGGACGCTGGGCCAACGGCGACCGCGCTGCGCGAAGCCCACGAGGAGATCAACCTCGACCCGGCGCAGGTCCGCGTCCTCGGGCGGCTCGGCCTCTACTACACGCAGTCGGGCTACTGCGTCACGCCGATCGTCGGCGTCGTACGACCACCGCTATCGCTGCAGTGTGCACCGCGAGAGGTGAGCGAGGTCCACGAACTGCCCTTCTCCGCCCTCACCCACGCAGGCAACTACCGGATCTGGCGTACGGACCCGGTCCGTCAGGAGGCATTTTTCGCCTTCGAGCACGAGGGCGTCCGGATTACGGGCCCCACGGTCTGCATGACGATGGGCTTCTACGAGGCCCTCGCAGTGACCCACGCGAAGCCGCCTCCGGCGATTGAGCGACACCCGACCCCCGTTTTCAGCGCGCTCGGGAGTTGACTGATACCCCATAGGGGTATACGGTTCAGATACCCACCCGGGGTATCCGGGCCGGGCGTCATCCCGCCGCCGAGGAGGCCACAGCGTGCAGCACGATCACCGAGACCCCGAGATCAAGAAGAAACTGCTGGCGCGCTTGCGGCGCGTCGAGGGGCAGGTGGGCGCGATCCGCCGCATGGTCGAAGCCGACCAGTATTGCGTCGACATCCTGCTCCAGATCTCGGCCGTGCAGGGGGCACTCGGCAAGACGGGCAAGCTCCTGCTCGGGACCCACGTCGAAACCTGCGTCGCTTCGGCGCTCGAGAGCGGGTCCAAGAAGGAACGCGAGAAATCGATCGACGAACTCCTCGAGGTCTTCTCGAAGTACGGCGGTCTGGGAGGTCGCTAAGGCATGGCCACGACATTCGCGAACGCCACGGTCGAAATCATGCTCGAACTCGCGCCCTGGTTCCTGCTCGGCATGGGGGTTTCGGGCTTGCTTCACGTCGTGCTGCCGCGCGACTTCGTCGAGCGACAGCTCGCCGGGCGAGGCGGCGTCGTGAAGGCGGTCTTTCTCGGCATCCCCCTCCCCCTTTGTTCATGCGGCGTCATTCCCGCTGGCCTCGGGCTCAAGCGCGACGGCGCGAGCAACGGAGCGTCGCTCGGCTTCTTGATCAGCACGCCCCAGACCGGGGTCGATTCGATCCTGGTGAGCGCGTCGTTTCTCGGTTGGCCGTTCGCGCTGTTCAAGGTGATTGCGGCCGGCATCACGGGGATCGCCGGCGGCTGGTTGGCCGACCGGGTCCCCGAAGACAGTTCGAGCGCGCGCGACTTCGGTCAGGCCGGGTCGGTCGAATCCGCCCGGGGCGTGGGCGCGTTCTTCACCCACGCCTATGACCTGCTCGCAAGCATCTGGCGGTGGCTCGTCTTCGGCGTGTTGGTGAGCGCGGCCATCGATGTCTTCGTCCCCGTCGGCACGCTTTCGGTCTTCGCCGAACTCGGTGCCGTGGGTGCGGGCTTTGCGGTCCTGCTGATTTCGCTGCCCCTCTATGTGTGTGCCACGGCATCGGTGCCCATCGCGGCTTCGCTGGTCGCAAGCGGCATGCCGGTGGGTGCAGCGCTGGTCTTCCTGATGGCGGGCCCGGCGACCAACATGGCCACCATGGGGGCCATCTTCCGCGGCTTCGGCGGACGTCACCTCGCGATCTACCTCGCGGTCTTGATCGTCGGCAGCATCGGCTTCGGTGCCCTGTTCGACAGCCTCATCACGACTGCATCGGGCCCGGCCCACATCCACGGCGAGCACGGCTTCCCCTGGTGGGCCATCGCCTCGGCGATCGCGCTGACGGCCATGCTCGCGCACCTCGCCTTGCGCGACGCCCTCGCCTGGTGGCGCGAGCACACCCGCGAAGCGACGAGCGACGAGATCTCGATCGAAGTCTCGGGGATGTCGTGCAACAAGTGCGTGCGAAAGGTCGAAACGGCGCTGCTCGACGTCGACGGCGTCCGCTCCGCCGAGGTGCTGCGCAACCCCGACCGCGCCATCGTTCGCGGGAGCGCCGCATTGGACGCGATCCACGCGGCCATCGAAGCCGCCGGGTACCAGGTCGCAACGAGCTGAACCGCTCGGTTCAGGCGCAGTACGACCCGCAACACGACGGCAAGCCGCTACCCTGCCTGCCGCCGCGCGCGCTGGATCGCGACCGCGGCAGTGGGAGAGCCCGTTGCACGCACGAACGCCATACCGTGTCACCGCAGTCGCCTGCGCGTTCATCGTGATCTCGTGCCTGGCCTCGGTCGCGGTTGCGGCCGACGACGCGGCAACGTCGAAGGGCGCTTCCGTCGACTGGCCTTTCCACGGGCTCACGCCGCACGAAGAACGCCACAGCCCCCTCGACCAGATCAATCGCGAAACGGTCGGGCGTCTCGGGCTCGCGTGGTCGTTCGCCACCGGAAGTCGACGCGGCCTCGAAGCCACTCCGCTGGTGATCGATGGCGTGCTGTACGCGTCATCGACCTGGAGCAAGGTATTCGCCCTCGACGCGGCGACCGGGCGCGAACTCTGGCACTACGACCCGAAGGTGCCCCGAGAAGTCGGGCGCAAGGCCTGTTGCGACGTGGTGAACCGGGGCGTCGCACACCGCAAGGGACGCATCTACGTCGCGGCCCTCGACGGACGCTTGATCGCGCTCGACGCCGGGACGGGTGCCGAAGTCTGGTCGACCCAGACCGTGCCCAAGGGCGGTGACTACACGATCACCGGGGCGCCCCGCGTCGTGAACGACCTCGTCGTGATCGGGAACAGCGGAGGCGAGTTCGGCGTGCGCGGCTACATCACCGCCTACGACGCCGAAACCGGCAAACAACGCTGGCGCTTCTACACCGTGCCGCCACCGCCCGGCCAACCCTTCGAACACCCCGAACTCGAGATGGCCGCCGCCACCTGGTCGAAGCAGAGCGATTGGGCTTCGGGGCTGGGCGGCACGGCGTGGGATTCCATGGCCCACGACCCCGAACTCGACCTGCTCTACGTCGGGGTCGGCAATTCATCGCCCTACAACCGCGAAGTGCGCAGCCCCGGTGGCGGCGACAACCTCTTCCTCACCTGCATCCTCGCGCTGCGTCCCGCGACGGGCGAACTCGCCTGGTACTACCAGACCACGCCAGCCGAGAACTGGGACTACACCGCCACCCAGCACATGATCCTGACGGACCTCACCATCGAAGGTCGCAAGCGCAAGGTCCTGATGCAGGCTCCGAAGAACGGCTTCTTCTACGTGCTCGACCGCGCGACCGGCGAACTCATCTCGGCCGAGGGGATCGCGCCGATGAACTGGGCCAGTCATGTGGACATGAAGACGGGCCGCCCCGTCGAAACCGGGCGCGGCAACTGGGCCGACCAGGCTGCGTACGTGATGCCCGGTGTCGCGGGTGCGCACAACTGGCACCCGATGTCATTCCATCCCGGCACCGGCTTCGTCTACGTCCCCACCCTTTCGAACGTCTGGCCCTTCCACGCCGACGCCGACTACGCGTACGAACCGGGTGTGATGAACACGGGCGAAGACTGGTCCGGCTTCCACGAAGCCCTGCAGTGGATCCTGCCCTTCTGCGAAGCTGCCCACCTCACCGCCTGGGACCCGGTAGCCGGCCGCGAGGTCTGGAAAATCGTGCACGATCACCCGATCAACGGCGGCGTGCTCACGACCGCGGGTGGGCTCGTCTTCCAGGGAAACGGTGGCGGCTTTCTGGCCGCCTACGACGCCACGACGGGCGACCGACTGTGGAAGATCGATACCGGCACCGGCGTGATGGCCCCGCCCGTCACCTACCAGATCGACGGACACCAGTACATCGCGGTCCTGGCGGGCATCGGGGGCTCACCGGCGATGAACTTCGCGAACTACCGCAACGACAACGCGGGTCGCATCTTCGCCTTTCGGCTCGACGCGAAAGACCGTATGCCCGCTACCAGCCCCCCACCAGCCAGGGTGGTCAGCGTCGAGCCCCGCCCCCTCGATCCCGCAGAGGTCACCCGGGGCCGCAAGCTCTTCGGCACCCACTGCAGTCGTTGTCACGGCCCCTGGGCGCGCAGCACCGGCTGGCTACCCGACCTGCGCTACAGCAGCCGCGCGGTGCATGACGGCTGGGAATCGATCGTGATCGGCGGCGCCTACGAGGGAAAGGGCATGGCGAGCTTCGCCGACCAACTGACCGCAGACGATGCGCGCGCACTCCACGCGTTCGTACTCGACCGCGCCTTTGCGGCGAACTCGATCATCGAACGCTTGCAGGCCTGGGCCGCGGACAACCTCTGCATCCCCGCAGAATGGATGGCGGACTGAGTGGCGGCTCCTGGACTCACCCGAACCGACCCGCCCGGCACAGCACCGGGAGACTCGGCCGCGCCCTTCTTCTACACGGCGCCTGCGGCGATCGCGTGCGCGGGGGCGGTGTTGCTGGTCCACGGTGAGCGAGCGCTGCTCGATTCGTGGTCGCCGATCACCATGGGGCTCACCCACTTCGCAACCCTCGGCTTCATTTCGATGACGGGGATCGGCGCCTTCTATCGCCTGGCACCCGCGGAGCTCGATCAACCCGCGCCCGGCCACCGGCTCGCTCTGTTCGCATGGATCGGCTTTACCCTCGGTGTCGCGGCCTTGTGTGTCGGACTCACCCAGGGATTGGTCGTGCCGGTCTTCGTCGCCATTGGTGCGTTGTTTCCCGCGTTGGCGGCATTCTTGTTGCCCGCGATCCGGGTGATCCGAAGCGTGCGCGGACACCCTGCGGCGGGGCCGTGGCGGCTCGCGATCGGGTCGTTCTTCGCGGTGAGCGCCCTCGGGGTCTGGGTGGCACACGGACACGGCGGCATGGAGTTCCCCGGCCCGCGCTCCCTGTGGATTCAACTCCACCTTTCGATCGCGCTGTTCGGTTGGGTGGGGGCGGTGGCGACCGCATGCTTGCGCGCGCGCCTCGCCGACTGCGGTGTCGACGTGCCGCAGCTCGTGCCCTTCTGGTCGACGCTCGGCGGGGGCAGCGTCCTGCTCTGCATGCTCGTGCTCGCCGTCAACTATGTCGGCGCGCTCGACGCGACGTCCGAAACGGCGCGAGTGGTCGGCCTGATCGCGGCGGCCCCGGCCGCCTTTGCCACGGCGATCGCGAGCGCGAAGTGGGGCTTCGCCGGGCTCGCGTGCGAACCGCGCGACGCGATCCCGCGAGACGAAGCACTGCTGTGGCGCCTGGCCTTCGCGCTGGGGCCGGTGACACTGGTCTGCGCGGGGCTCGCAATCGCGATCGACGACGCAATGTCACGGGTGATGTTCGGTTGGATCGCGATCTGGGGTTGGGCCGGCACGGTGGGACTGGCGACGCTCTTCAGCCTGGCACCACCGCGCATGCCGGGTGGCCCGATCCTCGGCCTCCACGCGCTCTGCCTCGCACTGGGCCTCGGCGCAACCGCGATGCGCTCGAACGCGCTTGCGCTCGCGACCGGCGTCGCCCTGATCGCGCTCGCCGCAATGCTGATCCCGCGACGGCGAACGGCCTGACGGGGGATCCCGCGCGCGCTCAGGACTGGTGGAGTTCCTGGTCGCTCGCGAGGCGCGGCCGCGCCGTCACTGCGCTGATGCGCTGCAGCGCACTGGTGAGGAAGGGGCGTGCGACGCCGTTTTCTCCGTCGATGGCCACGTAGTAGCCGAGCGGGAGTTGGTCGCCCTCGGCCGGGCCCGAGGCTTCGACCACCGTGCCACGACATCCGGTATAGGCCGTGTCGGCCTGCACGATGCGAACGCGATCTCCTGGATTCAAACCGCCGCTCCTCTTCGCATGCGTATTCTCTCGTTGCGATTTCCGAAATCCCGATCGGCGCCGAACTTGCCGCCGCGAGGGCGGCACAAGGTTCCATATCAACCACCGGTTTGCGAATCGCCCCCCCCGGGTTGCGGTACGATCCCACCGCCCGCCTCCAACCCGCCCCCCCATTACGAAAGCGAGAGCCCCGTGTCGAAGACCCGATTCGTGATGACCCTGCTCGGCAAGGACCAACCCGGCATCGTCGAGGCCGTGTCCCGCGTGGTGGCCGACTACGGGGGCAACTGGGAAGAAAGCAACATGGCGAGGCTCTCGGGCCGCTTTGCCGGCTTCATCCGCATCAGCGCCGAAAGCACCGAGGCTTCGGCGCTCGAGGCCGAACTCGTCGCACTGTCGCGGCCCGACCTCGAGTTCCAGGTCGAACGGATCGAAAAGGATGACGCGCAGCCCGCCACCACGCCGATCCACATGGAACTCGTGGGCCACGACCGACCCGGCATCTTGCGTGAGATCACCGCGGTGATCGCCGAAGCGGGGGTCAACGTCGCCCGCCTCGAAACCGTCTGCCGCAGCGCGCCGATGTCGGCCGAAACCCACTTCCACGTCGACGCCGACCTGCTCTGCCCGAGCGACGACAGCGTCGAACCGTTGCGAGAAAAGCTCGAACAGCTGGGCCACGACATGATGGTCGAAATCGATCTGGTCGAAGCCGACGCCTGATCTGGTTTCCCGTAAGCGATGCTGCCCGCGGGTCACCTGCCCGCTTGAGCCGGCCCCCCGTTCGGACGAAGCCGAGCGGCGAGATGGCCTCTTCGCCGAAACCCGACTGCATGCGCTGCCGCCACTTCTTCATCACGTGGCACGGCGAATTCCCACGCGGTTGCCGCGCCTATGGCTTCCGCTCACCCGAGGTGCCCTCGGTGGTCGTCCTGCGCGAATCAGGGATCCCCTGCCAGCTCTTCGAAAAGCACCGCCGCCGCGGCGGGACCGGGGACAAGGAGCGCGAGGGGCGACTGGTCCACTGAACGACGGCACGTCGGTGCGGTCTTCGGGTCCGTTACACTCGCGCGAATTCGTGACCCACTTCAAACCGTACAGCGCTTCGCCGAGGCGACCGAGCTTCCTCGCACTTGCAGCCTTCGACGCGATGCCTTCGCGGTCACAGGTGCTGCTGGCACTCGTGGCCTTCCTGCTGCTTTCGACCGCAGCCTGGCATCCGGCCGCAGCCGCGGTCGATCTCCCGGACGTACCGCCCGAAGCCAGTGGCAGCACGGCCGTCCACGAAGGTGAGGCACGGGTTCGTGCGCGGCTGGTCGTCGAATCCGAATCCGTCGAATCGGGCGAGCCGGTTCGTGCCGGCGTCTTGTTCGACATCTCTCCCGGCTGGCACGTCTACTGGCGAAACCCCGGTGACAGCGCGCTTCCCACGCGCATCGCCTGGCAGGTGCCCCAGGACCCCGACGTACGCATCGGCGAAATCGCCTGGCCCGCGCCTGAGGTGTTTCAGGAAATCGGCACCGGCTTCACCACGTTCGGGTATGCGAAACAAGTGCTGCTCGCCCAGTCGATCGAGTTGCGCGCGCCGGTCGATGGTCCGGTTGATGTCACGGCGGATGTTCGCTTCCTGGTATGCGAAGAGATCTGCATTCCCGGGCGCGTGAGCCTGCAGCGCACGCTGTTGCTCGGCGCAGCCCCCGAACCCGACGCGCGACTCACTGCGCTGTTCGACGACTACGCAAGACGCGTGCCCCGCGTCGCAGCCGACCACGGCGTCGAAGTCGAGGCCCTGTATTCCCAGGACGCCGTGCGGCCGGGCGACAGCTTCATGCTCGGCATTGCGGCGAAGGGTTGCGACGAAGGGGGCGTTTGCGATCGCGCCTCGCTTGCGGGACGCGACCCCAGCGAACTCTTCCTTCCCTACTCGGCGACCAATCCACGCGTCCGTCCCCTCGGCGCACAGGACTGGCCCGGCGTCGAAGGCGGCGTGATGGTGGCGGTGCGAGGGCACATCGACGTCGGCGCCCCCGCGCGCACGATCGACCCGCTACGTGGTCTGCTCGCGTTGCCGAACGTCGGGGCAGACGGTGGCACTGGCTATGTCGAAGTCAACCTGCCCTTTCCCACTGCTCCCGCAGACGCCGACATCGAGTTGATCGCGACCGATTGGCTCGACACCGAGCTGCTGGATGCGCCCGCGACGGTGCCGGGTATGCACCTGCCCCTCGCCTTCGCATTGGCGCTGCTCGGCGGTTTGATCTTGAACCTGATGCCCTGCGTGCTGCCCGTGCTCGCGATCAAGCTCGTCGCCCTGAGCGAGCAGGTCCACGCCGCACGCGCACAAGGGATGCGGCAGGGGCTCGCGTACCTGGCAGGCATCGAGGTTTCGATGGCCCTGCTCGCGGGTTTCGTGATCGCCCTGCGCGAAGCCGGCGTGGCCGTGGGTTGGGGCTTCCAGTTCCAGGAACCGATCTACATGGCTGCAATTGCGGTCCTCGTTGTCGCCATGGCGTGCAACCTGCTCGGCCTGTTCGAAATGGGGTGGGACCTCGGGCGCGCTTCGATGCTTGGCCAGGGCGGTGGCGACCTGCGGCGCAGCTTCTTCGATGGCTTTCTGGCGGTTGCCCTTTCGACACCGTGCTCGGCGCCCTTTCTCGGCACCGCGGTGGGCTTCGCGTTTGCGGGCACCGCGTTCGACATCGCCACGATCTTTGCGGCGATCGGGCTCGGGCTCGCGCTGCCATTCGTCGCTGCGTCGTTCGTACCGGGTCTCGCGCGTGTGATCCCGGCACCGGGGCCGTGGATGACGAAGCTGCGCGCAGTCCTGGGCCTGGCGCTGCTCGCCACTGCGGCATGGCTCCTGTGGTTGCTCGATCGCGCGGCCGGAACCGAGGCACAACTCTGGGTCGTCGCGCTGCTCGTCGCAGTTGCACTCGCTTCGTTCGCCTTCGGTCGACGCCAACGTCACGCCCCCGGCGAACCCCAACGGTTGGCGCTCGGCGCGGGCTTGCTCGCCGTGGTGCTCGCCCTCGCCGTGCTGCCCCTCGACCCGCTGCCCCGCGATGCCCGGGCCAACGACGGTGACAGTTCGATCCCGTGGCAGGAGTTTTCTCCCGAAGCCGTCACGGCCACCCTCGCCGAGGGCCAGCCGGTCTTCGTCTACTTCACCGCGGACTGGTGCATCACCTGCAAGGTGAACGAGCAGCTGGTGTTGGAAGACGAAGCGGTCGTCGAAGCGTTCGCGCACCACCACATCGCGACGTTCCGAGCGGACTGGACGCTGCGCGACGAGCAGATTCGAAGCGAACTCGCGCGTCACGGCAAGGCGGGGGTACCCGTCTACCTCGTCTACGACCCGACGCGCGCCGAACGTCCGTTGATCTTGCCCGAACTGCTCACGGTGGACGCCGTCCTCAAGGCACTCGAACGCGCGGCGCGCGCGCAGGCCGGCTAGCTCGGTGCCGCAGGGCGGGCAGTCGCAGCGCGAGCTCGGCCCGGCCCGATGGGTTGCGCGTTTCATGCCCTCGGTGCGCGACACCGAGCGTGAGCGCTTCGCGTTCTTCTTCGTGCTTTCGGCACTGCTGGGGCTGGCGCAGACCCTCGGGCTCGCCGGAAGCGAGGCCCTCTTTCTCGAAAGAGTCGGCCCCGAGGCGCTCGCGGGCGTCTTCGTCGCTGCTCCAGTGATCAGCGTGCTCGGTTGTCTCGCCTACGCGGCGGTCGTGGGCGAGCAACGCAACGACGACCTGCTGGCGGCCATGCTCGTCCTCGCCGGGGTCGCGCTGGTCGCGGGGGCCGGGCTCGCAGTCTGGGGAGCCCCTTTCGTCTTTCACGCCCTCTTTTGTGCCGCCTATCTCACCCAGGCCGTACTCATCAATCTCCACTTCTGGACCTTCGCGGCGGACTTCTTCGACACCCTGCAGAGCAAGCGCCTATATCCGTATCTCGTGGTGGGTGCGAGCGGCGGTGGCGTGGCCGGAGGTGCCATTGCCGCCCTGGCCGGGGTGCTGTTTCCCGCCGAGGCGTTGATTGCCCTTTGGGCGGTGGCCCTGCTCTCCGGGGCTTTGCTGGTGATCCGTGTGCGTCCCGACTTGAGACGCTGGCGCGCGATCGGTGGAGAAGAACGAGACGAGAGTTCGACGAGCGGCCTGCGTGGTGCGCTGCGCTTCCTTTCCCGTTCGCGACTTGCGATGTGGCTCGTCATCTCCATCGTCGGGATGATCTCGTCGCTGTTCCTGCTGCAGTACGTCTATCTCGGCATCTTCAGCGAGAGCTTCGATTCGGCCGAGACCCTCGCGGTCTTCCTGGGCAGCTATCTCGCCATCAGCAACGGGGTCGAGATCCTGACCGCCACGGTGGTCACGCCCTGGCTGCTGCAACGCTTCGGTGTCCCGACTGCGAACCTCGTTCATCCCGTTCTCACGGTTGCGGTCTTCCCGGTGGTCGCCGCGAACCCCGCGCTACTGCCCGCCGTGTTGGCGCGCGTGGTCCGCGAGCTACTCGAAAACGCGATGGCGGCCCCGATTCGGCAGCTCGCCTACAACGCGCTGCCGTTTCGCTTTCGCGGTCGGGTGCGCGCGCTTCTCGAAGGCGTGGTGCTGTTCGCCGCCATGGCGCTCGCGGGCGGCGTGCTGCTGTTGATCGCCGAAGAAGCGAGCCTCGCAGCGCTCTGCGGTCTCGGTATGGCGACGGGGGTCGCGTACCTCGCGGCGAGCTTTGCCGTGCGTCGTGCCTACCTGTCGAGCCTGGTCGACGAACTGCGACACGGACGTCTCGACCTGCACGAAATGGACGCGGGGCTCGGCACAGCGGGCATGGCCAACCTCGCCGAGCAATGGCAACGCATCCTCGAAGAGGAAGGTCCTGCGCCAGCCCACAGCGTCCTGCGATTCGCACGCGACCTGGCGGAGAACGGTTTCGGCGAAGTGGTCGTCCATGCCAGCCATCATCGCCACGCGCGGGTGCGCGAAGCCTGCATCGATGCCCTGCTCGACTTCGATCCCGCAGCACTCGAGCCCCATCTCGAAAGGCTGCTCGAGGATGCCGACTCGCAAGTACGACTCGCGACCCTGCGGGCGCTCGTCGAGTTTCCAACGCGAAGCGATCGGATCGATCTTCGGCTCGAAGCGAGCCTCGAGGATGCGGACCCCGAAATCCGCGCCGCGGCCGCCTTTGCTGCGGGGCCACCTGGCGTCGATACCCTGCGCGGGCTCCTCGACGCAGACGACCCCGCACAGGTCGTGCCCGCACTCGAAGTCCTGCCCGCGGAGCTGACCGAACTCGCGCTGCCCGCGCTCGATCACGAAGCCGCAGGAGTACGGGCCGCCGCCATCTATTGCCTTGCGCGCGAGGCCTTCGACGCACCGCTGCCCACGGCGCGCTTGCTCGATGCCATGCGCGATCGGGACGCCGAGGTGAGAGCGGCGGCCGCGCGCGCGCTCGTCTACGCATCTCCCGAAACGACGACGGCAGACGCGATCGCTTCCAGCACGGCGCGCGCAGACGATCGCGCGCTGGACGAAGAGCAAGCCATCACCGAAGTCCTCGTCGAAGCCCTGGACGATGACGCGCGCTCGGTACGCGTCGCCGCGGGCGAGGCCCTGGCCGCGCGCGGCCCTTCCGGCGTCGAAGCCGCCCTCGCCCAGGTTCGCCATCCACGCCTGTGGACCGCCCATGCCGCACTGCATGCGGCGACCTGCGCCAGCGACTTCGACGTCGTCACTCCTCTGCTGCGCGCGTATCGCGACTGCGTTCGCGATGCCTGGCGCTTCGCTGCAAGCCGCGAACTCGCACCCGATGAACCCAACTTCGTTTCTCGCTTCACGCGCATCGCCCTCGCCAATGCTCAT
>JASMLK010000118.1 GCA_030748735.1 Myxococcota bacterium | reverse complement strand
CCTTCGCGACCTATGGCTCGACTGGGCGGAAGAAACCGGCTTGCTCAAGAACCCGCTGCTTCGCGGCGCCATGCGCACCGTCGAACGCATGACGATCCGATCCGCGAGCCACCTCACGCTGGCCACCAACGGATTTCGCGAGCTTCTCCTCGAACGACATCCGATCGACCCCGCGTGTGCGACGGTGGTGAAGAACGGGCTCGACGAAGTGCTGAAACCCGCGAACGTCGAAGCACCGCGTGCGCGCACACCCGACACACCGCTTCACGTTCTCTACGCGGGCAACCTCGGCCCTTCGCAGAACCTGCTCGGCATTCGCGACGGCATCGTGGCGAGCCTCGACAAGTGGCCCGCTCTCGAAATCACGATCGTGGGTGATGGTGCGCAGTGGCAGGAACTACACGACGTCGCACACGAACGGCTCCACGTGCTGCCGCACACGAATCGTGAAGAACTCGCGCGGATGTGCGCTGGAACGGACGCTTTCCTGCTCCACCTCGCCGACCTCGAGGTGTATCGCCATACCGTTCCTTCGAAACTCTTCGAATACGCGGCGTGGCAACGACCCATCCTGTGCGGTGTGGTGGGCGAAGCCGAAGCGATCTGCCGCGAGCACGCGCCGTGTTTCGCCTTTCATTCAGACGACAGCGCGTCTTTCGCCAGCGCGATCGACCGCCTGTGTTCGGGGGAAGCACCCGACAACGAAGGCGAACCCCGCGCGCCCGAAGAAGAGACCCTGCGTTCGAGTCGCGGACCCGTATGGCGCGAGGTGTTTGGGAGCGTGCGATGAGCGAAGGAAGCGTGCTCGCACTGTTCGACTTCGACAAGACCCTGGTGTCGCGCGACAGCTTCAGGCTGTTCGGTGACCTCGCCGCGCGATCGAACCTAGAGCGCGCGCTGCTGTTCGGAGCCGCGGCCATCACCAAGCTGCGATGGATGAGTAACGCGCAGTACAAGGAGCATGTACTGCGGCACGTGTGGGCCACGCGCACGGAGTCCGAGCGCGCCGGGCTCCTCGAAGCCCACGCGATCGAAATGGAAGCGTTGGCGATCGAGCCCGCGTGGGCGCGATTGCACGCGCACCTCGAACACGGAGACCATGTCGCGGTGCTCTCCGCATCGCCGCGCTTCTACCTCGAACCGGTTCTGGCGAAGGTTTCGCAGGCCATCGAGGTGCATGCGTCGGACGTCACGATCGATGGCACGAAGGTTTCGGTCGACAACTTGTTCCGCGAAGCGAAGGGCGAGCGCGCCGCAGCGATCATCGAACGCATCGAGCCGTCGCGCACGATCGTCTATACCGATCATCGCGACGACATCCCGCTCATGAAACTCGCGGACCACGTCGTGCTCGTTCGCCCCGAAGACACGACGCGTCAACGCGTGGGCGAAGCGGGGATCGAATTCGAGGTACTCGGGTGACCGTGCAAGGGCCACGCCTCGAAGAGACGTCGATCCTGGTAACGGACGTCGACCGCCGCAAGGCGCTCCCCATCATCCGCTCACTCGGACGCCAGGGTGTCCGCGTGATCGGGATGGCGTCTTCGGGCTTTTCGGTGGGAGGCCTGTCTCGCTACTGCGCCAGGACGCTGCGCTGCCCGGACTACAAGAGCGACCCACAGGGCTGGGTCGACTTCGTCGCGGAGGCGTGCGAGTCGTACCGGCCCACCGTGTTTCTTCCCCTCGAAGACAAGGCCATCGAGCTGTGTCTCGCGCAGCCCGAATGCTTCGCCACCCATTCGCGCGCTCTGCTGCCGAGCCGCGAAGTGATGGACGTGTCGTACGACAAGTGGAAGACGTGCGAGCTGGCGCAGCGCCTGGAGATCCCCATCCCGCAATCCCACTGCCCCGAGAGCGTCGAGGAGGTGCGCGCGTTGGCGGAAGGCTGGAGCGGGGGTTGTGTGATCAAGCCGCGCAAGACGAGTGGTTCGCGGGGTCTTTCGTTCGTCGATGATCCTTCCGACATCGTCCACGTGTGGGAAGAGACGTCGCGCGAGTTCCCGCGGCCCATCATCCAGAAGCGCATGGACGCAAGCGGAGATGCGTTCGGGGTGTTCGTCATGATCGACGAAGCCGGCGAGTTGCGCGCACTCTTCGGTCACAAGCGCCTTCGCGAGTATCCCGTAAGCGGGGGCCCCAGCACGCTATGTCGCAGCCATCGCGACGAAGCCCTGATCGAGCGAAGCCTTCGCTTGCTGCGCGACATCGAGTTCCGGGGCGTCGCCATGGTCGAGTACAAGGTCGACATCGAGACCGGCGAAGCGATGTTGCTCGAAATCAACCCGCGCTTCTGGGGTTCGATCGGGCTCTCGATCGCATCGGGCGTCGACTTCCCCATGCTCTACCACAAGGCCGTCGCGGGGATCGCGGCCGAGCCCGTGCTCGAGTACAAGCCCGACGTCTACGGTCGCTGGTTCTTCCCGGGCGACCTGCTGCACTTCCTCCAGAACCCGAACCGCATGCACCTCGAACCGGGTTTTTTCTGGTTTCGCGGCGACAACCTCGCCTACGACATCCTTTCGTGGAGCGACCCACTCCCCGCGTTCGGCATGTTGGTCGAAGCGATCCGGCGCGTGATGGGGCGATCGAGCTGATCGCAGATCGGGATGCCCCGGGGGGCTCGATAAGATCGGCAGCTTAGTTAAATTTGTAGCCTCAAGTTTAATTACTGCTGGGCGCTATTAAAACTTCCATCGCCCACGGGGAAGCAGATGGAACGAGGCGAGGCCGGAACCTTCATCGAGACCGCCATCGGGGGCGAGCGGATTCAGGCGTTCGTTCCCCATCCCCTGCCCCCCAACCCGTCCCTGGTCCTCGACCTGCCGCTGCAACAGCAACTCGAAGCGGCGAGCGTCGCGCTCGGTCGGCTGGATGCGTCAGCGACCCTGCTCCCCGACAAAGCGCTCTTCCTCTACAGCTACGTACGCAAAGAGGCCGTGCTCTCCTCGCAGATCGAGGGCACCCAGTCGACGCTCTCGGACTTGCTTCTGTTCGAGATCGAAGAAGCGCCCGGGGCGCCCGAAGACGACGTTCTCGAAGTTTCGAACTACGTCGCCGCTCTACAGCATGGACTCGACCGCCTGGCTGGCGGCTTTCCGCTTTCTACCCGATTGATCCGCGAGATTCACGAACGGTTGATGGCACAAGGGCGCGGAAGTGAAAAAGCACCGGGGATGTTTCGGCGTTCGCAAGTGTGGCTCGGTGGCTCGCGTCCCGGCAATGCGCGCTTCGTGCCACCGCCTCCGCACGCAGTGTCCGATTGCATGTCGCAACTCGAGCAATTCTTTCATGCTGGCACCGATGAGCT
Organism: Myxococcota bacterium; assembly: GCA_030748735.1. GTDB lineage: Bacteria > Myxococcota_A > UBA9160 > UBA9160 > UBA4427 > DUBZ01. The sequence continues at coordinate 43,110 of JASMLK010000118.1, read as the reverse complement.
GCCCGCTCTGCTTCGCGCGGGTGTCGCACACGTTCAGTTCGAAACCATCCATCCCTTCCTCGACGGCAACGGGCGAGTGGGGCGCTTGCTCATCACCTTCTTGCTCTGTCATGCCGGTGTCCTTCGCGACCCCCTCTTGTACCTGAGCCTCTACTTCAAACAGAATCGCGACGAGTACTACGACCAACTCAACCGCGTGCGAAGCCACGGCGACTGGGAGGGCTGGCTTTCCTTCTACCTCGAAGGTCTGAAGAACGTGGCCGAAGGTGCGGTCTCGACGGCAGTGCGTCTCGCGGCAATGTTCGACGAACACCGGAACGCGATCGCAACCATCGGGCGACGCGCCAGCTCGACCCTTCAGGTCTACGACGCGCTATGTGCGCGGCCGATCGAGTCGATGCCTTCGCTGTGCAAGAAGACCGGGCTTTCGTTTCCCACTGTCTCTTCAGCAGTGACTCAACTTCAGGAGTTGGGTATCGCGCGCGAACTCACCGGCAAACGCCGCAACCGGTTATTCGTCTATGACGGTTACGTGGCGCTGCTGAGCGAGGGGCTGGAACCGCTGTGATCCATCAAGCAACTTTCCCTTCCTGGCCCGCCCCGTCGAGCTCGCGGCCACCCGAGTCGATCAGGCGTTCGAGGCGGGTGAGCTGCGCGCCTTCGGGTTCGACGATACGGCCGAGCCAATCGCGTACGTAGCCGTAGTCGAGGCTTTGGTTGGCGGCGTGGATCATCTCGGCGATGTCGCGCCAGTCTTTTTCGCGGTCGAACACGACCTTGTAGACGATCAGGTCTTCGGCGCTGAGGATGTGGATGCGGTCTTCGCCGAAGTCCACGCGACGGCGGCGTTCCATCGAACTCAGGTGCAGGGGGTCGTAGGAAAAGAAGAGGTCGATGGGTGTGCGGTCCCAGAAGATTCGCGCCTGTCCATCGCGCGCGACGAGGGGGCGGACCGCGGCTTCGTCGAGCTCGATCCCCAGGCCCGTCAACGCGGCCAGCACATCGTCCACGCGTTCCGCGTCGACGAAGACGTTGACGTCGATGTCCACGGTCGCGCGCGGCGTGCCGTAGTACGCGAAGGCGTTCGCGCCCCCGAACGCGTGCGGGATGCCGGCCGCGAGCATCGCGTGTTCGACGGCGACGATCTTCTCGTCGAGGTACATCGTCAGGCCGTTTCGGCTGCTTCGGCTGCTTCGACATCGCGCGACGCGAAGCGCGGAAAACGCGCGCTGTCGCGTGCGCGCAGGGCCGGACGCGAAGCCAACACGCGGTCTGCACTTCGCAGCAAACCGCGAAGCGCACGCCCGCGTTCCCATTCCGCCTGGCCGATCCAGAGGTTCGCGTCCTCGAGATGTTCGGGTAGGGGTTCGCGGCTCAGCGGTTCGAGCGCCCGCTGCAGCAGGTCGACGAGACCCGGTTCGAGGCGGGCGCCGCTCTGCAACGACGCGAGCAGCGCGCGGGCTTCGGGAAAGCGGCGCCGGTGGGTCACGGGGATGTCGAGGGAACGCGCCTTTTCGATCAGGCGCTCGCGGTCGAAGGGCCGCTGCGCGCGCGCTTCGGCGCGGTCGAGGGTCTCCGGCGTGAGCAGCCCGCTGAAACCCGCGAGGGTGTACTGCCGGGGGCCGTCCTTCGTGTTGCGGCACTCGCGAATCTCGTAGCGCTCCGCGTGCTTTCGAATCGTCGCCATGGGCTTCCTCTTTCGACCAGTTTAGTGTTTTCGACCACTATGGCAGGGGACTCGACCACTTTTCTTCATCCATTCTGATTTCGCACCACGGCGGTTCCGGAACCTCCTGATTTCCTTATGGTTCTGCGACGGCAGGCCGGGGCCCGGCAACCAGGGCGCAGCCGCCGGAAACCCGAAAAGGAGGCGCGCCGTGGCGGATTGGAAGTTCACGAAGGGGCTGCACGAGATCGGGGGCGACTGCTTCGCCTACCTCCAGCCGGACGGCTCCTGGGGTTGGAGCAACGCCGGGCTCGTGTGCGACGGCGAAGCCACGTTGCTCGTCGACACCTTGTTCGACCTGAAGCTCACGAGCGAAATGCTCGACACCATGCGCAAGAGCGTCCCCGCCGCGGCTTCGATCGGCACCCTGGTCAACACCCACGCCAATGGCGACCACTGCTACGGCAACCAACTCGTCGAAGGCGCCGAGATCATCACCTCGAAGGCAACGGCGGAAGAACTGACTGAAGTGACGCCCGCCACGATGGCGGCCTTCATCGACAACGCCGAAGAGATGGGGCCCGCCGGCTTGTTCTTCAAGGAAGTGTTCGGGCCGTTCGACTTCAACGGCATCGAGGTGCCGCCACCCGACCGTACCTTCGAGGGGCAGCTCGACTTGAAGCTCGGCGACAAGAACATCTCGCTCATCGAAGTGGGGCCCGCCCACACGCGCGGCGACGTTCTGATCTACTCGAAAGAAGACCGCGCCGTGTTCACCGGCGACATCTTGTTCATCGAAGGCACGCCCATCATGTGGGCCGGCCCGGTCGAGAACTGGATCCGCGCATGCGAGACCATCGAAGCCCTCGATGTCGACGTCGTCGTGCCCGGCCACGGCCCCATCACGGACAAGAGCGGCGCACGCGCGGTACGGGAGTACCTCGCGTACATCAAGGACGAAGCCAGGGGGCGCTACGACGCGGGGCTCGATGTGATCGACGCCATCAAGGACATCGCACTCGGCGACTACGCGAGCTGGGGCGACGCCGAACGCATCGCGGTCAACGTCGACACCCTCTACCGCGAATTCAGTGGTGGCAAGGGCGAACCCGCCAACCCGGTAGAGCTCTTCGGCTTGATGGCCGAGATCGCGAAACGCTGAAAGGCGCTGCGGCGCTCAGGCGGCTGGTTTGCGCGCCGTGATCTGCAGGAAGAACCCGAAGCCGTCCTCGCGACAGATCTCATAGGTCTCGCGAAACTTGCTCGGCAGGCATTTCGCGTCGCGTCGCCGTTGGTGATGCGCACCGGGAGGTCGTTCATCTCGAAGTGTCGCTTGGCGAGCTTCAAGCTCTCTCGGCTCATGTCGACGGCCTGGTAATCGGCGCCGATCGAATTGAAGTAACGACCGTCGACCCCGATCCCGCAGCCGATTTCGAGCAGGCGCTTGCCGCGGCACGAATCGAGGAACGCGCGGCGACGCGGCTTCATGTCGCGTTCCCAGTTGGCCACGATGGCGTCGAAGGATTCGCGGGTGCCCCGCTCGAAGGGGACGCCGTCGGTCGCGATCGGATGCGCGTTCCAGTAGCGCCCCGCTTCGCCGCGCTCTTTGTCCTGGGTGTCTTCCTCTGACCTGCTCATCGAATCCCATTCCCGAAGAGCACCGCTGGCCCTGTCGGATGATCGCTGATCACGTTTCCATCGGCTTGCCGTGGCAAACACTATAGGGATCGGATCCGGGGCTTCGCCTCAATTCGAGGGCGCGTGAGAGAGCCGGCCGTCCCACGCGCTCCGTTCGACTTCTTCGGGGGCATGGCGCTGCTCGACTTCGCGGTCGAAGATCAGCGTGCGGCGCTGCTCCGCGCAGTAGGGTGCCCACTGCGGGATGGCTTCGCTGTTCGGGTCGCCCGAACGCGCGAAGGCGACCCACGCGTCCATCATCGCGAGCGACAACCGCTTGACCTCGGGGCCCGTACCCGCAAAGCGGTCCATCGTCGGTGCATCGAAGGTGCCGAAGACGAAGGGGAGTTCGAGGGCGTGACACGCACCGAGGCGGCCGCGCCGCGCGGGCGAGGGGTAGGTGAAGTAGTACTTCCGTGTGGCAGGCTGGTGGGCGACCTGCGCTTCGGCGAGGCGGATCGCCGGGATACGAAACACGCGATCGCTCTCGAAGGCATCGAAGAGATCGCATGGCGCCGCTTCGGGACGCGTGCCCTTGTAGCTTTCGACCATGGCCTTGGCGTCGGCTTCGGAGGTGCTCTGCTTGCCCAGCCGTGAACGCACGAGCTTGTGGAGTACGACCTCGTCCATCGTGTCGTGCTTCGGATTCGCGGCGCTGAAGAGCTTCCACTCGTCGCCATTCACGCCGACGATCAACGGGATGTCCTTCGCACCGCCGCGACGTACCACGTCGAGGGGCGATTCCGGTAACGAGTCGGCGTCGAGAGACGGGGCGTAGGGGAGCTGGACACGGGTTCCGACCGCGAGAGCCGCACTCGACTGTGCCGCGAGGAGCCGTTCGACCGAAACGTCGCGCAGCTGTGCGATGTCGCGCTCCGCAATGCCGAGTTGCTCGAGTACCGCGTCGAGAACCCACAGCGCGCTCGTGGCCGAATGGGTGGCGTGGGCGGCGCCGCTCTGGGCGATCACGCGATGGAACAAGCCCTTCGCGGCCGGCATGCCGAGGAGGGTCGACACCGCCATGCCGCCGGCCGACTCGCCGAAGATCGTCACCTCACCAGGGTCGCCGCCAAAGCGATCGATGTTGTCCCGCACCCATTCGAGGGCCGCGATCTGGTCGCGCTGGCCGAGGTTCGACGCTGCACCTTCGAGCCGGTCTTGGCGATCGGCGAGATGCAGATAACCGAGCGCACCGAGCCGGTAGTTGATCGTGACCAGCACCACCTGCCCGCGCCGGACGAGATGCGCACCTTCGTAGAGTGCCTGGCTACCCGACCCCCCCGTAAACGCGCCGCCGTGAATCCACACCATGACGGGGCGGCGGCGCTGCGTGTCCGCGGCGGGCGTGTAGACGTTGAGGTAGAGGCAATCTTCGTCCTGGGCACCGGGCGCCATGCCGGGCAGCAGGCTCGGAGGTTGCGGGGCCGTGTTGCCGAAGGCCGTGCAGTCGCGCACGCCACCCCACGGTTCGGGGGGCGCGGGCGGGCAGAAGCGTCGCGCGCCGACCGGTGGGGCCGCGAAGGGGATCCCCCGAAAGGTCTCGACGCCTTCGCGCGCTTCGCCTTCGATCTTGCCGCCCGCCGTCTCGATCACCACACCCATCGCGTCTTCCTTCGCCCGTTCATTTTCGGGTCGTCGCGATTCAGGGTAGGGGAAGTTCGTCCGCCATCTCGCGTAGTTTGTTCTTCGCCACCTTTTCGAGGGTCGCGGTCGGGAATTCGTCCCGGAAGTAGACCGCGCGAGGAACCTTGAAGTCTGCAAGGTTCGCTTTGCAGTGGTCGATGATCGCCTGGGCGTGCTCTTCTTCGCTTTCGGGCGCGCCGAGGCCGCGGATCACGAAGGCGACCGGCACCATGTCGAGCATGTCGTGTGTGCGGCCCACGACCGCGATGTCCCCGATGCCCCCGACCTCGCGACAGCAGTCTTCGACTTCGCGCGCCGAGACGTTTTCGCCACCGACCTTGAGCGCATCCTTGTCGCGATCCTTGTAGAAGAAGTTTCCCTCTTCGCCCATCACCACCATGTCGCCGGTCTTGAACCAGCCGTCTTCTGTGAAGCTCTTCTCCATGGCTTCGTCGTTGTCGAAGTACTCGAGGAAGAGCTGCACGCCTCGTGTGCCGCGGATCCAGAGTTCGCCAATTTCGCCGTCTTCGCAGAACTCGCCCGTGTCGACGTTCACGATCGCGAACTCGTAGCCGGGCGTAGGCTTGCCCATCGAGCCGTTGGGGTAGGTCTGCATGTAGTCGTTGCGCGTGGCGTGGATCACGGTTTCCGTCATCCCCCACGAGGCGAGGATGCGAAGCTTCAACCAGTTTTCGAGATCGGGCATGATGAGCCCGAAGATCCCCACCTTGAGCTTGTGGTCGGGGATCGGCTGCGCCGCGATCGCCTTGAAGACGAAGGGGATCAGCGAGATGTGGGTGACGTCATGCTCGAGGATGACTTCCCAGAAGCGGCTCGCCGAGAACTTCGGCTGCAGCACGATCGTCCCACCGGCGCCAAGCGTGGTCCAGAACGACCAGCTCTGGGCGTTCACGTGGAAGAAGGGGAGATAGACGAGATAAGTGTCGTCGGGCGCCATGTCGATGTTGATCGGCCCCATGCGACTCGCCCACAGCGCATTCGCGTGGGTGTGGACGACGGCCTTCGGACGCGAAGTCGTGCCGGACGTGAACATGATGCCGGCGGGCGCCATCGGGTCGGCGGGGCGCTCGGGAAGCGAAGCGCCGTCACCCCGCAACGAATCGAAGGCGTCGAAACCGTGCGCGCTCTGGTCGGCGTCGGGCTTCTCGCCCGAGTTGTCTTCGGTGACGACGATCCAACCGAGCCCCTTGGCGTTGTCGGCGACGATCTTCGCGTACTGCGGTTGCGTGATCGCACCCACGCAGCGGGTGTGGGAGGCGAAGTACTCGATCTCCGAGCCGACGCTGCGCGTATTCGTCGTAACCCCGACCGCGCCAAGCCGCGCGCACGCGTACCAGGCGACGACCATCTCGGGACAGTTGTCCGAATGGATCAGGACCTTGTCGCCCTTCGCAACGCCGCGTGCCGCGAGCCCCGCGGCGACGTCGGCCACCTCGGCGTGGAACTCCGCATAGGTCCAGCGCCTCTGGCCGCCCTCGCGTGGTTCCCAGATGAGGAAGGGGTGATCGGGCTTGTTCTTCGCCCAATGGCCGAGCAGCCAGGGGATGTCCTGGCCGGAAAACTGGAAGGCGTCGACGCGACCTTGATCGAGCATGGCGGGAGCTCCTGCAACGCGACCGACGGGTGGTTTCCCGTCGGCGGGTCCACCGGTATAGCGGAATCCCCGTCTAGCGCGGTTCGCGTTCTGCCGCGGGAGTAGACCGTTCGGTCTCGCGCATGCGGACAGCGTTCACGCTGTCGCGCGGATTGCCGGCAGGGGAAACGCGGCCCGGTGCCTCAGTCGTTCGCGTCGGTGTCGGCGTCCGAGGGCTGCGCGCCATCTTCGAGGCGCCGCAGTCGGTAGGAAACATCTTCGAGGATGCCCCGACTGCTCGAGATCAGGTCCGCGACGATTCCCGTAAGCACCATCTGGAAGCCGGCCAACATCAAGATCGCCGCGAGGATGAGTGACTGTACGTGGAGGTCGTGCGAGCCGGTAAAGACGAAGAAGTAGAGGAAGCGAAGACCGACCGCGAAGCCAACCGTAAAGGTAACCGCCCCCGCTGCGGAGAAGACCGCCATCGCGCCGTACGTCGAATAGACGCGAACCGCGATCTTGAGTGAGCGCGTGATGAACTGCGACACGTTCGAAAAGAGGCGCGACTCGCGCAGCTTGTCGTTCGTGCGGATCGGCACACTCACGGTGGGGATGCGCTTGCGCCCGGCCTGGATGACGTGATCGACCGTGTGATCGAAGTCGGTCGACATCACGAGCCGCATGGCGGCTTCGCGCGAGTACGCCTTGAAGCCGCTTGCAACGTCCGGCACTTCGAGCCCCGCCAGGCGACTCATCACGCGACTGCCGACGCTCTGCAAGAGCTTCTTCACCGGAGAGAAGTGCTCCACCTTGCCGGGCTCGCGGTCGCCGATCACGAGTTCGGCCTTGCCGGCGAGGATGGGTGCGACGAGCTTCGGGATGTCGCCACCGTAGTACTGATTGTCACCATCGGTGTTGATGATGATGTCGGCGCCCTGTTGCAGACAGAAATCCATGCCGGCCGAGAAGGCGTGCCCGAGCCCGCGGTTCTGCGCGAACTTCACCACGTGATCGGCGCCGTGCTCGCGCGCCACTTCGACGGTGCGATCCGTGCAGCCGTCGTCGATGATCACGACCTCGACGCAATCGATGCCCTCGACCTCGCGCGGGATGTCGTCGAGCGTCGCGGGAAGCGTCCCTTCCTCGTTCAGACAAGGAATCTGGATCATGAGCTTCACCACTTGTCGCCTCCGATCGCGAACGCTGCGTTCTCGAGTTCGGCCTGAAGCGGGCCTCCAACTCGGACCCGTACCAAACCCCCCGGGTACAACGGCATCGCGGGGCCGGGACTATAGGGAAAACAGGTGACCCTGCGACAACGGCGGCCGTGCCCGAGCGGGGTGCTGGACACACGTGGGCGGGGCATCACCCGCGCCCCGGCTACGAGTCGAGCTTCCCGATCGTCGACTTCACCGCTCGGAACTTGCCGTTCGGCTCGCGCACGATCTCGCGCACGGGTTGCAGCCGGACCCCGATCTCGTCGCCCAGCCGGGTTCGAATCTCGCGGCGCAGCTTGGCTTCGGTGACTCTGTCGAACTTCGGACCCGGCACGAAGACGACTTCGATCTCTTCTGGCGTCGTCTGCAGGATCTGGGCTTCTTCGACGTGCTCCATCGATTTGAAGATGTGATCCATACGCCCGATCATGCGACCCGAGGGCGTCACGACGAAGTCTTCGACGCGCCCATCGACGTCGAGGAAGACATTGCCCGGCCGGCCACACGGGCAGGGGTGTTTGCTCCGCGTACCCACGTCGCCGATGCGATAGCGGATGAACGGCGTGGCGTTGTTGGCGAGCCCCGTCACGAGCAGCTGGCCGCGTTCCCAGTCGTCGGTTTCTTCGATCGTCTCGACTTCGACGATGCAGTACTCCATGTCGACGTGAAGGTTGCGTTCCGAACAGCCGGTCATCGACACGGCGAACTCCGCGCTCCCGTAGCGATCCCAGATGCGCGCGCCAAATGCTTCCTCGATGTCGTCGCGCTGGAACGAGAGCAGTGACTCCGACGAAGTGAAGATCGCTCGCAATTGGCCCCGCGTGAGCGTCGTTCCCTTGGTGAGCATCTCGCGTGCCATCAGGTGGAGCGCAGAGGGGTAACCGTTCGCGTAGACGGCGTCGGTTTCATGGAGCTTGTCGACGTAGAGCTCGAGGTTCTCCGGTGACATGTGATAGAGGGAGAACAGCGTCTGGTTGTTGTATCTGTTGGTGCGCCAGAAGGGTGGACGGGTCTGCGTCACGGGAACCACGATCTTGCCCGTGAAGGTGTAGTGGGGGTCGAAGAGACCGACACCCAGCTGCTCGCGAAGTCGCCAGACGGTTGCGTATTCCTCGGCTTCCGTCTCGCGCGTGTAGAAGAGGCGCAGTGCCGTGCCCGTGGTTCCGCTCGTCATGCCTCGGCGCAGCGAACGCGAGGGGATGTCGCGCGCGATGATGTCTTCGGTGTTCTGCCGGTACGTGGTCTTTTCGAGCACCGGCATGTTCGCGAGGGTTTCCGCGATCGCTTCGCGCGCGTCCGCAGCCCCGGACGGCTCCGGCAGGTCCTTGTAGTAGGGCGAGTGCTCGCGCGCGCGCGTGACCATCCGATGCAAACGCTCGCGCTGGATCTCGACCAACAACGCTTCGGGCCCGTCGATCGTCTTCTGCCATTTTTCGAGGGTGGCGTGGAAGTGATCGGAAAAGCGATTTCGGAAGCGCTGCTGGCCCGCCATCGAGACGAAGAGGTTCTGGGTGAACACCGGCAGGTGATCGAAGACGTAGCGCTCTGCGAATTCGGACATCGATCGCATCTGCATCAGTACTCGTCCTCGTGCTCGGCTTTCGGGTCCAGTTCCAGGTAGCGCGAGAGGTAGTGTACGCCCACGTAGAAAGGAATCGTATCGACCGCTGCGATCACGAGCTTGAACACGTAGCCCGAGCCGATGAACACCCAGAGCTGCGGCCACAGGGGGCTCGCCTCGTCGATCGGCAACCCCTTCGCGTAGAAGTGCGTAATGGTGATGACCGCGAAGGTGTCGACGAACTGGCTCACCATCGTCGAGCCGTTGTTGCGCAGCCACAAATGGTTGCCGCGGGTGAGCCGTTTCCAGAAATGAAAGAGATAGACGTCACATAGCTGCGCGGCGAGATACGCGATCATCGACCCCGCCACTGCACCCATCGTGAGGTAGCGAATGCGGAAGAACGCGTAGTCGTAAGCGTCCGTCGGAGGCAGGCCAGTCGCGGCTTCGACCTCGACGTGGGGAGGGAGCGCGCCCCCCATCCACAAGAACGCAACCACGTAGAGGTTCAACAGCAGCCCGACGAACACGACCGTGTTGGCGCGGTCGCGGCCGTAGAGTTCGCCGATGAAGTCCGTGCACAAGAAGGTGATGGGGTAGGGGAGAACGCCCACCGCGAGCGCCATCGGGACCTCGACCCCGAACACGCTGAACGAAAGATCGAGAAAGCGCGACGTACCCAGGATGTTGAGCATCGTCATGGAGCCGAGGAAGAGCCCCGCCATGACGAGAAACACCCGTTCGCGCCGGGCGTGCAGGTGCGAGGCCTCGACGGGGTGGAGTTTCTTCTCGCGTCTTGTTTCTTCGTTCCCAGTCGTCACGGCGCTCAGCATAATCGATTGCGGGAAGCGAGCCGGTCGCACCCGCCTGATGGTTGCATGATCGGTCCGCCAGAAGCGGTCGCAATTGCGGCTCCCAACGGCTGGTCGAGGCGGTAAGCTCCCCGCCGTAACAGCCTGATCGCAAGCAGCTCGTGTACCTCGCCTGTACCCCCCTCCCCGGCGTCGGTGCTCGGGCCTTCTTGCGTTTCGCGCACGATGAAAAGGCCAGACCCCGAACACCATGAGCAAGCCCCGCGGACATTCCCTCGACGAGGTGAAGCACACCGTACGCAAGCGCACGCAACCCGTGCGCATCGCCGGTGTGCGGGGTGCTGCACGCGCGCTCGTCGTCGCAGAACTCGTCCGTGCGCAGTCGTCGCGTCCCGTCGTGCTGCTGACCCCGAATTCGCGCGCCGCCGACGCGCTCGCCGAAGACCTTCGCCTCGCCCTCGGCGAACCCGAAGACGAAACCCGCGTGATCGCCTTTCCGCGTCACGACACGCTTCCCTACGAACGCTTTTCCCCCCAGGCCTTCGTCGTCGCCCAACGCATGGCCGTGCTCTTTCGCATGCTCGAAGCAAAGGACGCGGCACGCGAAGCCCCGATCGTGGTCGGGCCGATGAGCGCGCTGCTCGCTCGCGTGCCTTCCCGAGAGCGCGTGCGCGGGCACACCCTGCTGCTCGAAGTCGGACAGACGATTCCGCGCGACGAGCTGATCGAACGGCTCACGGGCGCCGGCTATTCACGCGTCGCCATGGTGGAGGATCCCGGCGAATTTGCGGTACGGGGCGGCATCGTGGATCTCTTCCCCCCGCACCGCACCCTGCCGTGCCGGGTCGAGTTCTTCGACGATGAAATCGAATCCCTTCGCGAGTTCGACCCCGCAAGCCAACGTTCGCAGCAGAAGTGCGAACACATCGCCGCTCCCCCGCCGCAGGAACTCGCGATGGATCGCGAACAGGTCGTGGCACGCGCCGACGCCGTGCGAGAGCTCGCGCTCGAACAAGGGGGCGACGAGGCCGAAATCGAAGAAACCCTCGACGCACTGTTGCGTGGGAGCCTGCCTCCGGGCGTCGAAGCGCTCGGCCCGGTCTTGCAGCCCGACCTCGAGAGCCCCGTCGCGTTCTTCCCCGAAGACACCTTGATCCTGGTCGACGATCCGGCTGCGTGCCGCGAGCGCGTGCAGCGCTACAGCGAAGAAGCAAAGCGCAACCACGAATCGGCGCGCGACGCCGGACGCACCGTCGCACCACTCGAAGACCTGATGACGTCCGCCGGCGAACTCGCTGACGAACTCGCGACGCGCAACCCCGTCCAGCTCGAACGCCTCGCGATCCACGACCGCGAGAGCGGCAACCTCGAACTCGACATCGCCGCCCGCGGCCACGACGAACTGCGGCGGGACCTCGCGCGCGCCCGCACCCACGAGCGCGCACTCGCACCGCTCGTCGACCGACTCGCGCTCTGGATGAACGCGCGCAGCCGCATCGTGCTCACCTGCGCGGCACTTTCTTCGGCCGAACGCCTTCACACGCTGCTCTGCGAATACGGTCTCGAACCCCGGCTCGCCCACAACCGCAGACCCGCCTGGCGTTGGTCTTCGCCCGGTCGCGTGGAAGTCCGGGTCGCGGATCTGTCAGAAGGCTTCGAACTCGACGGCGAGGGGCTCGTGGTCGTCGGCGAAGAAGAGATCTTCGGCAAGCGCGAGCGACGCCACACGAAGAAGACCTGGCAGGAAGGTGCCGCGATCGATGGTCTCGCCCAGCTGGCGCCCGGCGACTACCTCGTGCATAGCGATCACGGCATCGGGACCTACCGCGGGCTCGTCGAACTCGAAGCCGGGCGCATCAAGAGCGAACTGCTTTGCATCGAATACCTCGGCAGTGACCGGCTCTTCCTGCCCGTTCACCGCTTGAACCTCGTGCAGCGCTTTGGCGGTTCGGACGGAACGAAGCCCCGCATCGACCGGCTCGGCGGCGCCACCTGGGAAAAGGCCAAGCGCAAGGTCAAGAAGTCACTTCGCAGCATGGCGAGTGAGCTGTTGAGCCTGCACGCCGCGCGCGAGATGGCCCCGGGCTTCGCCTTTGCGCCGCGCGAAACCTACTTCGAAGAGTTCGAAGCCAACTTCCCCTTCGAGGAAACACCAGACCAGCTCGCCGCGATCGAAGACACCCTCGCCGACATGCAGCGCGCAAAGCCCATGGACCGGCTCGTGTGCGGCGACGTGGGTTACGGCAAGACCGAAGTCGCCTTGCGTGCCGCCTTCCGCGCCGCGCTCGACGGCAAGCAGGTCGCCGTCCTCGTGCCCACGACCGTGCTCTGCCAGCAGCACTACGAAACCTTCGTGGCCCGTTACGAGGGCTATCCGATTCGCGTCGAGTTCCTTTCGCGCTTCCAGACCCCCGCCAGGGCACGCGAAGTGGTCGAGGGTTGTGCGATGGGAGAGATCGACGTCGTCGTCGGCACCCACCGCCTGCTGCAGAAGAAGATGCAGTTTCGCGACCTGGGGCTACTCGTGATCGACGAAGAGCAACGCTTCGGCGTTTCGCACAAGGAACGCATCAAGCAGCTCAAGAAGACGGTCGACGTCGTGACGCTGACCGCGACCCCCATCCCACGCACGCTCCAGATGGCGTTTACCGGTGTGCGGGACCTTTCGGTCATCAACACGCCACCCGCCGACCGCTTTGCGATCCGCACGCAGGTGAGCCGCTACGACGAGCTGTTGATTCGCGAAGCCATCCTGCGCGAAACGCGTCGCGGCGGGCAGGTGTTCTTCGTCCACAACCGGGTGCAGAGCATCGGCGAGATGGCACAGATGATCGAGAAGGTGGTGCCCGAAGTGAGCTTCCTCGTCGGTCACGGGCAGATGAAGGAGCGCGAACTCGAAGACGTCATGCATGCCTTCATGCGCGGCGACGCCGACGTGCTCCTGTGCACGACCATCATCGAAAGCGGGATCGACATCCCGCGCGCGAACACCATCATCATCAATCGCGCCCACACACTCGGGCTGGCGCAGATGTATCAATTGCGCGGTCGCGTTGGCCGATCGACCCACCGCGCCTACGCGTACCTCCTGGTGCCGAGCCTCGACCACCTCACCCACGACGCCGAGCGGCGGCTCGAAGCCATCCAGGACCTTTCGGAACTCGGCAGCGGCTTCCGCCTGGCCAACATGGACCTCGAAATCCGTGGCGCGGGCAACATGTTGGGCGCCGAGCAGTCGGGCAACCTGATGACCGTCGGCTACGACACCTACATGTCGATGCTGCAGGAAACCATGGAAGAGCTGCGCGGCGAGGTCCACGACGCCGAGATCGATCCCGAAATTCGCCTGCCCGTCGAAGCGCGGCTGCCCGAGGACTACGTGGCCGACGTGAGCCAACGCCTCGTTCTATACAAGCGGGCTTCGAGCGCACGCGACGAAGGAGAAGTCGCGCGGGTGCGAGACGAAGTGCTCGATCGCTACGGACCGCTTCCCCCGCAAGCCGAGCATCTGTTCGATGTCATCCGACTGAAGATCCTGTCGCGAACCCTTGGCGTTGCGGCGGTCGATGTCGTGCGCGGCGAACTCGTCTTGCAGGTGTCGGAGAAGAGCAAGATCGAACCCGACCGGCTGGTGCACCTGCTCGGCCAACCCGGACTCGGTTTGCGGGTCGCGCCCGACCACAAGATCTATGCCCCCGCACCGCCGCTCGCGGGCGGCGCGAAGCCGTTGTTCGAGGCCACGAAGGAATTGCTCACGCGGCTCGGGGCTTGAAGCCCGCCGGCGCGTTCGCTTCCCGCGCTACTTCCTTGCCGCCGCGATCGCGGGGTGGAGCTTGACCAGGGTTTCGATCACGCCTTCACGCGTGGCGCGGCTCGGATCGTCGAGCCACCAGCACACGACCTCGTTCTGCATCGCGACGAAGGCGCGGGCCGCCACCGCGGGGTCGAGGGTGGGTTCGAGGACGCCGGCGTCGCGCAACTGCGCGAGCCGCCGCTCGGTCGCGCGCGTCGAGTAGCCCACCTGCGCGCGTGAGGGCTGGGCCACGTCACCGGTCGCACGCGCAGAGCGGGGCGGACGATGGGGCGCGGCTTCGGCCCCGAAGGCCACCCGGAAACGATCGGCGTGGCCTTCCGCGAACGACAGAACGCCCTCGACCAGCGCGCGAACCTGCTGCTCGACCGGCGCGGCGGCATCCGGAGCCGCCCGGGTCACCGCGTCCTGCAGCCCTTCCAGGGTGTCGAGCACGACGGCCTGATGGACTTCATGCTTGTCGCGGAAGTGGTTGTAGAAGGTCCCGACCCCGACCCCCGCCTCGCGCGCGATCTGGTTCGAGTTCACGCCCTCGAAGCCAGCCGCGGCGAAGCGGCGGGTCGCGGCTTCCGTCAGCCGGCGCCTCACGACCGCGGGGTCGCGCGATGGTCTCCCCGCCGGGGCCGCTCGCTTGCGGGCTGGCGTGCTCTGCTTGGATCCCGGCGTCGAACTCGGTTGCGCCATCTGGGCCTCCCGAAACGGTCGAACTTCGTGATTCGTTGATCTGATAGATCTATCCGGCGCTATTCGAGGCGGATGGATCCCGATATCCAACTTCTGCCCTCAGTCTACGGGCCTGCTCGCAAAGCGGCAATCCGCCGGCACGAAACTTGTAATTCCCTTCACAGCCCCCTGAAACCACTCGAAAAAGCCTCTGTTCGCCCTCGCGCGTCAGCGGCTTTCGATCTGCACGGCCGGGTTTCGTTCTGCGACGCAGACGCGAAAAGCCGACCGGGCTGGGGAGCGAGCGCCGAAAAAATGTCCGTCATCGGGATCATTCAGGCCCGAATGGGTTCGAGTCGTCTGCCGGGCAAGATTCTCGCCCCGATCGTGGGGCGCCCCATGCTCGAGGTGATCGCCCAGCGCCTGCGGGCGTCGCGGGTCTCGCAGTGGTGGCTCGCCACGAGCGACCAGCCGAGCGACGACGTGACCGAAGCCTGGGGACATAGCCTGGGCCTCCGCGTCTACCGGGGCGACCAGGACGACGTGCTCTCGCGCTTCACCGCGATCCTGCGCGAAGAGCGACCCGAGTGGATGGTGCGCGTCACCGGCGACAACCCCTTCGTCTCGGGCGAGGCCGTCGACCTACTCCTCGACGCACGGGACGAGGCCGGGAAGGAACTTCCCCTGATCGAATTCGCGGGCGACCCCAAAGACCGGCGCACGCTTCCGCTCGGTTTCGGTCCCCAGCTCGCACGAGCCGACGCGGTGCTCGAGAGCGAAGCCGAGATCCCCGCCCAAGAAGCCCATCACCGCGCCCACGTGGTTTCGTGGCTCGCGCGCGACTGCGACCCGAAGGTCTGCCCGGTTCCAGGCGATTGGCCCGCGCGACCCGGCTGGCGCTTCACCGTCGACACCTCTCGCGACCTCGCGATGGCGCGCAGTGCGTTCGCTCTGTTCGGCCCACGCGCACTTTGTATTTCCTATCCCGAGATGGTGCGCGCCCTCGATCCCCATCCCGAGATCATCGAGATGAATGCCGGCGTCGAACAGAAGGCCCTGGAGGCAGGATGAGTGTAAACACGTCACCGCTCATCGATCTCACGGAGCGCGGGATCGGCGTCACGGGAGGCAGCAGCCCCCTCGGCCGCGCCACCGCACTCGCGCTCGCGCGCGCGGGGGCCACGGTGGTGATCTGTGGTCGCACGCCTTCGAAGCTCGAAAACGTCTGCAACGAAGCCAAGGCCCTGGAACTCCCAGGAAGTGTGATCGCCGAAGTCGCCGACGTGGGACGCGACGACGAGGTTGCCCGCGTGCTCGATCGCATCGAAGGCGAAGCAGAAAGCATTCACGGCTGGGTCAACAACGCACATCCCGCGCAAGCCGCGGTCGCGAAGGCACAAGCGTTTGGCGCGCTTTCGCGCGCACACTTCGAAGCCGCAGCGGGAAGTGCGTTGGGCGCGTTCGCGATGGCGATGCAAGCCGCAGCCGAACGCATGAAGAATGGCGGTGCAATCGTCAACATCGCTTCGATCTACGGCGTCGTGGCCCCGCAACCGGCCGCCTATCGCCACACCCCGCACTTTGCGAGCCCGCCCGTCTATGGCGCCGCAAAGGCGGGAATCGTGCAACTCACGCGTCATGCCGCAGTCGACCTCGCACCGCGTGGCGTTCGGGTCAACTGCGTGAGTCCGGGGCCCTTTCCCGCTGAGCAGGTACGCGAAGAAGTCGAGTTCATCCACGAACTCGAAGCCCGCATCCCGCTCGGGCGGGTAGGTGAACCCCACGAAGTCGGTGCGCCGGTCGCCTTCCTGTTGAGCGATGGCGCGAGTTTCATGACCGGCCAAAACCTCATGGTCGATGGAGGCTGGACAGCCTGGTGAACGAAGAACGAATCGAATTTGCCCTCGGGACCGCGCAATGGAGCGGGCGCTATGGCATCAGCAACCTCTGCGGTGCACCCGAATTCCACGACGCCGTCGAGATGCTCGAGATCGCCCAGCGCGCTGGCATCACGACCCTCGACACCGCGCGTGGCTATGGAGAGAGCGAAGCCCTGATTGGCGCCGCGCTCGAAGCGAGTGGTCTCGCCGGGTCGTTCGAAGTGGTGACCAAGCTCGACGCCACGCTGGTGCGCGACGGGACCACGGCCGCGCAGGCGCTGGCCAACGCGGGACGGAGTCTCGCGCACAGTCGCGAGGCCCTTCGTCGCGACGTGCTCGACGTGGTTCTCTTTCATCGCTTTGCGCACCTGAGTGCGTGTGAGGGCGTAGTCCTTCGCCGCTTGCTGCGCGAGCGCGAAAACGGTGCGATTCGCGCCCTCGGCGTTTCGGCGGCGAACCCCCACGAGGCGTGGGCCGCGCTCGAGCTGCCCGAAGTCGAAGTCATCCAGGTGGCGAGCAGCCTCTTCGATCAGCGGCTTTCGCGCCGGGGCTTCTTCGAAGCCGCAGCTGTTGCGGGCAAGCGGGTCTTCGTGCGCAGCGTCTTCCTGCAGGGCATCGCGTTCATGCCCACGACGGGGCTGCCGCGAGCGCTTCGCGGTTTCGAAAAACCGCTACACGAGATCCGCGGCGCCGTGCAGGCCCTCGAAACCACGACCGAGCACCTCTTTCTCGCCTATGCGGCGACCCTCGAGGGCGGCACACCCGTACTGGGCTGCGAGTCGCCCGACCAACTTCGCGGTCTGATCGATGCAGCCGCCGCCCCGCCACCCAGCCGCCCGACGCTTCACCGGCTCGCCTCGCGCATTCTCCCGCTGCCCGACGCGCTCCTCGATCCGTCGAAATGGAAGCTCGCCGAGCCGCCTCCCCCGCAAGCACAGGCCGCGGCCCCACCGCCGATGTAGCTGCGTTCCGCGGCGCGGACGAACAGAATCCAGCCCTGGAACGTCTCAATGGGGAGTGCGTTCAGCAGCAACCACGCTGCTAGAATGCGCGCCGCCGTGGGGCCCGTGCACTCCATCCGCGCGGCCCGCGACGAGGAAGCCCATGGTGACGCGCCACGAGAGTTCTGAGTTCCGCCGTTTCGTCGGCTTCGTTTCGCTGCTTGCCGCTACTTGCGTGCTCGCGGGCGCAACCGCCCAGGCGGAGGAAATCCTCGTCGACGGCATCGCGGCGCAGGTGGGCGACGACGTCGTGCTCGCTTCGGAAATCGAAGAGCTCGCGCGGCCCACCATCGAACGCATGCGCGAAGCCGGTGTCCCCGAGGAACAACACATTCAGCTGCGCAAGGATGCGCTCGAACGACTGATCGAAGGCAAGCTCATCGCCGCCGTGGTGAAGCGCCTCGAACTCACCGCCACCAAGACCGAAATCGACACCGCGATCGCGTCGATCGCGAAGGACACGGGGCTTTCCCTCGGCCAGCTCGCCGACAGTGTTTCGGGCTACGGCATGACGTTCGAGGAGTACCGCGAAAAGATCAAAGGCGAGATCGAACGCAGCAAGGTGCTCAGCACCATGGTGCGGTCGAAGGTGCAGATCACCGACGCCGAGATCGGCGTGCTCTTCCAGCGCCGCTACGGCGAGCAGCGCGAAGGCGGCGAAGAAGTCCACCTGCGTCACATCATGGTGCTCTTCGATCCCGAAAACCCGATGAGTCGCGACATCGTCTGCGGCGAGGTCCGCAAGGCGCGAGAGATGATCGTGAGCGGACGGGCGCGCTTCGAACAGGTCGCGCAGGGCATCTCGAACGCGAACCCCGAAACCGGGGGTGATCTCGGCTGGATTCACCTCGACGACCTCGCCGGGTGGATGGCGCCCGAACTGCTTTCCCTGAACGCCGCCAACCCGGTGAGTCGCGTGATCGAGATGCCCTTCGGCTGCAATCTGCTCGAGCTCGTCGATCGCCGCGTCTTCCAGGCCATGACGCTCGAAGCCGCGCGCCCCGCCCTGGAGCAGGAACTCTTCCAGCAGAAGACCCAAGAAGAGTACCTGCGCTGGGTCAACACGCTGCGCGAGCAGACCTACATCGAGCGCATGGGAGTCTACGCCGCATCGAGCGTCGCTGAGGCTTCTGCGGAAACGCCGTGAGCGAAGCGGCCGTTCGCTGGCTCGATCCGCGCATCCCCGACCGCAAGGTCGCGAACATCGAGATCCGCGGCGCACGTGAACACAACCTGCGCGGGGTCGATCTCGACATTCCGCGCGGTGCGTTGGTCGTCATCACGGGGCTTTCGGGGTCGGGCAAATCGTCGCTCGCCTTCGACACCCTCTACGCCGAAGGGCAGCGGCGCTACGTCGAAAGCTTGTCCGCCTATGCGCGGCAGTTTCTAGACCAGATGGCGAAGCCCGACGTCGATTCGGTCGAAGGACTTTCACCCGCGATTTCGATCGAACAACGCGGTGCAAACAAGAGCCCGCGGTCGACGGTCGGCACGATCACCGAGATCGCCGACTACCTGCGCCTGCTCTTTGCGCGTGCGGGCGAACCCGAATGCCCTTCGTGCGGCAATCCGATTGCGGGCCAGACCGCACAGGAGATGCTCGATCGCATCACGGCCTTCGAACCGCGCACGCGCGTTCAACTCCTCGCGCCGGTCGTCCGCGGTCGCAAGGGCGCCTACAAGAAGGAACTCGACAGCTGGCGCCGCAAGGGTTTCGTGAAGATCCGCGTCGACGGGGTCTTCCACGATCTCGCGGACGAGATCAAGATCGCGCGCAACAAGGTGCACGACATCGACGTCGTCGTGGATCGCATCGTCTTGAAAGAGGGCGTCGAAACGCGGCTCATGCAGTCGCTCGAAACGGCGCTCGGCCTGGGCGACGGCATGGTGAACGTCTTGTCGGCGCCCGGCGGTACGAGTGACTACGCCGAAACGCTGATGTCGCGCAATCGCGCGTGTGCGAGTTGCGGCATCTCGATTCCCGAACTCGCGCCGTCGCTGTTTTCCTTCAACAGTCCACGCGGTGCGTGCGAGGCTTGTTCGGGCCTTGGTGTCGAAGAGAGCTTCGACCCGGAGAGGCTGATCCCGGACCCGACGCTTTCGCTTGCCGGGGGGGCGATCGAACCGTGGTCGCGGGGCAAGGCGGCAGCCTATTACGCGCAGATCCTCGAAGCCCTGGCCGACCACTACGGCCTCGATCTCGACAAGCCCTGGAACAAGCTTCCCAAGAAAGCCCGCAAGGGCATCCTCGAAGGCACGGGGCGACCCGAGATCCCGATCCCGGGCGCGCTCGTGAAGCCCGGACGAAAGCGACGACGCAAGACCAGGGACGTCGTGCGGCCCTGGCTCGGCGTGGTGGACGAACTCGAACGCCGCTGCGAAGTCGACGAACGCGCAGCGAAGACCCTCGCGCGCTACCGCGTCGCCAACCCGTGCAATACCTGCGAGGGGGGGCGCCTGGGCGACGTCGCGCGTCACACGAAGCTCGGCCATCACACGCTGCCCGAACTCTGTGACCTGTCGATCGACGCGCTGGCGAAGACGCTACCCACCCTCGAACTCACCACCGTGCAACGCGCCGTCTGCGACCGCGTGCTTCACGAAATCGAAGAACGGCTCGGCTTCCTGATCGATGTCGGGCTCCACTACCTCACGTTGTCTCGACCGGCTGCTTCGCTTTCGGGGGGCGAGGCACAGCGCATCCGACTCGCGACCCAGATCGGTTCGCACCTGATGGGCGTGCTCTACATCCTCGACGAACCTTCGATCGGCTTGCACGCGCGCGACAACGCGCGCTTGATCGAAAGCCTGCTTCGCTTGCGCGACATGGACAACACGGTCGTCGTGGTCGAACACGACGAAGCCACCATGCGGGCGGCCGATTGGGTCGTCGACATGGGACCGGGAGCCGGAACGCGCGGTGGCGAGATCGTCGCGCAAGGGACGAGCGACGCGCTCGAAGCGCACGCGGCCTCGCTCACTGGCGCGTACCTGTCGGGGCGGCGTGCGATCGAAGTGCCGCGCGACCGCCGCAAGCCGGAAGGCGCGAGCCTGGTGCTCGACGGCTGTTCCGAGCACAACCTCGAGGATGTTCGCCTACGCGTCCCGCTCGGCACCTTCACGGTCGTCACCGGCGTTTCGGGTTCGGGCAAATCGACGCTCATCAACACGACGCTTCACCGCGTGCTCGCCCGCCGACTCCACGGCTCACGCGAACGCCCCGGCGCCTTCACCCACCTCGCCGGCAGCGAGGCGATCGACAAGGTCATCGACGTCGACCAGAGCCCGATCGGCCGCTCACCCCGCTCGAACCCCGCGACCTACTGCGGAGCCTTCGATGCGATTCGTAGCGTCTTCGCGTCGCTGCCCGAAGCGCGCATGCGGGGATGGGGGCCAGGGCGCTTCTCGTTCAACGTCGCGGGGGGGCGCTGTGAGACGTGCGAAGGCGACGGCCAGATTCGCGTCGAGATGCACTTCCTTCCCGATCTCTTCGTGCCGTGTGAGCGTTGCCGCGGCGCGCGCTACACGCCCGAAACCCTCACCGTGCGCTACCGCGAGCATTCGATCGCCGACGTCCTCGAACTGACGGTCGAGGAAGCGCTCGCGCTGTTCGAGAACCTCCCCCGCGTGCGGCGGCCGCTCGAAGCGTTGATTGACGTCGGCCTCGGCTACATCCATCTCGGGCAATCCGCGGCCACGCTGTCAGGTGGTGAAGCCCAGCGCGTGAAGCTCGCGCGCGAACTCGCGAAGCGCTCGACCGGTTCGACCCTGTATCTGCTCGACGAACCCACGACGGGCCTGCACTTCGATGACGTCGCCACGCTACTCACGATGCTCGACGGACTCGTCGAACGAGGCAACACGGTCGTGGTGATCGAACACAACCTCGATGTGATCAAGTGCGCGGACCACGTGATCGATCTCGGGCCGGAAGGCGGGGAAGCGGGGGGGGAGATCGTCGCGGAGGGGACGCCGGAGCAGGTGGCGCGAGTTGCGCGCAGTCATACCGGGCAGGCGCTGGCGGAAGTACTCCGTCGCTAACGCGACGACGTGTTTCGGGTACGACCCTCCGCCCCGAACCACTCCACCACCACCTCCGCCATCTTGCGCGCACCCGGCGGTGCGAAGTGGCCGTTGTGGGTGAAGTAGTCGCCGTCGTGGCTTCGCGCGACGAAGGCAATAGAACGACCGCGAAGCCGAGCCCCTTTCGTGAACCTGGCAGCCCAACTCCACACAGCGGTGTATGGCTCTCGCGCTCCCTGGCTGTGGTACCGTGGCGTCTCGTGCGCTCGCTGCGCAAGTCATGAAGGGCCATGAACGGAAACGAATCGCGCTACAAGCCCCACATGCCACCCGGGCAGTCGAACCGTGTCGATCGACATTTTCCGGGTCCGCTTGCCGCGCTCGGCATCACGCTCGGCGCGGTGTTCGCAGCAGGCCTGGTGGCCGGACTCTTCGGTCCGACGATCAACTTCGGAGCCATCGGCGTCGGGCAGGTGGTCGGCTTCGGTCTCGTCGCGATCTACGCCACCCAGCGCATCGCACAACCCCACGCCGAACGCCTCGGCCTGCGCGGGTTCGACCGCGACATGTTGCCGGTGCTCGTCTTCCTACTTCCTTCTGTCTTCCTGTTTTCCGAAGTCGACAATCTGCTTCGAGACTGGTTTCCCCCGGTGCCCACCGGGGCCGACGCCGAAGTGGAGTCGAACCCTCTCTTCGCCCCGACCCTCTACGGCGAAATCCAACGCTTCATCGTGATCGTGGGCCTCGCACCCGTGATGGAGGAGTGGCTGTTCCGCGGTGTGATCCAGCAAGGCTTGATGGGCAACCTGGGACGTTGGCGCGGATTGATCCTCACCGCATTGCTGTTTGCGGTCTGCCGAATCGTCCCCGGTCTGCCGCCCAGCACGCTGCTTTCTTTTCTGCTGGTTTCGTTTGCTACGGGCCTTTTGCTCGGCTGCGTGCGCGTCGCCACCGGGTCGTTGCTCGCCGCAATCGTGCTCCACACTGGCTTCAACCTGATCGGTTGGGGGGCAGCTTTCTACAAAGACAGCTTTCCCATCCAGGGTTTCAACGTCGCCGATTCCCACACCTCGTTCCAACTCCTATTCGCCAGCCTGATCACCACCGGCTTCGCCCTGCAGGCATTGATCCGTGCGCTGAAGGTCGCGCCTGCGGATCCGCCACTTGGAGGTGGCAAGGCAGACGCGTAGAGCGCGGGTCGGGCTTTTCCCGACGGCGGTTCGCGCGTTAGGGTTTTCCCCGATGAATGAGGCCGTCGACGCTCTAGTGCATGCGCGGGTCGGGTTGCTGGGCAACCCGTCGGATGCCTATGGCGGGAAGGCGATTGCGTTCACCCTGGGAAACTTCGCCGCGCAGGTCCGGATCGAAGCCGCGGCGGGATACGGAATCGCGTCACCTGATGGTGTGTCAGCGAGTTGGTCCAGCTTCGGTGAGATGGCGGGGGCCATCTCGCCGCGCGACCGTCGCGACGGCGAGCGCCTCATTCGCGCAGCACTTCGACAGTTTGCGAGGCGCTTCTTCGAAGCGCACCCGAAAGCCGCCGACGCCATCCCCGGGATGCGGATCCACTACGAAACCACCATCCCACGCGAAGTCGGGCTTTCGGGTTCGAGCGCGATCGTGATCGCCTGCCTTCGCGCGCTGCTTTCGTGGTTCGGTCGATCCCTCTCCAACGACGAAGTCGCCGAGCTCGCGCTCTCGGCCGAAGTCGATGAACTGGGAATCGCGGCGGGGCCGATGGATCGCCTGATCCAAGCCCACGAAGGGTGTCTGTGGATGGACTTCGCCGCGGTACCACGCGGCGGCAAGGCCGTTCATCGACAGCTGCCGTTGAAACGACTCCCGGAAACGTTCGTCGCCTGGGACCCGCACGGTGGAGAGGCGTCGGGGGTCGTTCACAGCGATGTGCGGGCGCGCTACGAAAGAGGGGACGAAGCGGTGCGAAGCGCCATGGCGACCTTTCCGAAGTTGGTCGACGCAGGCATGGCGCAACTCGAAGCGGGGGACCATGAAGGCTTTGCCGCCTTGGTGGATCGCAACTTCGACACGCGGGCATCGATCTGGAACCTGACGGAGCGCGACATCGAACTCGTCGCGATCGGGCGGCGCTGCGGTTGTGCGGTGAAGCAGACGGGCTCGGGGGGTGCGGTGGTGGGTGTCATGAAGCACGGCATTGGTTTCGAATCGGTCGAGCGCGAGTACGCGTCCGCGGGCTATCGAGTCGTTCGCCCGACGTTCGTTGCTCCGGGCGGTGACGAGTCATGAGAGCCATCCTGCTCGCGGCCGGCTATGCGACGCGTTTGTATCCGCTGACACGCGACCGCCCGAAGCCCCTGCTCGAAGTCGGCGGGCGACCGCTGCTCGACCACCTGCTCGACCGCGTGCTCGAACTCGACGGGCTTCGAGACGTCACGGTCGTCACCAATCATCGCTTCGCCGAGCACTTCCAACGCTGGGCGGAGCAACTCGATTGCGCGGTGCCGCTGCGAATCGTCGACGACGGCACCACGAGTGAAGACGACCGCCTTGGCGCCATCGGCGACATCGCTTTCGTGCTGGAACAGCCAGGCGCAGAACCAGACGACAGTTGGCTCGTTGCAGCGGGCGACAACCTGCTCGAGTTGGATCTGCGTACCGTGCAACGCGAATTCGCCGCGAAGCCTGCCCCTCGCATCCTGGTCCGCGATGTCGATCACACGGGTGGACCGAGCCCGTACAACGATGTCCTGCTCGACGACGACGGGCGTGTCGTCGGGTTTACCGAGAAGCCCAAACGCGCGGAGGGGAAGCACGCCGCGATCGCGGTCTACTTCTTTCCACCTTCGCTACCGGGCTTGCTCGAACGGTACTTCGCGCAGGGAGGAAACCCCGACGCCCCGGGCTACTTCGTCGAATGGCTGTGCCGCGAAGAAGCCGTGTACGCGTCCCCGATGAGCGGGCGATGGTTCGACATCGGCAGTCACGAAACGCTCGAGGAAGCGCGGCGGGAGTTTGATGGCGCGCAGGGGTCGAACTAGTCGCCGACCATTCCCCGCTCGCGAACACAAGCGAGCACCGCCTGGTGGATCTCGGAAACGCCGCCCCGCGCATCCACACGCACGATCCACGGTCGGTCCATCTGGCCGAACACCTTCTTTACCCGCCTTTGGAACTCGACCTCTTCGAAGACCGGCTCCCCCACGCCGCCGCGTGCGTTCACGCGCGCGATGCCTTCTTCGGGTGACACCTCGAAGATGATCGCGAGGTCGGGGTCGGGGAACTCGGCTTCGCTCGCGCGTTGGATTGCGGCCGCGTCGAGCCCGCGCGCGCCCTGGTAGGCCACGCTCGAAAGCCAATAGCGATCGCTCAACACGAAAGCGCCACGTGCAAGTGCGGGCTCGATCACCTCGCGCACGTGTTCACGGCGGTCTTCCACGAACCATGCGAGTTCTTCTTCGGGGGTGACGCGTTCGCCGCTTCGGGCCATCTCGCGAATGCGCCTTCCCCACTCGCCGTCGGTGGGTTCG
This sequence comes from Myxococcota bacterium, assembly GCA_030748735.1. Classification (GTDB taxonomy): domain Bacteria; phylum Myxococcota_A; class UBA9160; order UBA9160; family UBA4427; genus DUBZ01. The sequence goes on along the minus strand of JASMLK010000118.1, from coordinate 18,073 downwards.
CGCGTCTTCACGCAATCGACGCCGCGCTCGCACAACCACTCGTACAGGAGGTCGAGTTGCGTCGACTTCCCGCAACCGTCGAGTCCTTCGAAGACGATCAGTGATCCGCGCGCCACATGGCCTCCGTCCATCGCTTCACGCTTCGTCGCGCGACTGCAGCTTCGAGTCTAGCGATGGTTGAAATCACTATGGAAATCGGCCCGCCGTGCATTCGCGCGGGATGGCACAGCCCTTGCTCTAACACGAGGCACGTCTTCGGACGCCATCCCAAAGACCCCTCTAACGGGACCGGGGGTTTCGGGATGGGGGTCGCCTGTGGAGGCAAATGGATGCGAGGGGATTGTAACGGGGTGAATCCCTTCGCTTGTCTCCATTCGGCGACCCGGTTTCGCCTTCTAAGCGGTCGCATAGCACGCGCGACCGCACCACACGCTGCACCGCCGCGCGCTGCACCGCCGCACATCGCACCGCCGCGCATCGCACCGCCGCACACCACACCGCGAGGAACAGGGGGCCAAATGCAAAAACCCGGACTCGTTTCCGAGTCCGGGTTTGCAGTTCTTCTCTGGGCCGGGCGGGGGTTGGCCTCCCGCCACGTCCTGAATCAGGCGTTGATGACCAGGAACGCAACCACGAAGCCGAAGATCGCGATCGATTCGATGAGCACCATGCCGAGAATGAAGTTGGTGAACACGGCACCCGCCGCGCCGGGGTTGCGCGAAATGCCCGCGGTGGTGTTGCCCGCCGTGAGACCCTGGCCGATACCGCAGCCGAGGCCCGCGAGACCGAACGCCAGACCCGCACCGATACCGGCGATCCCGATACCGCCGCTGTCGTCAGCAGCCAATGCCGCGGTGGGCAGCAGAACGGCGATCAGGGTGTAGACCAACAACTTGGCGAACTTCTTCATGGTGACTCTCTCCTTCGAGTGGAACCGGGGTTCCGATGGTTTCGTGTAGGAGCCCGTCGTCTTCCGACGATCGGGCCGTTCAATCGAGCACGCCGTGTCGCGACGAAGCGCGGACGCGTGCGCGAACTAGTGGGCTTCGTGAAGTGCTTCTCCGATGTAGATCATGGTGAGCAGTGCAAAGACCACTGCCTGCAGGAACGACACCAATACGCCGAGGCCCAGGAAGAGCGCCGGAATACCGAGGGGGACCAGGCCGAGCCAGACCAACACCACGGTGTGGTCCGCGAACATGTTGGCCAACAGACGAATGCCGAGGGTCACGATGCGCGCGGCGTGGAGGATGATTTCGAGCGGCAGGAAGAACGGCGCCAGGAGCCGCACGTGCCATTCCTGGCCACCGATCGTGGGCGTCCAGATCACAGGACCCATCAGGTGATAGACGTACTTCCAACCATGGGTCTTGATGCCCAGGATGTTGTAGTAGCCGTAGGAGATGATCGCCCACGCGAAAGTCGCGTTCGCGTTCGAGGTCGATCCGCCCAGCCAGGGCACCAGACCCATCAGGTTCGAAACCAGAATGAACAAGAAGATGGTGCCGACCAGGGGGAAGTGCTTGCGCCACTCCGACCCCATGATGTCCTGCGAGAGCTCGGCGAGCTGGAAGAGCATCACCTCGATCACGTTTCGCAGCGTCACGCCTTCGTCGGGCACGACGCCACCGTCTTCGGTGGCCAGGCGGCGCTTCACCGACATCGCGGCGAGAGCCAGCAGGATCGCGGCGACGACAGAGGCCTGGAACACCCAGTGGACACCCAGGCCTTCGAGAGGTTGATAGAGGCTGGTCATCGAACTTCCTCGTCGCTCTGCGAAGCGTTTCCGGGTTCGTCGTCGGAAGGCCCGTCAACCCGGAACAGTGCAATCGCGCCCTTCACCGGGTCATCGTCTTCCTCGCGGCGGCGCTTCTCGCGCAGTGGCCGCCAGATCGAGAATTCATCCCAGCTCGGATCGTCGGGGGCGACGGCAGGGCCGGGTAGGGTGGGTACGTGTTCGGGGCGGAACCACACTGCGGCGAGCACGGTGGCGGGCATCACGATCGAGAGCCCGATCACGAGGCCCAGCGCGTCCGCGCCGAGCGTCATGGCCGCCCCCATCCCGATGAACACCAACACGAGCCGGAACCCGAGAACCACGAGCCAGGCCGCGCTTCGAGCTGCGCCCTGGAAGACGAGCTCCGCCGCGCTGTGGAGAAAGCGGAAGTTCATCGAACCCAACGTTGCACCTGCGGCGAGGCTGCCTGCGAACAGCGGCGTCGCGACCGCGAACGAAGCCGCGACGGCTCCGGCGCTCAGGCCGAGGTTGAGTTTTTCAGCGGGATAGAGCTGCATGATCTCGCGGGCTTGTGGGGGTTAAGGGGCTTGCGGTCGGAGGTCGCTCAGGGTTTCGGGTCTTGCGAGTCGGCGTCATCCGTCGATTCGGTGTCCGGGTCCTCGCTGACGTCGTCCGTTGCGCCGGGTCTCAGGCGAAGGACTCGCAGCAGCATAGCGGCGAAACCGATCACGACCCCGATCAAGAGCCCGATCGGTTGGGATTCGAACTGGCGATCACACCACCAACCAATCCCCGCCGCGATCGGGACCGCGAGCGCCGCTTCGACGGCGCCCTGGTATGCGGCGGACTGCTGTCGCGTGAGACCTTGCTTCGTTTGACAATCCTCGGACAGCGCGATCGAACGCCGTGCGGTCGGTGGTTTGCTAGCCAGCTTGTTGCGATTGCCGCGTGACGCGGACGATTTGGTGTTGTCTTGCCTATGCACCACAGCTTGCCGCGGGGAATGCGGCGGGAACGAGCGTGGAGGCTGCACGGGAAAGACACGTGCTCGGCACCGGGCAGGAACGCCCCGAGCCTCGAAGCGGCCGCATCCTAGCCCTTCTCCATACCCCCGCCAACGCGGCGGCTCGCCCAGAACCCCAATGGCAACCATTCGTTGCGGGGTCGAACGCGGTCACGATCCGGGGGCCAGGCAGGCCGTTGAAGAGCCCTTCGGTCGCCATCCGCAGCCCTTCGACCCGGGCGCTCGCGAGGTCGCGGCACGACAGCCGCAGCAGATCGCGCTGCTTGGGGTGGGTCTTGTGCTGGCACATCGCCACACGGCGGCTGAGGGAGGACGAGTTCGACCGCGTCGTCCCTCCGGAAGCGCACCAGGTCTTCGGGCAGAGGGGCTCCGGGCGGCAGCCCGGGCTCGAGGAAAAGCCGGAAGGTCCCGCCCTTCACCCGCACCCCATCACCTCGCCTTCGCGCTCGAACGCGAGGCCGTCGATCACCTCGACGCCCGCCGGCCAGGGTTTCCCGGGTTGGGCATGACGCAGAACTGTTCGAATTCCCCAGAAAGGCGCTTGAGGGAGTTCGCGCCAGCGTGCGGCACGCCGCACAGCGATCAGACCGAGGCAGCCGCCTCGAAGGCGCCGCGTGCCACCGCGATCGTCTGCTCGATGTCGCCCTCGCTGTGGGCGGTCGAGACGAAACCCGCCTCGAAGGCCGAAGGCGCGAGATACACGCCGCCTTCGAGCATCGCGGCGAAGAAGCGCACGAAGGCTTCCTGGTCGGCCTTCTTCGCGTCCGCGAAGTTGACCACCGGGCCCGGATGAAAGAAGAAGCCCAGCATGCCACCGGCAGACCCTGTGCAGAACTCGACGCCGGCTGCGCGCGCGGCGTCTGCGAGCCCACTCGTCAGTTGTTCGGCACGCCGCGCGAGCCGCGTGTACACGCCGCGGCCTTGCAGCAGCTTCAAGGTCGCGAGCCCGGCCGCCATCGCGAGCGGGTTGCCCGAGAGTGTGCCCGCCTGATAGACGTCGCCCTCGGGCGCAATGCGTTCCATCAAGTCACGCCGCCCGCCGTAGGCGGCCGCGGGCATGCCGCCACCCACCACCTTGCCCAGGCACGTGAGGTCGGGCGTGACACCGAAGAGCGTCTGCGCACAACCCGGGTGAACGCGAAAGCCCGTCATGACTTCGTCGAAGATGAGCAGTGCGCCGTGCTCGTCGCAGAGCGCGCGCAAGCCTTCGAGGAAGCCGGGCTGCGGGGGGATGAAACCCATGTTGCCCGCGATCGGTTCGACGATCACGCAGGCGAGGTCGTCACCCCAGCGCTTGAACGCTTCGGCGACGGCAGCGAGGTCGTTGAAGGGCGCCTGCACGGTGAGTTCCGTCATCGCCTTCGGCACACCCGGCGAACCCGGGATGCCGAGGGTCGCGACGCCACTGCCTGCACCGACCAGCAAGCCGTCACTGTGACCGTGATAGCAGCCCTCGAACTTGAGAATGCGATCGCGCCCCGTAACCCCGCGCGCAAGCCGGATGGCGGAAAGCGTGGCCTCGGTGCCACTGCTCACCATGCGGACCTTCTCGATGCTCGGGACGAGCTTGCAGACTTCTTCCGCGAGCTCGATCTCGATCTCGGTCGGTGCGCCGAAGCTCGTGCCGTCGCGCATGGTTTCGCGAATCGCGCGCAAGACCTTCGGGTTTGCGTGGCCGACGATCAGCGGCCCCCAGGAACCCACGTAGTCGATGTACTGGTTGCCATCGACGTCTTCGATACGGCACCCCTTGCCGCGCGCGATGAAGGGGGGTGTGCCGCCCACCGAGCCATAGGCGCGGACGGGCGAATTGACGCCACCGGGGATCGAACGGAGCGCGCGCTCCATCAATGCGCGTGATTCGTCGAGCGTCATGGTGACTCGCTATCTCCACCCTCTTCGGAAGGCTGGTCCACGGTGCTTTCCACCAACCGCTCGACCGACACGATCTGTTCGCCGGGATCGAGGTTCATGACGCGAACGCCCTGGGTCGCGCGGCCCATCGTCGAGATCGTGTCGACCGGGCAGCGCAACACCTTGCCGCCGCTCGTGATGAGCATGATCTCGTCGCTGTCGACGACCTGCTCGACGCCCACGACTTCGCCGTTTCGTTCGTTTGCCCGAATGCCGATGATCCCCTGACCACCGCGCTTCTGGACGCGGTAGTCGTCGAGCGGGGTGCGCTTGCCGTAGCCGTTGCGGGTCACGGTCAAGATCGAGGCGCCGGGGCTCAGGATCTCCATCCCCACCACGCGGTCGTTGCCGCCGAGCGCGATGCCGCGAACACCACTCGCGGTGCGGCCCATCGGGCGCACGTCGCTTTCCGGGAAGCGGATCGACTTGCCGTCGCTGGTTGCAATGATGACTTCGTTTTCGCCGCCCGTGCGGCCCGCGCCGATCAGCTCGTCGTCGTCCGACAGCTTGATCGCGATGATGCCCGCGCGCCGCGGGTTCGCGAACTGCGAGAGCGCAGTCTTCTTGATCGAACCCTTGCGCGTGCAGAGCAGGATGTAGTCGCCGTCGACTTCGTTGAAGTCGCGCACCGGGAGCATGGTCTGCACGACTTCGTCTTCCTGCAGGTTCAAGACATTGACGATCGCCTTGCCCTTGGCCGCGCGGCCGAGCTGCGGCAAGGCGTGAACCTTGATCCAGTGCACGCGCCCCTTGTTGGTGAAGAAGAGCACGTAGGCGTGGGTCGAAGCCACGAAGAGATGGCGTACGAAATCTTCGTCCCGCGTCGCCATGCCGCGCGACCCCTTGCCGCCGCGCCGCTGTGCGCGGTACTGCGTGATGGGGTTGCGCTTGATGTAGCCGAGGTGGGACAGGGTCACGACCATGTCTTCTTCGACGATCAGGTCTTCGTTGCTGATGCCGTCGATCGGACCCACGATCTCGGTGCGCCGCTCGTCACCGTACTTCTCCGTGACTTCCTCGATCTCTTCGACGACGACGTCGAGGATCTTGGCGTCGCTTGCGAGGAGCGCCTTCAGGTCCGCGATCTTCTGTCGCAGCTCGCGCAACTCGTCGAGGATCTTGTCGCGCTCCATCTGCGTGAGTGCGCGCAGGCGCATTTCGAGGATGGCTTGCGCCTGGCGTTCGCTGAGCGCGTAGCGGGTCATCAACTCGGCCCGCGCATCGGCGGCCGTCGCGCTCGCACGGATCAACGCGATGATCTCGTCGAGGTTGTCGAGCGCGACCTCGAAGCCCTCGAGGATGTGGGCGCGGGCTTCCGCCTGGGCGAGGTCGTAGATCGTGCGGCGGATCACCACTTCGCGGCGGAAGCTGATGAAGTGGTTCATGCACTGCTGGATGGGCAGCGTTTCCGGGCGACCGTTCACGAGCGCGAGCAGGTTGACGCCGAAGGTCGTCTGCAGCGGCGTCATCTTGAAGAGCTGGTTCAAGATCACGTCGCGGTTGGCGTCGCGCCGCAGCACGACGACGATGCGCATGCCCTCGCGCGAACTTTCGTCGCGCAGGTCCGTGATGCCCTCGATGCGGCCTTCGCGCACGAGGTCCGCCATGCGTTCGAGCAGGGCGCTCTTGTTCACCTGGTAGGGAATCTCGCTGACGACGATGCGCTCACCGCGCTTGGTCTCTTCGAATTCGGTGCGCGCGCGCAGGGTCAGGTGACCGCGTCCGCTCTGGTAGTAGCTCCGCACGCCATCGGTACCGCAGAGCAGGGCGCCGGTCGGAAAGTCGGGGCCGGGCAGGCGTTCGATGATCTCGTCGACGGGGCAGTTGGGATGACGCGCCTGGTGGACCAGGGCCGCGCCGAGCTCCGCCAGGTTGTGGGGCGGAATATTGGTCGCCATGCCGACCGCGATGCCCGAAGAGCCATTCGCGAGCAGGTTGGGAAGCCGCGCCGGCAAGACGATCGGCTCTTCCATCTGGCCGTCGAAGTTCGGCTGGAAGTCGACGGTTTCGCGATCGATGTCGCGCAGCATTTCCTGCGCGAGGGCCGCGAGCCTGGCTTCGGTGTAGCGGTAGGCAGCGGCGGGGTCGCCGTCGATCGAACCGAAGTTCCCCTGGCCGTCGACGAGCGGGTAACGGAGCGAAAAGTCCTGCGCCATGCGGACCATCGAGTCGTAGACTGCAGAATCGCCGTGCGGGTGGTAGTGCTTCAGCACCTCGCCCACGACACCCGCGCTCTTGCTGTAGCGCCGGTTCGGGAGAAGCCCCTCCTGCTGCATCGCGTAGAGGATGCGGCGGTGGACGGGCTTCAAGCCGTCGCGCACGTCGGGCAGCGCGCGGCTGATGATCACCGACATCGAGTAGGCGAGGAACGAACTCCGCACTTCGTCTTCGATGTTGATCGGCGTCAGGTTGCCGTCACCCGGCGGCGTGCCTCCGCCCTCGGGTTCTTCGTATTCGTTCGGTGCGTTGGGATCGTCGCTCACGGGATCCTCGGCCTCGCAGATTTAGCGGTGTGGCTGCGGTGTAGGTGGGATGTATGGATCGGGGAATGCGCGGAAGATCAGACGTCGAGGTTTTCGACGTTGAGTGCGTTGTCTTCGATGAAGCGGCGACGCGGTTCGACGACGTCACCCATCAAGGTGGTGAAGACTTCGTCGGCCTCGACGGCGTCGTCGACGCGAACCTGACACAGCACGCGGTTTTCGGCGTTCATCGTGGTTTCGGCGAGTTGGTCGGGATTCATCTCACCGAGGCCCTTGTAGCGCTGGATCGAAATGCCCTTGCGACCAATCTCGAGGACCGCGTCGAGCAAGGCCTCCGCGCCGTCGTGGCTGTGGGTCTCGGCCTCTTCGGCTTCACCCACTTCGAGTTCGTACGGCGCGCTCGCGATCTCGTTGATCTCCCGGTGCAGGCGGGTGAGACGTGCCATGTCGCTGCTCGACATGAACTCGCCGTCGATCACCAGGCGGTGCTCGACGCCCGAGCGGCGTGTCGAAGCGATCAGGCGTGCTGCCCCTTCGCCGTTGCCCCCTTCGGTCGCGAATTCGATTTCGTCCGCTTCAGGGTCGATCTTGGCGAACTCGGCCTGGATCTTCGGTGCGACTTCGTTCAAGAGCGTTTCAGGGTTGGTGAGCTCGTCGTCGTCCGAATAGCCGGCACGCACCATCGCGTTCACGACGCGTTCGTCGTGCATGCGAACCGAGAAGCGCGCGAGCCCCTTCTTGTACGCGCTCGCACGTTCGAACACGACCCCGAGATCTTCGCTCGAAATCGCGCCGCCACTCGCGCTCACCCTTGCGCTCTCGAGCGCGAGGTCGAGCAGGTAGGTTTCGAGCGCCGGTTCGTCCTTCAGGTAGACGACCTTCTTCTTGCGTTGCGCCCTGAAGAGCGGCGGCTGGGCGATGTAGAGGTAGCCGGCTTCGATGAGCCCGCGCATCTGGCGGTAGAAGAACGTCAGCAGCAGGGTGCGGATGTGACTGCCGTCGACGTCCGCGTCGGTCATGATGACGACCTTGTGGTAGCGCGCCTTGCTGGCATCGAAGTCCGGCCCGATCCCGCAGCCAAGGGCAGCGATGATGGCCTGGATCTCCGCGCTCGCGAGCATGCGGTCGAGACGCGCGCGTTCGACGTTCAGGATCTTGCCGCGGATCGGCAAGATGGCCTGGGTCTCGCGCGAGCGACCCTGCTTCGCGGTCCCGCCCGCGGAATCACCCTCGACGATGAAGAGTTCGCACTTTTCGGGTGCGCGTTCCTGACAGTCGGCGAGCTTGCCCGGCAGGCTGAAGTCCGCGAGTGCGCCTTTGCGACGCGCGAGATCGCGCGCCTTGCGGGCCGCTTCGCGGGCCTTCGCGGCTTCGACCATCTTGGCCACGATGGGCTTCGAAACGCGCGGGTTCTCTTCCAGGAAGCTCGAGAGCTCCGCGTAAACGATGGCTTCGACGATCCCGCGCACTTCGCTCGTACCGAGCTTCGCCTTCGTCTGGCCTTCGAATTCGGGCTGCGGGAGCTTCACGGAAACCACGGCGGTGAGGCCTTCGCGCAGGTCGTCGCCGCTTACGCTGTCCGCCTGTCCCTTGTTCCCCTTCGCCTGGCTCGCGAGATAGCGATTGATGGTACGCGTGAGCGCGGTACGGAAACCAACCAGGTGGCTCCCGCCTTCGATCGTGTTGATGTTGTTCGCAAAGGAGAAGACGCTCTCGTTGTAGGAGTCGTTGTACTGCAGTGCGATCTCGGCGGTGACAGACACCGTGCGGCCATGATCGTCGAAGGTCTTCTCGCCCGAGATGTAGATCGGGTCGTCGTGAAGCGGCGTCTTGTTCTTGTTGAGATGTTCGACGAAGGAACGGATGCCGCCCTCGTAACAGAAGTCGTGCTTCTTGTCGTTGCGCTCGTCGACGATCACGATGCGCACGCCGGCATTCAGGAACGACAACTCGCGCAAGCGCTGCGAGAGCACGTCGAACGAGAAGTCGACCATCGGGAAGATCTGCGGGTCCGGGATGAAGTTGATCTTCGTTCCCGTTTCGTCGGTATCGCCGATCGTTTCGAGCGGTGTCTGGGCGAAGCCGCGTTCGTACTTCTGGTGCCAGATGTGCCCCTGGCGCTTGATCGTGAGTTCGAGGTGCGTCGAAAGCGCGTTCACGACCGAGATCCCCACACCATGGAGACCGCCCGAAACCTTGTAGCTGCTTTCGTCGAACTTCCCGCCCGCGTGCAAGGTGGTGAGCACGACCTCGGCGGCAGAACGTTCTTCGCTCGAGTGCATGTCGACGGGAATGCCGCGCCCGTCGTCCTGGATGCTCACGCTGCCGTCGTCGTGCAGTGAGATCTCGATCTCTTTGCAGAAGCCAGCGAGCGCTTCGTCGATCGAGTTGTCGACGACTTCATAGACGAGGTGGTGAAGACCGGCCGGGCCTGTCGTTCCGATGTACATCGCCGGTCGTTTGCGAACCGGCTCGAGTCCCTCGAGGACCTCGATCGAACTGGCGTCGTAGGTCACGCGCGTGCTTCCTGCTGTGTTGAGCGGTGTGTTTGTTTGAAGATCGCTGAGTGGTGTTGGTTTGATGTGTTGCAGAACCGTTCGAACGCGCGAAACCGAAGTGATGGCTCGGGTCGCACTGTGTTCTTGCTTCTCTATATGTCGAAATGTCGAAGCGCGTTGTTCGGCGGTTCTCCGACGTTCTATTGCGTGGGTTGATGCGGGTTCCCGGCGCAACGGTGGCACTGTCGGTCGTGCGACGAACCGTGCGATCAGAGGCGGCGACGCCCGGGTTCTCGACCCGGCTTTCCGGTCGGCCAATTGGCTGCGGGAGGTGCAGCCGGCAAGCAGGATACTGAATGGGTAAGTCTGCGTAAAGACTCTAGGAACGACGATTTTGGCGTTGCCCGAAAGACCCGTCTGGCGGGTGGATCACAGGCCTCGATCCGGCCGCGGATCCGCCTTCGAGCGAGCGAGCGAGCGGGGCCTGAATCGCGGCCGAGAAAGCCCCGTCCAGACCGGCCCGTGTTGGCCTCTCAGACCCGCATCGGCATCACGACGGCGAGTGTGTCCTCGTCGTCGGTCGGTACGAACTGGGCGGGCGCGAGTTCGTTTTGGAGACCGAAGCGGATTTCCTTTGCCTTCAGCGTCGAAAGCGCGTCGAGCAGGTAGCGGGCATTGAAGCCGATCGCGAGGGCGTCACCTGCGAAGTCGACGTCGAGTTCTTCTCGCGCATCGCCCAGATCGGGGTTGTTCGAGCTGATCGTCAGTCGGCCGTCAGCGAATTCGAGCTTGACCGCCTTGCTGCGCTCCGAAGAAAGCAGCGCGACACGACGCAGTGCTCGATTCAAGTCTTCGCTCGGGATCACCACGTTGCGTTCGATGGTCTTCGGCAGCACCTGGCTGTAGTTCGGGAAATCTCCCTCGATGAGTCGCATGACGAGCGTCACGGCACCCTTGCGCACCAGGCCGCTATTGCCCTCGAATGCGATATCGATCTCGTCGGCGTCGTCTTCGTCGATGAGCTTCTTCAGCTCTCCGAGGCCCTTACGCGGGATAATGACTCCGTTCTCGAGACCCAGGCTGTCGTCGGCGAGCGTTCGATCGACACTTGCGAGCCGGTGGCCATCGGTCGCCACCATGCGGATACGACCGGGCTCGTCGAGAACCTCGAAATAGACGCCGTTGAGGTTGTATCGCGTCTCGTCGACCGAAGCGGCGTACATCGTGCGTTCGATCATGAGACCGAGAACCGGCGCCGCAACACTCGCGGTCTTCTCCGGCGAGAAGCTCGGAAGCGTCGGGTATTCCTCGGTCGACGCACCCGCGAGCGTGAAGTTGCTCCGCGCGCAGTGAATGTTGAGGTAGGAGTTCGAGGTCGCTTCGAGGTGGATGTCTTCGTCGGGCAGCTCGCGCACGATTTCGAAGAGCTTCTTGGCCGAAACCGTCACGCCACCCGCGCTCTTCACCTTGGCTTCGTGGGTGCTCTGGATTCCAACTTCGAGATCGGTCGCTGCGAGTTGAAGTTCACCCGGCGCTTTGGCCTTGCCCTTGCTCCTGGTGGAGTGGGCCTGGATGAGGACGTTCGCGAGAATCGGCATCGAGTTGCGTTTTTCCACGATGCTCTGCAGGCGTGAAAGGCCGGTGAGAAGGTCACCTTTGTTGATCGATAGTTTCATCTTCATTCCTGCTGGGGATAGAAATTTTTTAGAAAGTGGTAGTAGGAGTAGGTGGCCGACAATCGGACAGAACCCACCCAACCACAGCAATCAGCCGCGTTTTTCCGAGGCCCCGTGCGTGTCGCGCTGTGAGGAAATGGATGGAAATCGCCTCGAAAGGGATGCCCCGAGCCGATTGCAAGGAGTTCACCGCCCCGATTTGCCCGGATCTTACCACGCTCCGATCTTTCGAGCGGACGGTTTTGTCGCCCGGGGCATCCGAATTCGCGGGGTAGGGGCGGTGTCTCGGTCTGGCGGAACAGCGGTTCGAAGCGTTGCGTTGGGGGCGCTGCGCGGATAATCTTCCGCGTTCCGAAAATCTCGGGCAGGGCGCCTGCTTGTCAAGCGTGCGCGGTGCCAAACGGGGTTCCGGGTTTCCGCAGCTCACTTGGCGCGAAACGCCGAACAGCACAAAACACCCCGTTCGAGCCCGAATTCGCGCGAAGTAGCCAGAACCCGAAAGCACCTGCCCAGCACAGATTCACGAGCCGGCTTCGGCCACTCGTTTCCAGTACCGATACCACCGCACCCAACACCGCATGACGCCGCAAACCGCGAAGCGGCCTCGAAACCCTGTGCAGTCAGCGCAGCGGGCGCAAACGAGAAGAGAGTAGAAAACGATGAAGCGCACCTATCAGCCGAGTCGAATCAAGAGAAAGCGGAAGCACGGTTTCCGCAGCCGCATGAGCACCAAAGCCGGACGCGCCATCCTGAAGCGCCGCCGGGCCAAGGGGCGAGCGCGCCTTACGGTTTCCGTAGGCTCCAAGCAGGGCTAGGGCGGTGCCGACCGCCAGGTTCCGACCGGCGGACCGGGTGGTAACGGCGCGCGACTATGCGCGCGTGCGTCGCCGCGGTCGCCGTCTGGCGTCGCGAAACTTCGCCATATCGCTAGCGCCGCGCGACGAGGCGACCCCGGACCTCGAACGAGGTGGCGAGGGTCATCCGTCGAAGACGCGCCTGGGAATGGCCGTGAGCCGAAAGGTGGGAAACGCCGTGGTGCGCAATCGCGTAAAGCGTGCGATCCGGGAGTGGTTTCGCCATTCGCGCGATGTCGTGGCCGAACGCAGCGACCTCGTCGTGGTCGCCCGGCGCGGCGCCCGTGACCTCGACCCGGCCGGGATCGGCCTCGAGTTGACCACGCTGCTCGAGAAAGACCGGGCCCGTTCACGCGGGAAGGAGCAGTCCGCCTGATGTTCCAGCACGCCCGCAAGGCCGCCTCGAAAGCCCTGATATTTCTAATCCGGGTTTATCAGATATTGATATCACCCCTCCTACCGCCACGATGCCGTTTCGCGCCTTCTTGCTCGCACTATGCCGTCGAAGCGATCGAGCGCCACGGGGTCATTCGCGGCCTCGGGCTCGCCGTCGTGCGTGTGGGGAAATGCCATCCTCTTCATGAAGGCGGGTTCGACCCCGTCCCCTGAGGCCCTTCCTTGGACCGCAATACCCTCCTCGCTATCGCGCTGTCGCTACTCGTCCTGAGTGCCTGGTCTTCGTGGGAAGCAGCCCACATGCCTCCGCCGGACGCCGTGGAGCAGCCCGCGCAGGCTGACAAGCCGGTGCCCGAAGGTGCCGAGCGCGGCGACTGGCCGGGCGAAGAGCCCCAGGCGGAAGTGACGCGGATCGAGCGCCAGGTCGAGGACCCCGCTGCTCCGTCGAGTCCTGGCCGCCCCGCCGCTCGCGAACCCGAGGTCGCCGTCGAACCGTGGACAGGCGGGCTCGAGAGCGAGCTCTTCCGTGTCGGTCTCGACAACCGCGGCGCGGGGATCACGAGTTGGAAGCTCCTCGAAGACGCCTACACGATCAGCGCCGCCGAAGATTCGGAGCCGGTCGAACTGGTTACGAGCAATGCCGACGATGGCGTCGTGCTCGCAACGCCGCTCGAAGGCCTGGGGATCGGTGACCTACGCGACGCAGTGTTCCGCGTCGAAGGCGGCAACAGTGAACGAGTCGTCTTCGTCTATGAACGCGGCGGTGTTCAAGTAAGAAAGACGCTCGCATTCGACCCGGAAAGTTATGTCTTCGATGTCGAACTCGAGATCGGAAACAACTCGGGACGCGCGATCCGCAGCGACATCGATGTCCTGTGGCCCGCAGCAACCGTCGACTTGAACGACTTCCGCGAGCAGTCGTTGATCGCGCTCGCGAACGACGAAGTCGAAACCGAAATGTTGGCTTCCGTGGGCTCTGGAGGCTTTCTGGGCTTCTTTGGCGGTGGCGACGAAGGGCCCACGAAGAACGCGGGCGTCATCGACTGGGCGGGCGTTTCGAACCGCTACTTCCTTTCGGTGCTGATCCCGAACGCGAAGAACGCGAGCGTCGCAGAGGTGACGTTCCTACCCATCGTGCCCGGCGAACGCGTGGTCACACGCATGGCCTATCCCGGCGTCGACATCCCGGACGGCGGTGTCGTGGTGCGAAACTTCCGTGCGTACATGGGGCCGAAGGTTTCGGAAACACTCGCGAGTGTACAGCCGGGACTCGAACGCTCGATCGATCTCGGCTGGTCGTGGATCGAACCGCTCACGCGGTTCTTCCACTGGTTCCTCGCACTTCTCTACGGCTTCATTCCCAATTACGGCGTCGCGATCATCCTCGTGACCATCATCGTGCGCGTGGTGACCTTCCCCATCATGCAGAAGCAGATGAAGTCGATGGAACGCATGCGCGAGCTTCAGCCGGCGCTGAAGGAGATCCAGGAGAAGCACAAGGAAGACCGTCAGCGCCAGTCCGAAGCGATGATGAAGTTGTACCGCGAGGAAGGCGTGAATCCCCTCGGGGGATGCTTCCCGATGCTGCTCCAGTTCCCGGTCTTCATCGGGCTCTTCTACGCGCTGCAGAGCACGATCGCGCTGCGACATGCCGATTTCGCTTTGTGGATCAACGACTTGTCGGCCCCCGAGGAGCTCTTCACGCTGCCGGGGATCGGCCTGCCGGTTCGGCTGCTCCCCGTCGTGATGGGCGCCAGCATGTTCCTGCAGCAGCGCATGACGCCCATGACGGGCATGGACCCCGTCCAGGCGCGCATGATGACGACCGTGATGCCCATCATGATGACGGTCCTCTTCTACCAGTTTCCGTCCGGGTTGGTGCTGTATTGGATGATCAGCAACTTCCTGGGCATCGGGCACCAGCTCTGGGTCCGCAAGCAACGCAGTCAGCAGGAATAGTTCTCTCCTTACCCCCAACAAACAGCGCGAGGCAGACAAGCGATGTACGACGCAAAGAACGAACCCAACGAATTCGTCGGAGACGACCGCGAGGAAGCGGTCAGCAAGGCGTGCCGCTTCTTCGGCGCGAGCGAGGGCGACCTCAATATCGCGGAGCCGCCCGGAGAGGATGTTTTCGGTAGCGGGGCTCGCGTTGTCGTTGTCGCCGTGCCGAAGAACGCGAAGCCCCCGCAACCAGGTTCGGGCGATGGCGGCGGGCGCCGCGAGCGCGGTGGGCGCGACCGGGGCGATCGAGGCGGCCGCGGCCGGGATCGCAACGATCGCAACGACCGCGGTCGTGACCGGGGACGAGAACGCGACCGTGATCGCGAAGTGGTGACCGCGAAGGCCGAGGCGCCCAAGACCGAATCCAAGGGGACGGTCGAGGGGGATGTGGGGGAAGTTGGGCAGTTCATTCTCGGAATCGTGGAGAGAATGAAGCTCGGAGAATTCCGCATCTCGGAGTCTGCCGAGGGCGATTTCTGCGTGTACGAACTCCGGGGCGAAGCCGCCCTGGCGCTCGGTACCGGGGATGGCCGCGCGGTCGACGCGCTCCAGCTTCTCGGCAATCAATTCGCGATGCGGGCGTCTGATGATGCACCGCGGGTGGTGGTCGACGCGGAGGGAGACGCTGAGAAGCGAACCGACTTCCTCGAGCGGTTGGCGCGTCGAGCTGCTGGCCGGGCCACCGACACGGGCCGGTCGGTGGCGTTGGACCCGATGAATGGCCGGGACCGCCGAGTCCTCCACATGAAGATTCGCGACATGGACGGCGTTGCGACGATGAGTGTCGGAGAAGGCCGCTACCGCCAGGTCGTCGTCGTGCCCGAGGGTGCGGACGAGTACGACGAGGCGGTGGAATCCACGAAGGCGGCCGAGAACCAGGACTAGCGGGCCGTTGCATCGCACCCGCTAGACCATATGGAGCCGGTCACTCCATATGGTCTAGGGGATAATCCGCCGGGCCTCGAATGTTCCACGGGGAACACTCGGGGCGTGTTCCACGGGGAACGGAACCCATGGATCACAACGAGCGAGACGGACAGGAATCGGCGCAAGATCGGGCCGAAACGCGGGGCACGATCATGCGGGGCCTCGAGGCGCTCCGGCGGGCGCCGCACCGCGACCACGTCGAGCAACTCGTCGACCTCGCGACCCTGCTCGCCGATTGGGCTCCGCGGATGAACCTCACCGCGCACCGTGGCCCGGTCGCGATCGCGCAGCGCCTGATCCTCGACGCGATCGCGCTCTTCGAGGTCCTGCCGAGCTTCACCCGGATCGTTGATCTCGGCTCCGGCGCGGGCTTTCCGTACCTCCCTGTCGCGATCCTCCATCCGGAGCGAGAATTCACGTCAGTGGAAGCCCGCTCTCGCCGAGTCTCGTTTCAGAAGACCGTTGTCAGGAATCTCGGCCTCGAGAATGTCGATGTGCTTCTCGGGCGGATCGAATCCCTCGAACCAAGGCTCGGAGACGCGGCCATCGCCCAGGCGCTTGCAGAACCAGAGCGCGCGCGCGACTACCTCCTGCCCTGGGTAGAACCGGGCGGCTGGCTCGCGATCCCCGGCACCCCCGATTCCCTCGCCACTCCGCCACCCACCACCGAGGGACTCGAATCCTTCCAGGTTCGCGACTACCGGGTCCCCGAGACCGAAATCCCCCGAAAAGTCTGGATCGCCCACCGAACCACCTGAGAGGTGGACCGACAATTGCGTCCAGCGATCCAGGTCGGGTCGCGGAGAAACGTCGCGCGCTGTGGTGCGTCTCGGCCGGGAAGGGTGAATCGCCGGACACTGAAACGCGCTCGAGGACGGCGCAAACTCCGGCGGGCGCAATTGTCGGCCCACCTCTCAATCAATGAAAGCTGAACGCGCGGCGCCGCATGAGCACGCCAGCCCGTCGTCTCCGGCCTCAGGCAACCAACCCCGCGCCTCCCCTTGATCGAGACGCCCGTCCAAACTCGCTTCAAAGCGAGTCGCAGGTGAGAAACGTTCCACGTGGCACACCGCCCGCCCCGACACCCCGCCAGCGCAGTTCTCACAACCCGGAAGCGACATTCGGGCCCCGCTCGTGCAACTCGCCGAGCAACGAGAATCCGCGTGTGATAAGTAAGGCGACCGAGGGGTGAAGAGGTGCGGGCCGCTGTGGCGTGTCGACTTCTGTGCTCCTCGTTGGCCGCGCCCCCAAACCTCGCTGCGGCCGAGCACGATCGAGGCCCGCCGCGATGAACCCGTCTTCTGCCCATCAGCTCGACTCGGACAGCACGCCCACCGCCCGTCCGCCATGCCGCGTCATCGCGGTGGTGAACCAAAAGGGCGGAGTGGGGAAGACCACGACCGCGGTCAACCTGGCGGCCTGCTTCGGGGTATCGGAGCGCGCGACCCTGTTGATCGACCTCGACCCCCAGGGGAACGCCTCGAGTGCCTATGGTGTGGTCAATCCCCCACGGCAAGTCTATGACACACTCATCGGTGCTGCGACAATCAAAGAGGCCGTGGTCCAGACCGAACTCGAGAGCCTTCATCTACTGCCCGCCGGCCCGGACCTCGTCGGTGCCGAGATCGAGCTCGCGGCGCAGGAAGACCGCGCCGGCCAGCTCGCCCGCGCGGTCGCGGATGCCCGCAACCAGTATGAACTCATCCTGATCGACTGCCCGCCTTCGCTAGGGATCCTCACCCTCAACGCGCTCACGGCAGCGGATTCGATCCTGATTCCCCTGCAGTGCGAGTACTACGCCCTCGAGGGTCTCGCGCGCCTGATGGAAACCCGCGACCTGGTCCGCGACCAGCTCAACCCGAAGCTCGAGCTCGAGGGCATCGCGCTCACCATGGTGGACATGCGGAACAACCTGGCGCGCCAGGTCGAAACCGAAGTTCGCCAGCACTTCGGCGACAAGGTCTACCGCACGCGGATCCCCCGCAACGTGCGCTTGAGCGAAGCACCGAGCCACGGCAAACCCATCTTGCTCTACGACATCCATTCCCGGGGAGCGGTGGCGTACTTGAAGCTCGCAGAAGAAATCCTGCTGAAGCTCGCCGCCGGTGAATCAGCCGGCCGCACCCCCGATCCCGCGCTCCCTGGAACACAGACCGAAGAAGCGCCCGTGAACTCTGGTTCACATCCCGAATCGCAGTTCGAAACGACCTCGGGTTCCGAGACAGGAGGAGTCTCCAATGAGTAATCGTCGCAACGCGTTGGGCCGTGGCCTTGGCGCATTGATCCCCGGCGCGGGGAGCCAGGAAGAGAAACCCACGACCGCGCAGCCGGAACCGCGCCCGACGTCGGCGCCGCCCCCGGCCCCTACAGACGCCAGAGCGGCCGAATCGCACCCCCGCTCCACGGCCCCGACGCTTTTGCGTGTCAGTGACATCGAACCGAATCCCGAGCAGCCGAGGCGTGTCTTCGACGAAGCCCACCTGCAGGAACTCGCGGACTCGATCAAGCGACACGGCGTCCTGCAACCCGTGGTCGTGCGTCGCAACGGGGGGCGCTACG
>JASMLK010000117.1 GCA_030748735.1 Myxococcota bacterium | reverse complement strand
CGCTCCCATCGCCGTAGCGACGGCTACGCCTCGGTCGCGCGCCTTGAACGAAGGCCGCAGCCACACCCTCGGTGCGACGGGGGACTTTCCGGCCGAACCTCTAGAGATCACCCTGGCGGCTGAAGTGGCGCTTGTTCCAGCGGTCCGCCGCGCGTCTTGCCGCTGCGACCTGTTGCTCGGTGAGCAGCACGCTGACCTCTTCGATGTGCCCCTGCGCCTGGAGCTCGCCCGCGTCGGCCGCGAGCAAGAGCCACTTGTGTGCTTCGACGGGGTCGCGCTCGACGCCTTCGCCCGCGTAGTACGCCATGCCGCTGATGCTGGCGCAGCCCGAAAGTGAGAGGAGTGCGCCGCTCGCAAGGGTGAGCCACAGGTCCCTGGTTGGAATCCCCGCCTGCGTCGTAGTCGGGGAAGTGCTCGCGGATGTTCAAGAGCTGCGGAAGTTCGGCCTCGGGTTCGTCCGCTTCTGCGATCGCGCGCTTTTCGGCGCGCGTTCCAATCATCCATGCCGTTCATCGCTGTCCCGACCCGTGATTCATGTGAGCGACACGAGTTTGTGGTGACGTGCTATTTGTGTTGTTTAGTCATGCTGCGAGCGGTGTCGATGTCCGTTCGATTCACTTCGCGCGAGCGAGGGCTGTGATCCGAATTTCGAATGCCCTTGTTGCTTTGCAGTACGGTTGGAATCCGCTGACGAAGTTCGCTGGGTGTTGTGAGGCGTGATGGGCCGAGTGATGTGCGGGCCTCGCCCTCGAGGGTGTGGCGAGCGGCGGCGGCTTCGCGCGGGGCCCCACCGCCGTTTTCCGATGCCGAACAGCCAAAAGCACCCGATTCGGGCGTAGATCGCCCTCCTGCCGCCGGATCGGCGCCCGGAATGGGGGTGCGGCTTTGCTATCGTCGTGGACCGGTCGAGGTGCCCGCGCGGCAAGAGCAATGGCCGGTCGGAGAGGCATGCGGAACGACAAGGACAGGTATTGGGACTGCCTCGATCAGGCGATGGACGCTTCCCATCGCGGTCGCATGGACGAAGCCCTCGCGTGGCTCGATGAGGCCCTGCGGGCGTACCCCGCCGGCGCCGAGGCGCACAACGGTCGCGGTGAGATTCTGTGGGACGAAGGGCGCATCGACGAAGCCGCTCACGAGTTCGAGCGCGCGGCCCAGGCCGACCCCAAGTTCGTTGCCGCCCACCTGAACCGCGTCGAACTCATGATCGAAGAACTCGGTGCTTTCGAATCCGCGTTGCGGCTGTGTGACGACCTGCTATCGGGGCGTCCCGAGTTTCCGCGTCCCGAAACCACCGTGCAGGCGGAGATCTACTACCTCAAGTCCAAGGCACTCTTCTACGTCGACGACCTCGACGGGGCGATCTTCCTGGTGCGGCGTGCCAACAAGACGGCCGGCATGCAGCCGGTGTACTCGGCATTCGAAGGGCAGATCCTCTTCGAACTCGGTCGCTACGAGGAAGCCCAGCGCGTACTCGAACAGACCGCGATGGTGGACCCCGATTCGGCCCACGTCTTCTACTACCTCGCCCTGGTGTTCGAGCGACTCGACGACGAAGCGGCGGCCGAGGCTTTCGCCCGTGCCAACGCCCTCGATCCGCACCACTACCCGCTGCCACTCGAAATGACGCACGACGAATTCGAACGCGCCGTCGAGATCGCCCTCGACAATCTTCCGCGTTCGATCCGTGAGTACATCGCGGACGTTCCCGTCCTGGTGGAAGACTGGCCATCACGCGAAATGATCACGACCGAGCGCATCTCACCGCAGATCCTCGGCTTGTTCGTCGGTTCGCCACGCACCGAGGCGTCACCCACCGCGCAGGCCCAGGACCTCGATCGCGTGATGATCTTCATGAAGAACCACGAAAAGGTCTGCCGCGACCACGAAGAGCTGATCGAGCAGATCCAGGTGACGGTGCGCCACGAGATCGGGCACTACCTCGGCCTCGACGAAGAAGACATGGACCGCCTGGGCCTGGCTTAGAACACCTGGCGCTTTAACGGATCATCGCACCCAGGGACGCTCGCCACTGTTCTTCGAGGTCTTGGTAGAGTAGCGGCAGGAAGTCACTGCTGAGGCCGAGTTCGAGCCAGGCTTCTTCGCTCACGGGTGAAACGCGATGCTCGCCGTTGCTGCCGAGGTCGCGGGCTTCGACGAGAAACTCGGCCACGTGGGTGACATTCGCGACGTCGGGGAAGCGTTTCGCGCGCGAGGGTTTGTGGTGTGCGCCAACGGCTTCTTGCAGGGCGCCGGGCAGGCCCCAGAGCTTCAGTAGTTCGCGTCCCACGTCGGCGTGGTCGAAGCCGAAGGTTGCGCGTTCGGCAGTCAGGAGGTTCTGCCGCTCCCTCGTGCAGCGGGTCACGATGCGCTTGAGCTTGCGCCCGCCGCGCAGATAGATGACGATGCTCCCGATGTCGTGCAGCAGTCCGGCCACGAAGAAGCGCTCGGTGTTCTCTTCTTCCCGGTAGTGCGCCAGCAGGCGGCAGCACACCGCCGTGGCGATGCAGTGTTCCCAATAGGACTGCATGTTGACGAACTCGCTCGACACGTCTTCGAACATCTCGATCACGCAAGTGGCGAGTGCAAGGTCGCGCACCTGTTGGGTGCCCACGGTCGCAATCGCGCGCGAGATCGTGTCGATTTCGCCGGGAAACGAAAACAGCGAACTATTCACGAGCCGGAGCAGTCGCGAGCTGAGCCCCGGGTCTTCCATCACGACCTTTGCGACCTCGTCCGCGGACGAGTTGGGCCGCTCGATCACTTCGTTGATGCGGCGGAAGACGTCGGGAAGGGACTGGATCTCGGGCGTGCCGCGCACGAACTGTTCGGCGGTTTCTCTCACGGGGTCGCCTCCCGCGCGGCGCCATCCTCGGTAGGCTCCGCCGCACTGACGGCGTCTTCGCGCGCCATGTTCATGCATTCGTCATACACCGCGCGCGCGAACGGGCCGTCGAGGTCGACGTGCATGAAGCGGTCGCGCAGGTTCTCTTCCTGGGCTTCCGGTAGAGGTGGAAGCTCGGGGCAGGTCTTGTGGGTTTCCCACGACTCGTCGGTGACGTAGAGGATGGGGATCTGCGCATTGTCGATCACCTTGATCAAGCGATCGGTCAGGACCGTCTCGGGGCCGATCAGCATGCGGCCGTCGCGGTCGACGGCGCCTACTTCGAGGATCATGCCCGGGGCGAGTTTGGTGCGAAGCACGCGCAATGCGTTCTCCTGTGACTCTGTCGTGGGGGTGGTCGTTTCTGCGTGGTCGATGACGTTCGTGGGAAAACGCTCTTTGGTTCGGCGTGACGCAGAAAGGACTGAACTCCCCGGCGTGGATCCGTTGCGAGAAGCGCCTTCGTCGTTGGCTGCGCGCCGCGCAGGCGGTTAGCAGCCCATTGAAAAACCCTTCGGTCGCCATCCGCAGCCCTTCGACCCGGCCTCTGTGTTGCGCAACAACGGCCGTAGCCCTGCTACGCCCACTGTCACGCGCCTTGATGCCGAGCCGAATGACTACGGCTGGTTCGGTCAGGGTTCTTCAACGGGCTGCTAGCGTTGCTCCGCTTCGATCGAATCAGGAAAGAGAGAGCGAAAGAAAGGATGCGAGAAGCCATGTCGTCTCTCGGTGCGAACCGCCCACCCGGTCCGTCGCTTGCGGGCATCTTGAACATTACCGAGGACTCGTTTTCGGACGGTGGTCGCTTCATTGAACCCGCGCGTGCCGTCGATCACGCCCACGCGCTGCACCGCGCCGGTGCAACGCTCGTCGACCTCGGCCCCGCTTCGAGCCACCCTGATTCGGCCGACGTCGGAAACGAGCGCGAGATCGCGCGTCTCGAACCGCTCGTCGCCGCACTCGCCGGAGCTCACATCGACTTTGGGGTCGATAGTTACGAGACCGCCACCCAGCGTTTCGCGCTCGCGCACGGCGCGCGTTGGCTGAACGACATCGAGGGTTTCGCGGACGAATCGTTCTGGGGTGAGCTCGCCGAAGCGAAGTGCGACCTCGTCGTCATGCACTCGATCCAGGGGCGCGGTCGCGCGACGCGCGAAGTGGGTGACGCGAACCAGATCGTAGATCGCGTGCTCGCCTTCTTCGAAGCGCGCATCCGCGGCTTGACGGACGCGGGCGTTTCGCGCGGACGCATCATCGTCGATCCGGGCATGGGGTTCTTTCTGGGGGCGACGGCCGAGCCTTCGCTCGAGGTCCTGCGTGCGTTGCCGCGTCTGCGCACGGCGTTCGACTGCCGCGTGCTCGTTTCGGTGTCGCGCAAGTCGTTCGTGGGCGCGATCTGTGCAGACCCCGAAACGAACGAGCCGAGGCCGGTGGCCGAGCGCCTGCCCGGTACGCTCGCGGCCGAACTCTACGCGGCGCGCATGGGTGTCGATTGGATTCGTACCCATGACGTACGAAGCCTCGCGGACGCACTACGTACGACCGCGAGGCTCGAGGGCGTTCGCTGAACGGCTTACGCTTCTTCCTGTTCCACCATCTGCTCGCGCTGCCTGCGCTGACGGTGACGGTCGTTCTGCTTGGACCGCATGTGGCGCACCTGCTTCTTGAAACTGTCGAGTGCGTCATGCAGCGCGTTATCGAGGCGATCGCCGCTGCAGCGGGCCACGATTTCGTGCCCGCGTGCATCGCAGGTGATCTTGACCTCGTGCTTGGTGTGTCCCTTGTGGCGACTGGGGTTACCCGAGATGCGTACGTCGATCAGGTCGTTATGTCCCTGGTCCGCTAGCTCGTGCAAGCGCTGTTCGATCTCGGCCTTGGCTTCATCGTCGACGAATTTCGCGTGGTGCCAGTGGATCTCCAAGCCTTCTCCTTTCAGGGTTGCATGTGTGGGCAAACTCCTCGCCCACAAAAGATCACGTGTCGCGCCCTTCGGCGTCTCGCTCCTGTCCTTCCATGTAGAGGTCGCTCATCCGTTCGGGGCTTACGGTCAAGAACATTGCTTCGGCGGTCGCGGTGACGCGGTCGTCCGCGAAGACCTTGCCGCTCGCGTAGATCTTGCGGCCGTCCACACGGTCGAGCTGCGCTCTGAACTGGAGCTTGGTGTGGAGCGGGGTGGGACGCTTGTAGTCGACGATGAGCCGGGCGGTCATTCCCGGGGAGCCGGTCAGCGAATGGACGTAGCCGAGCACTTCGTCGAACGCGGCCGATATGTAGCCGCCGTGTACGCAAGCGGGGGGGCCTTCGTAGGCGGCCCCGAAGACCACCTGGCCCTCGACCGTCATCTGGTCGCGGTCGGCCATGAGTGAAATCGGGGGCGCAAGCGGGTTCGCGAGCCCGATCAGCGGGCTGTGGTCGAAGAAGGCCGCCGCGTCTCCCGAAACCGCGGTTTCGGCCCAACCCTCGTACTTCGTGCCCTTCGGGTACTCGGCGAGCCGACTCGCGTAGCGCTCGAGCGCGTTGGCGGCTTCGGCGAGGTCATCCTCGGGGGCTTCGATTTCGACGAGGCGTTCGATGACTTCGCGCATGGCCTGTGCGAGGCGGCGCCGTTCTGCCCAGGCGCCGGTCGCGTTCATCGAACTCGCGTCCCAGTGGGTAAAGCGACGAACGATGTCGTGCTCGCTGCTCATGCGTGCGCTCCTTGGCCGTGAGGTCGCGGGTTGCGCACAGAGCATCCGGCTGCAGGTGCCGCGGAGGTCACGAGACGAATCATCCGAGCGCTCATGGTTTCCTTCATCGGTTGTGCGCTGCGGTGGATGAAAGGCATTCGCCTTCAGGGTAGATCAGCCCAAACGCGGTCGCGACGAATCGAAACTCCCCTCGGGCCCGCGCGCCTGGGCTCGAGCCCGGCCAATCGATTCGTTCCCCCTTTTTCCACTTTTTGCGGGTCGGTGACCGGATCTGTCACGCGAGGCTGGTTTTCTGTACTCGCAGCGGAGGTTCGGGGCACCTACGGGACGAAACGTCGCGCCCTCTGCCGAGCCAATCGGGTTGCAACAGGCCCTTTCGGCAAGAACAGGTGCAACAGCACGCACGGCAACGGCAATAAGAGCAGGAACAGGAACAGGAACAGGAACAGGAACAGAAAATCAGGAGGAACGCAATCATGTCCAGGTCCGCGTTTTCGATTTCGATTCAGCCCCGCAGCCAGAGCGAGAATCATCCGAGCGGTGTGAGCGGTGGGCAGGCGTTGCACGCACTGAATGGAGCGTGCGGGGTTTGCGGGTCGACCTCGGTCGAGGTCGACGAAGTCTCCTCTCCTGTGCGGATGCGGCTCAGCGAATGCACGCGCTGCGAGCACCGATGGACGCAGACGCTTCGCTCCTCGAAGCCCAGGGCCGCGCTCCGTACCGTTCGTACTCCCCTCGCAAACCGCGAAGACAGCGAAGACGGGCAGTCCGCAGAGGTCGCACTCGCTTCGTGATAACGTGGCGTCATGCGCCTCGTTCTATACACAGGCAAAGGCGGTGTCGGGAAGACGACGACGGCGGCCGCCACGGCGCTCCGCGCCGCGCAGGCTGGGCGCCGCACCTTGCTCGTGTCCGCGGACGCCGCGCATAGCCTGTCCGACGTCCTCGGCCAACGGATTGGTTCCGAGGTGCAGGCGGTCGCGCCAGAATTCGACGCGATCGAGGTCGATGCTCGCGTCGAACTCCAGCGTCACTGGGGCAAGGTGCACGAATTCCTGGTTTCGCTGTTTCGTCACCAGGGCATCGAGGGCGTCATCGCCGAAGAGCTCGCGCTGCTTCCCGGTGCCGAAGAGATCGCGACGCTCATCGCGGTCGACGAGTTCGCCCGTTCCGGCGCCTACGATTTCGCGGTCGTCGACTGTGCACCGACCGACACCACGCTTCGCCTCCTCACCCTGCCCGAAGTGGCGCACAGCAGCGTGCGGCTGTTGCTCAAGATGCAGCGCTCTCTTGCGCGCGTCGTGACACCCCTGGCGCGTGGGATGGTCGAAACCCCGCTGCCCGACACCGAAGTCTTCGGCCAGGCCGAAACGCTGCTCTATACGCGGCTCGCGTCGCTGCGCGAACTCATCGCCGCGAAGGAAACGAGCGTGCGACTCGTGGTGACGAGCGAGCGGCTCGTGATCGACGAAGCCCGCCGCGCTTTCACCGACCTGTGTCTGTTCGGTCTGCACTGCGATGCCGTGGTGATGAACCGCATGCTCCCCGCCGAAGCCGGGCGCGAGGAGTTCTTCGCCGAGTGGGCGAAGCTGCAAGAAGAACGCTTCGCGGAAGTCGAGCGTGCCTTCGCGCCGCTTCGCGTGCTGCGCGCCGAACTGGGGGACGACGAAGTCGTCGGCCCCGAACGCCTGGCAGATCATGCCGCCCAGACCTTCGGCGACCAGCACCCCGATGCCGTGCTGAGCGAGATGCCCGCCATCCGCTTCGGCAAGGAGGAGGGCCTTGGCTTCGTGGAAATTCCGCTTCCCGGGGCAAAGCTCGGCGCCCTCGACATCGCGAAGATCGAAGACAACCTGCTGATCAAGACCGCGAACGCTTCGCGCTCCCTCGCCTTGCCCCACACCCTCGCAGGGCTCGAGGTCTGCGAGGCCCGGCTTGGCAAGGGCGTGCTTTCGGTCTACTTCGACGCCTCTGGCGAGGCGGGTTGAGCGATGCGCGTCATTCTCCACGTCGGCAAGGGAGGGGTTGGCAAGACGACGCTCTCGCTCGCCACCGCACTCGGCGCGGCCGAAGGCGGTCATCGCGTTTGCGTGCTCTCGACCGACAGCGCCCACAGTCTGGGCGATGCCCTCGGCCGACCCATCGGCCCGAAGCGCGTGTCGATCGCGCCGGGCGTCGAGGCGCGCGAAGTGTCGGCCCTCGACGAGTTGGCGAGTTCGTGGGTGGAGATCCAGTCCTGGCTGCGCGAGCTGCTGCGCGACGAAGCCGACGCCATGGTGGTGGACGAGCTGCTCGTCTTTCCCGGGCTCGAAGAGCTCTTTGCACTGCGGGCCGTGTGCGAAGAAGAAGCGCGCGGCGAAACCGACGTCTGCATCGTCGACTGCGCGCCAACCGGCTCGGCGTTGCGGATGCTTCGCTTTCCCGACGCCCTCGAAGTCTTCATGGACCAGATCTTCGATCTCGAGCGGCGCGGCGCGCGGCTCTTGCGTCCGCTTCTCGGTTCGAGTTCGGTAGGGCGGTTGCTGCCGAGCGAAACCTTCTTCGAAGCGTTCGAAAACCTCTATCGCGACGTCGCCGACGTACGCAGACTGCTCACCGACTCGGCGCGAACGACGGCGCGCCTGGTGGTGAACCCCGCGCAGATCGTGGTGGCCGAAGCGCGTCGCACGTTCGCCTACCTGAACCTCTATGGCGTGACGACCGACGCGGTGTTGATCAACCGGGTGCTGCCCGAAGACGCGGGGCACGGGTTCTTCGCGGGTTGGCGCGCGCGCGAAAGCGCGAGCCTCGAAGACATCGTGGCTTCGTTTCCGGTGCCGCAGTTCAAGGCGCCGCTCGCCCCGCGTGAGATCATCGGGGTCGAAGCCATCGGCGAACTCGCTCGTGCGACTTTCGGCGAGACGGACCCCGCCGAGGTGCTGCTCGGCGCCAGTCCCCTCCGGCTGCGCGACCGCGCGGACGGGGCGGTTGTCGAGATCGATCTGCCGGGAATCGACCACGCCGAGGTCGACCTGGCCGCGACCGGGAGCGAACTCCACGTCCAGGTGCGGGACGTCGCGCGCCGCATCGCGCTCCCGGCCTCGCTCAGCGGTCGCCCGGTCGAAGGCTCGCGCCTGCGCCGCGGCGTGCTGTCGGTCTACTTCGGCTGAAGTCTGGGCAAAGGCCTGCGGCCGCCGCCCCGACCGACCGACAACCGCTGCTCTTTTGTTCGGCTTTCAATCGACTCCGCGATTTCCGCGTGGTAGCGTTGCGTCCGAACGACGCTGGAGATGGATTTTCCGGTGGCAAGGATCGGTTGCAAGTCGGTTAGAGATCGGGCGAGCGCGGGATTTTCGCTACACTTCCGAGCAGCCCGGCCCCCACCCAAACTCGCTTTCCCCCAGAAAAAAGCCCGAAGGCGCGGCGCCAATGGTGCGAGCGCGGCTTCGCACCCGGTGGAACCCCGGGCTAGCTGGGACAAATGGGGATGCAGCGAAAATTCGTTCAATTCCGAGTTAAAGCCAGAACCCCCCGACCCGAAAAGAAATGTGCAAGTTCCCGGAAGGGAACCCGCAAGGTCGAAAGTTTTCGCATGACAATCATGCGCGGGGGGGATGGCTAACGCACGGTAAGGCAGTGCGTGGCTGCCCTCCTATCAAGGTAGGGGTCGCTATCGATATGCATGCCTATTCAACGGTGAACCGAGCGAAAGCTCGTGGTATGCCGGGGGAAAGGGGAAGGTCGCGTACAGCGATGTTCCGGCTTTCTTTCTCGGTATTCGCCGCGTTGCTTTGCTTGACGTCTACGGTCGCGATGGCGGCCGAAGTCGTCGACATGCGACTCGGACGTCATCCCAGCTACACGCGGATCGTGTTCGAGTTGGACGCGCCCGCGGGTTACAGCCTCGAGCAGAGTGCTGGCGCTGAGGGTGGCACCGAGCTGGTGGTCACACTCGACGCCCAGGGTCAGGACCAGCAGAAGGCCCTCAAGCAGTCGCTCGTAAGTGGAGTGACGCTCGAGAGCGCGGGCAAGCGATCGGTGGCGCGCATTCGCATCCCCAAGGACGGGTTGCGGGTGAAGGAGATGATCCTCGGCGACCCGCCGCGCATCGTGCTCGATGTGTTGGCACCGGCTGCGGCCAAGACGAAGACGGCGGCTGCGCCGGCACCGAAGGCCGAGGCCAGGCCCAGGGCTGCAGCGCCCGCAGCGAGCAAGCCCGTTGCCAAGGCACCTGCGCCGCGTGCGCCGATGCCGCCCGCTTCGATCAACAAGGGCGCATCGCCCGCGCCGACCCGGGTTGCCACGCGCAAGCCCGCCAAGGCGACACCGCCTGCGGCACGACCCGCGGTGAAGCCCGCCAAGGTGGCACCGGTCGTGAAACAAGCAGCCAAGACGCCTGCGGCAACGCCCGTACGCAAGTCGGCGGCCAAGACGCCCGCACCGGGTGTCAAGGCCAAGCCCGCCGCCAAGACACCGCCTCCGCCGGCACGCAAGAAGCCCGCGGTTCCGGCGGCGCCGGCCGCGGCTCCGCAGCCCGAGGGCAGTGGGCTCTTCACGCCGACCAATCTCGGTGGTGGGCTCGCGTTGATCGCGCTCGTGGGCGGTGGCACGTGGTTCATGATGCGCCGCCGCGGTGGCAAGGAACTCGTGACCGACGAGGATTTCGAAAGCGATCCGATGTCGGCCGACAACCCGTTCGCAACGCTCGGGGATGACTTCGCGGTCGCTTCCGAAAGCGAGCCGGCGGAAGAAACCGCCGAGGTGACGTTCGGGGAGCCGGAAGAGGACATCCCCGAAGCCAATGTGGTGGACGAGTTCGCGAGCGACGACGGTGACGAAGCTGCAGAAGAAGACGTGGTGATGGCCAGCACGGCCGCGGCTACCGAGCCGCAAGCCGACCTTTTCGGTACCTCGGTCATGGAAGCGATTCCGGCCGATGATGACCAGACCATGCCCGGCGAAGAAACCGCCGGCGCAGCAGGAGACGACATGGAAGCCTATGGAGATACGGTCGACGCAGGAATGGACGCGATGCCCCCGATGACGGGTGCTGGAGCGGGAGCGAGTGACGACACGATGCGGATGCTGCGCGAATTCGAACAGCGCATGGCGAGCCTCGAAAGTCGGCTCGACGAAGTCAGCGAAGCGAAGGAGCGCCTGGAGCGCCAGGTCGTCGCGCAGACCGAAGAGCTGCGCGTGCAGCGCGCCGCCATCGCGCGCACCCAGCGCGCACTGCGCAACCTTTCGCGACCCGACGACGAATCGCCGACCGAACCGGCGCTTCGCGGCGATCCGAACGCCTAGTCGAGTCGCCTATGCGCAACGCGCGTAGGTGAAATGAACAGGCACGAACAAAACGGCCCCCCGTCTTTCGAGGCGGGGGGCCGTTTGTTTCGAATGCGGGCTCAGGCCGTGGGGCTAGCCAGAACAAGTGCACCGGTGGCGCCTCCATACTCCCCGTGCGGCAAGAACACGGGAGTACGCCCGGCGTTCGAGGTGATGGAATGCAACACGCTTCGCAAGTAGCCGTTGTCGTGAAGGGTCGAGCCAGCGTAGACCACGCGCTGCACCTGGGTCGCGTAGGAGAGGCCCGCGCAGATGAGCCCCACGTTCTCTCCCACGAGCCCCATGATGGCGGCGGCGAGGTTCTCGGGGCGCTTGCTCTCGGGGGTCATGCTCGGGTGGCCGAGCTTGCCGAAGGAAGCAGCGGTGAGTTCGTCGTCGAGCGGGATCTCGCCCGGGCGGTAGATGTCCTTCACGACGAGATCGACCTGCGCGCGGTCCCCATTTTGAGCGAGGCGCCGCACTTCGTTGAACTCGTTGGTGCCGAGCAGCGCACCCGCGAGGCCGATCACCGTGCCACCGCCGAGTGCCGTGCCTCCAACGCGCATGGTGTTCTCGCCGTCCATCAGCAGGATCGAAGTCCCGGTGCCGAGCGACACCAGAAGGTTTCGCGTGTCACCCGCGAGGGCATCGGCTTCGAGCAGTCTTCGCGCGCCTGCCCCCCAGGCGGTGAATTCGTCGGTGCGGGTGCACGCGCTCCCGAGCCGCTCGGCGAGCCGCGAGGCCCCGCCGCCTGTCAGGCCGATATTCCTGGGTCCGAGCGCTTCGATTCGCTCCTCGACGCGCTCGAGGTCGTCGGTCGGGATCGACTCGAAGTGGAGTTCGCCCTCCGCGTCGCAGATGGCGAGCTTCGAGAGCGTGGCTCCGAGGTCCACTCCGAGGGCCGAGGCGTGTGTGAGGGGCTGCGTCATCGAGATTGGAACTCCGTAATGTCCTTCGGAATCAATTGGTTACCATTCCCGGCCCATCGAGAGCGAGATGTATACCGCGTTTTACGGGCTGCATGAAAAGCCCTTCTCCCTGAGCCCCAATCCCCGTTACCTCTTCTTCGCGCAGGGTCACCGCGAGGCGCTCGCACACCTGCGTTACGGGATCGAGGAGGGCGAGGGGTTCATCGCGGTCACGGGCGAGGTGGGGACCGGCAAGTCGACGCTCTGCCGCGCACTGATCGAGAGCCTGGGGCCCGCGACCGAAGTGGCCTTCCTCTTCAACCCGCCGCGCTCGGCGACCGAGCTGCTGCACGCGATCGCGATGGAGTTCGGCCTCCAGCCCGCCGGCCACCAGCGCCACGCGTTGAACGACCAGCTGAATCGCTTCCTGCTCGAGCGCCGGCAGCAGGGCAAGCGCGTGCTCTTGATCATCGACGAGGCGCAGAACCTCGACGTGCACGTGCTCGAAGAGATCCGCCTGCTTTCGAACCTCGAAACGGCGAGCAGCAAACTCATCCAGATCATCCTGCTGGGGCAGCCCGAACTCGATCGCAAGCTCGATTCGACCGAGCTGCGGCAGCTGCGGCAGCGCATCAGTGTGCGTTGGTTCTTGACGCCGCTTTCGCGCGAAGAAACCGAAGCCTATGTGGTGCACCGGCTCGAAGTCGCGGCCGGGGGGCCGAGGCCGATCTTCGACCCCAGTGCCCTGCGCGAACTTCACAAGCGCTCGGGAGGTGTGCCGCGTCGCGTGAACCTGTTGGCCGACCGCGCGCTGCTCGCGGGCTATGGCGCGGACGCTCGGGTGCTCGACGCCAGCTTCATCCGCCGAGCGGCGGCCGAAGTGGACGGCATTGCGGCCGGTCCGCCGAGGCCGTGGACGAACTGGCGTGATCGGTTCGAGCGGGCACCCCGGGTGGCCGTCGCGACGGCGCTCTTTCTGGTAGCGGGCTTCGTGGGCAACGAAGTCGCGCACACGCAGTGGATGGCGAGCTGGTTGGGCAACGCCGCTGCACCGACGGTTGTGATCGGCCCGGTGTCTTCGAGGCCGGATCCCGCGATCGAGTTGCCAGCGCTGATCCTCGACGTGGAAGATGTCGAAGGCGAAGCGGGTTCTGATGGGAACGCAGCGGACGAAGATCTGGGCGATCTGCGCGGCATCAAGAGCGTTGGTGAAGGACCCGTGGGCAGTCGTGGTGAGCGGTTGCGCAACACCTTGCTGCCGGGCTCGTTTCTCGGCCGCCTGCTCGACCATCAAAGCGCCGACCTCGCTCGCCACCTGGCCACCAACGCCATTCTCGATTCGTTCGGCTTTACCACCTCGAACGAAGCGCCCTACGACGACACGGCAGCGATCGAGCACCTCGAAGGCTGGGGGCTTTCGGTGCTGCGCGTCGGCGACGCCACCCTCGACGGCCTGGCTGCGTTGAACCACCCGGTGCTGCTGCGCTTGCGAACCGAACAGGGTGGAGAGCGAACCATCGCGCTGCGGGGGCTCGGCGAAGAAACCGCTTCGCTCTACGGCGTAACGGAAGGCGGCATGCTCGATGTATCACTGACCGAGATCGACCATCTGTGGGACGGCGAGGCGATGATCGTGTGGGCCACCCTCGAAGCCATTCCGCAGGACCTGAGCCTCGGACACGAAGGCGAACCCGTCGTGTGGCTACAGCAAGCCCTCGGCGAACTGGGGCTCTACAGCGGGCAGGCTTCCGGTCGCTTCGATGCGCCGACGATGCGCAGCGTACGCATCTTGCAGAGCGATGCCTTCATCGAACCCAGTGGCAGCGTCGACGCGAAGACCCAGATGGTGTTGTTCAGCAAGCTCCCGCGGTACACCGTGCCCCGCTTGCGCGAAGAAGGAGGCGCGGGTTGAGCACGATCCTCGACGCACTGAAGAAGGTCGAAGGCGAAGGGCCCAAGGCCACACCCGCTGAACCCAACGAACTCGATCGCCAGATCGTCCACGGTGGTTCGTCGAGCATCGCGCGCCCGGTGCGCCGCGGCGCGATCTTCTTCCTTGCCGTCCTGGTAGCCGGGGTAGCGGGTGCAGGTCTCACGATGTTGGGGCTCTCGACCTTGCAGCGAGAGGGTGGGGCGGAAGGAGATAGGCCGGCGGTTGCGAGCGCGGGTAGTGAGGTGCAGGGCGAAGTAGCCGGCCTCGAGGCTGTCGAAGTCGCGGGTGAAGTGGAAGAAGTCATGGCTGGTGAGCGAGTGCAACGCCGCGGCTACGAAGCAGCCGGTGGTGGAGCGGTCGATCCGGAAACCATCGAGGCCGAACCCGCGACGGCATTGCTTGCGCGTGCACCCGACCCGAGCGCGGGACGAACGCCCGTGGTCAACGCGACCCCACCCACCGATCGCGAAACGATCGTCATCCCGCCGCCGGCGGGTGGGCAGAAGAAGCCGGACGTCGTTCGTAAGCTCGCAGCAGTACGCGAAGCGCGTGTGTCGCAAGTGACGCGCGAAGAGCCGGCCGTGAAGCGCGAAGCCATGCCGAGAGGCGAAGGCGCGGCCGGGAAGCGCACGAGTACTCCAGCGAAGAAGTCCAGCGTGGTTCGAGCGAAGAAGGCCACAGCGACATCGACGCGCGAGGAACCCCCGGTTGAAGTCGCCGTCGTTACCAGCAAGCCCGAGCCCACGCGCGAAGCCCCGATCCAACGGCCTCCCGTGGAGATCGTCGACATCGCACGCAAGAAGCCCTCGGCGACATCACCACCGCAACGCGCGCGGACCCCGGACAGCCTTCCCGTCATCGCCCGTGACTCCATCCCAAAGGTCGGCGTCACGGCCACCACCTGGCACCCCTACAAGAGCCGCCGCAGCGCCGCAGTCACCTTGCTAGAAGCGGGCGAGGCGAAGCGCATCACCGTAAAGCAGGGCGACGCAGTTGGCCCCTTCAAGGTTTCGGAGATCACACCGACTGGTGTGACACTGGTGCACGAGGGCGTGGAGCTGCAGCGCCGGGTGGGGGCGGAGGCGCGATAGGGTTACCAGAGCCCGCTCACTCGCCGAGTTTTCGAGTTGATCCACGATCGGCGCACCATCTTTCGGTTACCCCTGCATGAGAATGTTATACAGCAAGGCGTTCGCATGGATAACAGCAGCCGGGCAACCCCATCGACGCGAGAAAACAGTGAAGTCACGGGTGATTGCGCAAAAGCCGCTGGTCTCACTCGGCCGTGAATGCGGCAATCGGAGTGCCGCATACGCGGCGGAGCGTTGTAGAATTTTGGCTGGTTAATAATGAGTTGGGCGGCACGGGCTTTCGATTTGCGCCGCGAAATCACCCGCGCCAACTCGGTCCGACTCGCACCCATCGTCAGTAGCGTTTTCATCAGTAGGTCGATCGAAACCGAAGGGTCTGCCACTTCCATCTTCGCGATTCGCGACTGACTCGAACCGACCATCTTCGCGAGCTGGGTCTGAGTCAGCTTTCGCGCCTGTCGCCTTCGGCGAACACTGTCGGCAAGCGCCAGCTTCATTTCCACGAATGCGGCCTCTTCCTTGGAAAGCGCCAGGAAATCCTCCGAGCTACCGATTCGCCAACCAGCGCTTTCAAGCTTCTCTCGCTTCGCCTTCTTCACCTCTTTCCATCACGACCCGGCAGGTGAGAATCCAGGCTACCGCCGCCGCAGCTTCAGACGTGGTGGATAGGAACCTCAAGCTGCGTTTTCGAGAACACGCGGAGCGGGTTGGCCCGTGGGCCAGGAACAGCCCGGTGGTCGGGGAGATACTGCGTGATCTGCTGCCGCTCGATTAAGGAGAGCGCTCATGACGAGCGCGATTGAAATCAAGACGGCGGCGCTATTTCTCGCGCCGCAGCAGCGAGTGACGGCGGGGTAGGTTCGGATCAAAGATCGGTGCAAAGTGTTCCTGCAAGTACGCCCACACCTGCGGCCGCAGCTCGGGAAAGGTCGACGACGTGCCAACGATCCTTTCTTCGTTATAGAGTACCCAGTCGACTCCTTGGTCCTGCAAACTGCGGATGATCTCCTCGTCCGTTTCGCCCTGCTCCGCTCGCAAGAAAAAGATCCCCCACACGGGTGATTCGCGACCGAGGAGGGGGTAGTACGTCGCCCGGTAGGGAATGATGAACAGCACCTCGTCTTCCCGAACGTGCAGGCGAACCGCTCTTTCGACTCCAGCAAGATCCTCCGCCATTCGATTCGGCAACCAGAGTTCGTCCCCGGCCACATGGTGACGAGCAAATCCGTTTTGCGACTGCGAATACAGTTGAAGGGACATTCCGTGCATCGAAGTGGCGACAACGGTCGAGAGCAAGATCACGCAACCCCAGACCGCGACACGGCGCCGCCCGAGATCGAACCACGGCACCGCTGCCGGGAGTGCGATACTGCCGAGGATCAGGGGATGCACGGCCTGTGCAAAATGAGACAGCCCCGCCCGGTTGAACGCGTGATGCGCATACCCGGCTCCGACGCACGCACATGCGTAGAGGAGAGCTCGGCGATGGTGTCGACCAAACCCGTCGCGCAGCGCGGCCAGCAATACGAGGGGATACCCGATCGCCATCGCAACGTACGCCAGCGACACCGCCCATGTCACCAGGAACGGAAGGAGCGGTGTTACGGGCGCGGAGAGAATACGCCAAGGCCATGGCACCGGCCGCGGCATCGGACCGAACTCGAATAGAGATTGGTAGAACTCCGGGGCGAAACCAGGTGCACCGAGCATCAAGCCGAGCACGGGCGTATAACCCGCGACGATTCCGCACCCCCAGCAAAGCAGATGGAAGGCCGGGCGAGCGGGACGCGCATGCAGGTAGACGAGCGTCAGCATCGCAAGCTGCCCCAGCGTGCCATACAGCCCGTGATTGCGGCCGAAGGTGGCGGCGATACCGAGCATCAGCCCCGCCATGAAGTGACGTCGCGCGTCCGGTCTTTCGAGAAGGCGCGTCACGACGTAAATGTTCATCATCACGAGGCTCGGTTCGAAGAGTTTGTGGCGAGGGAACATCCACAACAGCAGTACGACTCCGATGGCGAGCAGTTCGATGGGGCGCGTCGTGATGCGCCGAGCGGCCAGAAGCCCGGCCGTGAGGCCCAAGATCTGGAAGATCGAGTTGGAGAGCCTCAGCGAGAGGATTCCGCTGCCGAAGACTTGCGACCAGGCAGCGCTCCAGTAGTAGCGGCCGGGGTCGTAGGACTGAAAGTCTCGCACCGGAACTTCGCCCGCCATCGTTCGTATTGCGCCATACCAGAGATAACCCTCGTCGTAGAGATCGATGCCGATCTTGCCCGTCAGCCAGAACATCCCCAGGCACAAGCAGGTCGCGTAGGCGAGTGCGAGAAACGCGCTGCGTATTCAGAACGAAGATTCCAATCCACCACCCCGGCCTGCTTCCAGCGAAGAACATCCGAGTGCATCTACATCCTAACGCGAAGTCACCCTCCCCCGCGTCACCGATTCCACCAGCCGCTCCAGTTCCGTCTCGTCGTAGAATTGCTCGAAGCGCATAGAGGAGGCCGGTCGCAATGAAGCTGAGCCGCAAGGGATAGGCGTCTCAGACGTCAAGGAGGCAGAGTTTCGAGAGCCGTTCGATCGTCTCGACAATGATGAGGCATTCGCCGACTGGTACGGCGCCAGTGTGGTCGCGACGCGCTGGTGCTCGGCGACTACCGGGCGGACCGCGCGAAGGCCCTCGCGCAAGCGCACCCCGGTGCTTCGTGGCGTCACATCGACCTGCGCGAGGCAGCGGCTGTTCGCAGCGGCCTCGACGCCGAGCTTTCGGGTGTGGTCGTTTGTGCGAGGCAAGAAACGCCTCTGGTGCGTGGCCGGGTCTTTCGCCTTCGAGAATTGATCGACACAATTGATCATCCACAGCTGGAAGTTCTCGAAATCGAGCCATAGCCGATGGTCTCGTGATCGATTCGGGTGGTGCACATGAAGACGATTCGAAATCTCGTGATCCTGCTCGTCGGTGCCATCGCGGCCTTCTACGCGCTCGTCATTCTGGCCTCTGAGTCCGACGAGGTCGTGACGCTTCGCACCGGTTCGGGAAGCGGCGTCAACGAGACCCGCCTCTGGTTGGTCGACTACGGAGACGCGGAATGGGTTCGTACGGGACACCCTGAAAAGGGATGGTTCCGCGAAGTCGCAGCCGATCCCAATGTCGAACTCGAACGAGCGGGGAAGAAGAGCCTGCGAGTCGCTGTGCCTGTGCACGAACCCGCGGTGTCGCAGAAGGTCAACGAGGTGTTTCGCGCAAAGTATGGACACGCCGATTGGATCGTGGCTCTTTCCGGTGACGCCGCCGATCGCATCGTCGTTCGCCTCGACCTGCGTGAATGAATTTGCATCGAAAAGGGATGGTCATGTCCGTGCTCTCGCTTGTCGTCTTCATTCCCCTTCAGATTGTCTTTCTGCCCCTCGGCGTTCTGGGGGCCCTGCTCGTCGCCTACAAGCAGATGGTGGTCAGCAAGAAGCTCGGTGTTTCGCAGACCGCGATCGAAATCCTGAACGGGCGCTGGACCATGCACGTGTTCGGCATGCGAGACGACGACCCCGCGGTTCGACTGGCGAATAGCCTTCCGAACACTTCGACCTTCGGCCTCTGGCTCTTTCTCCTCCCGTTGTGGGTGAAATACAAGCTGAGTGGGAGCTACTTCCTCTATCCCCGGGTACCCGAAGTGGGGAAGGAAGCAATCGCAGACCTGGTCCCTGCAAGAACACTCTACTTCGACCGCATCATCGAGCGGGCTGTGCGCGACGTGGAGCAGTTCGTTGTGATGGGCGCGGGTTTCGACACGCGCGCATACGGTGCCTTCGAGCGGGAAGGACTCAGGTTCTTCGAACTCGACCAGATCGCGACCCAGGACTTGAAGCGCGACACCCTCCGCAAAGCAGGGGTCGATACCAGCCACGTCACCTTCATCGGCGTGGACTTCGCCATGGAGAGTGTCTTCCAGAAGCTTCGCGAAAACGGTTACGACCCGAACAAGAAGACGCTCTTCCTCTGGGAAGGAGTCACGCTCTACTTGAATGAGGTCGACGTGCGCAAGACGCTCCAGGACATCCGGGCCAACGCTGCACCGGGGAGCGTTGTCGTTGCCGACATCTATGGGGAGCGAATGCTCCGCGTCGGATCGAATGCGATCGGGAAGAAGGCGCTCGAATACACGGACGAGGGGTTCGGCTTCGGACTCACCTTCGCAACCGATTGGGAAGACAGCCTCGACGACTTCATTGCGAGCGAACAGATGACTCGCGGAGAGGCCTGGTTCCTCGGCTCCGGTAGCCCGAAGGGCCCCTTCGTGGTGGTCGCAGAGCTTGGCGTATAGTGCCGCACGGACTCCAACCGAGCGTCTTTCCCTTCGTGAGGCGGAACCCGTGGCGCTAGTTCAACCCTCCCCGCGCAGGTCGCGAATCTCTGACTCGTTCCACGGGCTGGAGATCACCATCCCTGCAAAGCGAAACGTGGTCGTAATGCTCTTTCTTTCGGCCTGGCTCGTCGGCTGGTTCTTTGGCGAGATGTCCGCAATCGAGCAGCTGACCAGCGAAAGCATGGATGGCGGCGGGAATGCGTTCCTGTATTTCTGGCTTGCGGCATGGACGGCGGGTGGCGTCTTCGCGTTCGGGTCGGTCGTCTGGATGGCGTTCGGAATGGAGCGCGTGCTCCTTACGACCACGACGCTGAAGGTGCGTCGCGAAGCACTCGGCGTTGGTCTGTCGAAGGAGTACGCGCTGTCGCAGATCGAGAACCTTCGTGTCTCGCCCAACGCCCTCAGCATGTCCGCCCAGGCGCATCGCATGCGAGGGATGAGACCCGGTGGTGGAAGCATCGCCTTCGAGTACGGGGCGGCAACGGTTCGTTTCTGCGCAGGTGTCGACGAGGCCGAGGCGAACTCGATCGTCGAGGATCTCCGAAGTCGACATGCCTTCGGGAGTTCGACTTGATGGAGGGGTGAGTGTGATGAGACAGCTCGATACCGACATGTGGGTGACCGAATCACCGCTGCGCTTTCTGGGCCTCGAAGTCGGGGCGCGGATGACGGTCGTGCGTCTGCCCGACGGACGCCTGTGGTTGCACTCGCCCGTATCGGCGACCCCCGAACTCGTGCGCGAAGTCGAAGCACTCGGCCCGGTCGCCTTCTTGATCGCTCCGAATCGATTCCACCACCTGTACGTCAGCGAATGGAAGGAGGCGTGCCCCGACGCCCTCGTCTACGTGGCCCCGGGGCTCGAAACCAAGCGAAGCGACCTCGACTTGGCCGGTGTGCTGTCGGACGAACCCGAACCCGGCTGGAAGGACGCGATCGAGCAGGTCGCGCTGGGCGGCATGCCCATGATGAGCGAAGTCGTCTTCTTCCATCGGCCGAGCGCAACCCTCATCGTGACCGACCTCGCCTTCAACGTCGGGCCCGACGATGCCCCGCTCACGCGCTTCTTCTTTCGCTTGAACGGCGCGTACGGAAGGGTGTCGGCCACGGTCCTCGAGCGTCTGCTCGCGCGCGATCGAACGAAGCTTCGGCAGTCGTTCGAGCGCATGCTGGAATGGCCCTTCGAGCGCATCGTGGTGGCCCACGGCGATGTTTCGGAGTCGGGCGGTCGCGACCAGCTCGTCGCCAGCTACGACTGGCTTCTGCGTTGACGGGGTAAGACGTGAAGCCCAGGCCGTGCCCTTCGACGCGTCTACAGGTGAAGGTTTCACCCGGCGCGTCACGCGACGCGGTCGAGGGATGGATGGGCGACGCATTGAAGGTGCGCGTCAAAGCACCGCCCGAAAAGGGCAAGGCGAACGCGGCCGTCGAAGCCCTACTGGCTTCGACTCTCGACGTTGGGAAGTCCGCCGTCGAAGTGGTCACGGGCCACACTTCGTCGCGCAAGGTGATCCGCATCGAGGGGTTGTCGAGAGAAGCGGTCTGCCGCCTGCTGCCCGGTACGGACGAGCGCGACTGAAGCCAGGGGCGAACCTGAGCCCCCCGCCCCTCAGTGAATCGAAACCGTCCCGTTCGAGGTGCGCAGCTTGATCATCGGGCCGCCGCGGCCGAGTTTTCCGCGGACGCGGCCGGTGGTTTCGTCGAGTTCGGGTTGGTCGGTGCGGTCGTTTCGGATGACGCCGTTGTCGACGCGTACGTCCATTTCGGCGTCGACCTCTTCGGGCAGGTCGAGCACGATGCGGCCGTTGCTCGTGGCGAGTTGCACGCCTTCGAGGTCGAGGCGGACGAGGCTCGCGTGGATGGAGCCGTTGGAGGTGGTGGCGCTCACGGCGCCCGAATGGTCGTGGAGCTCGACGTTGCCATTGCTCGAGCGGGCGGCGAGGCGGCCGCAGGTGTGCTTGCAGCACACCTTGGCGTTGGCGGCGCTCAGCATGAGGTCGCCCACGATGTCCTGCGCGCTCACACTGCCGTTGCCCGAGCGGGCGCGAACGTCGGCGCGCATGCCGCAGACGGCGACCTTGCCGTTCGACGACGACGCTT
This sequence comes from Myxococcota bacterium, assembly GCA_030748735.1. Classification (GTDB taxonomy): domain Bacteria; phylum Myxococcota_A; class UBA9160; order UBA9160; family UBA4427; genus DUBZ01. The sequence goes on along the minus strand of JASMLK010000117.1, from coordinate 2,949 downwards.
CGACCTGCACCGAGCGGGGCATGCGGATTTCGAGGCCAACGCGCCCATGCCGATTCCACTTGCGTGGGATATCGACTTCGATCTCGAGCACGCCGGCGACTTCTTCAGCCGAAACTCCCATCGAGCCGACCAGTTCGGCGGCCGCGTGCGGGCATTCGGCCCGGGCCTGCTTGCAGGCGCGCACTTCGATGTCTTCGCGGTCTTCGCCGATGATCGTCGTCTTGCCGTTGGCGTTGTGGATGTGCACGACGTTTTTGTGCGGCACGTCGAGGCACAGGGCCTCTTCGCCGTCGGCGCACTCACTCCACGGGATGCCCGAGATCAGGCCGCGAAAGAAATCGCCGATCGCACCACCCGAAAACCGTCGCCCCGGCTTGTCGGCGAGCACGTCGTCGTCGTGTTCGTGTTGGTCGTTTCGTCCCACGTTTCTCTCTGCGCTTTGTCGCGACTTCCTCGAACACCGTCCCGGGCGCGGGCGGATGTTCGGCTTGCACCCACCTAGTGGTAGGTCTCGTCGTTGTCGTCTCGCCTTCGCCTTTCGCGGCGTTCCTCTTCGTGGACCGCACGCAGCTTCTGGCGCATGCGATAGCGGCGCCAGCGAAGCTTCAGACTCTCGATCGTGGGGATGCCCGGTGTGCGTCCCTCACGCAGCAGATAGAAGTACCCGACCACGACACCACCCAGGTGCCCGATATGACTCACGCCCTGCTGCCCGGAGCTGAACTCCATGAAGAAGATGAAGGGAATGAGCCAGATGGCCTTCAGTGGAATGGGGGGGAAGATGAGCTGGATGGTGCGGTTGGGCCAGGTGAGTGAAAACGCAAGCAAGCAGCCCATGACGGCGCCCGACGCACCAAGCGTGGGAATCGCGAGCGAGTAGTCGAGCTCTTTCAGTCCCATCACGACGGGTACGAAGGGAACGGTCGCGATCAATACACCGGCCCCGATGCCGCACACCAGGTAGAAACGAATGAAGCGCTGCTCGCCCCACGCCAGCGCCATCTGGCTCCCGAACATCCACAACGTGAACATGTTGAAGATGATGTGGAAGGGAGACGTCGTCGAGTGCAGCCACATGTAGGTGAAGGGCCGCCAGAGCTCGAGGCCGAGCCACACTTGCGCGGGAGATACGACGGCCCACTGGGTGACGGCGCCCTGGGTCAGGTGCTGCGCAATGAACACCACACCATTCGCGATCATCAGGTTCTTGATGATGTTCGGTGTGACGGGCGGTCCGAACCCCATCTGGCTACCACGGCCGTACATAGATGATGTGCACTCCTGGTCGCTTTTGTCGCCGGGGGGTCGAAGGTCCTGCGGCGAAGGTTTCGCGACTGTCGCCCGCGCCGTTGCGCAAAGTTGTGTTGCTTGTTTCGCCGCCGAAATGGCAGCAGGTGGCAGTTGCCGGAGCGGGCTTCGAAACGGGTGGGGGCGCGACACCCGCGACAAAAAAGCGTACGGATCCTGAATACTTCCGTCAACGCGCCGCCATGAGGAACGAGCAGGCTCGGCCTGCGGGCGGGCTGCTAGCCCCCCAACAGTCGCGCCGCGTGAAGCAGGGCCGTCACGCTCTTGGCGTCGGTGAGTTCCCCTGACCAGATGAGATCGAGTGCCGCACGAAGCGGCATGGGGGCCAGCTCGATGATCTCGTCGGCTTCTAGCGCCTGGGGCGCAGGCTCGAGCTCGAAAGCTGCGAAAAGGTGGATCTTCTCGTCGGTGAACCCCGGCGTGGTGAGAATTTCGCCGAGGCGCTCGAGTCGGCCGGCCCTGTAGCCCGTTTCTTCTTCGAGTTCGCGCGTGGCACACAACTCCGGGTCTTCGTCGGGCTCGAGTTTTCCCGCCGGCACTTCGTAGATGGTGCCCCCCGCCGCGTGGCGGTACTGGCGGATCAGCAGCACCTGCTCGGCTCCCTTTTCGGTCGAAAGGAAGGGGACGATCGCCGAGGCGCCCGGGTGGCGAATCAGGTCGAGGGTCGCGCTGCGACCATTGGGGAGCGCCACCTCCTCGGTGACCATCTCGAGAAACTTCCCCTTGTAGCGACCGATTTCCGTCATGGGACTCCAGGGTGGTGTGCGGGTTTACGCGCCATCGCTCCATTGCGATGTGATGTGGATGACGCGCGAGGGTAGCCGTGCCTCGCGGGTGCGGCAGTGTATGTGTGTGGGCCGCGCAGTCTTGCGGTTCGCCGCCAACGCATGAGGAGCCCGGATGTCACCTTCGATGGAACGTCCCGCCACCGTTGCATTGCCCGACCGCGAAGGCCGCGCGGGCTGGGCGCTCGATGCGCTCTTTCGCGCGGGTCTCAGTGCCGACCTGGGCGGCGCCGTGATCGCACCCCCGCACCCTCTCTACGGCGGTAGCATGGATTCGCCGGTCGTGAGTGAGATCGCCTTCGCGTGCGAACGGGCGGGCATTGCGAGCTTGCGGTTCGACTGGCGCGGCGTCGGGGCGAGTGCGGGCGAACCGAGTGGGGAGGTCGCCGACGCACGCGAAGACTACGACGCAGCGCTCGACTTTCTCGAAGACTCGGTTTCGCCGCCTCTGGTTGCGGCGGGGTACTCGTACGGCGGTGCGACTGCGGCGCTCGCAGGTGCGCGAACCACGGTGCGTCGCCTCCTGCTCGTGGCACCGCCACCGGCCATGATGGAGTCGAGCCTCGTTCGCGACTTCAAGGGCAAGGTCTTCATCGCGGTTGGCGAGAACGACGCCATCTCATCACCGGCCGAACTCGAAGCCATGGCGCGCGACCTCGACCACGTGACCTTCGATGTGCTCGACGCGACCGACCACTTCTTCATGATGGGGCCGGGGCTCGAGGATCTCGGCCAGAAGGCGGCGGTCTGGCTCGGGGGGTGAAGCGGTGCGGCCTCGGCTAGCCCGGATGATTCATGAACATCCGTAGCGAGACGGTGCAGATTCGTGCTCTGGCAAGAGAAATCGGCGTTCCGC
>JASMLK010000116.1 GCA_030748735.1 Myxococcota bacterium | reverse complement strand
ATTCGTGCTCTGGCAAGAGAAATCGGCGTTCCGCCGCGCAGACGTGGTTCACCCCACGTCGAGCAGCGGGACGTCGATTTCTCTTGCCAGAGTGCGGAGATGTGCCGTCGCAGTAGGATGTTCATGAATAATGCGGGCTAGGGCCGCTCGCGCTGTCGCGCGCGATCCACGCCAGGCGGCCGAGGCTCTCACCCGCCTCTTCGTAGTCACCGGCCTCGAGGGCCGCGGGAATCCGCCACTGGTTTTCGTAGATCTCACCGGCCGCCCCGAGCAACAACACCCCGGCCAGGCCCCAGACCCACAACGGGGTTCCACTGCCCGGCGCCGAGGGGACCGAGCAGCGCGTCGCAGAAGGCCGCAGCGCGCCCGATATCGTTGGTTCCCAGGGTCACGTATCCAATCATCGGATCTCTCCTCGGCGTCGCCTGCCCGGATTGTTCACGAACGTACTCTTTGGTCCACTCTCCTGCCCGCGCGTGTGGGCGGTTCCGGGCTACTATTCGCCGTCCTTTCGGAACCTTCGTGCATTTCGATCGCAAGTCCGTGCGCAAGGTGAAGCATTGAGTCGGGGAGTAGAGCCGGTGCACCAGCGGGTCTGGAACAAGCGGAGTTCGGTCATGAGTGACTCGATCAAGTGTGGATTCGTCGCACTCGTTGCGGCCGTGGCGATACTCAGCGGTTCTCAGCCGGCGCTCGCCGGCGGCTATGGCGTTTCGCTCGAATCCGAATGGACATCGTCCAGGATCGACGACGCCATCCCCTCCAACGAGGGGCGGGTCGATCGCGACTTCGACCAGCACATGGGCGGGATCGGCTTCAGCTACGACGGCAACGTCGCCCGCGATGAACCCTGGAACTACCGCGTCAAGGTTGGCTACCGCATCGGGCGGCGGGAGTTCGACAAAGACCCGACGATCCGCGTTGAGCGGCGAACCGACCAGGAAGATGTCGACGAAGAACTGATCGAGTTCAAACAGAAGAACGAAACGATTCACGCGTTCACCCTGCATCAGACGGTCGGCTACGGATTCATCCGGGAGAAGAACTACCGGGCGTGGGCGGGACCTTCGGTTCGACTCAACGTCGACTTCCACAACCCCACGACCAACCTCGACATCGTGAACGTATCGATCGGCGGGGGACCGGAGATCGGCGTGAACCAGCACATCACCGACCGCCTCTCGGTGTCGCTGACCGCCAGCTACAACTTCATGTACCTGGCGGAGACCTTCCAGCTGACCGGTCCGGATCGGGAGTTCGACGGCTATCAGCACATGGGGGCCGTCGCGATCACGCTGTTCTGGCGCAGCGAGGACGACGTCTTCGACTCGGACGACTGACCGGCCCGGGTCTCCGTTCGCACCGAACTGCCAAGCGTCAGCGCGCGCGAGTCTCCGCCGCTTCCCCCTCTTCCCTGCGGAACCACGCCGCGAGCATGGCCGACGCGTGCGAAGTCGGCGAGTCAGAGCGTGGCTCCCATGCCGAACATGGTGAGCATCAAGAAGATGGCGAGCAACAGCGGGTCGAGTTCGCTCACAGTCCATCCAATCGCATCGCCTTCGCACTTTGCGCCCTATCGAGCGTTCTGTCACTCTCCCGCCCTCTCGCACCGGGCGCGCGCCTGATCGCCTGATCGAAGTCGACCCCATCCGCTCGAGCGACCCTGCCAACTACAAGCCCCACAAGCCCACAGGAGCCCACCCATGGCCGACGCCCCCGCATTCATGGTCGCGAACTTCACCATCCAGGACGCCGACACCTATCGGAAGTACGAGAAGGGGTTCTTTCCCATTCTCCAGAAGCACGGCGGTGAGTTCTTCACCTACGACGACAACAGCGAAACGTTCGAGGGGCCCGATGCGCCTCCCGGTCGCGTCGTGATCTTCAAGTTTCCGAACGAGCAGGCGGCGAAGGACTGGTTCGCCGACCCCGAATATCAGGCCATTTCGGAACATCGTCGGGCAGGCACGACGATGCGCTTCCTCACGATGGTCCACGGACTTCCTCCGCGCGGGTAGCCCTTCCGCGTCAGCGCACCTCCTGCCGGATGTCGAACTCGTCGAGGTAGAAGTCGAAGCCCGAGCGCACGTCCGCGGGTTCGGCGTCGAAGTCTGCGCGCAGGTCGTACACCACCTGCCCTTCCTTGCCACGCGGGTGGTCGTCGACGTATTGCTTGATCTGCGCTCGCGCGGCGTCGGTCATCTCGAGGCCCGCGGTTTCGTAGATTCGTTCGACCGTGCCCATGTCGTCGGCCATCAACTCGTGGAAGAGCACGTCCACCGTGCGATCGGAGGGCAGCAGCCCGCGGTCGCGTACCGAGGCGCGTAGCAGACGCTCGATCCGATCGGTCCAGTACTCGAGATAGAACTCAGGACGCGGGTTCGTGTAGTTCATGCGCGCGCCGTAGGTGAGCATGGTGATCGCGCTCTGGATCACGCTCACCGGATCGCGGTGGGTCACGACGATCGTCGCGTCGGGAAAGGTCTTCGTCAGCGGGCCGATCTGCTCGAGATGCTGCGGGCACTTCAGCACCCAACGTTCGCGCGGCTTGTACCACTGCAACACCTCGAGCATGGTGCGTAGCCACTCGTAGTGCGGCGTCTGGTCGTGAGCGAGGTAGTAGTCGCGCCACTTCGGCGAACGCGCGACCCATTCCTGGTTGTAACTCGTGAAGTCGGGAAGCTGTAGTTCGAGTTCTTCGTGAATGTGGTCCGGGTTCATCGGATGCATCGAGGCGATCAGCGGTGAAGCGAGCTTCATCCCCTGCCACGCGGCTTCCGACCGGGCCCACCGCGGGTCGCCGCCGTCCTCACCCGGCACGTCCTTCGGGTTGGGAACGGGCTCCTGCCCCTCCCAGAGCGGCATCGACCGCAAGCGCTGGTCGGCGGCGATGAGATTGACCAGATGGGTCGTCCCCGAACGCGGCAGGCCGATCACGATGATGGGCCGTTCGATCTGCTGGTCGTGGATCTCGGGATGCCGCTTCAACAGATCGAAGATGAGCAGGCGACTCGCGGCATTGCGCACGCAATCGTTGAAGACACCGAAGCGACCGATCGCGGTGCGCTCGGCATCGCCGTCGACTTCCGAGAGCCACAGACCGAGACGCTCGCGATAGTCCTCGGGACCGAAGTCCTCGAGACCGGTGCGCTCGATGGCTGCGGCTTCGACCGCCTTCAGGCTGAGTTCTACGGGGTTGTCTTCGCCGTGCGCGAGGGCCGCCTTCTGGATGTCCGTCAGAACCGGCTCACGCAGATCTTCGATGCGGATCTTCCTGGGGGCAGACAAATGAAGACTCCTGGTTTCGAGCGCGCCCTCAGGGCATCTGCAAGAACTCGATCAGTAGGGGATCGCCTTCGCGTTCGAGGTAGGCGAAGACGATCTCGGGAGAGAATCGTTTGTACCAGATCGGCTGGTAGCCCACTTCGGCGACTCGCTCGATCCACTCGTCGGCGTTCTCCACGCGAAAGCGGATGTGGTGCATCCCCTCGCGCCCCTGCTCGATGAATTCGCGATGGGGGCTCTCACCAGCCTTCCATTCGATGAACTCCATTTCGACATCGCCCGAGCGTCCGAAGAGGAGTTCGAGCTGCGCGTCCGCCTGCTTGCCGCGATAGGTCGCCGCCTGCACCGAACCGTCCATTCGGGTAAATGGACCGAAGAGCGCGCCGTAGCGCTTTTCTGCTTCGTCGACGCTCTTCACGACGAACCCCACCTGATCGATCTGTGGCAGTCCGAGGCTCTTCAGGTCGTTCGGGGTTTCGGGGTCCGACATGAATGGCTCCTCTCCGGATACGTTTCGAAACGAGATTCGTTGGCGTCTCGTGGTTTCGCACGCGGCGCCACGGCCATCAGCTGTCGGCGGGCCAGACCTCGTCGAGCACGCGAAATGCCGTCACGGCATTGGGCCAGCCCGCGTAGTGCGCCACGTGGGCGATGGCCCCTTCGAGCTTTTCGCGCGGCACACCGAGATTCTTCGCACCGGTGAAGTGCAATCGCTGCTCGTGTTCGCGATTGAGGGCGATCAGCGTCACGCAGGTGACGAGCGACCTTTCCTGGAGTTCGAGTTCCGAGCCCTGCCACACGTCGCCGAAGAGATGCGCCATGGTGTGTGCGCGAAACGAGTCGCTCATCTTCACGGCTTCGACGTCGAGGCCTTCGAAGAGCTTCCCCGCCAGGGCCACGCCGCGATTGAATTTGTCTTCCTGCTCACTCATGGTTCGTTCTCCTGATCGAATGGGGTTCGGCGCGGACGCCCCACGCTACAGGTCGAAGTTCACGTAGATGGGCGAAGACCAGGCGCGGGGTTCACCCGGCGAAAGGCAATCGTCGTCGAGAGGCGCGTCCGCTCCGCACGGAGACACGGCGACGCAATTGCCTTCGTCGTCGAAAGTGCAACCGAGGGGGTTGCTGCCGTGGATCAGCGGGGCATCGGCCTCGATCGCGCGGGCGTAGTAGACCGTGTCACGCCCCTTCGACGCGAATTCGGGATCGGCGAACTCGACCACACAACCGCCGCCGTCATTGGGGCAGGGAAAGACGCGCCAGGGATCTTCGACCAGCCGGTTCACGTCTTCGTCTTCGTGAATCTGCGGTCGAATGCGCACGACCTCGATGCGAGTGATCGGACGGCGCTCGTCACTCGGGAAGTAGCACTCCCCCTGACAGATGTGATCGACCCGCTCCTGGCCGAGCGCCGCGACCGTATCGTCCGGGCAACCCGGTTTCTGCTCGAAGGACCCCGAAGCACGCACGCGAAAGCGCGGCATGGTGCTTCGAATGGTCGTCGACCCCATGGGAATGGATTTCTCCCCATTGATCATGTCGAACCAGAGCAACGTCCGCCGACCACTCGTGGCATAGACCTCTTTGCGCTCGAGGGCGTCCCAGATCGACTGCCGGTCGCGCCCCGTCGAGTGCACGGCCACCAGACCGCCGGTCGCGAAGTAGGCCGACGCGCGCTCGATTTCGAACAGCTGCAGCGGCGATTCGCCAGTCGAGTCATAGGGAACCGATTGGTCGACCGGTTCGTCGGCGTCGTTCGACGAACCGAACATCGGTGCCGACACCTCGGCGTCGGGGTCACGAGCGCCCCGTCCATCGCTGAACTCACCTCGGTGCATTTCCTTGTAGCCCGTACCCGGCCGCGCGCTGTGAATGTCACTCGAACCGATGAAGCCGAAGTTGAAGCCCTTCGGTTCTGCCGGATTCTCGAAGTCGCGAATCGCAAGCATGTACTGCACCGACGATCGTGGCCGGTAGTTGAATGCCGGCTGGAAACCACTGCGGTACTGCCCGGCGTCGAGCCACGCGTCCGGCTCGTGCCCCGGCAGGGTCTTCCAGCCTGCTTGATACGCATTGAGGTAGTTGCGACGCGCCGACGCCGCGCGATCGCTGCACTCGTCCGCGTCGTTGTCATTTTCGAGACACGCCGCCTCGACGAGTTGGCCCGCGCGCCAACAACTCGGCAGGTAGTCCGGCGTCGGTTCCGGGCAAGACAGGGAACCCTTGCGGCCGATGCCGACTTCGCGCCAACTCGGCAGCTGTTCCGAGTTGCCGTGCCCCGAATAGACCTCGACCAGGGTTTCCAGACCGGGGTCGTGGCCGCGCAGTTGCTTTCGCCAGTCGGAACCGGCGGGGGTGTACAACCCCCAGGCCGTGCCGTGGGGAATGACGATCGAAGGCACCCCATACTCGTTGAGTTTCGCGAAGAGGGTTTCCGGGGTCGCTGCACTTTCGCGGCAGTCGAGCGGAAGCTTGTGCAGAGGCACGTTGTCAGGACAGCTCGGCACGTCGAGCATCGACGTAATGGTCTTGTTGAACTCCATGCCGCGGCGCCCGTTCATCGCGGCCAGGCCGAGACGCTGGATCACACTGGGGCCGACTGCGGCCGACGAGGTCGCACTGCGCGCCGCGATCGGTCGCGGGATGATGTCCTCGTCGTCGGTTCCGAGCAGCACCACGTTCTTGTGCCCGTAGTGATTGCGCGGGGTCGTCCCGATGTGGCTCCATTCCCAGCCGAGATAGGTCACCAGGTCGGGGTTGCTGGGGTCACCGGCGACATCGTTGCACTGGCGGACGCTTTCGACTGTCTGCGCCCACATGTCGGGGGTGAGCGTTTCGGCATGATCGTTGATCGACCAGAAGTCGAGCGCCGAACAATGTCGCGCGAAGTCACAGGCGTCCGCCGGCGGATAGGAGCCGCCCCCACCTGCCATGGGCAGGTTCATCATGAAGGCGTCGAAGCTGAAGGTCGTGTGGACGTGGAAGTCGCCGAACAAGACCTGCTTGGCTTCCGGGGCGCCGAGAATTTCACGCGCAAGCGACTGGTCCGCCGCGTACGCCTCGGCGACTCGTTCACTGCGCGCGACCTCCGCCACCGTCCCCGCCTGCTCTCTTTCGGCAAACCAGCCCCGCGAGGCTGCCTGCACGAAGAGAAAGATGCCCAGCGCAGCCACCGCGACGGCGATGGCGATCCAACGAACCATTGACGACCCCCTCCGGCGCGTAGGGGCACGATTCTGCCACAGCGGTTGCGAGTCGGCGCGAACCGATTGCAGGATGGACCAGGTGTGTCAATGTCGTTCGGCACCGCTCCTCGTCCGCCACGACCTCGGCATCTCGAGCACGAGCGATTTCGGCGGCGTTGGAACGACGACGATGAAAGGCCCACACCCATGTCCGTACAAACCGACCTCTTCGACCTGACCGGCAAGGTTGCCGTCATCACCGGCTCCTCACGTGGCATCGGCAAGTCGATCGCGGAGCAACTCGCGGCCCACGGCGCGCGTGTCGTGATCTCGAGCCGAAAGCCCGAGCCGTGCGAAGCCGTTGCCGCCGAGATCAACGCGGCCTGTGCCGACGGCCCTGGCGAAGCGATCTCGCTGCCGGCGAACATCAGCGAAAAAGAGGCGCTGCAGGGGCTCGTGGATCAGACGCGCGAAAGGCTCGGCCCGATCGACATCCTCGTGTGCAACGCCGCCGTGAACCCCTTCTACGGCTCGTCGATGGACATCCCCGATTCGGCCTTCGACAAGATCATGTCAGCGAACATCAAGAGCAATCACTGGCTGTGCAACATGGTGATCCCCGAAATGACGGAGCGCGGTGGTGGATCGATCATCGTGGTTTCCAGCGTCGGCGGCACGCGGGCGAGCACGGTGCTGGGGGCCTACAACATTTCGAAGGCCGCCGACCTCGCACTCGTCAGGAATCTCTCGGCGGAACACGGGCCGAACAACATCCGCGTGAATGCGATTGCGCCCGGCCTGATCCGCACCGACTTCGCTCGAGCATTGTGGGAGAACCCGAAGACGCTGAAGACGGTCACCTCCACGACCCCGCTGCGCCGCATCGGCGACCCTGAAGAAGTGGGCGGCATCGCCGTCTTTCTCTGCTCGAAGGCGGGGAGCTACGTCACGGGGTCGACGCTCGTTGTCGACGGAGGCATGACGATCGTCTGAAGCTCGGCGCGCGTTTCGATCAGGTCTGCAGTGACTTGCGCGCGTTCTCGACGAACTCGTTTCTGCACGTTCTTCGAGAGATCGATCGCCGTGACTTCGTAGGAAAGCTCGAGCTCCTCGAGGGCGACCGAGGCCTTCCAACCGTTCGGGGTAGGCGACGTGTAGAGCTGGATCATCGGGGCTCCTCCTTCTTTCGTGTCATCGCCCGCGTCGCCCAGCGATGGACGTGCCTGCGCCCCGGGGCGCAGGCGCGATGAGCTTGGCATACTCGTGCGCTTCCAGCATCGAAAGAGGAGCGCGCCATGCAGATCCAGGACAAGACCATCGTCGTCACCGGTGCGGCCAGCGGGATTGGCCGGGCGCTCGCGCGCCGCTTCGATGCCGAAGGCGCGAAGCACATCGTCTGCGTCGACCTCGATGCGGAAGGTGCCGGGGCCACCGCGAAGGAAGTGGGCGGCACCGCGATGACGGCGAACGTCGCCGTCGAAGACGACATCGCGCGGGTGATCGCAACGACCGAAAGCGAAGTCGGCCCGATCGACCTCTTCTGTTCGAACGCCGGCATCGGCCTCGCCCCCGAACTCGCCTCAGCGAACGACGAATGGCAGATGTCGTGGGACGTCAACGTGATGGCGCACGTCTACGCTGCACGGCACCTCGTCCCCCGCATGATCGAACGCGGCGGTGGTTACTTCATGCACACCGCTTCGGCGGCGGGCCTGCTCAACCAGATCGGCGGCGCCGCCTATGGCGTCACGAAGCACGCGGCCGTGGGCTTCGGCGAATGGCTGGCGCTCACGTACCAGCACCAGGGCATTCGGGTTTCGATGCTCTGCCCCCAGGCGGTCCGCACGCCGATGACCGAAAACGACACCGCATCGACCGCCGCAGCCGCGGGTGACGGCATGATGGAACCCGAAGAGCTCGCGGAATGCGTGATCGCGGGACTCGCCGCGGAGAGCTTCCTCATCCTTCCTCACGCCGAAGTCAGCAAATACATGAAGCGCAAGACCGCGGACTACGACCGGTGGATCGGCGGCATGAACCGCTTGCACCAGCGGCTCACCGGCGCGTAGGGCCGCAATTGCGGCGCGGGGTGTACCATCAGCGGAAACCGCGAGCCAAGACCGCGTCGCGCCCCGGACCGGCTCACCAATCGTCGCAGCCAACGGCACCAGCCTGAGGGGGGCAGCCCATGGGTTCGAACGAACGCGAATTCGCCGTGACCGAGCCCCCGCCCCCGACTTCACGCGCCTCTGCGGCCACCACACGATCGGGGCGCCCCTGGTGGATCCTGCCGATCTTCGGCCCGACGCCCGACCTCGAGCGGCGCCACTTCGACCTGCTGGGCGCGGTCGCCCTCGCGCTCTTGTTCGAGGAATACGACCTCGCGATGTTGACCGCGGCGCTTCCGCAGATCGCCGCATCCCTCGGCATGCAGGAAACCGACTTCGGCCTCTATCTCGGCTGGATCCGTGTCGGCGCGCTGCCCGCAGTGCTCTTCATTCCATACGCGGATCGCATCGGACGCCGCCGCGTGTTTCTGCTTTCGCTGGTCGGCACGGCCATCGCCACGACCCTGACGGCCTTCAGCCAGACCCCAGTGCAGTTCACGCTGTGCCAGATGGTGACTCGCACGTTCTTCGTCACCGGCTCGGCGATCTCGTTCGTCTACATCGCCGAGGAGTTCCCGGCAAACCACCGTGGCTGGGGTGTCGGGATGCTGGGGGCTCTTTCCGCTTCGGGGCACGGGATCGCGATGGGGTTGTTCTCGCAGATCGACCGATTGCCCTTCGGGTGGCGTTCGCTCTACGCGATCGGCCTGGTTCCGATCCTGCTGCTGCCCTTCTTTCGTCGTCGCGTCCCGGAAACCGAACGCTTCACGCGACACCACGAGGCCCGGGGCGATGCAGGCGGCACCGGGTATTCGCTGCGACCAATACTCGACCTGGTCAAAGCCACGCCCGCGCGCGCACTCGGCATCGCGACCGTCGGCTTCCTTCCGTCCATCGGCCTCGCCGGAGCGTTCCAGTTCACCGGCTATTTCACACAGACGGTTCACGGCTGGTCGCCGGGGCAGTACGCGACCATGATCGTCGTGGGCGGTGTAATCGGGATCGCGGGCAACATCGTGGCGGGTCATCTATCGGACCGCTTCGGACGGCGTGCCGTTGGGATCGTGCTGCTCGGCTCCTTCCCGTTCTGGGTTGCACTCTTCTACAACGGCCCCGGCTGGACGGTCCCGTTCGGGTGGATCGGTTTCCTCTTCTGCTCTCAGGGCGGACGCATGATCGTACGCGCGTTCGCGACCGAACTCTTCCCGACCGAGCAGCGTGCTTCGGCCTCGGGCATCCTCGCGGTGCTCGACGCGACCGGAGCCGCCGTGGGGCTGTTCTTGATGTACCTCGCAACCGCCGGTGACGGGGACTTCATCTTCATCACGACAGCGCTGGGTTTCACCGTACTCATTGGCGGCTGCGTGCTGTTGTTCTTTCCAGAAACGAAACAACGCGAATTGGAAGCGATTTCGCACCAGGAGCCTGACTCAAGACTCCCGTGAAACGCCAGATCGTCGATGCGCGCCGTCGGCAAGGCGCGGAAGCGCAGCTGTAGCAGGGCTACAGCAAGGTTTCGCAACGCAGCCGACGGTGATGCAGCGGCGATCTGGCTTCATGAATCATCCGGTCTAGATCATCTCGGCGCGGCACTGCGATCACGCGCGAAAGGGGAATTCGATGGCAACTCGTCGCACCGCCACGACAGCAACACAGCTGCTGGCCGCGGGCGCTCTCGCGATCGGCGCGGGGTGCGCCCAACCCCCGACGCCGCCCGAAGCCCACGCCGCCTTCTGCGAGACGCTCACGAGCATCAATACCGGCGCCATCGACACCAGCGGCCTCAAGGAACTGACCGGCCACGCAAAGGTGTTGGGCACCCTGCTCGACGTTTCTCCGAGCGAGATCCGCGACGACATGGCGCAGTTCCACAGCGCATTCGAAGCCTGGGCCGAGGCGGTATCCGGCGAAAAGGAGATGCTCGAAACCTTCGGCGAACTCACCGACCCGAGCCTGCCGAGCGCGCAGGGGCGCATCGGCGACTACATCGCCGAGCACTGCGGCCTTCGGCTGGGGGATGGAGAGTACAAGTCGGCCCCGCGACCGAGTGCTCAGGACATCTGCCCGGGTTGGCCGCGCATCGGCAGCCCGCTCACCTTCAACAACTTTCCCAACCTGCCCGACATCTCCGGGGCGAACTACTTCGCCAACGAATACTTCATCTCGAGTCTCGGGCTGTCGCCGGGGAATTCCTTCTCGGTCGAACGCGGCGGCTGGGTGGTGTTGCGTGGTCAGTACCCGCGCTCACGCTACTTCGCCTATCACCCGAACGACATGGACTTGAACAACCTGCAGACGCTTCGGGACGTCGACCTCGACCCCGATTCGGGAAGCGTGAACCCGTTTCGCGCGCAGCCGGAGTCCGGCAGCAGGAACTACTACACCGCAAAGCTCGTCTTCGATGCGCCGCCCGAGAACCCCGAACCCAACACGAGCTACGTCGGCCTCAAGAAAGACGGGAAGACCGAAAACCGTTACGTGAACAACATGCTGCGGCTCTATGCGAGTGACATCGGCGACGGCGCCAACTCCGGTGGCGTTCC
>JASMLK010000115.1 GCA_030748735.1 Myxococcota bacterium | reverse complement strand
TATTCATGAACATCCTACTGCGACGGCACATCTCCGCACTCTGGCAAGAGAAATCGACGTCCCGCTGCTCGACGTGGGGTGAACCACGTCTCCGCGGCGGAACGCCGATTTCTCTTGCCAGAGCACGAATCTGCACCGTCTCGCTACGGATGTTCATGAATAATGCGGGCTAGCCCGCCTTGCGTCGCCAGGTGGCGGCCTGCGTGTCACTCGACGGAGAGGGCGGAGACGATCTCTCCGAGAACCCCGCGCTCCTTCTTGCTCACCGCACCAAAGCCCGCGACGCCGCCGGCCGCCCTGGCGATCCTTTCTGCGCGTTCGATGAGGTCCTTGCGGACACCCTCGCGGGCTTCGGGATCGAGCTGCTGGAGGACGGCGTGCACGTAGTCGCGCCAGACTTCCATCAATTCGTCAGCAGGGGGCTTCTCGAGCCAGCGTTCGAAGCGCTCGTAGGCGGGGGAGCCCTCCTCGACGCCGTCGGCGGCCAGCGCTTCGAGAGCGGCCTTCTTTTCGCCGGGCTCGAGGTCGCCATTGGCCCAGGCGACCGCGACGAGCGGTGCATGGCTCAAGGCCTCGATGCTGGACGACGTGATCTCCAAGCTGAGCAGCCGCTCGAGAATGCCGTGATCGTGGATCCCGGTCGCTGCGGACAGACGCTCGAGTGCCGCCTGCGTTTCGCGCTCCCGGTGGATGGCTTCGATTTTCTCTGCGTCGGTCTTTGCGAAATAGACCGATTCGAATGCCCGCTCGCGCGCCTTGAAGATGTCGTTCGTCATCGCGATTTCTCCTGCCGTGTTCTGCCGCTCTTCGCGGTGTTGAGACGTCCGCGGGCTGCTGAAAAGTGCAATTCCCTGGCGAGAGCAGGGATGTAGCAAAGACTGCCCACTTCGCCCCTGCAACGATGTGCGCCACCTGGAGATGTCAATTGGGGAGGGGTGCCCCGCTCCAGTCTTCCCTGGTGTGATTAGGGCCAACACCAGAACGCCCGCTCGGGCCCGAATCGTGGCGGAGGCGGTCAGGCTGCGTGCGGTGCCGTCTCGCCTCGCCCCTCGCCTTTGGTGTGTTTGGCCCCGTTCATGCATTCGCCCAGAGGTACCGCCGCATCACGAACCCGCGGCCGAGGCGCATGCCCAGACGATCACGCAAGTCGCCGACGAATCGGCCGAACGAGAGTGATGGTCGTGGCATCAGAAGGGGAGCCGGAGGGCAACATGAAGATGACGTCGAAGGTCGCGGCAGGTCCGGCCAGCGCGAAGTGGGGCGAGCCGGCCGAGGTCGAGGCCCTGACGCGAGACGAGTGCCTCGAACTCCTGCGGGGCACCGCGACCGGTTGTCTGGCGCTCGCGACCGACGGCGCGCCCAGGCTTCGGCCCGTCAACTTCATCGTCGATGACTGGTCCATCATCGTGCGGACCGGTGAAGGGCAGATCCTCGACGCGGCGCGCGAAGGCCGGCACGCCTCGTTCCAGGTGCTCGACAGCAACGGCTTCGAACACACGGGCGCGAGCGTGAATGTCGCCGGAAAGCTCGAAGAACTCGAAACGAACGAGTTGCTCCTGGCCCTCCCGCTGCGACCCTGGGCATCCGGGCAGCGGGACCGCTTCGTGAAGCTTTCGGTGGCGCAGATCAGTGGGCGACGCATTCCGCCCGGTCGGGGGAACCGATGAGCAATTCGACGACGCAACAGGTCGATCGCTGGGGGCGCGTGACGCCCGGAGAGGATCTGCGCGACTCGATCTTCGACTTCATGTACGACAAGTACTTCCGCGTCACCTGGGAAGGCGTCGAGCACATCCCCAAGCGCGGTGGAGCGCTGCTCGTGGGCAACCACGCGGGCATGCTGCCGGTGGACGGCAAGATCGTGCAGATGGGCGTCGAACGAGAACGCGGACGCCCGGTCTACGGACTCGGTTTCAAGGGCTTCTTCGATCTGCCCTTCGTCGGCCGCCTGGTCGAGCGGGTCGGCGTGGTGGTCGGTCATCCCGACAACGCCGAGCGTCTGCTGCGCGAGGACGAGCAGCTCGTGATGGTGTTCCCCGAAGGTTCGAAGGGGCCCGTCAAGCCGCCGTCCGAGCGATACAAGCTGCAGCGGTTCGGGCGCGGTGGGTTCGTCGAGACCGCGATGCGCGCGGGGGTTCCCATCGTCCCGATCGTGCTCGTCGGCACCGAAGACACGACGCCCGTGCTGGGGGTCCTGCCTTCACCGAACGGCGATTTCCCGGTTACGGTGAACGCGCTGATGTTCGGTCCGATCCTCGGGGCCGTGGCCCAGTTTCCCGCGAAGATCCGCGTGCGCGTGCTGCCCCCGATCGAATGGGACGATTCCCATGTACCGAAGCACATTCCCCTTAGCATATTGATGGACCGCGCCCAGGAAGTTCGCTCGTTGATGCAGTCTGAGCTCGACCGCATGCTGGACGAACGCGACGGCATCTACTTCGATTCCTCGAACGAAAAGCTGCCCGAGGAATCGGGAGACCGAGGTCGCAGCCGGTCATGAAGAACGTGTGGATCGAAGGGGCGGCGACGCCGCTGGGGCGCATGCTCGCCGAGGCGACCGCGGACCTCGACGACGTCGAGCGCGTCGTCGCGATCGAGCCCGAGCACAGTCCGGATTGGCACCCGCGGATCAAGTGGCTCGCCCATGAAGCCGACCCTCGCGCGCAGTTTGCCGCGATGTGCGAGCACGAGATCGACAGCGTGATCCAATGCAGCCTGGCCCCCGACCGCATGGGGGACGTCCGCCCGGGGGCCGGCGCGGATGTCATCGGCACGATGCGCCTGGGCGCTGCAGTAGCGCGCGAGGGAAGCCCCGTCCGCTCCTGGGTCGCGCTTTCGTCAACCGGCGTGTACCCGATCGACGGCGGGAGGCCCCTGCTCGATCGCGAGACTCATCCGAGGGTGCCTGCTGACGACCTGCGTCTGGGGGCTCTACTCGAAGCCGAAGACTATGCGGTCGATGTCGCCGAACATGCTCCCTACCTCAACGTCGCCATCCTGCGTTTGCAGGAAGTCGTAGGGGAGGGGGCGAACGGTGCGCTCGCCCGGCACTTCGGCCAGACCGTCGTTCCGACCGTCATCGGGCACGACCCGACACTGCAATTCCTGCACGTCGACGACGCCATCGAAGCGACCCTGTTTGCGGCCGAGCGCGAGCTCGCGGGTTGCTACAACGTGGCTTCGCGCGGTGTGATGCGCGAAAGCAAAATTCTCGACCACTGCGAGGTGACGGCGATTCCGAGCCTTCCGCTTTCGGCCAACATCTTCGAGGGCCTGGCGTCGAGGGTGGGTGTTCCGCATATCACGGATCACAATCTTCCCATTCTTCGCTTCGGCCACGCCGTCGACACTTCGAAGCTCGAAGACGCGGGCTTCAAGCCGGGGGCGGATCAGGTCGACTGCGCGGAGGCGTTACGGGCGCTGCGTTCCTGAGCGCCGCGCGTCGACATGTCGAGCCTCGAGCCGTTCTTCACCGAGGACGTGGTGTACGAAATCGATCTGCCTGCGCTGGCCTCGCGACCGGTGCAAGGGACGCGAAGCGCTCTTCCGCTGGTTCAAGCACATCCTCGACGGCTTCGACCGCCGCTTCGAGAGTCGCGAGTTGAAGCTGATCGACGGTCCCCACGAGAGTAAAACCGGTGAAGTCTCGACTTGTCCTTCAACGGCGATCAGGGCACCGCGTAGATCCCGGACTGCTCGCGATTTCCTATCGTGTGCGTTCACAACGCGAACGTCTTGCAGGTTCGAACGAAGACGGGAAGAGGAGGAATCTGATGGGTGTCTGTGCCGTGACGGGTGCGGCGAGTGGAATCGGTCTGGCGGTCAAGGAACGACTCGAAGCGGACGGTCACGATGTGATCACGGTCGACATTCGCGATGCCGACCTCGTTGCGGACCTGTCCGACCGCACGCAGGTGGAAGGCGCGATCGAGGCCATCGCGGCCGGACCGTTTCTGAGCCGGTCCTTCGGAGGTACCCCGAGAAATGGATCTCGATCAACTTCTCGCCGAACGTGAGATCTACCGGCAACTCGTGCGCTTCGCCCGCGCGATGGACGAGCGCGACTGGTCGGCCATCGAAGCGCTGACGACCCCCGACATCGAGGCGGATGTCGGGCTGGGGCTCGAGACCGGGCGCGACATTCGCACCCTGGGCCTCTACCGCGACGCGTGGCAGAAGGTCGACGGCCGCTGGCTGATATGCCGCCGCATCAAGCAAAACCGCGACACGATCGGCTCGATGGACGTGTTTCGCCCGGAGAAAACCCCGCCCGCGTAGCTTGTCATCCGCGGCCCCGCATCTACCCTCTCGGGAATGGGGGCGACTTGGCTTCGACGGGTGGTCGAAGGTGAGCGCTGCGTGTCGACTTTGATGTTCGTCGTTAAAGAAGCATCACAGTTGGTAGCTTTTTATCTGCCGACGAAAACTACGCTCTCGCTGCCTAACAGAAATTAGGTAAGCGGGCTCTCGTCCGTGACGTCTCCTAGCGGGTCGCGAGAGTCATCAGGAGACTGGCTTCCGATCGCTGCTAGACCGTAACCGGAAGTGAGATCCACGTGTAGCTAGGGAGTACTTGCTCCGTCCTTGCGGCCGGTGCTTCCGAAATCGAGCAAGGACTACACACGTAGACGCGTTCTCTGGACGCCATGCGGACGCGGGTTCGATTCCCGCCGCCTCCACCAGTTTCTCAACGAAAGCAGTTACTTGCGTGGCTGCTTTTTCGTTTGAGGCACCTCTGAGGCAGTTCCGGTGGGGCGAACGAGACGGAAGAGGCGCCGCCGCGCGTGGGACCGGGCTTCGAACCTGAACTCGATCTGCGAGCGATGAGCGAGTAGATCGTATGAGCGAAGGGAACGGGCGTTCCAATCCCTCCCCGGCGTGCCAGTCTATTCAAGTGGTTGCGATCTCGTAGCTGCCGACGCTGGCGTCGTAGAACGAGATGGACATGGCTTCTCGTCCGTGGGGGTGGGCTCGGTGGGGGCCGGGCTTCGGGACCTCGGTCGTGGTCAGCTCGACGCGCCAGGGCTCGGGGAACACCAGGGCCTTCAGCGTCTTCGTCATCGGGCAGTCTCCTGCTCGTCGTGCTCGACCCCCGGGTGGTGCCAGCGGCGCGTCGACGGCGTGGCGATCTTCGGGGCGTCGGAGACGACGGCGTAGGGGTAGTGGAAGGCCATGGCCGCGTCGCACAGCGCCTGCGGCGGACGGTCACCCGCATAGGGAGCGAGCATCAACGAGAGGTGCTGCTGATTCCCGTTGAAGGAGGGGGCCTGGGGGTCGAGGGTCGGCGCGCCGAGCCAGGCGGCCAGCAAGCCGACGCCGCTGTAGCGGGTGGGGTAGGGCAGCTGGCGGCCGTGGTAGGCGCCGAAGGGGTTCAGGAACAGGCGCGTTCCGGATTCCGTTTCGCGCAGACGGATCGGGCAAAAGGCCATGCCCGCGGTCGCGGAGCTGGTC
The DNA here is from genome assembly GCA_030748735.1 of Myxococcota bacterium. Classification (GTDB taxonomy): domain Bacteria; phylum Myxococcota_A; class UBA9160; order UBA9160; family UBA4427; genus DUBZ01. Next base: position 59,476 of record JASMLK010000115.1, on the reverse strand, counting down.
TGGGCGACCAGGAGCCCCCGCTCGCGGTCGCTCGCGGCGACCCAGCCGCAGGTGACGTGGTTGTTGAGGGTGTCGACCTCGTGGCGCCCGGTGTGGTTCCCGTGGTCGAGGTCGTAGTGGCCGACGTGGCCGAGGTGATTGTGCTTCCAGATGCGGAGGGGCCGGTCGGGGCGACCGAACAGGGCGGGGCGCAACTCGCAGGGCATGGCCTCGCGCCAGTGGCCGTCGTAGGCCTGCTCGAGGGCGCGGGCCCGGGCGCGGTCGTACTTCTTCGACTCGGTCTCGGGATAGCTGACCCAGGTCTCGCAGTACAGATGCGGGAGCCCCGACACCAGGGTGAACTCTCTCTGGACCCGGACCGCTCCCGCGCCCTTCGGCAGGGGAATCGCGGTCTCGACCCGGACCGCGCCCAGGAGTCCCCCACCCACGACGTCGTTCTTCACGACGCTCCACGGCCCGGCTTCGCAGAGCTGGCGCCGATACCGGACCGCCGATCCCACCAACGGAGACCGGCCGTCGCCGAGCTCGCCGCCCGGCCCTTCGAGCCCGACCCAGCGTCCTTCGGCGTCGAAGCGCAGGCGCAGCAGCCCGTTGTCGAGGCTCGTGGGATCGGTGCGAACCGGCTCACCGGGCAGCGGCACGGTGGCGCCCGGCGATCCGTCGAGGGAGACCGTCAGGTCTCGCCGCTCGCACGCCGCGAGGGCGGCGACCAGGGAGAGTTCTCCGGACCCTTCGGCGCGGGGCCGCAGGACGGCCGCGTGGGGCATTCCCGCGGCGTCCACCACCTCGACCGCCCGCGCCTCCGCCACCGCTGTGTCGACGGGAATGCGGACCCACGCCCGCGACGGGCGGGGCTCGTAGCGAACCGCATCCGTGTCGACGCCGCGGGGGAAGTCGACGAGTTGGAGCGGGATCCGCGATTCGCCAGCGGGTCGCTCCGCGCCGGTGATGCCGGCGGCGGCCCCGAGGAACGCCTGCTCGGCCTCGACCACCGCGCGGGCGACGAGCCCGGTCGCCGTGCGCAGCCGCCTCTTGTTCACGACGGGCGAGGTCAGCCCGAAGTGCGTGGTGGAGAGCGAGAGCAGCCGCGACTCGAAGCTCCGCGCGAGCTTCTGCTCGAGGGCCTCACGATCGGGTCCGGTTGGCATCTCGGACAGGAGCCGTCGCGCCTGCATCTCGAGCAGGCGAGCCCGCTCGATCCCGGTCCAGAGCTGATGACTCGACCACTTCTCCGCCCAGCTCGCGAACCCGTCGTAGGAGCCGTCGGCGGTATCGTGGTCGATCCGGATGCGGTCCACCGGCGGGTGGTCGGCGAGGTAGGCGCCGGGGGTCGTGAAGTCCACGAAGTCGAGGTCCGCGACGCTCGCGAGCAGGCCGTCGAGGCCCCCGGCGATGGCGATCAGGCGGGGCAGGACGGGGGCGCCGTAGCCGTACCAGAACTCGTCGTCGGCGTCGGCGTCGATGAGCAGCAGCAGGTCCCGTGGCTCGGACAGGGCGAGCTGGGCGCGGCGCATGCGCTCGAGCCAGCGGCGCAAGGAGAGCTGGTCGGCGATGTCGCCGTGGTTGTAGGCGGGGAGGAGGGACATCGTCCCCTCCGCGTCGGGGTGCCACAGGATCAGCGGGTTGTAGCGCTGCTCCAGGGGCAGGGGCGCAACGAAGTTGCTGAAGGCGTTGAAGGGAACCGCGCTGTAGAAGAGGCTGATCGTGTCGATGCCGAGCCGGGGATACAGATCCAGGTGGCGCGGCGTGTACATCATCTCCTGGGGCCGCACGATCCGCGCGTGGGACGCGAACAGGTCCTCCAACCCCGAGCCCTCGGGGTTGCGCAGGGCCCGCTCGATGCTCGCGTCGAACTCCGCGGCGGTGGCCGCGTTGGCCAGGCCGTTGTTGTACGACATGAGCTCGAACTCGTCCCGGCCGTCGGCCACGCGCCGCTGCCAGGCCTCGAGGATGTCGGGGCAGTGCTCGGGGATGATCTTCTCGAGGGAGTAATGGTTGTCGACGTCCCAGGTTGCGCGGACCGGCAGGCCCCGGTCGTTCCAGGCGTCGAGCACCTCGAGGATCCGCCGGATGATGCGCATGTCCATGCCGAAGCCGAGCTCGTCCGGCGTGTCTCCGCGATAGGAGTGGTAGAAGTTCGCGTGGAAGCGGAACGCGAGGCCGATACGGGGTCCCGATGCGCCGTGGCTCATGCCGACTCGCCTCCCGCGTCGTGCTGGGAACGCATGTAGAGGTAGAGGAAGGCCGTCGATCCGGCGCAGCCCAGGTGCCAGAACGCGTGCCCCTGGAGCCAGGAGTCCGGATCGCACAGCCAGCCGTCGTTGTCGCTGCCGAGCCAGACGACGAAGGCCACGACGAAGGTGATCGCGGCCGCGGCCAGGTAGCGGCCGTCGCCGGTCACCCGACCCTCTCGCCGGATGCGAAGCTCGATGGCGAGGGAGACGACGGCCGTCACCCCGAAGGCGGCGGAGCCGTGGCCGTGGATCAGCTTGATGGCGAGGAGCACGGCGTTCAGGAGCAGGAAGCTGGCCAGGAAGGCGCCGACGCCGAGGCCGCGCCAGCGGACCAGGGCGTAGCTGAACACGAAGCCGATGAAGACGTTCATGGAGACGAGGTCGAGCACGCTGCCCCACCAGAGGAGGGAGGCGTGGAGCGCCATGCTCCCGGGTCCGAGCAGCGCGACCGCCAGGGCGTAGAAGCCGGGGTAGAAGCGGGTCTCGGTCATCGGGTTGCCCGGTCGGGGGAGGCGTCCGCGCATGCGCTCCCGCCCCAGGCTCCAGGCGACGAGCAGACCGGCGATCACGAAGCCGAGGTTCGAGGCGGTGTTGGCGGGTTGCCGGACGAGTCCTCCGTGATCGCGCTCGCAGAAGCACTGGCCGCCGACGAGGCAGGTGTCCTCACGACCTTCCCAGCCAACGCTGCCGACGAGGAACAGGATGGCCATGGCGAGGCCCGCCGCCAGGGCGACGAGGAGCAGCTCCGTGCAGGGGGCTCGGGTGTCGGGTTGCGCGCTGCTCACGGCTCCTCCGGATCCCGGGTGCCGAGGCTCGCGACGAGGGTCTCGGCGGCGCGCAGGGCGCGGCGGCCCTGGGTCGGCGAGGCGCCCAGCCAGCGCTGGGCCTGGTTCTGCTCGGCCAGACACACGATCGCGTAGGCGGCTTCCTTGCGACGCGCGGGCGACGCCTGGGGCGCGTGGGTCTCGAGCTCGCGCTCGACGGCGGCGGCGAAGCCGTCGTACATCTCGCGCAGCACCCGGGCGCAGTCCGGGTTCCGAGCGGCCAGCCCGAGCATCTCGCCGCTGGTCGCCAGACCGTGGTGGTCGTCGAGGAAGGGGCCCTCGAAGAGATAGCAGAGGCCGGCCCGCAGCCGGCTCCGCCCACGCTTGCGCGCGACCCAGGCCTCGAACTCGGGCAGGCGCCGCGCCAGGATCCGGCCGAAGAACGCTAGCAGCAGCCCCTCGCGGCCACCGAAGTAGTGGGAGATCAGGGTGCGCGGCACCGCCGCCTCGGCGGCGACGGAGGCCAGGGTCGTGGCCGCGAGCCCGTCGCGGAGGACGCACCGGTCCAGGGCTTCCAGGATCTCTTCGGTGCGAACCGGCGCGAGGCTCTTGCGTCCCATTGCACTTACATTGACATCATGTCAATCTAAAGGCAACCCGACGTCATGGAGCCGGACCTGGCCGCTCAGGCCTCTGAACGAAGCCCGCCGCGGGGGCGTGAATCCCTCAGGTCCCTGCTTGACATAGCGTGAAGTGATCGGTCCTCCGGAAGAAAACGGGGCCAGAAATTCCGATCCGTGCGGAGGCCGAGGCGCTCTCGGCGCTGCATACGCGCAACTTCATGTGACTCGGAGGCATGTACACGGCGGGACGCTATGCGCTGGAGTCCTGGGCTAGCCGCCGCTCGAACTCCCGGTAGCGCTCCTCACCATGAGGCCGCTCACCACGCGCCCACTTCGCGATCCGCTTCAGATCGACGGGATGCTGCGTCGCGACCTGGATCGCCTGTTGGAGGCACTGCGTGTCCGCATCGTGGAAGTACCAGGCAAGCCGGTCCATGACGCACTCGGTCGGAGCCAGCAGCCGCAGCGTTCCCATCCGCGTCTCGCGCTCCGCGAATTCGCGAATCGTCTCATCTCCGATCGCCACGGGGCCGGGCGGGAACTCGACCCAGTAGCGGCTCTTCGGGTGTGTCCAATGTCGCTGGGTCTTCTCGAAGCCAAGCGACTCCATCGCGGTGTCGACCTTCCGGGCGAGTCCAGTCGGGATGAAGTCGAGGTCGTACGAGACGTACTCGGCGTCGGAGTAGATCGAAACGACTGCGCCACCGGAGAGGACGACCGAGATGCCGTGCGCTTCGAGCGTGGTGCAGACGAGGGCTGCCAGGTCTTCCAGCGAGGTGCGCTTGCTGACCCGAGGCTTCCCGCTCAAAGCGGCTTGCTCGCTCGGCGCGGCCGCCTGCGCTCGGTGAAGTAGCGCTTCCGCTCGGACGCGGGCAGCTGGTCGAGCGCCTTGCGGAGGAGGGCGCGCAGCTCGCGCCGAAACGGATAGCGGGGATTCCAGGTGTAGAGGCGGGTGCGGCCCTTTAGCGAGCTCACCAGCGCGCCAGCCCGCTCGAATCGCTCGAGCTGACGCTGCGCCATGTTCAGCGAGAGGTCGTCGAAGGTGCGGGCGATCGCCGTCGCGTAGCCTTCTTCGTACTGCTCGAGGTAGAGCAGGACTTTCTCGGCGCTGGCGTTTCCGAAGATGCCTTCGAGCATGCTGACCGACCTCATCGGGGGGTCGGCACTATAACCCAATAGTTGGGTTATATAACCTCAAATCCAGGTGATCAGGCCAGGCTGCCCGAGAGGCACCGATTGTCGGTGTAAGTCCCTGATTTCATTGAACCGTACCCGGGTTCGATTCCCGCCGCCTCCGCCAAGCCGAATCTGCGCCTTGGGTTCACTCAGCCGCACCTCGATCATGTGAGCAGCGCGTGCTGTCTGCGCCCTCGCCGCGCGACCGCAAGCCTCACCGATTCGCGACGAGTTCCTCCTGCACATCCAGGCCACCGAGCACACGCCGGATGTCCCGCACGATCCATACAACCCAGCCGGCAAAGGCCAACCCGACGAGCACGGTCGGCAAGCAGACCAGTGCGGCGGCCCAGAACGCCAGGAAGAGCAGCCAACGCGATGCGGCTTTGGCGAAGCGCGAGGGGACCGATCCCACCCCGGGCGAGTAGGCGAACGACTTCACGCCTACGAACCAGCCGTTCGCGATCAATGCAGCGACGAAGACGATTCGCGGCGGCGGTGCCTGGTCGATCTCGGGGTTGTCGTCGTGCGCGGCATCTCCGGCGGCGTCACGGGCTGCGAGTGATCTCTCGATGGCACCCCATGCGTGCCGAGCCGTGGGTCGCGCGAGTGTGCCGCTCAGGTTCTCGGCCGACGGCACCGAGCGCCAGCGGTAGAGAACGCGCCCTGTGTTCGTCAGGGCCAGCACGCCCGGCTGGAAGTAGCCCTTCGGATGCTCGACCTCCCAGTCCGCCCCGCGTTGCAGAAACTCGAGGTCGCCCTTGTTCGCATAGAGGGTCAGCCAACCGCGCTCACTGCAGGTTCTCGAGATCTCCTGATGGGGGTCACCGACGTTCTCGAAGTCGAGCTCCCAGTGTTCGTGGGCCTGATTGGCCAAATACTGCGGCTCGCTGGTGACGGCATAGACCTCGCCACCTGCGGCGCGGATCTTCCGGACGACGCCCTCGCGCATGTAGCTCCGCAACTCGGAGCGACACGGAGGTCACCAGAAGCCCCGGTAGAAGAGCAGGACGACGAAGGCGTGTTGCGAGAGTTTTTCGTCGAGCCAACGAAGGCGTGGCCCCGGCGGCGGGTCGAGCTCGGCCTGCGGCTTCGCGTCCTGCGGTGCCAGGGCAGAATCGGCGAAGTCGATCTCCCACGCATCTACGGTGCCACCGACCCGAAACGAGCGTTGCTCGCAGCGATCCCCGCCGCACAGGATGAGCCGTAGCTCGTCTGACCCACTCAGCGCCTCGTCTGCGTCGAGGATGCCCGTCACCTTGAACTCGTCTTCGGCCGCATCAGCGGACGCGTTGAACCATGCGAGTGCGGCATCGACGCGCGGCTTCAACGCTTCGGGAATCGTCTCGCTGACTTGCGGCATCACAGTCTCCTTCCGTGGTCTCGAGCCCAGCACATGGCGACCACCTGGGTAGGGGAGATCGTACCGCCCGCGGAACTCTCCCCACCGACCATGCGACAGTCAACATGGCCGTCCGCATCTTCCCCGATTCGCTTGCGGCCAAGGCCCACGCCGATGAGGCAGGAACCGGAGAGGTGTCCCCGAGGCCAAGGTCTTCGCACACCGCATCCCGGGCGTGCATTGGTAACAGGCGCCGGCCGGGAGTTCCCGGCTGGTCGATCGTGACGGGGGAACCCGCAGCATCTGCTGGGGTGACGGCTCCGGCCAGGCGATTTCCCAATCGCCGCGGCCGCTTCGACCCTATCGAAGGAGTTTCGAGCCGGGTCTTCGCGAAATCCGCCGAAAATCTAGGTGACCGATAATTCATAGTTGACCAAATAGTCATTTCCGGGTATCAACTGGGCCATGGCCGAACCCAAGACCGACAACCGAGCCGCGCGAAGACGCCTTCGAACCCGGGCCGCCTTGCTGGCCGCCGCCCGCGAGGTGTTCGCGTCGCAGGGGGTGGGCGCCACCACCATCCAGGACATCACCGACGCGGCTGACGTCGCGAAGGGCAGCTTCTACAACAACTTCGATTCGAAGGATGCGTGCCTGCGGGCGGTCATCGAGGAGACCTTCGCCGAACTCGGTCGCGCACTCGACATGCTCACCGAACCCGTGCGCGACGACGCCGCCCGAGTGGTTGCTACGAGCCTGCGGCACATGCTCCGCGCCTGCGTCGAAGATCCGGCGCTCGGCTGGTTCATCTTGCGCGTGGGGAACCTGATCTCGATGGGTGGCCTGGCGGTGGGTGTCTACGGACGCCGGGACATCCAGCGTGGACTCGACTCCGGACGTTTCCACTTCGACGATCTCGAGATCATCTACACGATGATCGGCGGCGGAGCCGAGGCGTTGATGCGCCGGCGCCTCGAGGGTGAGCTGCCCGCCGAGGCCGAAGTCACTTTCACCGCACACGCATTGCGACTGCTGGGCATCCCCGACGACGAGGCCGAGGCCATCGCCAATGAGGAACTTTCCGCGATCGATCTGCCGCTACCGGACCGGTCGTCACCCTGACCCCAACGACGAACCAAGGAGACTGTGAGATGTCACTGACCAACTGGATCCCCACACCGGAATTCAAGGAGTACAAGGAGCTCTTCAAGGAGCACTTCGAGATGGAGCGCCGTGATGACGGCGTTCTCTACGTCTGCATGCACACGCTGGGTGGCGAAGTTCAGTGGAACGCTGAGCTGCACCGTGCCATCTGGCAGCTATTCCGCACCATCGGCTCTGATCCGAAGAACGAGGTGCTCATCTTCACGGCCAAGGGCGACAACTGGATGCGCGGTTTCGACACCGATAGCTGGGCCCAGATCGAAGAGCCGGCTTTGGGTGGTGACCCGAAGCGCGCGACCTACGAGAACATGTTCTACGACGGTCGTCAGATGCTGATCTCTCTGATTCACGACATCGAATTCCCGACCATCTGTGCGTTCCCGGGCTTCGGTTTTCACACTGAGATCGGCCTGATGATGGACATCGTGATCGCCTCCGACGACGCGATCATCATGGACGACCACTACGGCTTCGGCCTGGTCCCCGGCGACGGCATCCACAGCTGCTTCATCGAACTGATGGGGATCCGTCGAGCTTCGTACGCCATGTGGATGGGCAAGGCGATCGATGCCAAGACGGCTCTGGACTGGGGGCTGGTCAGCGAACTGGTACCGAAGGAAAAGCTGGTCGAACGCGCCTACGAGATCGCTGACCGCCTCATGTCACAGCCTCGAGTCACCCGTCGTGTGACGACCCAGGTCTTCCGTCGCCAGTGGAAGCAGCGCATCGTCAATGATCTGGACGGCGCGTTCGGAATGGAAATGTACGTTGATCTGGTTACCGATGAACGTCACACCGACGAGAAGGTGCAAGCCATCATCGAGGCGGAGGGTTCTGAGGCGGCATTCCTGCGCGAAGGTCGTAAGGACGGCATGAAGTTCGAGTAGCTCGACCTCGACCTGCACGTTTCCTGGACCCGGGTTCGATTCGCGCCGGCTCCACCACATTCAGCCGAAGGAGGCGACTGGATTCGAATCCAGTTGCACGTAACCGCGAACGCTTGGCGGGGACCTGAGCCGTCGGACTCCCTGGGGATGTTCCCGCTCTACCGTCGGGCGATGCCCAGGCCAATCCTGGTTCAACAAGATCTGGGATTGCGCCGGAAAGCTCGATTCAACCCGTGAGCTGCCGATAGGCGCGCTGGATTTCCTGCGACTTCTCGTGTGCCAGCTGCTGCAGCTCTTCTCCGAGATGGGCCACTTTGTCGGGATGATACTCCTGCATGCGCGCGCGATATGCGGCCTTGATCGTGTCGCTCGATGCCGTTCGCGGGACGCCCAGCACCTGATGCGCGTCGAACGTCTTTGCGGTCCGCGCTGGTTCGCCGGCGTCTCGTCCGGCGCGGTTGTTGGTAGAACCACCGGTCTGCCCGGCCGCTGACGCCGCGAGTCGAGCGAGATGGTTTCGGTAGAACCATGCCAGCAACGCGATGATGCCAAGGTCGTCGATGCGTCCCGGAAGACCGAAGAAGTCGGGAACGAGGTCGAATGGGAAGAAGAAGTAGATCGCTGCTGCGACGATCAACCAGACCTTGAGTGTCTGCGGGGCCATGCGTTCGAACACACGGAGATCTTAGCAACAGGCGACGATCAAGAGCGATCGCAGCCAGGCGTACTGCCGGGCAACTCGACGGTCTCCCCGTGCTGGTCGAGGGTCCAGACCACTTCGCCCATGGTCAGGGTGTCCCCCCAATCGCATCGTGCAGGACCACTGCTGCCGGAATCTCCGTCATCATCATTCCACCATCGCCTTCCCACAACACGAACGGATCTTCAGGCGTATGGACGCCGCGGTCCTGGCAGATTTCGACCAGGCGATCGTACTTGTGCCTCCCGCGTAGCCCGGAGCGCAACGGTCGCGTCCAGAGGTCGTGGTTCGTGTTTCTCTCTTTGAATTGGATCTTCTGCATGTTGCCGCCGGATTTCAGGCCGCCCGCGACTCCCGCCTCGTTGCCTTGTGAGGTGGGGATCTCGGATTTCGTGGTGATTGCGTCCATGGAAGCGCTCTGCCATCACCTACTTGAAGCGCCCAGCCGACGCGGCACGCCTTCGCGTGAAGTTCCGAAAAGCTGGCTTCGAGGGCTTCTCCAACGTGTTGGTCGCGGCTCCGGTATGTCGGCCCGAACTGCTCTGCGAAGCAGAAGCATTGGCCGTCCTGCCGAGGGCATCGATCGACGGAGTTGATTGCATAAGATCACATGATTGCACTTGCAGGCAGCCCCCCCCCGTGCGGCAGAGATCGAGGAACCCGAGCGATGGACGACGATGTGAGCCTCCCGTCGGACGAAGAGCGGGCGCTGGATGATCCGCCTGGCGCGGGGTTCTCTGCACGAACCCCGGCGGTTCAGCTCGAGTAGTATCCGCGCCGATGGCGTCGACTCGAAGTTTCGTTCTGGCTTTATTGCTGTGTGTCTGCTGGGGAACGATCGCCTCCGCCGAGCCGCGCCCCAACATCCTGCTCCTCATGGCCGAGGACTTGAGCGCGCGGATCGGTGCTTTCGGTGATCCGGTAGCGAGTACGCCCCACATCGATGCGCTCGCACGGGATGGCGTGCGCTTCCCGAACACATTCACCACCGCGGGCGTGTGCGCACCGAGCCGCGCTGCGCACATCCTGGGCATGCATCAGATCTCGACGGGCACCCAGCACATGCGCTCGTCTTCTGATCCCGCCGGCGGCTACGTCGCCGTGCCGCCCGCCCACGCCAAGGCCTACCCGGAGCTGCTTCGCGCTTCGGGTTACTACACGACGAACGAAGTGAAGCACGACTATCAGTTCAGCGGCGTCTTCACGTCGGCGCCGTTCCCGATCTTCGACAGTCCTGGCAGTGCAGACTGGTCCGGACGCGCCGAAGGCCAGCCGTTCTTTGCGTTCGTCAACCTCATGGAGACGCACGAGAGTGGCCTCTATCCGCGGCTGTTCGAGGCGTGGCCTCGCAGCGTGACCACCCTGGGCGTCCAGTTGATGCGCCTGGCGATCGGCCATTCCGAGTCGGTGACGAACCCGGCGGATGTCGCCGTCCCGCCGTACTTCCCCGACACGCCGACCGTGCGCGCCGCGATCGCGCGCCACTACGACAACATCCACCAGATGGATGCGCGGGTCGGCGAGTGGATGGAGCGCCTGCGTGACGAAGGTCTGCTCGAAGAAACGGTCGTCGTCTTCACCACCGACCACGGCGATGCGCTTCCCCGCGCGAAGCGGGAACTCTACGACTCGGGGATCCGGGTGCCGATGATCGTTCGCTGGCCCGAGCGCCTGCGTCCGCCCGAGATGGAGCCCGGCAGTGAAGACCTTCGGCTCGTGAGCTTCGTCGACTTTGCGCCGACCTTTCTGCGTTGGGGTGGGGTGGAGGCGCCGACGCACATGCATGGTCGGGACTTCATCAAGGGCCCCGGGCGCGAGTACGTCTTCGCGAGCCGAGACCGAATCGACGAGGTCTTCGACCGCCAGCGGGCCGTCCGCGATGGTCGCTACAAGTTGATCCGCAGCGACGTACCCGACCAACCCGGTGGCCACCGTCTCGAATTCCGCGACAAGACCGACATGATGCGTGAGTTGCACGCACTGCACGCCGCGGGCGAACTCACTCCCGAACAGCGCTTGTGGTTCGAGCCTCCGGGTGAAGAGCGTCTCTTCGATCTCGAGCATGACCCTCACGAGCTCGTCGATCACGCGGACGATCCGGCCCATGCCGAAACCCTGGCCCGGCTGCGCGCTGCGCTCGACAAACGGTTGGCCCAGATCGGGGACTGGAGTGAAGAGCCCGAGGCCGCAATGAAGGAGCGCATGGTTCCCGGTGGTGAGGTTCCAGAGACGGCTGCGCCCACCATCCAGATAGAAGCAGGACGGGCGACGATGAGTTGCGCGACGGCCGGTGCCTCGATCGGCTTCCGGCTCGCGGGAGGGGACTGGCGGGTCTACCGCGGACCCGTCCCCGTACGGTCAGGCCAACGCGTGGAAGCGAAGGCCCTGCGTTACGGCTGGGAAGAGAGCGCCGTGGCGAGTGCCCGAGTCGCGCCCTGAGCTGTGCGTCCACGAAGTTGCGTTGCAGCCCGCCGAGGATCGGAAGCTCGTGACGTGGATCGATCAGCGTTCGCGAGACACTTCTCCGAGGTTCAACGAGCCGAAACGCGGGAGGTCCTCGATCTCGACCTGCCCGGAGGAAGCGGAGAGGGTTCTTGCATACGTCGTGCTCAGGCTACTGCCATCCGACTCCCGACGCGAGTCAGCGGTCGCTCGAGTGCGATGTCCAGCAGCGCGTCGCCTCCGCATGCCTTCAGCAACGCTCTGCCTGCTTCACGATCGCTTTCTCCCTGGGCGGCGAACCAGTCGAGACCGCGCTGAAGCACCCAGAGCTGATAGGTCGAGGCGGCCATTGGCACCGGGACGCCGCGGATCTCGGCCTCGAACTTCCCGACAGCGGCCTCGTCGAAACCCTCGGGCGAGATGACGGACTGCCCCGGTAGGTCGGCGTGTTCTTCGGCCCAGGCGTTGTAGAGGGCGACGCTCTCGAGCAGAGCTGGCGCTGTGTCCTCGATGCACATTCGCAGTAGCGAGAGCATCGTCTCGGGGACCTGGTCGTTTGCCAGGTATGTCATCTGCGTCTCGGCGAATTCCGGTGACTGGATCTCCGGCGTGTTCATGTGCTCGGTCCAACGAAAGACGCGCGGTGCGCGAAGCTTCATCAGCCGAGAAGGTTCGGGGTCTCGCGCGAGGTGACCGAAGAGCGAGCCCATCAGCACATGGTCGGCGATGCTCGGCAGTCCGCCGAACAGGTACGGCTGCGTCGTGAAGTGTTCCTCGAGAATGTCGAGGGCTTCGAAGTAGATCTGCTCGAGCACAGGCCAGAGGGCAGGGCTGTCGCCGAACCCCGCGCGCTTGCCTTCCATCCGCTCCGCGATGACGGCGCCGTAGTGATCGAGTTCTTCGTCGGTTCCCTGTGGCTTGAAGGAGCGGCCGAACTCGCGGCCCACGAAGCCGTAGTTCTGTTCCATGAAGTTCCAGCGGTAGTGCCAGGCGACACGCCCAAGCTCGGATTCGAGCAGTACCTCGAAGAGACGCACGACGAGTTCTTGTCGCGGACCCGGTGGGTAGGCGGCTGGCTCCGGAAAGCGCGCTTCTAGAAAGTCGAAGATCGCCCGCGTGTCTTGCACGACGGTGCCGTCCGGTGCTTCGAGCTGCGGGATGCGGTGGTTCTCGCTGGTCGGGCGGACGTATTCGCGAAAACGCTTCGAAGCCGGCAGGTGCTCGACGAAGGGGATCCCCTTCTTGCGCAGATAGCTTCGCGTTTCGGCCGTGGCGTATGAAGCGTACGACCCGTAGAGGATGTAGGGGGATTCGTTTCCCATGAACTGTTCTCCAGGCAACGGTCGAAACGGGCTAGAAGAATGAATACCGAGGGCCCCTCGGTCTCGGCACCTTCTGGTCGTCGGGCAGGGTGCAGATGCGATCCATACGCGTGACGCTGCCGTCGGCGTATTCCCACACGAGTTGGTCGCCATCGAGATACCGCTGCACGACGACCGGCCCCCAACCGAATACGTGAAAGTCGAGCACGCCGTCGTTCCAGATCATGCTGGCCGACGTTCGCGGGCAGTATTCGCGATCGCCGATCGTGAACAGCACCCCGCCTTCGGTGTCATTCGTGGTCTCTCCGGCGGTGCTGTTCGGGCCGGCGTCGTGGATGAGCCCCGAAGAGGTAACCACCGTGCGCCGGCCGCACTGTTCGATGCGCTCGACATGACCGATGTGTCTACCCCCGACACCGAACCAGAGACCGCGGATGTCCGCCGCCTCTTGCGGTAGTGGCTCGGTGCATTCAGCCAGGATCGGGAGCGGGAAGTGGCTGTAGCCGCAGCCGGGCGTGTTCCCCTTGGCGATGTCGGCCGCCGTCTTCGCGCTGCCGTCGAGCACGGGCAGATCGCAGTAGTCGATGGTGCTCCCATCGCCTGCCAACGTTGCGGGATCGGTCGTGAGTGGGGGCCGCGAAGAGAAGAACAGCTGCCCGAAGGCGGCCAGGATCATGATCGCGAGAGCAATCACGATTCGTACCAACCATTTCGCAAGCGTCGCGATCATGATTCAGCGCTTCGGTTCAGCCCAGGTGCTCGCGCAGCGCCCCGAGCACGTGGTCGGGTTCCGAACGGCGCTGGTAGTTCTCGGACTGGTCCATCCACAGCACCGTTCCCTCTGCGTCGACGAGCAAGGACGTTGGGACGGGGAGGGCTTTCGGTGCGATCGGCGGGGGCGGCCCCGAGTGAATGCCCGCATTGCGCAGGCCGAAGCGGTCGGTCACCTCGAGGTTTCGATCCGAGAGCATCGTGGCGCCAATGCGATGCCGCGGGTGTCCCTTGGCGAGTTCTTCGGGCGTGTCGGTGCTGACCGTCAGGATCTGCACTCCGCGGGCGTCGAACTCGGGCCTCAGTTCTTCCCATCGCCGTAACTCGGCGACACAGTAGGGTCACCAGTGAGCGCGGAAGAACTTGATGAGCACCGGATGCCCGGCCAGGCTCGCGGAGTCGAACGTCTCGCCGTGTTCATCGGTGGCCGTGAACGCTGGAATCGTGGCACCAACTCGAATCGCGTCGCTGCCAACCTTCTGCTTGCTGATGGTGACGGTGAACAGGACGAACGAAGACGCGAAGACGCCGAGGCTGGCGGGAATGCCGCCGAGCCAGCCGGGTTCGCCTGCGAGCGCAACCACGCCCAGGCCCACCGCAGCGAGCCAGGCCGCAACGAAGCCGCTGCGATTCTCGGGGATTTCGACGCGTTTGATGTTGGCAATCCACAGTCGCATCGCAGCCGCAAAGACGGCGAGTGACGCCCAGCCGAGCAACAAGTCAATCATGGTTGTTCCTTTCTTCTTCGACGGCCAGCTTGCTCGCGACCCGAACCACGGCAGATTCGAGGTCGCGTCGTGCCGACGCGGTGAGATAGGGGAGCAGTACGCCGAAGTGGTGTTGGAAACCGCGCTCCTGGTCCGCCCAGGTGACCTGGTCGAGGCCTTCCATTTCGCGCAGGTGATCCATCCAGTAGCGGCTGACGATCCAGAGAGAGCGGGCCAGCACGCGTAGATCGAAATCCAGATCGCGACGGAACAAGCCATCCTTCTGCATGCGACGCAGCAGCGAGTGGAGTTGCTCGAGATCGGCGGCCATGTCGGGGTCTCGCCGGAGTGCGTCGGGGTTGTTCGTGAACTGGGCGTAGTCGCGCAGAAAGAACCGATTCTCCCACGCGTGGTTCATGGACAGCAAGACGCGCTCGACGTACTCGTCGGCGACATCGCCGCGCCCTGAGCGCTCTCGCCCCGCCCGTACGGTCTCGCGCATGCGCCTTTCGAGTTCCGCCACGAGGTCGCGCTTGGTCGGGAAGTGATACGTCAGGTTGCCCGGTGCGATTCCCACGCTCGCTGCGATCTCCGCGAGCGTCGTTGCGGCATAGCCCTTCTCGTTGAAGAGCCTGCGACTGGCGTCGAGTATTCGCTCCGGTGTCGACGTGCGATCCGCCATGGGTTTCGATTCTCCGAGGCCGTCCCTGGGTCGAGGAATTGACGGTCTAGGTTATATCTCCTATTCCTGGGATGGCAAACCTGGCAGGGCGCTCCGATGCGCCTGGAAAGAGGTTCGACGTGGCGCTTCCGACCCCCCTCCAGATGATCGACCTCGAACGCGACGGCGCGATCCACGTCGTCACGCTCAACGACGGACCGAATACGGTCTACCCGGAATGGCAGGAGCGAATGCTCGAAGTCCTCGCGGCAATCGAAGCAGATTGCGAGGGAGACGCCGGCATGGTCCTGACAGGCCACGGCAAGTTCTTCTGCAGCGGTCTCAACGTCGAAGTCGTGATGGGGCTCGAAGGCGAAGCGCGCGGACGCTTCAGCCGCTCGATGATGGAGATCATGCGGCGACTGCTGTTGCTCCCCGTTCCGACGGTCGCAGCATTGAACGGCCACGCCTTTGCAGCCGGCGCCTTTCTGGCTCTCGCCTGCGACTACCGCGTCATGCGCGCCGACCGCGGATGGTTCTGCATTTCCGAGGTGGATGTCGGCGTGCCCATCGGCGCGCCGATGACGAACCTGCTGAAGGCGAAGGTCACGCCGCAGGTTGCGCGCAACGCCATCTTGAGTGGTCACCGCTACCCCGCCGACGAGGCTGTCGCTGCCGGGATCGCCGATGCGATGGCTTCGGAGGCGGAACTCGTCGCCGAAGCGAAGAAGCTCGCGAGTGAGCTGGCGAGCAAGGAACGGGGCATTTTTGGGAAACTCAAGCGAACACTCAACGCCGAGGTTGCGGCCGGGTTCGAGGGCGACGGCTAGGGGGCTGTGCGGCGAAAGCCGCGCAGACAACGAATAGGAGATCCAAACATGGGATTCGAACCGAGTGAGCGCGTCCTGGAAATTCGCTCGCACCTCGAAGCGTTCATGGACGAGCACATCTTCCCTCGCGAGCACGAGTACGAAGAATTCGTCACCGACCAGAACAACCTCTGGAAGACGCCGCCCTTCGTTCGCGAGCTGAAGGCGAAGGCGCGCGAGCAGGGCCTGTGGAATCTCTTCCTGCCGGAGGAGTACAAGCCCTGGAGCCCCGGGCTCACGAACGTCGAGATCGCACACGTCTTCGAGACGATGTCGCGCGTCGGCTGGGCGCAGAGCATCTTCAACTGCAGCGCGCCCGATCGCGGCAACATGGAAGTGCTCGCGAAGTACGGTTCGAAAGAACAGCAGGACAAGTGGCTGCAGCCGCTGCTCGACGGCGAGATCCGCTCGGCCTACGCCATGACCGAACCGCAGGTCGCCTCTTCGGACGCGACCAACATGGAACTCGAGATCAAGCGCGACGGTGACGAGTACGTGTTGAACGGGCGCAAGTGGTGGACGACGGGTGTCGTCAATCCCGACTGCAAGGTGATGCTCGTGATGGGAAAGTCGAATCCCGAAAACGATCGCCACACCCAGCACTCGACGATCCTGGTGCCGACCGACACGCCCGGCTTCAAGGTCGAGCGGGCACTCAAGGTCTTCGGTGGTTACCACTCGCCGGGAGGCGAAGGCGACTGCAGCTTTACCGACGTTCGTGTGCCGGTTTCGAACATGATCAAGGGCGAAGGCTGTGGCTTCGAGATCGCCCAGGGACGTCTCGGCCCCGGCCGCTTCCAGTACGCGATGACCTTCGTGGGGCTCGCGCAGCGCTGCCTCGAGTTGATGTGCGAGCGCGCGACCCAGCGCGAGGCGTTCGGCGAAACGCTCAACGCCAAGACGAGCGTCCAGCACGAAATCGCACGCTCGCGCTGCGAGATCGAGCAGGGCCGTCTGCTCGTGCTCGCGGCGGCGGAGAAGATGGACCGCGAAGGTCCGAAGGGCGCGAAGGACTACATCTCGATGGTGAAGATCGTGGGTCCGCAGATGGCGGAAAACGTCGCCAGTCGCGCGATCCAGGTCTTCGGAGGCATGGGGGTGTGCCAGGACACGTTGCTGCCGGACGTCTTCAACCATGCGCGCTTCTGTCGCATCGCCGACGGCCCCGACGAGGTCCACATGTCGCAGCTCGGTAAGCTCACCATTCGCGGGGTGTTGAGCGAGAAGTCGAGTGGCTGACCCGGACCCCGATTCGAACAACCGGCTGGTCGATCGTCAGCAGCCGCATTGCGAGCTGCTCGCCCTCGAATCAGCAAGGAGATTGAGGCATGAAGTGCCTGCGAACCCCCGACGAGCGTTTCGAAAACCTTCCAGGCTGGCACTACGCACCTCACTACACCGACGTGCCCGACGGTGAAGGTGGGACGCTTCGCATCCACCACGTAGACGAGGGGCCTCGCGACGGCGAGATCGTCCTGTGCATGCACGGGCAGCCGAGCTGGAGCTATCTCTACCGACACATGATCGAAGCGCTCACGTCGCGGGGGCACCGCGTGATCGCGCCCGACCTCGTCGGTTACGGCCGCAGCGACAAGCCCTCGCGACGCGAGGACTACAGCTTTCAGCATCAAGTCGACTGGATGACCGCCTGGCTCGTGCAGAACGACTTCCGCGGCCTCAACATCGTCGGTCAAGACTGGGGAGGCTTGATCGGCCTACGTCTGGTTGCCGAGAACCCCGATCGATTCGATCGCGTCGTCGTCGCGAATACGGGCCTGCCCGTGCCGGACGCTTCGATGTCGGACGAACGCATCGCCAGGGTTCGTGACTTTCGAGACAACCAACCCACGCCGGAGATGGCGGAGATGTTTCAAGCCATGTCAGCCGGGGATCCAAACGCACCCGAGATGGTCTTCGCCCATTGGCAGAAGTGGTGCTGGGAAACGGAGGACCTTCCCGTGAGCCTCGTCGTTGGCGGCATGGTCGATGGGCGCACGCTGACACCGGAAGAGGTCGCGGCCTACGAGGCACCCTTCCCGGATCCTTCCTTCAAGATGGGCTGTCGGGCCATGCCGAGTCACGTCCCGACCCTGCGCGGCGATCCATCGACGGCCGCCAACGAAGCCGCGTGGAAGGCCCTCGAAGGCTTTCGCAAGCCCTTCCTCTGCGCCTTCGCGGACAACGACCCTGTTACGGCCGGCGGCGAACACGCCTTCATCGGTCGCGTTCCCGGTGCCGCGGGCCGCACGCATCCCAAGATCGCCGGTGGCGGTCACTTCCTGCAGGAAGGTCGAGGGGACGAACTCGCGAAGATCGTCGCTGACTTCATCGCGGAGAGCTGAGAGGCCTCGGAAATCGCTCTCTTGCTCGGTCCATCCCACGCCGTCGAGCCCCTTGAGCTTTCGCAAGACCAACGTCCGGTGCGCCCACGGACAGGCAAGCGAGGCGTAGAAGGTGATAGCGCCCGGGTTCCGGGAGAAAGGGGGTCGAACCGTCGGCCCGGACCCACTGGCGAAACGGGCTTTCCTTGCGGACGAAGCGTCCACCGGTCGACTCGCTGTCGTACCACTGGTCGGTCCATTTCCCTTCGACGAGCAGTCCCATGATTCAATGCCTCTCTTTGGATTGATGTTCGATTGACCTGCGGGGTAGGTCGAAGAGCAAGAGTTCCCACTCGAAGGGCCGATGCGCTGTGAGTTGCAGCGCAGAAACCGTTGCGTCCTGTCGAATCGCGAGACCGCCGAAGCGCGAGGCTGGCGATGCAAGCACGACGGGTGCCCCGAGCGATCACTTCGGGTATCAGCCGGTCTTCGCAAGGGCCCCCGCCATCCGCTCCAGCACACCATCCAGGATCGACCTCGACGTTGCGAAGTTGAGGCGGACGAATCCCTCGCCCGGGCCGCCGAAGTCGCGCCCGTTGCTGAGTGCAACGCGCGCATCCTTCAGAAAGAAGCGGAAGGGGTCTTCGCAATCGAGTTCGCGACAGTCGAGCCAGGCCAGGTAGGTCGCTTCGGGGGGCAGGGTGTGTACGCCGGGCAAACGAGTCGCGACGAAGTCCATGACCCGGTCGCGGTTCCCGAGCAGGTAGGCGAGCACTTCGTCCAACCAGGCCTCGCCCTTCGTCCAGGCCGTGAACGTGGCGGCGTCGTCGAGCATGCCGCAGTGGCCGATGATGTGTGGCGGTAGATCGTCGAAGGGTTTCTGGGTGCGATCGCTTCCGAATATCGCAAACGCGCACGGCAGACCCGCGAGATTGAACGCCTTGGTGGCCGCCGTGAGGGTGATGGTGCGTTCCGCGACTTCGGGGCCGAGGGTTGCGAACGGCGTGTGGGTGTAGCCGGGGTAGGCGAGGTCGGCGTGGATCTCGTCGGAAACGACGATCAAGTCGTGTTCTTCTGCAAACGCCGCGATGGCGACGAGTTCCTCGCGTTCGAACACCCGCCCGGTGGGATTGTGGGGGTTGCAGAGCAGGAAGACGCGCGTGTCGGGGGTGACGTCTGCACGCAGTCGATCGAAGTCGATCTCGTAGCGGGCGTCTCCACGCAAGAGCTTGTTCTCGACCAGCTGGCGACCACCGTCCCGCACAGCTTCGAGGAAGGGCGGGTAGATCGGCGTCTGCACGATCACCCCTTCTCCGGGACGACTGTGGAGTGCGACCGAAAGGTCGAGTCCCTGCACGACGTTCACCAGGGGGACGATTCGTGAAGGCTCGACCTGCCACGCGAAGCGTTCATTCATCCGCGCGACCAACGCCTCACGCAATCGAGGCGAAAGCGGTACGAAGTGGTAGCCGAGATCGTTGCGCTCGATGAGTTCCCGCAGGGCCTCTCGAATTGGCGAAGCGACGGGGAAGTCCATGTCGGCAACCCAGGCCGGCAGCACTTCATCGCCGAACAGCCGCCACTTGATGCGATCCGAGCGCCAGAGCTCTTCGGCACGCAGGGAGTCGAATGCTTCCCGCATGCTGCCTTTCGGCGTCGTCTTCGTCGTCACGATCCGTCGGCCTCCGGCTCGTCCTGAGCGCTTCATCCTACCTTCGAAACGCGCCGCCGTCGCCTTCGCTGTTGTCGGTCGCAGCTCGAACCGCGAAGCTCTGGGGATCGTGCTGCGGACGACCCGCTGAACGATGTGGGCTGTAGCCCGTGAGGAAGATCGACATGGCCGACTTCGAGGCGCGAGTGGAGCGGAGTCTCCGCAAGAATTTCCCGATCTACGAATACATGGACTTCAAGGTCGAGAGCGCATCCGGCGGTGTCTACCGCGCTGCCGTGCCCTTGAACGAAGAGAACAGCAATCACTTCGACACGGTCCACGCGGCATTGCAGTGGGCGTCGCTCGAAGCGCTGGGCGGGCTGGTCTGGATCGCCGTGAAACCAGAAGACCGCAGCCTGCTTCCCGTGGTGAAGCGATTCGAGATCGACTTCAAGCGCCCGGCTACTACGGACATCACCGCCGAAACGAAGTTCTCGGAGAGTGAGGCGGCGGCGATGCGAGCTGCCCTGGCGGCAGACGGTCGCTGCGACTTCGAACTCGAATCGACCATTCGCAACACGGCGGGCGAAGTCGTTGCCGAGGGCAAGGGGTTCTACTCGGTTCGCAAGGCGAGCGCGATCACGGGCGCATGGCGCTCGGCGCCTACAACGCGGGACCCCGCGTCGTGATCCGCGCGCGCAATCGAGCCAGGCAGCAGGGCCGCGATCCGAACAAGTGGTTCCGCCAAGTCGAGCTTTGCATGCTCGGCATGCAGAAGGCCGAGCCGGTGAAGTACGTCAGCGAGATCAACCAGCGATACCTGTCCTACGTGTAGAAAGCAGCTGGTCGACAATGGCGAGGTGTAGAAACCGGGCACGCTCTCCCATGGTTCCGGCACGTCGCCAACCTTGATCGGCGAAGACTTCGTGGCGATCGGTGATGGGGAAAGATCGCTGAGGGCTTTTGCGCGACCCCGTCTACATTGCCAAGCCTGCTCGCTAGTGTCTCTGCAGATCAGGGCACGCTGCGAGGTGATGAGATGCAGGTCGAAGCGGAAGACTCCAGTCCAGAGCTGCGAGACCTGGTGGAGCCGGCGACCTGGCCACGCATGCGGCCGCGGTTCATCCTCGAACTCGATTGCAGTGCGGACTGCGTCATGGATGCCATGCGAAGGGGCGTCGCGCACCACGAGAAGCTGATCGAAGGGCAGTTCTCTGAGCGCCACGTCGTGTTGACGCTGCCGGAAGAAGAACTGCGGTTCTGGTCTACCTATCTCAACATCACGGTCGAGGATGCCCGTGTCGATCCGGTTGCGGGGCCTCGTCCGACGCGCGTGCTCGGTGTGTTTCAACCGCGTCCGGAAATCTGGACCGCCTATGTCTTTGCGATCGGCATCCTCATGCTGATCGGTGTGTTCAGCGTGATGGTGACGGTCGTGCAGCTCACCATGGGGCTCGGTGCCTGGGGCCTGATGGCGTGCCTGGTATCGGCGTTGGTCGGCGGCCTCCTCTACACGTCCACCCTGGTAGGGCAGGGCCTCGCCCTGGGCGAGATGTTTCACCTGCGCCGCCTGTTCGATGGCTACATCGACGACGCACGGGGTGCAGGCGAATGCACCCCTCGCACCGCAGCAGACAGCGCGCAGCTCTGATACCCGCGGAGTTCGTGAACGCGGCCGTCTACAACCGCTCCGGCTCGTATAGCGCCAGTACGCCGAACGCCTCGAGCACCGAACCGGCGAGCGCCAACCCCTGGATCTCGTCTCGCACGTGCAGTCGCGCTTTGTCGAGGCGCTTCATCGAGCGAGCCGTGAACACGCCGTGGCCAAGGTCGAGGTCGAAGGTCTTCTCGCCGTTCATGGCCGCCTGAATGCTCGCTCTGGCGAACGCCTGGTAGTTCGCCTTGGCGTGTTCGAAGATCGGGGTCAGCGTGGCCGGGATCTGATCGTCGGCCAGGTAGTTCTTATGGGCTTCGTCATCGTTCCAGACACGGTCGACGTACGCAGTCAGCATCTTTTCGTTGTCTCGCGCGGCGAGCCAGGCGAGCGGCAGTGGGTCCTGTATGAAATGCGCCTTCGCGGGACCCACGAGGGCGAAATCCGCGATGCATGCACGATCGCCGAGCAGAAAGTCGTGAGCCGCGAAGTGCTGCTTGAACAGGTCCATCATCTGGTCGAAGTCGTTCTGTACTTCGACGGCTTTGTCGGCACCGGCACCCTGGATGTCGCAGGCGCCCAGCCCGAAGGAATCGCGCATCATGGTGCCCATGCCCGCCACCTTCGCCGCTTCTTCATCGGTCAGCGCTTCGTCGATGCTCTTGCCGAGAAGCATGTTGGTGCCAAAGCACCGGCCTGCATGGGTGGCATTGTCGAGGTCGACCCAGCGAGAGTGCAGGGCGTGTCGCGGAAACCAGTGATTGAAATAGTCTTCCAGGACGAAGCACGCGGCTCGTTGGATCGGCGTGGACGGTACGACCGGCGCCTCGCCGAACCGATCGCTCAGCATCGGGCCAATCGCGATCGTGTCGTTGATGAGCCAGCCGTCAGGCGTTTCCAACAGCGGAATGAACCGGGTGCCGGCCCGCTTTTCCCACTCGGAGCCATCGGAGATCCCCTTGTACGCCCATTCGTACGGGATGTTCTGGTAGCGAAGCTGCGCTTCCAGCTTGCGGGTGAACATGCTGAGTTCAGAACCCACGAGCGTATACGTTCCGCGATACATCGAATGTTGCTCCTCGCGATGTCGCCCGGGCGCCCCGGGCGATCAGGAGATGATCGTCGTTTCGAGGTTCGAGGGCTAGCGTCGGCGCTACCTTTCTGGGCCGTGCGCGAGCTACGCCCCCGTGGCTGTGAAACTTCCTTTCCTTGATCGGAGCCCCACATGAAAATCGGACTCATTCCCGTCAACGTCGGTGTCCCGAACGCCGAGGCGATGGTTGGCATGGCGCAGCTCGCCGAGAGCGTCGGCTTCGAGTCGGTCTGGACCTTCGAACACGCGATCGTACCCCTCGATTACCAGTCGAAGTATCCCTACAGCCCGACCGGCAAGATGGGCGTCGACCCCGACGCCAACTTCGTGGACCCGCTGATCGCGCTCACGGCCGTTGCCGCGCAGACGAAGACGATTCGCCTGGGTACGGGCGTCAATATCCTCCCGCAGGCCAACCCGCTCTACGTGGCCAAGCAGGCGGCGAGTCTGGACTTCGTCTCGAACGGGCGCTTCGAACTCGGCATCGGGATCGGTTGGCTTCGCGAAGAGTTCGTGGCGGCGGGCACACCCTTCGAAAAGCGCGGTGCCCGCTTCGATGACTACATCCAGGCGATGCGGAAGATCTGGTCCGGTGAAGTCGTCGAACACAAGAGCGAGTACATCGATTGGTCGGGCTTCAAGAGCAAGCCGGCGCCGGTGCAGGACCCCTTTCCGGTCGTGATCGGCGGCACCAAGGGCAAGGCGTTCGAGCGCACGGCCCGCTATGGCAACGGTTGGTTCGCGCCGACCGCGAGTCCCGATCAACTTGCACCGCTCATGGGTGAACTCGATGCAGCGTGCAAGGAAGTCGGTCGGGACCGCGCCGACATCCAGGTCACGTCGATGTGGTTCCCGAACGCCGCCGATCTCTCGGACGTCGAGCGCTACACCGAAATGGGTGTGAGCCGGCTGGTCGTCATGCTTCCCGCACTCGGGAAGGGGAACCCCGCCGACAACATGAAGGCCTTCGCGGAGAACGTCATTTCGAAGGTCAGCTGAGGCGCGTTCGCTGGCTCGGGGGAAGTTGCCAGTGTCGAAGAAGAGGCTCGCCCTGGCGCATCGTCCCGACGAGTTCCGCGCCTTCTTTGCCTACCACGACGCGCTCATGGACCAGCCGGGGAATCTCACCAAGGCCGAGCGCGAAATGATCGTGGTTGCGACGAGTAGCCTGAATCAGTGTCACCGCGATCGGGGTATTCATCCAAGAGCCAGAACAGCGAACGCCGCACGGGACCTCTTTCGAGTCGGTGCTCGTGGTGGTTGGCCGCGGAGTTACCGAAGCACGACGGCGTCACCGACACTGATCTTGCCGGGTGTTTCGACCCGGGCGTAGATGCCGAGGTTTCCTCCCGTCTCGCGCACGAGTGCGCGCATCACCTTCGGATCCTTCGGGAGGTCGTCGAAAGCGTGGGTGGTCATCACGCAGCGTGGGCAGCGGAATTCGAGGGCGAGCACGGCGTCGCCGACTTCGAGGTGGCGACCCTCCCAGTCGAATTCGGGATGTCCTGCACCGGGGGCGCCATCGATCAGGAAGTTGGGGCGGAAGCGGCGGACATCGAAACGCGATCCGGGCGTGCTGGCTGCCATGGAATCGAGAGAAGCCTGGCTCATGAGCAGCAAAGGAAAGGCATCGAAGTAGGTCCCGGGAGGGGTCTCGTACTCGAACAGGTCGGGTGGGAATCTTGCGAGGTCCGGGATCGGCTCGTCGGGTTCGCGGCCGAACATCTCGCGGAGTGCTTCGCCCATGTCCTGTTCCGGATCTTCGGGGGGGAGCCGCCGATAGTGATCTTGCATCTCGGGCGGGAGCAACGGCCACAGCGTGACTTCGGCTCTGACATCGGCCGAGAGCTTCGAGGCGGCCGTCTCGTCGTCGGCACGAAAGCAGGCGCCGTCACTGAGGGTGACCTCCGGGATGGGCACAGTCGCGTCGGGTGCCGGCTCTTCCAGGAAGCGAGCACGACAGCGCATCAACCCGGCGATCTGCTTTGCCCCCTGAATGCCGCCGCGTTTTTCGTTTCGCACCGCCCACGCGCGATCGCCCGCGACACCATTCGTACCGACGAATACCTCGTCGAGTGTTTCGCCCTGCATGCTCTTCACTGGATAGCGGTGAATCGAAGCGATCGTTCCTGCTGCAGTCATCGAGGGGCTCCGTCGTTCGAGGTGGTTGGGGCGGGCGAGGTTGGAGGGCGCGAACGCGAAATCTAGTCCAACTGCCCGACGCGTGAGGAGGGCGCTTTGGCAGTCTCACGAGTGGCTCGGCGAGTCGTCTATTCACGCGTGATCGAGTGAATGTAGGCAGTCTCGGCAGGGTCGTACGGTGTTCCGTCCGGACGAAGCACGTCGTGGAACCACGGGTCGGGTTCGTCTTCGTAGGTGTTGATCCAGGAATCCCAGGGGTACTGCGTCTGGGTACGTCCCGCGACGAAGCCCCAGCACCAGGCGGAGACACCGTTCTCCTTCATCCAACCGAGATGCGGATCGAAGGTGCTCCCCAGCGTGCGCGCCATGAACTCGGTGCAGAGGAGAGGGCGGCGGTAGCGGCGCAGAGCTTCGGTGCGTGCGCTGAGGTCGGCGAGGTTGCCGTAGCAGTGAAAGGAAATCACGTCGGAAGCTTCGAGGCTGAGTCGTGAGACGTCGGAGAGTTCATCCGGGTCATCCCAGTCGCCTTGCCAGACGCCTGCGGTGAGCGGTTGCACCGGGTCGACCGCGCGCGCCCAGTCGAAGGTCTTTTCGAGTAGCTCGAAAGCTCGTGCTGACTTGTCCGGGATCTCGTGGTTCCGGTAGGCGAGGTTCGGACTGTCGGGTTCGTTGAAGAGGTCCCAGACGTCGATGCGTGCGTCGTCGCGAAAACGATTCATCACGTCGGTGACGTAGGCTTCGAGTGCATCCTGACGCGCCGAATCCGCAAGCACGTCCGCACCGGGGCTCTGTACCCAACCCGAGTTGTGGACTCGATGGCGGGGTTCGGGCTGTGGGCCGGCCTTGGGGTGCGGGTTCCAGACACCGTCGAAGAACACGGGCATCACGCTGACGCCGCGCCGCGCCGCAGCCGCGAGCACGGCTTCGAATCGATCACAGAAACCGCCGGGGTCTCGTTCCCAGGCGAGATCGTGCAGGAAGATGCGAAGACTGTTGAAGCCCACGTCGGCGGCGAGCCCGATTTCGCGTTCGATCGTAGGCAGATCGAAGGTCGACGCCTGCCACATCTCGAGCGGATTCGACGCGCTGCTCGGTGTGAAGTTGCAGCCGACCAGCCAGCCGCGTTCACGCTGCCAGGTGGCTGCTCGTTCTTCGTTCCAGCCTTCGTTCATGTTCGCGGTCCCCCGGTGCCTGCGCGTACCGTACCGGGCGAGTCATGATCTGCCAGCGAGCGCGGTCGCATGGCGATCCGAGAACTCTGCATTCTGAACTGAACGGCGTGCCAGGCCGTCCGCGCGCCTGGGTGACTCCGCGGCTCGAGTTCGCGAACATGCGTAGCCATCGTGCGGCTCATGGCGGGCCGCATGAGCGCTCGCCACATACCGCTAGCCGTTCGCCACCGCTGTTTGCGCTGGAGAGCTTGGAGCCCCCTTCTTGAGCACCGAAACGCCTGGTTCCGAAGACCGCCATGCATCCGGCGGGGAATCCGAAGCGACCGCGAGCGCCGAGTCGGGCGCCGCACGTTACGCACTCGTGCTGCTCACGATCGCCTATGCGCTCAACTTCATCGACCGTCAGATCCTGGTGATCCTGCAGGGGCCGATCAAGGCTGAAATGGGGTTGTCGGATACGCAGCTTGGCTTGCTTTCCGGCTTTTCGTTCGCCCTGGTCTACATCACGGCCGGTATCCCCATCGCCTACTGGGCCGACCGTGGCAATCGCAAGAACATCATCGCGTTGGCGATCGCGGTCTGGAGCGGGATGACGGCGCTGTCTGGTTTGGCGACCAACTACTTCCAACTGTTGCTCGCGCGCATCGGCGTGGGTATCGGTGAAGCCGGCGGCAGCCCGCCCGCCCACGCGATCATCAGCGACTACTACCCGCCCGAACGTCGTGCGACCGCGATGTCGATCTATTCGGCCGGACTGCATCTCGGAGTCTTTGCGGGTTTCGTGATCGGCGGGACGGTGGAGCAGTTCTTCGGCTGGCGAATGGCCTTCATGGTCGTGGGAATCCCCGGCCTGGTGTTCGCGGCGATCTTCTTTCTGACCGTGCGCGAGCCGCAGCGAGGGCGCTTCGAGTCGACGCAGGCCGCGGCCTATCAACCGTCACTGGGCGAAACCCTGACCTTGCTGCGTCGCTACCGCTCCTTCTGGTACATCGCGATGGGCACGGGACTCACGGCCTTCGCGGGCTATGGAAACGGAAACTTCACGCCCCTGTTCCTGGAGCGCAGTCACGGGATCACCGGTGCAGAACTCGGGCTGATCCTCGCGTTGGGTGGTGGTGGAGGGGGCCTCGTCGGCACGCTGCTCGGCGGGCGTCTCTCCGACGGGCTCGCCTCTCGCGACTACCGCTGGTACATGTGGCTACCTGCGGTCTGCGGCGCGCTCGCCATGGTCGTGGCCATTCCATACTTGCTCCTCGACACCACGTGGGTCGTGGTTCCCCTCGTGTTCGTCGTTTCCGTGTTGATCAACACGTACCTCGGGCCGTGCCTCGCCATCTGTCACGCGCTGGTGCCCCCGGCCATGCGCGCACTGACGTCGGCCGTACTGTTCTTCATCCTCAATCTGATCGGCCTGGGGATGGGGCCACTCGTCGCGGGCTTCTTGAGCGACGTGCTCAGCGAGCAGTACGGAGACGACGGTCTTCGCTACGCGATGCTGATCGTCGCGGGCATCTCGTCGATCGGCATCGCGATGTTCGTTCTCGCCGCCCGGAACCTGAAGCGCGACTACGCGATTCGCGATGCGCTGACGAATCGCTAGCCGAGAATCACGTATGGTGTCGGTGTTGGTGGCTTTGGCTGTTTCGAAACTGATCGAATCAGCGCAGTTTCGTCAGCGAATCGAATCGCGGCAGGCAGATTCACGCGGCACGCGGCAGAGGTGTCAGGCGTATTGTCTGGCGTTCATCACTCGCCCGAGGTGAAGCCAGTGCCGACCGTCCGCAGTGTCATGAGCCGGTGTGTGCAGACGATTCATCGCGACACGTACGTCAGCGAAGTCGCGGGGATCTTCGACGTCGAGCGCATCGGTGCGGCGCCGTTGGTGTCGGAAGGCGGCGATACGGTCGGCATCATCACCAAGTCGGACATCACGCGTTTCGACTACGTCGGCGGTGACCCCTACACCGCGCGAGCGTGGGAGATCGCGAATCCAGAACCATCCACGATCGAAGCATCTGCACCGCTCGAGCAGGCCGCGAGGATGATGTCCGAAGACCGCATCCACCATCTGATCGTCGTCGAGGGGGACGCCATCGTCGGCATCCTCTCTTCGCTCGACTTCGTCACGCTCTTCGCGGAGGGCGCTGAGTAGCTCCGCACTCGCGCCCGCGCTGAAACACCCGGCTCGTCGGCAGGCAACAGCGGGTCGCCGTGTGGAGCTTCTGGACAAGCAAACCCGCTCAGCGTGCGTTCACGCGAGGTCGTTTCGAACCTGGTCGCTGAATCGCTCGCGCGGCCGAGTCTCGATCCGTAAACCGCACGGGTTCGCGGTCCGCGCGCACGCGCGCGGCTTGCCTGTTATTCTGAAGTCATGCCGGAAAGAACACGACGACTTCACGATCAATTGGGTCAACTCCTCGGTGAGCTGCGCAACGTCGACGATGCCGACGCGGTACGCAGCGACGTTCCCGAACTCGAGGAGGTTCAGGCCGAACTCGCACGCATCCTCGAAGAACCCGCGGCTCCGCCGACGTCGGCCGTCGTCGAGCGCCTGCGCGCGGCGCTCGAGCGCTTCGAAGAACGCCACCCGAAGCTCACCATGTTCACGGGCCGCATCGCCGATTCGCTGAGCGACCTCGGGCTCTGACCCGCTACTGGGCGAAGTCTGGGTTCGTCCAGCCGGGCGGCGCCTGCAGTTCTTCGGGCGGCGTGAGGCGCGACACGTAGTCGAGGATCGCGTCGAGTTCGCTGGGATTGAAACCCTTGACCTGGGCGAGCATCTCGGGGTCCGCATTCTTTCGCTTGCCTTCCAGCATTCGCTCCAGCTGGCGGACCAGGTACTTGTAGTGCTGTGCCTGGATGCGCGGGATGTACTTCTCGGGGTCGCCCGCACCGTCGGCGCCGTGGCAACGCACGCAGTTCGCCTCGTAGAGCTTCTTGCCGAGTGCGAGGTCCGAGCCGTCGCCCTTGCCGTTTTCGATGGTGATCTCGAGGGTGTCGATGTACTCGGCCACGTCGGCGATCGCCTGTGCGCCCCCGATGCTCTCGACCGATGAGTAGGGTTCCATCAGCGGGTTTTCGCGGTTGCCGGCGCGGATGTCGGCGAGCTGCTTGATGATGACCTGACGATGCTGTCCGGCCAGTTGTGGCACCAGGCCAGTCGTATAGCCCCAACCCTCGGGCATGTGGCATGCCGCGCATTCGCGGTAGATCTTCAAGCCGTCTTCGGCGTTCGGCTGGAGGGTGAGCGCGCGCTCGATTTCCTTGGCGGCCTTGGCGCGCAGTTCTTCGGGCGTGGGCACCTTGACGACGGCCTTCTTGACTTCCAGTGGGATCTGCAGCGTGTCGAAGCAGTGCCGGAGTCGCCGCTCGGCGCGGGTGTGCTGGCCGACTTCGTAGAGCTTCATCGCCGCGTTGCGTCGCACGCGACAACTCTCGATGGCCTGATCGATCACCTTGTTGGGGTTGGTCCTCAGGGCCTGATCGATCCGCCGGACGTCCTCATAGAACTTCTCGGCGAGTGCGACGGTTGGTGACGAGGTGACGGCGGCTGCGATGAGGGTCGCGAGCGCCAACAACGAGGAGAGAGTGCGTCGAGTGGATTGCATGCCTTCAGTCTAACGATTCGGTCGGCGCCGGGTAAACTCGCGGCGCTCATCATGCTCGGATCGGGTTGCTATCGGTGCAGCGAGCGCGGCGGGGCGTCACAGCGGGCGGGCCGCGCCGAATCGCGAGTCGCCCGTGCTCAGTGCCCTGTCACGATCGGGAATCGATGACCGCTCCACCCCCCTTTACGCCACGAGGTCATGACTTGAAACGAGACAGCGCCACTCGAGTTGGTTTCGCTCTGCACATCATCGTTTCGTTCGTGCTCGTGATGCTGCCGGTCGCCAGTGCCTCGAGGGCCGAGGCGCGCCCTGTAGATGGCCAGGTCCTGCCGGCGCCGGTGCTCATCGAAGCGGGGCCGGTGGGGCTGACCGTGGGCGAAGTCCCGCGTCACGAGTTCGCGACCCGGCAGGCGCCCGAAGGTGCGCCCAACGTCGTGGTGGTGCTGCTCGACGATGTCGGTTTCGCGGCCGCGTCGACTTTCGGAGGGGCCACTCCAACGCCTCATCTCGAACGTCTCGCCGACCGCGGGCTCCGCTACAACCGCTTCCACACGACGGCGATTTGTTCGCCAACCCGCGCATCGCTGCTGACCGGCCGCAATTCCCACGCTGCGGGGGTGGGCTCGGTGCTGAACAGCGTGCAGCCCTACCGCGGTCGCGCGGGTTTGATGACGGACGAAACCGCGACGATCGCCGAAATCCTCCGCCACCACGGCTACGCGACGGCGGCCTTCGGCAAGTGGCATCTCACCCCCGACCACGAAGCCTCACCCACGGGCCCGTTCGATCGCTGGCCCACCGGCATGGGCTTCGAAACCTTCTACGGCTTTCTGGGAGGCGAGACGCATCAGTTCGAGCCGACGCTCTTCGCTGGAACGCAGCAGGTACCGCGTCCGCCGGGCGACGACTATCACGTGACCAGCGATCTCGCGGATCGCGCCATCGAATGGATCCGGTTGCAGAAGTCGCTTCGCCCCGAGCAACCGTTCCTCGTCTACGTGGCACCCGGCGCGACCCATGCACCGCTTCACGCTCCAAAGGAGTGGATCGAGAGATTCGCCGGAGCCTTCGATCACGGTTGGGACGAAGAGCGCGAGCGCACCTTCGAACGGCAGAAGAAGATTGGGGTGGTCCCGAAGGACGCGGTCCTCACACCGAGGCCCCCCGAACTGCGCGCATGGGAAAGCCTCGCGCCCGACGAACAACGCGTATCGGCGCGGCTGATGGAGATCTACGCCGCCTTCCTCGCGCATACCGATGAGCAGGTCGGTCGCGTCTTCGAATCGCTGCGCGAGATCGACGCGTTCGACGACACCCTGGTGCTCTACGTCGTGGGCGACAACGGCGGCAGTGGGGAAGGGGGCGGCGACTACGGAACCTGGAACGAGATGGGGCGGATCCAGGGTGTCGTTCAAACGCCGGCCGAGATCCTCGCGCGATTCGACGAGCTGGGTGGCACGACTTCGTACCCGCATTACTCCGCGGGTTGGGCGTGGGCGACCAACGCGCCGTTCCAGTGGGTGAAGCAGGTGGCGTCGCATCTCGGCGGCACCCGCAATCCACTCGTCGTGAGTTGGCCCGAAGGGATGCGCAGTCGCGGCGGTCTGCGAACCCAGTTCGGGCATGTGAACGACATCGTCCCGACCATCCTCGAGGCCGTCGGCGTGCCGGCCCCCGCTGTCGTCAACGGGGTGACCCAGCGACCGATGGATGGGACGAGTCTCGTCTACAGCTTCGACGACGCGAAGGCGCCCGAACGGCACGAAACCCAGTACTTCGAGGTGCTGGGCAACCGAGCGCTCTACCACCAGGGGTGGATGGCTTCGACGCGCAATCGCGCGCGCGTGCCATGGGTGAGCCTCACTTCGTTTTCGTCCGCGACCGGACCGGAAGTCTGGGAGTTGTACGACCTGCGGAGCGACTTCAGCCAGTCGCGGGACCTCGCGGCCGAAGAGCCCGAACGCCTGCAGCACCTGCAGAACCTCTTCTGGGCCGAAGCCGGTCGGCATCAGGTGCTTCCCTATAGCGGGCGACCGGCTGGTGGGGATCCCATTCCGAAGCTGGGCGAAGGGCGTGACCGAGCGACCTACTACGCCGGGGCGGTGGGCATCCACGATTCGGCGATTCCCGACCTCAAGAACCGCGACCATCGCGTGATTGCCGAAGTGGTCATTCCCGAGGCGGGCGCTTCGGGCGTGCTGGCGACGCAAGGGGGTGTGGTTTCGGGTTGGGCGCTCTACCTCACCGAGGAGGGGCGGCCGGCCTATGTCTACAACCTGTTCGGCAAGACCTGGACCACGATCGTAGGAGACGCTCCCTTGCCTCCCGGCCCCGCAACGGTCGAACTTCGCTTCGACTATGACGAAGCCCCGCGAGAGGATCGCCGCAAGTGGGGGCGTGGTGCCGACCTCGAGCTGCGCGTTTCGGGAAGCAAGGTCGCAGAGGGGCGGATCGAGCAGAGCGTTCCGGTCTTCTTTTCGATCGACGAGACCTTCGACGTCGGGACCGACACGGGCTCCCCCGCCGGCCACTATCCAGCCGGGTTTGCGTTCACCGGCGAGATCGATCGTGTTGAGTTGAGGGCGGCAAAGAGGCGACACTGATACGGGGAGCGCCCGGCTTCGTCTTCGTGGCTACATCCAGGCCAATGCGTCAGCGAGGATCTCGCTTGCATTCGACTGCGCGCACGTGCCGTGCGCGATGAGCAGTCGATCGGCCTTCCAACGCAACACCTCCTCGCGCGCGCTTCGCGCGAGGCGGCGTTTCAAGAAACTCGCCCGCCATTCGCGCGGCGTACTGCCGTGTTCGCCCACCAGCCCGTCGAGTCGCATCAACGCACCCTTCCAGCCGGTCATGTCGGCTTCGGGGTGGCGCTGCACCAGGTCGCAGACGATCGCCGTGCCGGAGGCCCGGTGGAAGAACATCACCTCTTCCATCGCGAACGAGCCGTGGAAGACGACCTGGTCGATGTCGTCTGCCCATGCGGGGGCGGCTTCGTCGCCGAGTTCGGCGTCGAAGTGCAGGTCGCTGCGTCGACTCGCGAGGCCAGGGGGGGCGTAGAGGCGAGCGTCGGGCCAGCGGTCGGCCCATTGCGACAAGAAGAGGTGGTGGATCTTGTTCGGCGACACGATGTGGTGAACCGGACCGATGCCTTCGACGGCCGTCGCGAGTTCGTCGTCGAGTTCGACTGGCGACCACACCCAGGCACTGCCGTCCGCGAGCCGGGCGACCGCCATCCGCGTGGGGTAGGGGAAGCCATAGAAGGACACCACGGGGCCTTCGGCGACGTAGAGGGAGGGGCCGAACTCTTCGAGCATGCCGAGAGGCTACCGACCTCGGCGGTGCCATGCCCGAGTGGCTGCAGGTGTCGGAGAGAGATCCAGTCGACATGGACGAATCTGCTTCTATCCTGGGTATTCGTCTCATGTCTCCGCGTGACCAACACAAACCCAAGCAAGAAACCTCTCGGTTCGGGACATCACGTCGATGGTTGAGCTGACTTCATCTGTCGACCTCTGTGGTGCGAAGGGCCTGAATCGCGCAGCCGTTGGCTGGTCTCGTCGGCCGCTTCATGGCTGTGCGCTCAACGGGGCGTCGCGCCTGAGGCAGAAGAAGTGGAACTACTGGGCGATTACGACACAGACCCACTTGTTTTCCGTAACCGTCTCCGACATCGGCTACGCGGGGCTCGCTTTCATCTACCTGGTCGACTTCGATAGGGGTGCGTTCCACGAGGAGACGGTTCTCGTGCCCCTTGCCCGAGGCTTCGATCTGCCCGAAACGGTCGACGCGGATGTGCAGTTCGGGCGGTGCGGGCTCGCCATCTCGATGCTCCACAGCGACGGGCCCGACGGACATCGGGTCAGGCACGAAGTCGAAATGCCGGGCTTCATGGGACGCGGTCTGCGTGCGGACTTCGTCGTTTCCTATCCCGAGGGCCACGACACTCTGAACGTCGTCGTCCCCTGGGATGACCGCCACTTCCAGTTCACCGCCAAACACAACACGCTGCCGACGATCGGGTCCGTCCGACTGGGGGCTGGGGGCAGTGAAGGCGCCCAGGAGGTCCGTTTCGAAGGACCCCAGGCGTTCGCCTGCCTCGACTACGGAAGGGGCGTCTGGCCGTATCGCTGCGCCTGGAACTGGGGAGCGGCGTCAGGCCGCGAGGGCGACCGCACCGTCGGCCTCAACCTCGGAGGCAAGTGGACCGACGGGACCGGCGCGACCGAGAACGCGCTGTGCATCGACGGTGACCTCACGAAAGTGGATGAGGATCTCGTCTGGGAGTACGACACCCGCGACTGGATGAAGCCCTGGAAGATTCGCACGCCCGATGCGCAGGCGATCGACCTCGAGTTCACGCCCATGCTCGAGCGCGTCGCCACGACGAATGCGTTGATCGTTCGCTCCGAGGTGCACCAGATGTTCGGCCACTACCAGGGGGTGGTGCGCGATGCGACGGGGCAGGCTGTCGAAGTCGAACATCTGGTCGGTTGGGCCGAAGATCACCGTGCGGCGTGGTGAGCGCCAGACCCAACCAGGCTCTCACCCTTTGCCGTGGGTCGGAATCACGCGGCGGTCGCGCACCGAGTAGTAACGGAAGTCGCTCGGTGCGTGGCTGACCACCACGCCGAGGATCACGATCAGCGTGAGGAGCAACACGCGCTGCTCGGGGAATGCCGCCGACAGAAACAGCAAGACGACCTTGAGGTACGTGCACACGCCTCGTAGCTGGTGAACCCAGGCGGGCGCACGCGCGATCTCGAACGCCGCGAACGCCGCGCCGGTGAGGACCACCGCCAGAAGCGCTGGGGTGAGCGCTGTGGGGTCGTCGACGAAGAGATGCCCACCGTAGTAGGCACCGAACGCCAGGACGTGCAGGGCGCGTAGGGTGGTTCTGAGCGCGCGGGACTTCATGGCCCCACGTTACCAGCTCGGTTCGCCCTACGACTTCCCGAGACGGTGATTCGCCGGCGGCTTGGGAATCACGACCACGTCTTCGTTCGCGTAGCGCTTCTCGCACTCGCCTTCGCTCTGCTTCACGATCGCTCGCTCGAACCCCGCGTCGAGGCGCAGCCATTCGGCCATCAGTTCGGGAGCGACGCCGGCTTCTTCGATCGATTCTCGAAGCAGCGCGTGGCGCAGGTCGAAGATCTCGCGGTCGATGAAGATGTGCTTGTGGGCGGTATTCGCCGCCTTGCCACGGTAGACCCGGGGCCCACCGAAGGCCTGGCCCATGAAGTCGCTCTGCTGCGCTTCGATGTGCTTCTGGTCGATCTCGTCGAAGTAACCCTTCAGCCAGGGGTGCTCGTAGACCTTGTCGTAAAAGAGCTTGTGGACCTTCTCGATGACGGGTCGGCCACCGAGTCTTTCGTAGAGGTTGGATGTGCTCACTGGGGGGCTCGCCTTTCTGCCGTGTTCTTCGTTCCCCCCTCATCGGTACGATGGGCGAAGAAAGTTACGAGAATCTGGGAATCTGGCGGCCAGACCTGCCGAGTGGCTGGCGCGGTAGAGTACGGCCGCGCCCGGTGCAAAAGGCAAACGGCAAACGGCAAACGGCAAAAGGCAGGAGGCAGGCAACTTGATCGATCTGAAGCGCGACGGAAACATCTACACCCTCACGATGAACGACGGGCAAAACCGCTGGAACACGACCTTCGTTCGTGCGTTCAGTCAGGCGATCGACGAGGTCGAGGGCTCCGAAGGTCCGGCGGCGTTGGTGACCACCTCATCCGATCCGAAGTTCTTCTCCAACGGGCTCGACCTCGACTGGGTCAACCTTCAGAGCGTTCCCGACGACCATCCCGGTGGCGATCGCAAGGCATTCGGTGACGAGTTCATGAAGCTGATGGGACGCATCATCACGCTCCCGGTTCCGAGCGTCGCCGCGATCAACGGCCATGCATTCGGTGCCGGGCTGATGCTCGCGTTGTGCCACGACGTACGCGCGATGCGCGAAGACCGGGGCTTTGCATGTGCAAACGAGATGCAACTCGGCATGGTGATCCCTCGGCCCGAACTGGCCCTGTTTCGTCACAAGCTCCCGGCCAACGTCTTCTTCGAAACCGTGCAACTCGCCCGCCGGTGGACAGGCCCGGCCGCATTGCAGGCCGGCCTGGTGCAGCAGACGGCCAGCGCAGAAGAGCTGCTCGCTGTCGCGAAAGCGCGCGCTGAAGAACTCGTGCCGTTGGCCGCGAACCGTAAGGCCTACAAGGCGCAGAAGGAGAGCATGTACGGCGAGAACGCGGCCATCAACGAAGTACACGGTCCCGCCTACATGCTGGGCAACCCGGAGAAGTACAGGCACTAGACCATATGGAGTGACCGGCTCCATATGGTCTAGTTGCAGCGGAGGAGGTCTGGATGTCGGATCAGGCAAGTACGGGCGCAGCGCTGGCTTCTGCTGCGGACTTCGGCACCTATAAGCGGCGCTTCGAGTCCGATCCATTCAACCGCATGCTCGGGATCACGCTCGAGGAATGCGGCCCGGGCCACGCGCGGATCTGCTTGGCGAAGACGTCCGAAACGCCGCAGGGCATCGGCGGGAGCGTGCATGGTGGTGTCCTCGCGTCGATGGTCGACATCGCGATGCTCGCCGCGATCTTCGCCGAGCTTCGACCCGGGCAAGTGCCGGCGGGGACCGCCGACCTCGGCATCACCTACATGCGCCAGGCCCACGGTGATCGCGTCTTCGCTGAAGCCAGGGTGGTGAAGCACGGCCGACAACTCGCCAATGTCGAAGTCGACATCACCGACGCTGAGGGCACGCTATGCGCGAAGGGGCGTGTGCTCTACGCGTTTCGAGTCGTTGAACCGACAGGCTGAAGCGCTCCCCTCTTGCGAGTTGGGGATCCGGTCCCCGAACCCGCGGTCACCGTGAGTTGGCTCACGGCTGCGGCGACGCTTGCCACGCTGCACCGCCGACGTTGCCGCCGAGAAGGCAACCGGGTAACCGCGCAGAATCGCATGGGATAAGCCCCTGCGTGGGCTCCCGCTTCAGCTCCGGATGGCGCTCGCCGATGAACTGGGCTAACTAGAGCGCCATCAGGGCATCAGGTCCCCCGTCGCGATCACCTGCGACGACCATGATGCGGTAACTAGTGCGGTAACAACAGCGCCCTTCACGACCTCGAACGTGGCGCGCCGCTCGAGATTCTCCTTCCCGGTTGATGTTGTTTGTCCGGGAAGGAAAGACGTGCCGTACGGCGAGAGAACTCCGCCCAGGCACGATGGAGACACCCTTTGTCTAGCGCCATTGCGCAAACCGAATCCGAAGGCGGATTTGGGAGCTTTTCCCTCAATGCGGCCCTGCTCGACGCACTCGATGCAGCCGATTTCCGGACGCCGCGACCGATCCAGACCGAAACCATTCCCGCTTGCCTCGACGGCCGTGACGTCATGGGACTCGCCCAGACCGGCACCGGCAAGACGGCGGCCTTTGCACTTCCCATCCTTCACCGGAACATCCGAAAGCGCTCGAAGGCCACTCGAACCCTCATCCTCGCGCCCACGCGCGAACTCGCCAACCAGATCGCGGACGAGATCCGCATGCTCGCCCAGTTCACCAACGTTTCGACGTTTACGGTGTTCGGCGGCATTCCACTCCAGAAGCACATTCGCGGCTTGAAGCGGCGCCCCGACATCGTCGTGGGTTGCCCGGGGCGGGTCCTCGACCTGCTGAATCGCGGAGCCCTCGACCTGAGTCAGGTCGATACCCTGGTCCTCGACGAAGCGGACCACATGTTCGACATGGGCTTCCTGCCCGATCTCAAGAAGATCCTCGCGAAGCTTCCGGCCAAACGTCAGAACCTGCTGTTCTCGGCCACGATGCCGCGTGCGATTCGTTCTCTTGCGGATCAGGTCCTCACGGACCCGCACGTCGTCGAACTCGCGCCCTCGGCGCCGAGCGAGCGCGTGGAGCACTACCTGCACAAGGTGCAGGAAGGTGCGAAGAGCCAACTCCTGCAGGACGTACTGTCCGCGGCCGATTGCAGTACTGCGATCGTCTTCATGCGTACCAAGCACCGCGCCAAGCGCACGGCACAACAGCTCGCGAAGCTCGGCAAGAACGCCGTGGCCTTGCAGGGCAACATGTCACAAGCGCAGCGCGACCGTGCCATGGCCGGTTTTCGTGAAGGGAAGTACGACGTCCTGGTCGCGACCGACATCGCGGCACGCGGTCTCGACGTCGCGGGCATCGACTACGTGGTGAACTTCGATGTTCCCAACACGGCCGAGGCCTACACCCATCGCATCGGTCGAACCGGCCGCTCCGACGCGTCGGGCAAGGCATGCACCTTCGTCACACCGAGTGATCGTGCCTGGGTGCGAAGCACTGAAAAGGTGCTCGGCTCTTCGATTCCGATCCGCAAGGCACCTGGCGACCACAGCACGGGCAGCGCGAAGGACGAAGCGTTCGAGCTCGACTCCGAGCGACGTCGTCCCCGGCGCAAGCAGCGTGCGCGCAGGAGCGGAGGGAGCGCTCGCAACGGTTCGAAGTCCGGCACGTCCGAGAAGGCCAGCCGCAGCGCGAAGCCTCGCAGCCGCGATGCTGGAGAAGCCTCGGACAAGCCTGCCAAGCCCGCACGCCGCCGCCGACCGGCGCGACGCAAGAAGGCTTCTGGAAGGTCGCGCGGTGCAAGCACCGCATCGGGAAGTGCGCATCGCTAGTCCGGGTGCGTTACCGGACGTCCCCCGGCCGAGAGGGCCGGGGCGACGTTTCGGCTAGTCGACCCGGAAGCGCGTCACCATTTCGCTCAGCCCCGCCGACAGCTCGCGCAAGTCGACCGACGATTGCTCGACTTTGCCTGCGCCTTCGCTCACGTTGCACAGACCCGAACTCACGTGCTTGATCGCTCGCGTGATCTCTTCGGCACCCTCGGACGCCTGAAGAATGCTCCCGGCGCTCTCCGATGCGCCCGCAGAAAGCTCACCAGATCGCTGCGCTGTTTCGTTGGCGCCCATTGAACATTCTTCGGCGGCTCTTGCGATCGCGCTTGCAGACTCGGCCGTGCGGGCGACCGTTTCGGCGATCTCGCTCGTCGCCTGGCGTTGTTCGCCTACCGCCATGTCGATCTGCCGGGAAATCTCGCCGGTGCTGGTGATGACTTCATAGCTACCCCGCATGGCTTCCATCGTCGCTTCGGTGCTCTGCTGGATCTGTTGGATCCGGTTGCGAATGTCATCGGTCGCGCTCGCGGTCTGGCCGGCGAGGGTCTTCACCTCGTTCGCGACGACCGCGAAGCCTCTGCCCGATTCACCGGCCGAAGCGGCTTCGATCGTGGCGTTCAGCGCCAGGAGGTTGATCTGTCCGGCGATGTCGTCGATCGTCTGCACCATACCGGTCGCGTCCGCCGCTGTTGCGGCCAGCTCGTTCATGGCGCGCTCTGCGTCGTTGGCCGTTGCGACGGCCGATTCGGTCTTCCGGGCGGCTTCAGAAGCCTTCATCGACACGTCATTCGCCGAGGTGCTCATCTCTTCGACCGCCGAAGAGACGGTCACGACGTCTTGGGAAACGCCGCCGACCCGAGACGTTACATCGGCCAGGTTCGTGGACATCTCTTCGA
Source organism: Myxococcota bacterium (assembly GCA_030748735.1). Classification (GTDB taxonomy): domain Bacteria; phylum Myxococcota_A; class UBA9160; order UBA9160; family UBA4427; genus DUBZ01. The sequence goes on along the minus strand of JASMLK010000115.1, from coordinate 20,607 downwards.
CCGAAGCCGACATCGAGCCGATGTTGGACGTCGTTGCCTGCGCGGCCTGTGCGAGTTGGTCGAGATGCTCGGAAAGCTCGGCCGAGTTCTCCGACACCGCACTGCTTTCGGTGCTCATGGAGTTGATCTCGTGCGCCATCTCCGTGGCCGCGTGGGCGAGCTGGTCGGAGGCAGCGTCCAGCGAAGTGCATTGCGTGACCACACTCCGAAGCATGGCCCGCAGGTTCTCTACGAGACAGTTGATCGATCCTGCGAGGTCCCCCAGCTCATCGCCCCGGCTCGTATCCAGCGGGCGTGTGAGATCACCGGCCGCGATTTCGCCCATGGTTGCGCGCATTGTTTCGAGCGCCGTCATGATCGATCGAATGATGTACACGCCGCCCGCGATCGTGATACCCGCGATCAGCAGGGTCAACAGGGCAAACTTCAGGCGGGCGAGGGCCGCTTCACCTTCGAGCGCTGTCGCGTTGGCGGCCAGCCCATCCGAGAGGTGGATCTCGACCTCACGCAGCAGTTCGATCCGTGCAGTGGTTGCGGCGAAGGCATCGGGGCCCTCGACCCCGAAACCGGAGGTCGTGCGCAGGTGGTCCAGTGCGGCGAGCGCGGGCCCGTCGTCGATCTTGACCGAGGCATCGATCTGCCGGGGGTCGCGGCCGGTTGCGATCGCCTGGGCGACCATGCGCGTGGCGTCCGCGTACGCGTCGAGGGCCTTTCGGTAGGTCGCGACAGCTTCTTTGTGCGAGCTGTCAGAAGGGAGCATCGAGTTGTACACGTCGAACTGTTTCACGAGGTGCTGATACTGTTTCTCGACCTTGCCCCTGTACTCGGGCGTGCCTCGGATGACGTAGTTCTTGAAGTTGTGGATCAAGCCGCCGTATCCGACGAGCTGCATGGCGTCGGAAAGGACGTTCTTGCGCGCATCGTCCTTGAAGCCGATCGAACGTAGGCGTTCGACTTCGTCGACGACGCTCCCCTGAACCGTTTGCGAGTAGAACTCCCGATCGCCGGCACTGGCGAGGCCCAGGAAGTTTGCTTCGTGGACCTTCTGGCTCTTCACCTGTTCGACCAACTTCCTGTACATGCCAGGTGCGAAGCGATCCGCGGAAAAGGTCGCGCTCATCACCGCGCGCTCGATCCCCGCGTGTTCCTTCGACCGGAGGAAGCTCGAGTACGACGAGATCTGGCCGGCCAGCGCTGCGTTCGTGCTTTCGCCGATCATTTCCTCGACGATGGTGATGAAGGCCGTGTTCAAGCCCGTGTAGTACCCCACGGCTCCGGACAGGGCGATCTCGTGCGCGGAGACCTGCTCGCGTACCTCGCCAAGGCGTTGCACGTCTTCCATTCCCTTTTCGATGGTCGAACGCAGACCTTCGCCATAGGAGGTGAGGTCCAACGAAGCGAGCACTTCTTCGAGTTCGGCCAGGCGGGCCGTCGACAGCTCGCGCTGACCGGTGATCACGTCTCCGAACTTCGCACCGCGGCTCGCGAGAAAGCCGGCCGACATCCCGCGTTCTTTCTGCAGCTCGTGAACGAGTGAGCTCGATGCAACCGCAAGCCCGGTCATCTCCCGCAAGCGTCCGAGTTCGCTTACCTGGCTCTGCCAGTTCCACAAGCCCTGGCCGCCCAGGTACAGAACCCCACTGACGGGGATGAGGAGAAGTACAATGAGACGGGTTCGAATGGTCATGGTTCCTCGCGCAAATAGACCGCTGCGCGTATTGCGCAACCTGAAAGTCGAATCGGCGAACCACTCGAAAAGGCTTAGAAATCGCGTCGCTCTCGCGTCGAATTGCAGAATCTACCCGGCTTCGTCTGCAGGATGTACTGAGACGCGTCGCCCCCTTTCCCCGATCGTGATCGCAAACTGAGGCGTTGTGGGGCAGCGACGCTGGCGGACGTTCGGAGCGCTCAGACTCGAGCCTTGCGCCGCGATGCGAGGGTGATGGTTCCAGCGGTAGAAGCACGAGCGGAGAACGCATGGGAGGTCAGGAGAGGGGCGCTGGCAGGCGCGGGTACGAAGGATTGAGGGCGTCGGGGCGTTGAGGTGCATTCTTCGGTCCACGTCCCACAGCGAGAGGGGGCCACCTCGATGTCACCGAACGCGAAATACACGCAGTGATGTCGCCATGCGTGCGAGCCGGGGGGAATGGCGTGCCGGGCCCGTGATCACGCCGCTTGCTTGCTCGCGAAATACGGGTGAATTGCGATCGCGGCGGCCGACCTGCCGGATGCCCTGGTTCAGCTCGACTTGATCTCGATGCGCAGCGACTCACTCGCGAACTCGAAACGGGTCTGCTCGAAGCTCGGGGGCCCAAACTTCCCCATCGCGTTGTTCGAGAAACCGAATCCTTCTTTCGGGAAACCGACGAAGTTGGTGTCGAGTTCGCCGTTCGCGTTTTCGTCGTGGAAGGTCTTCACCGCGTAGCTTCCGAAGGGCAGGCCCTCGAAGGTGATGCGCGCCGTCCCGTTCTTGATGGGCACCTTGGCGTTCGACCGGAACATCTCGTCACCCGCGTCGTACTGGGCGGCCGAGTTCAGAACGGCAATGACCAGGTAGCCCTCGTCGGATTCGAGATTGGTAACGACGACTTCGAGGGTGCCGGTCTTGTTGGCTTCGTTGGCGGTCGCGAGGGACGCAACGGCGAAAAGCGACAGGATGCAGACAGCGAAGCCGATCGTGATCCAATCCAGTGGGTGAATCGTGCTGGCCCGTCGAGGCATTCGTCTGGTTCTCCTGACTGGAGGGCAGCGCAGCGTTTGCCCGCGATCAGCCCGCCTAGAAGTTGGCACGCAACGTCACGCCCGCCGTGCGCGGTGGGCCGAGGACGACGGCGTACCCGCCGATGAGCGGCATGTAGAAGCCCGCCCCCTCGAACGTTTCGTCGGTCACGTTCTTCACCCAGGCCGTGATCTCCCAGCGCATCTCAGGGTCTCGCAGACCCGCTCGCAGGCCGAGGAGATGATCGCGATCCGTGAGCAGCTCCTTGTCGAGACCGGCGTCGAGATAGCGCTTGCTCATGTAGTTGTAATCGACCTGTGCGAACCAGTTGATGTCGAACCAGGGCAGGCCGTTCTCGTAGGACGAGAACAGGTTGATGTTCAAGGTAGGTGTGTTCGCTCTCCGCTCACCCGTCAGGTCTTGAAAGCACTCACCTCCGAGGCCCGCGAGAATGCGGTCCTCGGGGAGACAGGGGCCATCTTCATAGTCGTCGTACTTCGTCTTGACGTAGCCGACACCGACGACGGTCAGCCATCCAGGGACGGGAACGATCGAGATGTCGGTTTCGAACCCGGTCGAATAGAAGCCCTTGGCGTTCTGTACGAAGATGTTGACACCGTCGGCGACGATCACCTGGAAGTCCTCGTAGTCGGTGTAGAAGCCCGTGATGTTCCAGGTGATCATCCGGTCCAGCCAGGTGGTCTTCAGGCCAGCCTCCCAGCTCTTCGACTTTTCCGGTTTGAAGTAGGTGGTTCGATCCGGGTTGCCGCGGAGTTGGTTGTAACCGCCAGACTTGTAGCCGGTCGCATAGCTGGCGTAGAGCATCACGTTTTCTACCGGCTTGTACTTCAGGACCTCTCGGAAGGTCACGTACGTATCGTCTTTGTGCTCGTCGATGTTGATATCGGGGCCGGAGACGGTGGTCTGCGCATCGCCGAGCAGTCCCTCGGAGCGGTGTTTTCCGTCGATCAGCTTTCTTTCCCAGCCCACGCGGAGGCCGGTCGTGAACGTGATGTCTGCGGTCTCTCCCCAGAGATCGCCGATGCCCCACTCTTCTTCAGCGCGGTCCCACAGTTCGCCCAGCTTGAAACTCGCATCGGCGTAGCCAGCCATGCTCTTCGTCGTGTGGTTGTTGTCCCCAGTCGTTTCCTGATCGAAGCCCAGGTACGCCTCCGTGGCTCCCAGGGTGTCGTCGGTCTGCATGTCTGAGTAGTAGAAGTACAGGCCCGCCACGTAGTCGGCGTAGTCCCATGCAGGCGAGGCAGCGCGGAGTTCGCTGGAGATTTGATCGAGTTCGACTTCGATGTCCCACGTGCTGACATCGAGTTGGCTGAAGTCGGAATCCCAGAACGAATCCGACGTGTAGGTGCGGTAGGACGTCAGCGACGTGAAGGTGTGGTCCCATTGGTCAAGGGTGATCTCGAGGGCTGCTCCGCCGGTCGTGACATCGTTCTTGGGCTTTTCGTTCGCGTAGACATCGCGATCCTTGAAGTCGGCCGTGTGGTCTGCGCGTTTGTCGAGTTCGATTCCCTGGTCGTCCGCAGTGTCACAGGCGTTGCCGAGTGGCTCCGTGTCGTTCCCCGGCCCCACCACGTAGCAGGCGTAGTCCTTGACTTCCGGGAGCATGCCGTCCTGCTTCTGGACGGCGTAATCGCCACTTACCAACACGCTCAGATCGTCCGTAACGTCCCACAGGGTCTTGTTGCGGACACCCCATTTCTCGGCGTTGTTGACGTCATCGCCGTCGTGCTCTTCAGCGCGGTTCGTTTCGTAGCCGTCGCGAAAGACAACGTACCCCGAGGTGCGCGTTGCGAGGATATCGTCGATCAGCGGGTAGTTGCCGCTGAAGCGCCCCTGGAGATCCTCGTACTCACCGCCTACGAACTCGAGGCTTAGTTCGGGTTCGTAGCCGGGATCCTTGGTAGTGACTTTGATGGCTCCGGCTGCGGTGTTCTTGCCATAGAGCGTTCCTTGCGGGCCACGCAGGATCTCGATGCTCTGAACGTCGAGCAGGTCCTGCACGCTCATGCCGGCACGGCCTTGGTACACGCCGTCGACGAAGACAGCGACGGTCGGGTCGATGCCTGCGTTCGCGCCACCCGAATTGCCGATGCCACGGATCGAGATCCCGGTAGAACGCGAATCGATGCCGGGGGTGATCAAGAGGTTCGGCGAGAACTTCTGCATTTCGGTGAAGTCCGTGAGCCCGATGTCTTCTATGAACGTCGAACTCAAGGCGGTGACCGAAAGGGCGGCGTCCTGGATATCTTCTTGACGACGGTTCGCCGTGACGGTGACGATGTCGGCGGGACCTTCGCCGGCTTCTTCTTCGTCCGCCTCATCGGCGAGTTCTTCGGCCTGGTCCAGCGCCTCCCCAGCCGAGGGCTCTTCGGCGAGTGCGACGCCGCTCGCGACGAGAACGGCGAACGCCGTGAAGAGGCTGATCAACAGGCTGGATGTTCGGGGGCGCGTGGACATTTCAGATTCCTCATCTCGTCGGACGTCGTCGTTCACGTTGCAAGCTCCGAAACGCGCTCTGCACAGCGCGCAGGAAAAGGCGCTCGAATCGATGTGCGCCGCGCAAGAGCGGTGCGGTTGGTGTCATGGGAAGCGCGCACAACTCCGTCTACCTCGTGTAGCAACACTCGGTGGAGGGGCGTGACGTCGAAGGACCGGCTGGAAACCACGCTGATCCGCTTCCTCATCGTTTCATTGGCGACGGTCCGAAACGCTCGGGGCGGGGCGACCGCAAGTCGAGCAACGAACGAGACGGGTTGCGTCGCGGAACGGGCTCATCTTACACGTTCTTGTACGTGTTAAACGAATTAAACACGGTAAAAAGCGCCCCCTCGGTGCAGCGCGGTCATGGCATGGGCAACGATGGGGCACCGCTACGTGGGATGCGTCGCCTCATGGATCGCTGCGTTGCGGATTCGCAAACCCCAGGGGGTTTGCTGAGCGGATTCGATATCGCCGAGTAGTCGATTCGATATGTGTGCGAGTTCGCGTGCATTTCGTGGCAGACGTAGAACGTCGCCTTCGCACGCGGTCGGCTCAAGCGAGCCCTGTGAGCCGTTTGCTTCGTTCCCACAGCGTTGCGCACGCCTGTGCATCGAGGGCCAGCGGCATGGGCTTCCACTCGCTGCAGTCACCGAAGTAGCGCGCGCCGGTCGAGGCGTACTCGGGCCGGGTTGCGAGCATGACCGTCGTGGCCGCACCACGCGGGATGTCCTTCGCCACGGGAAGCACCAACAGTCCGACCAGCCCCATGTACCACGGTTGATCCCGGGCCAGGTCCGTACTCGCAATGATGCCGGGGTGGAGCGCGTTTGCGACGATGCCCTCGCCACCGAAGCGGCGCGTGAGTTCGTTCGCAAACATCGCGTTCATCAACTTCGAGTCGCCGTACGAGCGCACGCCGCTGAACTTGCGCGCTTCCCAGTTGAGGTCGTCGAATTCGGCACTGAGACTCGCGAACTGCATCGCCGCGGATGAAACGCATACGACACGTGCCCCTCCTGCGCTGCGCAGGGCCTCGAGGAGCAGGTTGGTCAGCAGGAAGTGGCCGAGGTGGTTGATCCCGAAGTGATGCTCGAAGCCTTCTTCGGTTTCGCGCCGCATGGGGATCATGACGCCCGCGTTGTTGATCAGTCGGTGGAGCGGACGGCCACTTGCGAGGAAGCCTTCGGCAAATGCACGAATGCTCTCGAACGACGCGAGGTCGAGTACCGCCACTTCGAGCCGAGCTTCGGGAATGCCGCTCGCAATCAGGCGTTCGCGAGCAGCGTTTGCGGTAGCCGGGTCACGACACGCCATGACGACATGGGAACCTCGCAGTGCCATCACGCGCGCGGTTTCGAAGCCGATCCCGGTGTTGGCACCGGTGACGACGGAGGTGAGCCCGGTGAGGTCGACGCCTTCGCTCACTTCTTCTGCGGTGGATCTCTTGCCGAAGTTCGTCACCGCGAGAGCATAACCCGAGACGGTCTGCTGATTCGAGGCAGCCTCGAAAGAGAACGGGCCGGTCGAGAGTTTCTCGATCGGCCCGCTTTGATTGCGCTGCACCGATGCGGTGCTTCGCGAACTCTGGTTCGAAGCGCCTCGCGCTAGCTCTCGCGTCGCTTCGCGGCCAGGCCAGCGAGGCCAAGGCCCAGGAGCAGGGCCGTGCTCGGTTCGGGCACGGGGTTGATCGCCCCTTCACCCTCGAGGCTGATGAAACCGACCTCGTCTCCCGTGTTGGGGTCGAGCCCGGTCAGGGATTCGGCGAGCTGGAAGTGAAACGGATTGTCGGGGTTCGTGAGGTCGAAGTCGAGTGACATGTCGGCCCAGACTCCCGCGTGGGTATTGGGTTCCATGTCGAAGATCTGTCGTGTTCCACTGGGCGGGGTCCCCAAGCTGCCGCAGAGGGTGCCATCGCACTGCAGGTACCCGTCGTTGATGATGTCGACGCGTGTGTGGAAGCTCACCGTGCCGCTGGTTCCGTTCCAGCCCGAGAGCGTTCCGATGTTGTCGTTGGCGCCGTCGACGAGATACACGTCGAGGTCCACCTCGACGCGGATGATCGTACCGACCTCGGTGATCTGAAAGGTTTCGAGGAAGCCGCCAACGATCGAGACGTCCCCGTCTTCGATCGAAGTGCCATTGCCTTGAAAGGCGATCGACATGTGACCATCGACGGTGCCCCAGAACGGGCCGCCGATTGCATCCGTCTTGATGTTGGTGCCGTCGCTCGGGGTCTCGCTCGGGTTGATGAAGTTGAAGTCGACGATCGTTACCGCGCCAGCGCTCGAAGCGAACGCCAGGGTGGCCGCGACGAACAGCGCCGAAAGCACGAGGCGTGTCTTGTGCGCCGCGCGGTGGATTCGGCTCGGGGGGCTCTTTCGATTCATCTCGTTTTCCTCACGATCAACACAGTCAACGATCGACGTTGCGCCGGGTCGGTTTCGACAGCCGGCCGAGGTCACGCGCACTGCGCTTCACCTCGCCAATCTTTGTGTTGTGTGGAGTGAGGGCCGCGGATATGTCAGAGAAATCCGTATAACGATCGGAATTCGACCAGTTCCCGATGCACCTGTGTGCAAGGGGCATCACACGCGGACGCATCGCGCGAGCATCCGGTACATCTCCGCCTCGAATCAGTCGTTTCGCTGCAGATTCGAGGAGTTGAAGCGCGCGCGTCCTGCGCTCGGAAGAGTGGCGTGTGAGAAGGCACTGGCGGGGTTGTCGCTAGAACCGGCGCGCCTCGGGTAACCCGCGACATATGGGTGAGCGGAAATTATATACACCCGTGTGCGGGGATTTCGCGCTGCCGATTGCTTGCCGGTCAAGCCTGGGGCGAAACCGAGGCCCCGGCGTCCCGCTCGCGCGCGGCGGCCGCCTCGAGTTCTTCGAGATGTCGCAGCCAGTTGATTGCGGACTTCTTGCTGTCCTCGTTCTTCGCGGCCTGCTCGAAAGCCCTGCGCGCAGAACCGAAGCGTCCGGACTTGGCGCTGGAGATCCCGAGCATCAATTGCGCATCGCCGGGGTTGTCGAGTTGGCCCTTCTCGATGGCGCGCTCGAGGTAGCCGAGCGACTCCTCCCAGTCCTGGTACTCCAGTTGGATGCGCGCCAGCTTGAGGTAGACCTCACCGTCTTCGGCAAGTTCGGCGGCCTTGCGAAGGGGGGCGACGGCCTTCTTGTATTCACGCGCGTGGATGTAGGCGTCGCCCAGTAGTTCCCACGACTCTCGATCGCCGTCGATCGTGCCGTCTTCGAGCCCCTTCGAGAGAACCTCCGCCGCCAGGCTCGGTACTTCGTGATAGAGGTACAGATGGGCCAGGTTGCGAAGCTCACTGCTGTTCTCGAGGTACCCCTGGCGATAACTCAGCTCCATCACGGCCAGCGCCTTCTTTTCCTGGCCGAGCTCGCCATAGACCCCTTGGAGTTGCTGCAGATACGACTTGCGCGGAGAGTGGTTGATCAGCGCTGCGAGTACGCCGACCGCTTCGTCGTACTGCTTGAGTTCGAAATACAGGGCCAGCAGCAACTGGTTCCAGGTTTCGTTGAACTTCGTTGACCGCGCGACGGCTTCTGCGATGTAGGGCAGCGCTTTCTTCGCCTCTCCGAGCTGGGCGTGGGCCGCGCCGAGGTAGTAGTGCCCCTCTGGGCTGGGCGTCTCGACTTCTGCCATCCAAGCTTCGAGGTGCGCGATGGCCTTGGGGAAATCCTCGAGTGCGAGATACAGCTGCGCGAGGTTGAAGCGCATGTTCAAGAGCGTCAGGTCGGGGAGCGCGTCCGTGGCCAGGCTCTTTTCGAAGCTCGCAGCCGCCTTCGGGTAGTCAGCGAGGGACGAATACGCGAAACCGAGCGTCTCGTAGATGCTGCCCTTCTCGAAATCGGTCAGCTTGGAGCGACCGGCGAGCTTTTGGAGCAGCGGCACGGTCTCGGCGTATTCGTCTTCTTGCAGGAGCTTGTGGATCGTATTCATCTTCTTGAATACGACGGGGCTCAATACGAAGCTCTTGCGCTTGGACTTCTTCTTCTTCTTCGAACTCTCGGCCGCCCACGCGGTGTCACTCGGGGTGACGAAGGGGAGGCCGGCGAACAGCAGCGAAGCCACGAGCACCGCGTGCGCGATGCGTCGGGAAAGACGTCGAGTTCGGTTGTCAGCCACGCGTGTCAAGCCTGGGTCCTTCATGAATCATTGAGGTCGAACTGGATGCGCGTCACGATGCCGGTCTGCGGCACGCCCACGCCGTCTACCACCTTGGGGCGGTACTTCCACTTCTTGATCGTGCGCAGTGCTGCGCGGTTGAAGATCGAAGAGGGATGCGATGCGATGACCTCGGGGTCGACCACCGCCCCGATCGGGCTGATCGTGAACTTCACGTCGACCCAGCCCTCGATGCCACGCTCTGCGGCACGGGGTGGGTAGATGGGCGGAACGCGCAGGATCGGGGTGGCTTCCGTGTCGGCGGCCGCGGTCCCGAGCGTCACGCCGCCGCTGAGTTCTACGCCGGTGCCGAGGTCGGGCATTGCGATCGCGACCGAATCGGTGCCGGGGCGCGGTGCCTGCGAGGTTGCGAAGTCGGGCGGCGGCGGCGGCGGCGGTTTGTTCTCCTTCTTCTTCGGCAGCGTGCGCTTGCGGGCTTCGGTCGCGCTTTCCCGCTTCAACCGGACGAACTCGAGCATCGGGGTCGCGTCGGTGTCCGTGGCACCCTTGCCCTGCATCGAGATCAGCGACTGCATCATGAAGAGAAGGCCGAAGGTGACGAAGCCGGCGAGTCCGATGCTGACGAGATAACGCTGCAACATGGCGAGCCCTACTGAACCACCTGGGCTGCGAGCGAGACGTTGTGCACGCCGGCGAGCTTGGCGGCGTCCATCACGCGGACCAGCAGGCCGTTGCTCGAATTGGGGTCTGCCTGAATCACGACCGAACCGTTCGGGTTTTCGGCGTGCATCCTTTCGATGTGAGGACGAATGGCGCGAACATCGACCATGCGGCGGTCGATCCAGACCTGGTCGTTGTGAGCGATGCGGACGAGGATGTTGCCACGCTCCTTCTTTTCGGTGGTTGCGGCGTCGGGGCGACTCACGTCGAGGCCCGACTCCTTCACGAACGATGTCGTGACGATGAAGAAGATCAACATGATGAAGACGACGTCGAGCATCGGGGTCATGTCGACGTCGACATCGTCTTTCGGTTTGGACTTTCTAAAACGCATCGTCGTCACTCGTGCGGGTTGCGGCTGGCGCTTCCCGGTCGTGGCTCGTGATCAACTGATCAGACGCGATCTGGATCTGGGTCTTCGCGAACCGTTCCAACTGATGGGCGAAGTAAAGCCCCGATAGCGCGGCCACCATGCCCGCCATCGTCGGAATGGTTGCGAGGCTCACACCCGATGCCATGGCCCGCGCGTTGCCGCTGCCCGCCAGCGCCATCACGTCGAATACCTGGATCATCCCCGTGACGGTGCCGAGCAGCCCGAGCAAGGGACAAACCGCGACCAGCGTGCGGATCTGGAGCAGGGCATGGGTGAGCTTCTCGCTCAGCTCGGCGATCATGCGCCGCTTGATCGCGGCTGCGTACCACGAAGCGCGGTCGCTGCGTTGGTTCCAGGTCTCGATCATGCGCTCGAGATCCCGTGGATAGACGAGATGGAAATACCACTCACGCTCGAGGATCAAGATCCACATCAGGAAGGTCACGGCCGAGATCGCCCACAGGACGTTCCCGCCCGCTTCCATGAAGTCTCCGACGACTTCGGTGAGCTGAGTGAGGCGCAAGATCACGGTGCTCCTCCGCCGACCTCCGCCTGCGCGGCGACGATGCCGGTGCCTTGTTCTTCGAGCACGTCCGAAACGCCCTTGCTGATGCTCGTGAGCCAGCTGTGGAGCAGCACGAGCGGGATCGCCGCGAGCAGGCCCAGCATGGTGGTCACCAGCGCTTCCGAGATGCCACCCGCCATGAGCTTCGGGTCACCGGTACCGAACAGCGTGATGATCTGGAACGTGCGGATCATGCCGGTGACCGTGCCGAGCAGGCCCATCAGCGGCGCGACGGCGCTCACGACCTTGATCAGCCACAAGAAGCGTTCGAGCTTCGCGGTTTCCTGGAGGATCGCTTCCTCCATCTTGAGTTCCAGGGTCTCGACGTCGCCCGAAGCGTATTCCTTGCCGACCGAGAGAACGCGGCCGAGCGGGTTGTTGCCGGGGTCGTTGGGGTTGTTGCGCTGCGCCTTCACCTTCGCGCTGGTCATGAAGAGCGTGGCGAGTCGCAGGAGACCGATCAAGAACGTGATGATGCCGATCCCGATGATCGTGTAACCGACAGCACCCCCGAACTGGATGCGCTCGGAAAACGACGGGGTCTTGATCAAGACCTGGAGTGTCGCGCCGCGTGCCGGATCCAACGCGAACGGCGCATGACCGCTCTGCAGGCCTTCGATTTCTTTCGCGGTCGCGAGGTACTTGCCGGAGGGCTGTCGGCCCAGCGCGGCGAGCTTGCGCGTTTCGGGTGACCAGACGAGGAACTCGCCTTCCGTCACGACGTTGAAGGCACCGACGCGGACGACTTCCTCCTGGTGTTGCTCACCGTCGACCGCGACGACGGGCGCCGTGTATCGCACGACCTTGCCAGACTCGATCATTTCCTCGAGCAGGGAGCCGTAGAGCTTTTCGAGGTCTTCGACCGCCGGGAGCGACTTGCTCTGCCCCAACTCGCGGAGGAAGGCCTCGCGGTCGGGGAACTGGGAGCTGATCAACGAAGCGTTCACCAGCCCCGCCGTGTCGCCCGCGACCTGTCGCACCACACCGAAGAGTTCGCCGAGGTTGCCGAGCCGGCTCGCCAGGATCTCCTCGTGTTCGGCGAGAGCGATTTCACCGGTCTCGAACTTCTTTTCGAGGTCTGCACTGCGCGCGGCCTCGGCGTCGCGTGTTGCGATGGCTTCTTTGAGAAGCTGCGCCTGGTTGTCGCGCGCTGCTTTGAATTCCTGCTCGCGCTTGCGGTTGGTCGCCTGCTCCTTGCGCCAGTTGCTCTGCACGCGCTCGAGGAGTTCGTCGAGGCTGGCTGCAGGTTCCGTGGCGGATGCCGTGGAGATCCATGGTGAAACCGGGGTCAGGACCAGGGCGGCGGTCAGGCCCGCAAGCACGGCGCGCCACCGGGTGCGAGCTCGCTCGCAAGTCGGGGCGCTACGTGGGCTACGGGTGTCGAACGGATTCAGCGTGCTCATTGCGCCGCACCTCCGCTCGCTGCAACCGGTGCTGGGACGGGCAGCCTCACGAGATCTGGAGCCGTCTGCTTCTGCGCAACGCGCAGGCCCTTCTTCACGGCGCTCTTGTAGGCATCGGGGAGCGGAATCCAGGAGCGCGTGCGTTGGTCCCAGAAGGCCGCCTGCTCACCGTCGAGTGATTGATAGATCAACGCGACCCGCCCGAACGACAGGAACTCCAAGGTGCGCTCCTCGCCGTCGATCTCCATCGTTTCCTTGTATGCCTCGACCGTGCGGCCGTACTCGTTCTCGATCTGGAAGGCTTCCATGATCCGGCGGTACTTCTCGGCGTTGGTGACGTCGGCGCGGTTCATCATGTCGCGCAGCCGCTCGATCCGGTCTTCGCGTTCCTGCTTGTGCAGTGGAATGTCGAGCTGGATGAACTCTTCGAGGCGATCGAGCATGCGCAGCATGAGCGGGGTCATCTGGCGACCGATGCCGGTGACGTTGTCGATCTGTTCGCGCAGCGACGCGAGTTCACTTTCCTGTGCGCCGAGCAGACGGTCGAGTTGGGTGTTGTAGGAACGCAACCCATCGATCTCTTCGAGGATCTGCCGGTACTGCGTCGCCATCTCGTCGGTCTGCGTCGAGATCTTGTCGATGCGCCGCTGCGAGTTGGCCGATGCTTCGGTCCCCTTGACCTCGGCAGTGAGGGCTTCGTCGAGACCTTCGGCGAATGCGGGCGCAACGGTTGTTAACAACATCGCGACGGTGGTCAGCGCGGTCAGTGCGACTGACGCGATGCGACTAGAGCGAGTCAAGCAGTGCAAAGCGTGCCTCGTGGTTGATCTTGAGCCAGAAGTCTCGTTTCGGATGGGCGGGGCGAAGGAGATGCCGTCGGTCCCGTAGGAAGGGGAACCATCCAGGTGGGATCGGTTCCGCGATCCGAACGGGACGGTACAAGCGGGGCCGTGTGATTGCACCCGCCGACGCGTCGGACTGCAGACGATGTTGATTCTGTATCGATCGGGCACGAATCTGAATGGCGGACGTGCCGATGGGGTGCGGCGTGTGTGATCACGAGCGCAGCGCGTGACGCTTCAGGGCTGGGGGCCGTCTAGTTTCGCCGCCGCGGCGCGGGGCCGAAGTTGGGGAGCCTGCAGAGATGGTTCCCGCCATCCACCGGAATCACCTGGCCGGTCATCGACGAAGAGAGGTCGCTCGCCAGGAAGAGCGCGACGTCGGCACACTCGTCGACGGTGATCACGCGGGCGATCGGCGTTTCGTCGAGAAAGGCCTGAGCGATCGGTGCCTCCTCGTTGATCTCGACGCGCGCCTCGTCCACCGGCGTCATTCCCCCGAAGCCGTTCATCGCGGTCGGGACGAACGACGGCGCGAGTGCGTTGACGCGAACCTGGTCGGGGCCGTATTCACGCGCCGCGACCTTGGTGATGAAGTTGATGCCGGCCTTTGCCCCCGCGTAGGGCGCAAGCGAAACCGGGACCGCGATCGCGGTGGCCGAGGTGACGTTGATGAGGGAGCCGCCACCCGTTTCCGCCATGGCGTTGGCGAAGTGGCGCATGAAGTACGTCGCCCCGAAGAACTGGATGTCAGCGACTTCGTGCATGACTTCGGGGGTGATGTCCTTGATGGGGCAGGGGCGGTTGAGCCCAGCGGAATTGACCGCGACGTCGATCGAGCCGAAGCGTTCGAGGGTCGTCTGGGCGAGGGCTTCGAGTTGCCCGAAGTCGCTGCCGTCGCATTGCACCGCGACGCCGTCGACTCGAGCGGCCAGCTTTTCGAGGTTTTCGAGCCGCCGGGCCGCCACCACGACCTTGGCACCGTGTTCGGCAAAGCGTTCGGCGGTGGCCCAGCCGATGCCGCTCGAAGCGCCGAGCACGACGGCGACCTTGCCTGCGAGGAGTGGGGTGCTGGGATCGGCCATGACGGAATCTCCATTGGAAGTGTCCACGCGATGCTAACGATCGCCCGCGCGGTCCCCAACCCGAACGCCCGTGGCTGCGCCGGCAGATCATCTTCTTCTCGTGACGCAACTCGACAACAAAGCGTCGAAGAAAGACATGGCCGTGACGCCCCTTGCGTGATCTCTTAGGGTTGGCGCTGCCTCGAGGAAGGACGATGTCATGACGGATGCGGAAAAGATCGAACTGGCGCGCCAACTCTTCGAAGACGGGTGGAGCGGAGGGACGCCCGAGGCTCCCCTGGCGTTCATGACCGACGACGCCGTGATGCGCGACATCCTCGGCCACCCCGAAGCCATGCGCGGACATCAAGCGATCAAGAACTTCTTCACTCCGGTGGCGGCCGTGTTGAAGGTGATGCCCGAAGAGTACTTCTTGAACGAGCGCGGCCTTTCGCTCACGTGGATGGCCTACATCGAGATCACCGACGACAACCACGGCGCAGAGAACCGCGGGCGATATCTGTGCGGCGAGGGGATGTCGCGTCTCGAGTATCGCGATGGAAAGGTGAGCCTCGAGATCGACTACTGGAAGGGGCCCCAGGGGATGTGCGACGACTGGAAGGCCCATCTCGATGCACGAAGAGCCATGAGCCCCGAGGAACGAGGCGCCGTCACCGGCGCTTGACGACACCTCACTACATGAACTGCCCAGCGGAGAAGTGCGATGACGCTACCTGTTGCTCCCGACGTCGAAACGATTCTCGATTCTTGCATCGAATCACTGCGAGACATCGTCGCCCCGAGTGTCGACGGTGAGTGGCCCCGCTACAGCGCCGAGTTGGTCGTGGGTTCCCTCGAGTACGTCAAGCACCTGCTGAGCGAGGACTTGAACGAAGGCCGTCGTGTCGAGCTTCAAGGCGCGGTCGACGAGGCCCGCGAGATCCTTGCGGGTGAAACGGCGCCGCAGTGGGCCGAGGCTCTTGCCGAAGCGTCACCGTTCGAAGCGGCATCGAAGCTCCTCGTGGCATGCCAGGACATCGGCGGCGACACGGCGGACAAGGTGCGCGCCACCTTGCACCCGATCTTGCGGGGTCAGCTCGACGCCGAGTTCGGCCGCACGATCGGGTTGTTCTCCGCTTTCGCGCGCAACATGGCGGGCTCGCAATGATCTCACCCGAGAGACTCTCGAAGCTCGAGGAATACCTCGGCAGCGAACTTGGCGACCCGTGCACGGTGACCATCGTGGGACGCATCTCGATGGGCCAGTCGCGGGCGATGTACATCGCCGACCTCGAAGGCAAGGCCCGAGGGCTGCGCAAAGTCGTCGTTCGCGTCGAGCAATGGGGGCTGCTCGGCAGCGATAGCCGTGACGAGGTCCAGGTGATGCGCGCACTTCACGCTGCGGGGTATCCGGTGGCCGGCGTCATCGCGTACGACCCGACCCCGGACGTGCTCGGCCAACCGTTCTTCGTGATGGACTTCGTCGAGGGGACGAGTGTCTTTACGCGCGAAAGCCTCGACCCCTATGTCGACGCGCTCGCGGAACTTCATCGCATCGACTACGCGGACGTCGGCGTCGACTTCTACCCGGTGCCAGATGGGCCTTGCGATGCGGCGCTCTTGCAGATCCAGCGCTGGTACGACGTCTACCGCGCGAACCTGATCGGCGAGCCGTCACCGCTGATCGAAGAAGCGGCGCAGTGGTTGCGGAACAACGCTCCCGAAACCGCCCGCTCGACCCTCGTACATGGCGACCCCGGGCCGGGCAACTATCTCCACGAGGACGGTGCGCTCCGCGCATTGGTCGATTGGGAATTCACCCACATCGGCGACCCGGACGAAGACTGGGCCTACCTCATCTCGATGCGGGGGATGGGCGTGATGGACGAAGACGCGT
Organism: Myxococcota bacterium; assembly: GCA_030748735.1. Lineage (GTDB taxonomy): Bacteria > Myxococcota_A > UBA9160 > UBA9160 > UBA4427 > DUBZ01. The sequence goes on along the minus strand of JASMLK010000115.1, from coordinate 4,375 downwards.
GGGTGGCATATCTCGCGGATCAGGTCGGCGTCGAACTCGACCGCGATCGGCTCTTTTACTGGATCGCGATCAATCTCTTCAAGGGCGCATGCATCGACCAGACGGCGCTCGGCATCTATCACCGCCGCGAGTGCCTGGCCCCCAACCTGCTCGCGATCGGCACCTGCATCCATCTTTCGGCGTTGAAGCGGCTCGCGGACAAGATCCTCTAGCGCGAGCGCGGCGGGTTTCGTCCCGGCTCAGTCGAGGATGCCTTCTTTCTTCCACGCCTCGATGGACGCCATCATCATCTTCGTGGCGTCGAAGGTGATCCACTTCTCGGGCACGACTTCGATCACGAGTCGCTTCTCCGTGTCCATCATCTGCGCGAATGCGTCTTGCAGTTTGCCCGGGGTGGGGATGTTGACTGCTGCGCAGGCGGGGTAGAACCAGGCCTTCGTTTCATCGTCGTCGTGGATGATCGCGCGGCCCTTTGCGGTAATTCCCTTGGCGGGGCCGAGGTCGGTGCCGTGGCTCGAGACGACGACCGACACGCGCGGGTCGCGCTTGATCGCCGCGATCCGCGCGCGTTGCCGGGTCGCGCTGACCCAGAAGCTCCCGTCCTTCCAGATGTACGTCATCAACACGCCGACGGCCCAGTGGTCCTTCGGGCCCCAGATGAACGTGCACTCGATCTGCTTTTCGAGGATCTCCTCGAGCTTGTCCTGGTCGAGTCCGTACTGCGTGACGTCGTCGTAGTTGAACTGGGACATGGGGGCTCCTGTGGTCGGCGTTGGGTGGGTCGGCAAAGCTGCCCCAGTTGCGCGGGGTGCGCCAACGCGAAGGTGGGCTTCGTGTTGCATCGCGGTCGATTGCGTTGCCTGGAGCGATAAAGACACGAACGAGATCGTTCTCATGCGTTGCGCTCTGGTAGGCTGGGCGCGCAATACGCGCTTTGCCTCGGGAGGAACGGACGCTTGGCGAGAAGACTGACGAAGCTCGACGAATGGCCGCTACATCAAACGATCGACACCTTCGATTCGGTCGAAACTGCGGCCCAGAACTGGAGCGATGGCTATTGGAACTGTGTCGGCGATCCCGATGGCAAGGTCAATCTCATCACCGCCATCCGCTTCTACCAGAACACCAACGTTGCGGACGGCTACGCGTGTCTCAGCCTCGACGACGGCAGGCAGTACAACCTGCGCGCGAGCCGTGTGCTGCGTCCCCGAATCGACGAGATCGACGCGGGCCCGCTTTGGATGGAGATCATCGAAGGCCTGCGCACGTTTCGTTTCGGCTGCCGTGAAAACGAACACGGCATCGAGTTCGATCTGCTCTGGGAATCCGCGGCGCCGGCGTGGGACGAAACGCCGGGGCAGATCGGCGTCGTCGATGGCCGCGTGGCCTTTCAGCGGTCGAACTACATCCAGCTCGGACACGTGAGTGGAACGATCCAGGTCGGCGATCGCCGCTTCGAGGTCGGCCCCGACTGGGTCGGTGCACGCGATCATTCGTGGGGGCTCGGCGGAGATTCGGGCACCGGTGGCAAGATCGGCAAGTTCGTGGCCCCGCCCGGCGGGAAGGTGCATCCGAGTAGCAAGCCCGCTTTCGGAATGCGGCATTGGTCACTGGTTCGTTTCCCCGAGCGCTCCATCTACTACTGGCTGCATCACAGCAACGAAGGTGACAACACCGTCTTCAAGAGTCGCATCGAGTATCCGTACGAGACGGAGCGACCGGGCTCGGCGTACAAGCGCGCCACCGTCGAATCCGCGGACTTCAGCAGGGGCCTTCGGCGTCTGGAGCGCGCCGTCATCGCGTTCGAGAAGTACAGCGGCAAGGTGGATCGTTTCGCGATGGAAGTCGTGAGCCATCCGCTCTACATGCAGGGTGGTGGCTACTGGCGCGGCTTCGACGACGGACTCGGGCGCGGGATCTTCCGCGGCGAAGATCACCTCGAGGGCGAGGTGTGGGACGTTTCGCATCCGACCCGGGTGCGCGATCTCGAGGGCAACCCCATTCCGCAATCGAAGGGGAGTTGGGCGGAAACGTTCGCGCGTTTCACCAACCTCGATGATCCCGAAGAGACGGGCCTGGGCTTGCTCGAATGCGTGATCGCCGGACCCTATCCAGGCGTCGAAGAGCCCGACTGACCGATTCGTCGGCTGGCTATTCAGCCGAGTCCGAGCGAGCGAAGCACGTTGGGGCCGTGGTGGTAGTCGACTTCACGGCAGACCTTGTCGCCGCGAAATTCGAGGGTCGACATCCCGTCCGAGCGCCACTTCTTGCCGCGGACGTGCTCGGGAAACGTCTCTCCCGCAACTGCGCTCATGTGCCATCGCACGGCCAGACCGGTTTCGTTGACCCAGAACGCGTCTGGCGCGAGTACGACAGTCGGAAAGACCTTCAGGGTCATGCCGAAGAACTCGCGAATGGCGGGCCAGCCTTCTTTCGGTTCGCCGGCGACGATGTCGAGCAGGACGGCGTCCTCGGTCAGGAACTCAGCCGGCGCATCGACATCCCCACTGCTCCACGCGGCAAACAGCTTCTTCGCGATCTCGATCTCGGCATCACCCGCCATGACTTTCCTCCCGAAGTGTTTCCGCGAGCCGGGCCTCGTAGTCGAAGTCGTAGCTGGCGAACCAGAGTGGGTCCACCGGGGCTTCCTTGGTGTTCGCGAGGTCGGCTTCCATGAACCATTCGAACGTCTGGGTGTGCCCGGCACGGAAGTCGTATTCGGGGGTGAAGCCGAGTACGTCCTTTGCCTTCTGGATGCTCAGCACGGCGTGGTGAGCGGCGCCGAACAGGTGGTTGTAGGCGGGCTTCTCGAGTTTGCCGACATGGGATGAAGGCATCGGCACGATGTCGGCCGGCTTGCCGACGACCTCGCTCAAGACGGACACGTATTCATTCGCCGTCACGCCCTCGGCCGTGATGTTGAAGACTTCACCCGCTGCCTTCGGATGGGTTGCCATGTCGACCATGGCGCGGCACAGGTCGTCGACATGGCCGTAAGATCCCGTGACCAGTCCGTCGTGGGGCAGGATGATTGGAAGGCCGCGCAGCAGCCGCAGGAAGTACGACATTTCCATGTCATAGATATTGTTGTCGGGGCCATAGATCGCCGCCGGACGCACGATCGAAGCGGGAAAGCCGCTCTGCGCATGCCGTTCGAGCAGCGCCTCTTCGTAGACCTTCTTGAAGCCGCCGTAGGTGTTCGGCCCTTCGTCGACGGTGGGCAGGTCTTCGGTCCACGGGCACACTCCGGTTGGTGCGTAGGCCATGATCGAACTCGTGTACACGTACGCGCCGACGTTTCCATCGAGCAGATCGATCAGGTCGGTCATGGCTGAGCCCATCGCGACCATGATGAAACCCGAAACGTCGAACACGGCGTCCCAGCTCTTGCTTTCGAGAGCAGCCTTCATCGACTCGGCGTCGCGGCGGTCGGCGACAAGGCGGTCGACGCCCTCCGGAAGGATGGTTTCGGTCTTTCCGCGATTGAGCACCGTAACGTCGTGACCTCTCGCGACGAGTTCGCGCACGGTGTGCAGGCCAACGAATTGGGATCCGCCGAGAACCAGGGCTTTCACTTCGTTTCGCCTCCCCACGTTTCGAGTCGCAGGCGTTGCCGAAGACCGGTACGTCTGCGTGGCGATCATAGGTACCCAGCTTTGTCGCGTTCAAGGGCAATGCAGCGCGAAATCGCGGCGCGGATATGTCGGATCTCGTCGGGGCCATTCGCCTCCGCGTTCAAGCATGCGTGCGGTTCTTCAACGTGGGGTCGCGATGGCGTAGGTTTGTTCGATCGCAAAGGGGAGGAGAAGCGTCATGAAGTTTGGGATCCACCTGCCACAAGCCGGGCCTGCCGCATCGCCCGCTTCGATCCAGGCGGCAGCGAAGCAGGCCGAAGAACTCGGCTTCGCCGACGTATGGGTGAGCGACCATCTCGCCGTGCCGAAGAGCGCGGCCTATCCACCTTCGGCCTACATCATCGAACCGCTCATCGCGCTGACCTGGGCAGCTGCGGCGACGCAGTCGGTTGGCCTTGGAACGACGGTGCTCGTAGTTCCTCTTCGCCCACCGGTCCTGCTCGCGAAGATGTTGGCGTCCCTCGACTTGATGAGCGAAGGCCGGGTGATCTTCGGGGGCGCTGGCGGTTGGTTGAAAGAAGAATTCGACGCCCTCGGCGTTGCGTATGAGGACCGCGGTGCACAGACCGACGAATCACTCGAGATCATCCGGCGCTGCTGGAACGAGGATCCGATCGACTTCGATGGCCCGGTGACCGGTGCCAGGCTGGTGGATATGCGGGCCAAACCGCAACCCACACGCAAGATCCCGGTCTGGATCGGTGGTCATAGCGAGCCCGCCTGGCGTCGTGCTGTCGAAC
>JASMLK010000114.1 GCA_030748735.1 Myxococcota bacterium | reverse complement strand
GGAAAGGCATTCCGGCGAATGGCTCGCTTCGCTGCGCTTTACTTCGCCGGAATGCCTTTCCCACCCCGACGCTACGAGTAGGCTCGGTACAGTTTCTCCGGAGGGGTCGGTGCTGATCTCTCCATTGCGGGGAGCTTGTATGCGAGAGCTGCGACTTTGGTTGCTTGGGTTTTCGATGTTGCTTGCCGCGTGTGGGGGGGAGCATTGGGGGGCGGGTGAGGTGACCCCGGTCCGGGCTCCTGTGGAGCGGATCGAAGTTCGAGAAGAGGCGCAGCGTTCCGTGGAAGCTGCGCTCTCTGTGGAGAGTGGTGGGAAGCAGATTCTGTTTGGCGATTTGCATGTGCATACGACTTTTTCGCCGGATGGGATGGCGCTGGCGATGCCGTTGGTGGGGGGAGAAGGGGCGCATCCGCCGGCGGATGCTTGTGACTTTGCGCGGTTCTGTTCGGCGGTGGATTTTTGGAGCATCAATGATCATGCGGAAGGGATCACGCCGCTGCGTTGGGCCGAGACGAAGGAATCGATTCGGCAGTGCAATGACGTGGCGGGGGATCCCGCGAACCCCGACCTCGTTTCGTTTCTCGGTTGGGAGTGGAGCCAGGTCGACCTGAGTCCCAACAAGCACTACGGGCACAAGAACGTGGTGTTGCTCGAAACGGCGGAAGAGGATGTACCGACGCGGCCGATTGCTGCGCCGCGCGAGCAGTTGGGCAAGTCACCGATCGGCCCATTCGCACGGCTCATGATGGCGGCGATGGATTGGGAAAACCGCGACGTCTATCAGGCGGTCGGGACCTACTACCAGGAGATCGCCGAGACCCCGCACTGCGAACAGGGCATCGACGTACGCGAGCTTCCCGACGATTGCCACGAAACGGCGGCCGATCCACGCACGCTGTTCGAGAAACTCGATCAATGGGGCCACGATTCGATCGTCATTCCTCACGGCAACGCCTGGGGGCTCAACACGCCGCCCGGAACGACCTTCGACAAACAGCTCACCCCCGAACAGCACGACCCCGACCGTCAGATCCTCTTCGAGGTCTTCTCGGGTCACGGCAATTCGGAGGAGTATCGCGACTGGCGCGCAGTCGACATCGCAGCGGACGCAAGCCGCAGCTGTCCCGAACCGACGGACGACTACTTGCCGTGCTGCTGGCGCGCGGGACAACTCATTCGCGAGCGCTGCGAGGAACCGGAAAGCGACCTCTGTGAAGCGCGCGTGCGCGACGCGCGGCAGAACTACGTCGACGCGGGCGTCACGGGGTATTGGACGGTGCCCGGCGCCGACGTCGAAGACTGGCTCGGCTGCGGGCAGTGCAAAGACTGCTTCCTCCCCGCCTTCGACCACCGCCCTGCAACCACCGCACAATACGCGCTCGCAATCACCCACGAGCCCGAAAGCGAAGCACCCCTTCGCTACCGCTACGGGTTGATCGGTTCGTCGGACAACCACCGCGCGCGACCGGGTACCGGGTACAAGGAAGTCGACCGCTACGGCATGGTGGACGCCACGGGTGCCAAGACCGAGCGCATGGCGAAGAGCCGTTTCCGGGACGAGCGTGAGCCGGGGCCCGAATCGGTCCGCTACGACCACGAGAACGCACCACTCGGTCTCGCCAAGCTTCGCCACATGGAAAGGCAGGCGTCGTTCTGGATGACGGGCGGCCTGGTCGCGGCCCACTCGACGAGCCGGGCCCGCACCGGGCTTTGGGACGCCTTCCATCGCCGGGAGGTCTACGCGACATCGGGCGATCGCATTCTGCTCTGGTTCGATTGGTTGGGTCCCGACGGAACCTCGCGCCCGATGGGTTCGGAAATCGAAACCGACCAGACACCTCGTTTCGTCGTGCGCACAGCAGGGGCGTACGAACAGAAACCCGGGTGCCCGCAGTCTGCACACGACGCCCTCGGGCGCGAAGGCATCGAGCGGCTGTGTCGCGGCGAATGCTTCAACCCGAGCGATACCCGCAAACCCATCGATCGCATCGAGGTCGTGCGCATCCGCCCGCAGATCGCTTCCGGCGAAGACGTCGGTGAGTTGATCGAAGACCCCTGGCTCGTGTTGCCCTGCGACGGCGACCCGAGCGGCTGCCGCGTCGAATTCGAAGACCCGGACTACACGAGTGAGGGTCGCGAGGTGCTCTACTACGTCCGCGCCATCCAGCCCCCGACCCCGGCCATCAACGCCGGCGGCCTGCGCTGCACCTGGGACGACGCCGGCAACTGCATTGCGGTCGACCCCTGCCACGGGGATCCCCGGACCGACATGTCGGACGACTGTCTCGCCCCCGCGGGCGAGCGCGCCTGGTCGTCGCCCATCTTCTTGCACCGGGCGGGCTGACGCGGCCTCAGAGCCCCTCCCGATCCCCCCTCGGTCGGAGGGCCTGGGACGGACTCTTAAAGACCGCGGGGGTGGGCGTCCGATAAGGCCGCCATGGCCTTCTCGCTTGGATCTGCCGGATTCGTCGAAGCGACACCGAAGACGCGTATCTCTTGTGTCGGTGCGGAATCCCCACCGTACATGACCGTCGAAAACGTTCGGGCTTTCTCTCGCGAAACCTGCTGCGCGTCGGCCTCGGCAGAGGTTCACCCGCGATGACCCCCAGCGCGAAGAACCCGCTTCGCTCCGCCGCACGCCGCTTCCTGCCCACCGAAGTCCGCCACCTCCTGCGCGAGATGATCTACGGCCCCCGCGTCGACGAAGTCGCCCTGGTCCACCGCCTCCTTTCCGACGGACCGAAGGAGCGGGTCATGGTCGATGTCGGTGCCCACCACGGTGCATCCCTCGAAGCCTTTGGGCGCGACGGCTGGAACGTCCTCGCCTTCGAACCCGACCCCGACAATCGCGCCGAACTCGAACGCACCTGCCGCGGCATGAAGAACGTCACCATCGACCCGCGCGCGCTCTCCGATCACGCAAGCGACGAGATGCCCTGGTTCCAGAGCGACGTGTCGACTGGCATCAGTTCCCTGCAAGCCTTCCACGACAGCCACGCACTCACCGGCTGTGTCGAGGTCACGACCCTCGCCCAGGCCCTCGAAGCCCACAAAGTCGAGCAGGTCGACTTCTTGAAGATCGACGCCGAAGGTCTCGATCTGTTCGTCCTGCGCGGGAATCCGTGGGAATGGCTCGCGCCGCAGGTGATCGTCTGCGAGTTCGAAGACGAAAAGACCAACGCCCTCGGCTACAGCTTTCGCGACCTCGCTGACTACCTCGTCGAACACGACTACCACGTGCTGGTTTCCGAGTGGTATCCGATCACGCAGTACGGCGGGGAACACCGCTGGCGGCGTTACGTCCCCTATCCATGCGAGCTGGTCAACGTCAGTGCGTGGGGGAACCTGATCGCCGTGCGTGTACGCGACACGTTCTGGAAGCTGCAGGACCTCGCACATCGCTGACGCTTCGAGCTGCGCGACAGCGTGGAGCCTGGTCTCTATCCTCGGCGCTTCCCACCATGCAGCGAGCTGCGCGGGAGCGACGGAGGAAAGATCATGTCGGCATTCGTTTCGGTCGCACAGGCGCGTGAGATGGACGGCGTTCGGCTCGTCCTCACCGCGAACGCACCGGGGCCCTGGGGTGAAGCCGCGAAAGGGATGCTGCACGTCAAGGGCATTCCGTTTACGCGTGTGCTTCAAGAAGGCGGTGGTGAGAACGCAGACCTCGTCGCCTGGACGAGCGTGCGCAACGCACCGCAGATCGTCGACGAAAGCGGAAACTCCGTGTCCGCATGGCGCGACCTGATCGCCTGGGCGGAAGCGCACGAACCGCAGCCGCGCCTCGTCCCCGAAGACCCTTCGGAGCGCGAGCTCATGTTCGACCTCACGGAAAGCCTGGCGGGCGAGGGCGGGTTCGGTTGGTGCCGTCGTCTGCTGCTCTTCAAACCCATCATGGACCTCGCAAAGCAGGGTGATGAGCCCAACCCCGCGTTCGCCGCAGTGACGCGGATGGCCGATGCGTACCACTACAGCGACGAAGCCGCCGGGCGCGCTTCGAAGGACTGCGCCGCAATCTTGAATCGAATCGCCGAACGGCTCCGCGCGCAGCGTGAGCGGCGCGCGCGCTATCTCGTGGGTGCGGAGCTTTCGGCCCTCGACATCCACTGGGCCGCGTTTGCCGCCATGGTGTCACCGCTACCCGACGAACTCTGCCCGATGCCCGACTACCTGCGCGAGTCGTACGGCAAGCTCGACGAAACCGTCGCCGCCGCTGCGAACGCGGCGCCCGAACTGCTCGAGCACCGCGACTTCATCTACCGCGAACACCTCGAGCTGCCGGTCGTTATCAACTAGCCGAACTCGGCGAAGTCCCGCTCGAAGTGCCACTGGCCGCGACGTGTTTCGCGCTCGAGGGTTGCGTCGAGGATCGCGAGGAATTCATCTCGCGAACACTCGCGTGCGCCGAAGCGTTCGGTGTGCTCCGTGTGGACCTGGCAGTCGAGAAAGTCGAACTGCCAGGCTTCGAGTTGCCGCGCGAGGTGAACGAACGCGACCTTCGAAGCTTCGCTCTCGCTCGCGAACATCGACTCACCGAAGAACGCGGCGCCAATCGACACCCCGTACATGCCGCCGACGAGCCGGTCTTCTCGAAACGCTTCGACGCTGTGCGCGAAGCCCAGTTCGTGCAGCGCTTCGTAGCCCGCGATCACCTCGTCGGAGATCCAGGTCCCCTCCTGCCCGGGGCGCGGTACCTGTGCGCACGCGCGGATCACTTGCGAAAACGAAGTATCGAGTCGCACGTCGAAGCGACGGCGTCGCAGGTTCTTGCGCAGGGTGCGGTTGATTCGCAGATCCTCGAAGCGCAACAACATGCGCGGGTCGGGGGAAAACCAGAGGATCGGGGCCTGGTTGTACCAGGGGAAGATCCCGTGGGCGTACGCGGAAAGCAGGCGCTCTGGCGCGAGGTCGCCCTCGATCGCGACGAGCCCGGTCGCGGGATCCGCACCGCGCGGGTCCGGGAATGGATAGGCGGCCTTGATGTGGTCCCAGAGCGCGCGCGGCGAAGCTTGCGTCCGCGGCGGCTTCGGTGGATCGGGAAACTGCGGACACATCCCTGTCACCCCTTGCCCAGGCCCGTTACCCAGGCCCCAACCCCATGGCCTTGCCCGCTCGGCGGGGCTCGCTTGACCGGGTCACGGCCGACGCCTACATTCGCAGGCCAGGTTCAGATATTCAACGGGACGATTTCAGGCGCTTGCAGGCCCCAGGACCTCCAATTCCCATGCATCCGCACTAGCGGGAGCAGGGAATCACGGCTCCGCCGACGTGCTAAGTGCCCTCACCAATGAGTCTTCTCGAGACTCACACGCGCCGCGATGGCTCCAGATCGAAAGACGCCATTCCGCCGTCCGGTTCACGAGAAGCATTCAGCATCCAAAGGGTTCGTGTACCGCGGCATTCCGGCACGTCTCGCTCGGCCGCGCTTCGGACACGACATCGAGAGCAGAACCATGAGCAAGAATTCCTCGAAGCGAAGCGAAGCCACTTCCGCGGTACACGCGGGCGAACTGCGGCAGCAGGAAGCCAACGCGATCACGACCCCCATCTATCAGACGTCGACCTTCTGGTTCGAGAACAGCCAGGAGGTGATCGACTACCAGGATGGCAAGTAGCAGCGCGAAGAATACGGTCGCTACGGAAACCCCACCTGGCGAGACGTCGAGCGCAAGCTCTCAGAGCTGGAAGGCGGGGAAGAATCGGTGCTGTTCGCGTCGGGGATGTGCGCCGCGACCACGACCTTCATGGCGCTGCTTCCGGAAGGCAGTCATCTGGTCGTGACGAGCGACTGCTATCGCCGGACGCGTCAGTTCATCGACCAGTTTCTGTCGCGCATGGGCGTCGAGGTTTCGATCATCGAACCCGGTAGCACCCAGGCCTTTGCCGAGGCGATCCGGCCGAACAC
>JASMLK010000113.1 GCA_030748735.1 Myxococcota bacterium | reverse complement strand
GTTCACGAACTTCGGCATCTCGAGGGCCGCGATGTCCTGCATGTCCCAGAACTTCGGCCGCGCGCGGCACCGGCTGAATACGCAGGTGCCGCGAATGGGTTGTGAAAGTCGGGGAGTTCCGATCCGGTTGCGCATCTTCTGCGCGCGATCGCTTCGCTTCACAGGTCGCTCGCACCCATCAAGCTCATCCGCAGGGGGGCCGAAAACCCAGTGGATGGCGATCGCCAGGCGTGGGCCTTCCTACGCGCAGCGAACGTCGATCGGCTGAAGGGCGCAAGCGCGTGTGGTGATCGCGGGTGTCCGGTCGGGGGATCGGGCTACGCGTGACATCGAAGACCGGAAACGCAGACCCAACCGTGTCGAAACAACGATCGTGGCTTGCGCGCCTCTCGATGGCGACCGCCGAAGGGGTGAACCCCTTTCGCAGCCTGCCCGCGCGGATCAGCTTGCTCGTCTTCGGCGCGACGCTGATCACGTCCCTCTTCGTGACCTGGATTTCCGTCCAGGAGGTCGACGGCTTCCTGCGCGGCAAGATCGAACTGAAGTTTCCCGAGGTCGCCGACACAGCCAATATCAGCCTGAATCGCTGGTTCGATCAGCAGGTCTTGAACCTCGGTGTGCTCGCGGGCAGCGACGTGCTTCGCGGCAACGTCGACGGCCTGCTACCCGACGCGGCTGAAACGAAGGGGCGACAGGCCGCTCGCGATGTCGGGGGATACCTCACCTACGGACTCGAGCGCTTCGACCACCTCGATGGGTTGTTCGTGCTGCGACCGGACGGCGAGACGCTCGCCTGGGTGGGAAGCGAGTTCCCCCTCGAACAGGACGTCCGCAAGCGGCTCACGGCGAGTCGGTCCGAGCCGAAGCCGATCCTGATCGACACCGGTGATTCGTTTGCACAGATCGTTTCGCTCACGATCCAGGCCGCAGACGGGCGTGACGTCGGGCTTCTGTCTGCTGTGATCCCCCTGTCGGTGCTCGCCGAAGTGCTTCCGGTTTCTCGCCTGGGCGACACGGGGCGGATCCTGCTGATCGACGAGGCCGGGGTCTATGTTGCCGTCGGCAAGCACGGGCACGACGTCGGACTGCTCGCGGTGCATCCGCGCTCTGCCGAGCGCCCCCATACCGTGATCGACTACGAAAAGGCCTCGGGCGAACGCGTCGTGAGCTACGCGGTGCCCTTGTCGCAATACGACCTCACGCTGGCGGTCGAAGAACGCTACACGGAAGCATTCGCGCCTTTGCTTGCCGCTTTCCGCCGTGTCGTCAGCATCAACCTCGCCGTGGTGTTCCTGTTCGGCATGCTGGCCTTCCGCGTCGCGGCGACGATGGTGCGACCGATCGAAGCACTCTCCGATGCGACGCGCCGCATTGCCGAAGACGAAGCCGAAGTCGAACTCCCCGAGCATGAGGCCCCGGACGAAGTCGGCGTCCTCACGCGCACCTTCAGTCTCATGTGGTCGCGACTCACGAGCAATGCGCTCGACCTCGAACGCAGTCAGGCGGAGACCGAGAAGGCCGTCCAGCAGATGCGGGAGAAGAACGCGGAACTCCAGCGTGCAAACGAAGTGCTCGAGCAGTTGTCGATTACCGACGGGCTGACCAAGCTCCACAACCACCGCTACTTCCAGGAACAACTACGCCGCGAAATCCGCCGAGCCGACCGCGTGGAAGACCCCCTTGCGCTCGTGTTGATCGACATCGATCACTTCAAGAAGTGGAACGACGAATTCGGCCACGCGGGTGGTGACGAGATCTTGCGCGGGATCGCACAGGTGATGAACGGCCTGGTGCGCGAAACCGACATCCTCGCCCGCTATGGCGGCGAAGAGTTCACGTTGGTCCTGCCCAAGACGGACGTCGAGGGCGCGGTCCACCTGGCTGAGAAGATCCGCTCGGGTGTGGCAGAGGCCGAGTTCGTCGAAGATCTGCCCGCGGACCACATGCCGCTCACCGTGTCGATCGGCGTGAATGTCTATGGCGGCGATCAGCGGGACCTGTTCGAAGGCGCCGACCGCGCGCTCTATCGCGCGAAGGATTCGGGGCGCGATTGCGTGATGGTTGCCGAAGGTCTTCCCGAAACCGTCTGAGACGCGTCGGGCGATCAGGCGGCGGGGCCGGAGATCACGCGGACGAGGCCTCATTGTTCTTCTTCGCGTTCGGTGAAGACCGGTGTTTCGCGCGTCAGGACGTCGCCGCCCGGGTGGTCCGTGTCTTGTGCAACGTCGTGCTTTGGCCGAGCATGTCGATCGGTCGGGCTCCCTGCGGCGAGTCTGCCCTGCCCCTCGACCGGCGAGTCTCGATGCGCCGAATCCACGCCCTCGAACTGGAAGACCAGAATTGGATGCCGCGCGTCCTGCGCGAAGGCGGGATGGCGTACCTGCGCTTTGCAGCGGAGGTGGCGGGAATGGCCGAGGCGATCCGGCCGGTGATCGAGGACGCCCTCGACCGCAGTGGTGAGGATGAGATTTTCGATCTGTGTTCGGGGGGTGGCGGGCCGGTTCTCGGCGTCGCCCGGGCGCTCAACGAAGCGGGACGCGAGATGCGTGTCACGCTTTCGGATCGCTTCCCCGATCCGGGCGCGGTTCAACTCGTGGCGGACAGCGCCGTCGTGGGACTGCGCTACGAGCTCGAATCGATCGATGCCCTCGACGTCCCGCCCGATCGCCCGGGGCTACGCACGCTCTTCAACGCGTTCCATCATCTGCGCCCGGAGCAGGCTCGCGCGGTATTGGCTTCGGCGGTCGAAGGAAAGCGGCCGATCGCCGTCGTCGAGATGCTCCAGCGCAAGCCCCTGCTGGCGATCAGCATGCTGCTCTTCGCACCGCTGGTGGTCACCCTCGTCGTGCCTTTCCTGCGACCGTTCCGCTGGTCCTGGCTCCCGCTCAGCTATCTGGTGCCGGCGGTCCAGCTGCTGGTGGTATGGGATGGCGTCGTCTCGGTGTTTCGAATCTACACGCGCGACGAACTGCTCGAGATGGCGCGTGAAGTCGACCCCGAAGAGACCTTCGAGTGGACCGTCGAAGAGTTTCCCATCCCCCCACAGCCCATCCCGGGACTCGCGCTGGTCGGGGTCCCGCGCCGGGACTTGAACGAGAAGGGGCCGGGACCGTCGATTTGACAGCCCCGACCCCACCACCGCGACCCGCCCCTGTTGCGGGCTGCGATGTACGGCTCGTCTGAAAGCCGCGTTCGTTCGGTCGTACCTCTCGCGACCTAGTAGTGCGCGACCAGCGGGAAGCGGATGCGGGTGCGGCCGACGTGTCCGTTGCGTACCGGCAGATCGGTGATGCCGCGGCCCACGAAGACAGTCGAACCGACGACCTTGCCGTGCGACGCACAGTGCACCTGCCCCACGAAGTCCAGGCCGTTGCTGATGTCCGACGCGCGCATGTAGCGAACGCCGAGCGCGGGGATGGCGGTGCGCGTGCGGCCCACCGGTCGGCCGTTCATGTTGAACGCCACGCATTTCACCCGCGCGCGTTCGCCACCGAGATTCGAGAAGACGAGCGCGGTGTCGGTGCTGTCGGGGTCTACCGGTTCGACATCGTTCGGGAGTTCGTCGACCGGCCGGGAGACTTCGACCTCTTCGAGCTCGAGTACGTCGTCGGTCATGAGCCGGCGCTCGGCCCGGTTCATCTCGGCGTCCTGGGCGAGCGCCGATCCGGCGAACAGCAGCGTGAAGAGCGTGCTCATGGAGAGCGTCGTTCGAATGATCTGATGAAACATTTCGGGTCCTTCCTTTCGATTCGCAGCAGGGTTTGTGAGATCACGACACCCTCTCGTGCGGTGCCTGGCTCCGGAGCCCTCCCCGTTGCGCCGGGGGTGACTCGCCGTAGGTCGGAGTTCAATCCTTCGATCAAAAAGTGGGAGTAATTCCCACAGAACTATCATCGGCGGGAAAGGTTCCCACGTCAAGTGGTCCTGGTCACAATCAACCGCCCTCAGGCGAGAAAGTTCCGCGATTCGCCCCACGGGGCCCGGGCCTCGTGCAGCGCGCTCGAAGCGGACGCGCAGCTCGCATGCGGATACGCCCGCGCCAGGGGGACCGGCTCGCGTCGACAGCACGAGCCCGGTCGAGACCGCATACTCGACGACCATGATCTTCCACTTCGACTTTGCGCAGTGGCGCCGCATGTTGCGGCTGGCCTGGAACGAACCCACGCCGATGGCGAGGCGCTACTTCCTCTTCATCCTCTGCGTGAGCGTCCCGGTCGTCTCGACCTTCCACGCGATCTGCTTCTTCCTCGACGCCCTGCTCTTCCCGGGCTTGCGCGAGGTCGAGATCAAGAACCCGGTGTTCGTCGTGGGGCATGCGCGCAGCGGAACCACGCTGGTGCATCGCCTGATGAGCAAGGACGAGGGGCGCTTCAGCTCGTTCGATCTCTACGAACTCTACTTCCCGTCACTGCTGCAGAAGAAGGTGATCCGCGCAGCGGCGCGCTTCGACGCGCGCTTTCTCGGCAGTGCGATCGAAAAACGCGTGCGCGCCTGGGAAGACAAGCACTACGCCGCGACGCGCGACATGCACAAGATGGGACTCACCGAGCCGGAAGAAGACGACATCATCTTCTACTACTCGTGTGCGTCTGGCTTCTGGATGACCAAGATGCCCTACATGGGGCAGCTCGACTTCTATCACATCGACGAGCGTCCGGCGGTCGAACGCAGACGCTTGATGGACTTCTACAAGGAGTGCGTGAAGCGCCAGCTCTACCTGAACGGAACCGATCGCATCCACCTCAGCAAGAACCCCGTGTTCTCGGGGCGCGTCGAGACACTGATCGAAGCCTTTCCTGACGCGCGCATCGTAGTGCCGATTCGCAATCCGAACTCGACGATTCCGAGCCTGCTCAGCTTGATGAGTCTCGGCTATCGCGCTCTCGACTGGGAACCGGAGCGTGTGCAGCGCAGTCTGCGCTTCCTCGCCGATCAGTCGTATCACACGTACCTGCATCCACTCGAGGTGCTCGAGCGGCACCCGGAGACGCCGCAGTCGGTCATCGACTACCGCACCCTCACCTCGCAACCCCAGCAGACGATCGAGCGGGTCTACGAGCAACTCGGCTTCGACATGTCACCGGAGTACCGCGAAGTGCTGATGCAGGAAGGCAAGCGCGCGCGCAAGCACGAGACCTCACACAGCTACAGCCTCGAGAAGTTCGGCCTCGAAGCGGACGAGATCGAGCGCGAACTCTCGGTTCTCTTCGACCGCTACCAATGGCCTTCGGCGGTGGAATCGAACGAGTCGCCCGCCTGAAGCCCGACGGCCGGCGTGACGCGGCCCGCGGAATGGCAGTGCTTTCGGGCTTCGCAGTAGGGCTTCATGAAAAATCCGGGCTAGCGTTGGCGGCGTTTCGAATCGTCTGAACCGCGGCGGGTACGCCCCGTCGACAGCGAACACAGGAGGCCGCATGGGTGAAGTTCGACTGACCCAGCTCGTTCCCGCCGGTGGCTGAGCGCGCAAGCTCAATGCCGAGGGCCTGGGTCAGGTCCTGTCACAACTGAAACCGTTCTCGAACCCATGGGTCGACACCAGTGTTGGCCCGATGGACGACGCCGCGTTGGTGAACGCCGGCGCGCAGGGCCAGCTCGTCTTCACGGTGGATTTCATCACCCCGATCGTCGATTCACCCGAAAGCTACGGTGCGATCGCGGCGGCGAACTCGATTTCCGATGTCTATGCGATGGGAGGCGACCCCAGGGTGGCGCTCGCGGTTTGCGGCTTTCCCGACGACAAGGTCGAACCCGAAACGCTTGCGAGAATCATGCAGGGCGGCTCGGACAAGGCCGCTGAAGCGGGCTGCGCAATCGTGGGCGGGCACACGGTTCTCGATCCCGAACTCAAGTACGGGCTCGCGGTGCTCGGCAGCGTCGCGCCCGAGCGCGCGTTGAAGCAGACACGCGCGCAGGCAGGCGACCGTCTCGTTCTCACCAAGGCGATCGGCACGGGAATCGCCGCCCAGGCGATCAAGAAGGGTTCAATCTCCGAAAGCGAACTCGACGAAGTCGTGCTTTCGATGACGACCCTGAACGCGGCCGCCAAGGACGCGGCACTCGCAGCCGATGCGCACGCGGCCACCGACGTCACGGGCTTCGGGCTGCTCGGCCATCTCCACAACATGGCGGGGGCGGCGGAAGCGTCGATCTGGCTCGATGCGTCGGCGGTGCCGACCTTCAGTGGCACCGGGGCACGGGTCGCTGCGGGGATGGTGCCGGGTGGCAGCCGAAACAACCTCGCCTACGTCGAAGCGACCACGCGATTCAGTGATCGCGTCGATGAGGATCTGCGTCTGGTTCTCGCTGATGCGCAGACCTCGGGTGGGCTCGTGATCTCGGTCGCGGCCGACAACGAGGCCTTGCTGCTGGACGAACTCGCGCAGCGAGATGTCGCCGTGCGCGCGGTGATCGGTGAAGTTCGCGACGGTGCAGCGGGCACGATCGAGGTTGGCACCAGCTAGCTCCGATTCAGCCGGCTTCCTGGGCTTCTTCGGCCTCGCGCTTCATCGCGCACTCGCGCTGCCTCGTCTCGCTGCAGCTGCAGTTCGTCCCGCTGCCACCACACGACCCCTGCAGGCTGCGGTTCGAGAAGATCACACCGACCGCCATCGCGGCGGCGACGACGAGAAAGATGAACGCGCTGGCGATGAAGGTCTGCACGGTTGGATTCTTCGCTGACGTGACGAGTGAGCTGAACGCGCCCAGTCTAGCAACGAGACTGCTCTGCGTTACGGGGTGGCTTCCATTTGGGGGCTGCGCAGCGCCTGCCAGGCCGACGTGGCGAGGTCGTGGAACTCCCCGTCCCCCTCTCGTAGGAGAAGCAGTGCCGCCAGGTTACGTTCTTCCGCGAAGCGAAACCCCGCGTGAGGCCCCAGCACGTTGAGGGTGGTCGCCAGCGCGTCCGCCCAGGCGGCTTGCGGGTGAAGCACGCTCACCGAGGCGAGGCGATGGTCGATCGGATGACCGGCCCTTGGGTCGATGGTGTGCGAGATGCGCCGCCCGTCGACTTCGTAGTAGTCGCGATAGTCGCCCGAGGTCGCGAGCGAGATGTTGCGCAGGTCGATGATCTCCCGGCTCGTCCGGGTGAGCGCGTCGGGCCGCTCGATGCCGACCCGCCAGACGCGTCCGTCGAGGCGGGTCCCCTTCGCGCGCAACTCACCCCCGATCTCGACGAGGTGGTCGCGATGGCCCTTGCGTTCGAGCAGCAGGGCGATGCGGTCGACGCCGTAGCCCTTGGCCACGGCGGAAAGGTCGCAAGAGACATCGGGATGAAGCTTGCTGAGCGTGTTGCCTTCGGGGTCGACGCGGAGCTTTGCGAACCCCACACGTTCTTCGAGGGCCTCGCGCTCGGCGTCGCTCGGCGGTTCGGGAGCGCGGTCGGTTGCTCCGAAGCCCCAGGCCGCGACGAGGGGCCCCACCGTCACGTCGAACGCGCCGCCGCTATCGCGGCTGACCT
>JASMLK010000112.1 GCA_030748735.1 Myxococcota bacterium | reverse complement strand
GATCCCAACGACATCGAAGCCCATCAGCAACTCGCGCGGTTCTACTCGCTCACTGGCCGCACCGACGAAACCATTGCGACCTACGAGCGTGCTGTGGAGGTGCAGCCCAACTCGCCGGTGCTGCATCACTTCCTCGCCTTGCTCTACGAAGCGCAGGGCGAAGTCGACAAGGCCGCACAGTCGTACGAGGACGCGATCAAGTACGATGACAACCACGCCTTTGCGAAGAACAACCTGGCGTACCTGCTGGCCGACACCGGCAAGGACCTCGACCGGGCCCTCGACCTTGCGCAGGACGCCAAGGCGTTGCTGCCCAACGACGCGAACGCGGCGGACACCCTCGGTTGGGTGCTCTACAAGCGCGGCGTGAACGGTGCCGCGGTCGGATATCTCAAGGAAGCGGCCGAGAACGCAGACGCCGACGATCCCGGGCTCGGCGTGATGCGCCATCACCTCGCCCTGGCGTACGAGGCCGACGGTTCGCCCGACAAGGCCGCGGCGGTGCTCCGAACGGCCGTGGACGATCTCGAAGCGCGTCAGCGGGCCGAACGAGCCGCTGGACGCAACCCCGTCTCGCCGCCCTGGGAAGCCGACGTCCGCAACATGCTGGACCGCCTCACCGCCGCAGGCTGATCGCAGGCTAGCCTCGTCCGCGACCGCCGCAGCAAAGCGGTCGCGGACGGAATCGTGCCACGGTGCTGGAGCCCCTCGCTTCAGCAACCGGCAACTCTGCCGCAGCGAGCCCCGGGGTTCGCTGCGTGAGCTGACGCCGTCGTGCCGGGACGTCAAGCTCCCTCCATGGACCGCCGATAGATCGAGCGCATAGCTGCGTCGTTCCCGCGTGCTTCGTGCTCGTCCGGGTTCGCAGGCGCGGCCGTTGCGTCTTGCGATCTGAGGATTTTGGAGGTCACGATGAGGTTTGGGTTGCAGCTCCTGGTTGCCGGGATGGCCGCCGCACTGGCGACGATGGCCGGTGCGGAAGGCGGCGAAGCGAGTGAGGTCGTCGTCGAGCGCGTCGATGCCGCCGGTGCGATGCAGTCGTTTCCGCCCGATCTTTCGGGACTCGAAGAAGAGGGCGATGTCGTCGCAGAAGAGTCGGCTCCTTCGGAAGCGATGAGCGCCGATGAGTTCGCCGATGAGGCCATGCCCGCGCGGGAAGACGACGAAGGCTCAGACTTCGCGAGGGTCGAAGCCGACGCGACCCGGCCCGCGACGAGCGAACCGCAGATCGAAGAGGGCACGAGCGTCGTCGTGGGCGGCGTCGAACTCGGCCCGGTCGGGATCGACAGCGAAGGGCGCGTCGGACGCGTTCACACGATCAAGAGCGGCGACACCCTGTGGGACGTCTCGCATGCCTACCTCGGTACCTCGTGGGTGTGGCCCTCGGTGTGGAACGACAACGAGGGCATCGCGAATCCCCACCTGATCGAACCGGGTGACCGCCTCTGGATCTCGTCGACCGAGATCCGCGCGATCACGGACGAAGAAGCAGACGCCTACGTGGCCGAGGCCGAACTCGCGGTGACCGAAGAGCCCGAGCCGACCACCGTCGCTGCGGAAATCGATGGAGACGACATGGACCTCGAAGAAGAGGACGAGTTTCTCGACATGGCCGCGATGGACGAGTTTGCTTCGGAAGAAATGGAGCAGCTGCCGGTCGGGATGTCGGACGGCGCTGGCGACAGCAACGAAACCGGCCGCGTGGTCCGCGTGTCGATGCGCGAGAACATGAGTTTCGTCTCCGACGTGCAGCTCGAGGCGTCGACGTCGATCCTCGACTCGCCGAGCGACCGCCGCTTCCTGTCTGCCGAAGACACCATCTATCTGGGGCTCGGCGAGGGCGAAGTCGAAGTGGGCGACCACTACACGCTCTTCCGCAACATCACGGAAGTCCGCTCGCCCAGCAGCAAGGACTTGATCGGCTACCACGTCGATGTGCTCGGTTGGGCAGAGGTGACGGAAGTGACCGGTGACACGAGTGTCGCCGTGATCCGCACCTCGCTCGACGGCGCGGTGCGCGGCGATCGCGTGATGCCGCGCTACCAGACGCCGATCGACATCAAGGTGAAGTACGCCGAAGAGGGAATCGGTGGTGAGATCGCCTTTCTTCCCGCGGGCCGCACGCTGATGGGGACGACGGACTACGTCTTCGTCGACGTCGGCGCCGTGCACGGTGTCGAAATTGGCACCGACCTCGAGGTCTACGACGCTGGCGTCACGCGCTACGACGAACCGCGCGATGCGGACGTCGATACGCCCGATCGGGTGGTGGCCGACCTCGTCGTGGTCACGGTTCAGGAAGAAAGCGCCGTGGCCTTCGTGGCGCATTCCCGACGTGGGCTCGCGGTGGGGGATACGGTTCGGGGTTCGACCCGGCATTTCCCGGGCGCGTTCTGATCTTTGCACCATGACGGGCACCCACGGGTGCCCGGTTGCGCTATCTAGAAGCTCCCCGGTCCCGGGGAGCTTCTTTTTTGTCGGATCCCCACGACGTTCGTCCGCAACCTGCGGGCCTGAACCCGTCGCAGGCCATTGGCCCGTTGCAGACGCTCGACCCCTCGGATCGCGATCCCGCGGCTGCTCACGCCTTCGACCAGTGGATGCAGCTGCATACCGCATTGGCCTTCGAACCCGAGCACGCGCTCGCGTTGCTGGAGCTGGATGGCGATCCCGGGCGTGCGCTTGCCCGTGGTGCGCTGAGTCCACCGCACAGTGCGCGATCCCTCGCGGCGGTACGTAAGGTGCTGACGCGCCATGGCGTGACCGCGTTGCCGATCACGAGTCGGGACTACCCGGTCCCGTTGCGCGCGCTCGCAGATCCGCCCGCGCTCGTGTTCGTCCGCGGTAACACGCAACGACTGGTTGGAAGATTGGTCGGCGTCGTGGGGGCTCGCGCCGCGACCGTCTATGGACTCGACATGGCGCGGCAACTCGGTCGGCGGCTTGCTCGAGCGGGTGTCACGGTCGTGTCGGGACTCGCGCGTGGCATCGACGCTGCGGCCCACCGCGGTGCACTCGAAGCCGGTGGAGACACGATCGCGGTTCAAGCGTGCGGGCCCGACCGGACCTATCCCGCCGAGCACCGCTCGCTCGCTCGCGAGATCGCACGGTGTGGCGCCGTCATTTCGGAATTTCCGGTCGGGACGCCACCGCGCCCGCCGTACTTTCCCCTGCGCAACCGCGTGATCAGCGGGCTTTCGTGCGCGGTGATCGTGGTCGAGGCGCGCGAGCGCAGTGGCTCGCTGATCACCACGCGTCACGCGGCCGACCAGGGGCGCGACGTGCTGGCGCTGCCGGGCCCGATCACCGCCCCGACCAGTGGCGGGCCGAATCGACTGA
This sequence comes from Myxococcota bacterium, assembly GCA_030748735.1. Taxonomy (GTDB): domain Bacteria; phylum Myxococcota_A; class UBA9160; order UBA9160; family UBA4427; genus DUBZ01. The sequence continues at coordinate 9,657 of JASMLK010000112.1, read as the reverse complement.
TCCGCGACGGCGCCGTTCCGATCGTCGATCTCGACGAAGTCGTCGAGTTGCTCGGTTTCGAATCACCTGCCGAGCCGTCGGAGGATGCTGAGGTCCAGGAAGAACGCGAGACGGCGCGAGTGGGGGAGGGGGGCGTTCGCATCCTTCGCGCGCTCGCGCGAGGAGGACTCCACCGCGATGAGCTTGCCCGGCGTGTTGGCGCACGCCCCGAGCAACTCGACCTCGACCTGGTGGGCCTCCAGTTGCAGGGCCGCATTGCCCGCGACCGCGACGGTCGGCTCGTGGAGGTCGGCGGGGCGCGGCGGCGGGCGGACGATGCCGGGTCGTAGAGGCCCGGGTGTCGAGGAGGGGGCTGGGGTGGCTTCGCTATAGTGCCGGGATCCGAGCGCGCTGGGTCTCACGGCGAAGCGCCCATTCCGGCCCGTCTTTCCAATGCGCGCCTCGCACGGGAACACCACTCCCCGCAGCCCGCCCCCGAATTTCAGCCCACCCCCTCTCGCGCGACCGAGCGCAGTGCAATCGAGTCCAACCGACCCGTCGCGTTCTCTGCATGCAGGGGGACGCCGGGTGCAACCGTCATTCGTCATGGAGGCCAGCGTGGGTGTCGTCGTGGATCCGTGTGCCGCGCAGAGCGAGCCGCTCGACTTTTCGGGTGCGCGCGTGCTGGTCGTGGGTGCGGGCCTCGCGGGCTGCGAAGCCGCCTGGCAGATCGCCGAACGCGGCGGCGAAGTCGACCTGGTCGAAATGAAGCCCGTGCAGATGTCGCCGGCCCACAAGTCGAACGACCTGGCCGAATTGGTCTGTAGCAACTCGCTGCGCGGTGCGGGGCTCCACAACGCGGTGGGGCTGCTCAAGGAAGAAATGCGAGGGCTCGGTTCGCTCGTGCTGCGTGCGGCCGAGGCGACGGCGGTGGCCGCGGGGCGCGCGCTGGCGGTCGATCGCGAGGCTTTTTCGCGCTTCGTCACCGAAGCGGTGTCGCAGCACCCGCGCATCCACCTTTCGCATCGCGTCGTCGAGAAGATCCCCGGCGACGATGTCGTGGTGCTCGCCACCGGGCCCCTCACGGCGGCCCCCCTGGCCGCGGCCATCCAGGAACTGCTCGGCGAATCGTCCCTCTACTTCTACGACGCCATCGCGCCGACGGTGTACGCGGATTCGATCGACATGTCGGTCGCCTTTCGGGCGTCGCGCTGGGAAGAAGGGGAGGGGGACTACCTGAACCTCCCCCTCGACTGCGAAGCCTACGAGCGCTTCGTCGCCGAGTGGGTCGAAGCCGACACCGTGCCGCTGCACGACTTCGAAGCCGCGCTCTACTTCGAGGGCTGCCTCCCGATCGAAGAGATGGCGCGGCGCGGTCCGCAGACGCTGGCCTTCGGTCCGATGAAGCCGGTCGGGCTCGTCGACCCCCGGACCGGTCGGCGTCCCCACGCGGTCGTTCAGCTGCGCCACGAAGATCGCGACGGCGTGCTCTACAACCTGGTCGGCTTCCAGACCAAGCTGCGGATCGGCGACCAGAAGCGCATCCTGCGCAGTCTTCCCGGCATGCAGGACGCCGTGTTCGCCCGCTTCGGCACGGTGCACCGCAACACCTACGTGAACGCACCGCGAAGCCTTTCGTCGAATCTCGAGGTCAAGCTTCGCCCGGGCTTGTTCCTGGCCGGGCAGATGGCCGGGGTCGAGGGTTATGTCGAATCCGCGGCCATGGGTTGGCTGGCCGGCGTGGCTGCGGGATGCGCGGCTCGCTCGATCGCCTTCCCCGAGCCCCCCGAAGCCATGGCCCACGCGGCGTTGATCCGGCATCTCGTTCGCGGAAACCCCGATGACTTCCAGCCCATGAACGTGAACTTCGGGCTGTTCGCTCCCCTGCCCCCGGACGTCGAGCGCGAAGCCCGCGGGCGGCGGCGCAAGCTGCCGCGCCGGGAGCGCACCGCCCTGCTCGCCGAGCGCGCCATCGAAGCAACGCGTGAGTACGCGGCCACTGTGGGGGTTGCCGAGACGTGAAGCGCGAAGGGCGCGACTGGCTGGGAGCACTCGATGGTTTTCGCACTTCGCTTGCGATCGAGCGGAATCTCTCGCCCCACACGGTCCGTGCCTATCTCTCGGACGTGCGTCAGTTCGAGGCCTTCCTGCGCGACGACCTGGCCCCGGGCAAGGGCGCCCGGCTCCATGGCCCGTCGCTGCGAGCGATCTCGGCAGCCGATGTGCGTCGTTGGCTCGTGTCTCTCCACGCGACCGTGACCCCGACGACCCAGGGGCGAAAGCTGGCCTCGATCCGCGCCTTCTTTCGCTTCCTGCTTCGCGAAGGGGACGTCGAGGCAGACCCGACCGAGGGACTCCCGATGCCGAAGGTCCCGCGCCGCCCGCCGCGCCCGCTGGCCGTCGACGACTGCTACGCCCTGGTGAACGCCCCGGCCGTCGCGCCACGCCGCGCGGGCCGGGGCAAGCCGGACGCCGAAACGGAAGACGACGCCACATTCGAGCAGCGCATGGCGTTGCGCGACCTGGCCCTGATCGAATTCCTCTACGGCACGGGCCTGCGCGTGGGCGAACTCGTCTCACTCGACGTTCGTGACGTCGAACTGCGCGAAGGGCGTGTCCGGGTGATGGGCAAGGGGCGCAAAGAGCGCGTCGTGCCGGTCCCGCGTGCCGCACGCGAGCGCCTCGAGGCGTGGCTCGCCGAAAGGCAGCGCCCGGGCATCCTGGCCGAACCGCTCTTCACGGCCCTGCGCCGCGGCCGCCCCGATGAAGTGAAGCGGCTTTCGGACCGTGAGGTGCGGCGCATCCTCGAACGCCTCGCACAGGCGTCGGGGGTCCACGATCGCGTCCATCCCCACCGTCTGCGTCACAGCTACGCCACCCATCTCCTCGATATGGGGGCCGATCTGCGAGAGATTCAGGAACTGTTGGGGCACGCATCGCTCTCGACCACCCAGAAGTACACGGCGGTCTCCGTCGAGCAGCTTCGCAGGGTCTACGATGCTGCGCATCCGCGTTCGGGCGCTGGCGGAGGGCGTCGGTCGAGTCCGAGGCGGAAGAGCTAGTGCCCTGTTCCGAACCTCATGGAGCAGGACACTGGTGAGTTCGGTTGGTTCCCAGGCCGAGGTGGTTTCGGCATGCCGTCCGTCCTCGAGTGCGGCCTTGGATCGGGTATCCAGAGGGTGGATGGCCTGACGCCCGTGTCTGTGCGGGGCGGAAGGGAAGTTCGGATCCCGGAGGCGAAACAGGGCACGCTTGGCGCGTCTGGTAGGTCCGTTGGGCACACCCTATGATCGATGCACATCGCAGCGCAGCGATGTGTCCCATCCTCACCGACCGGCCCATCGAGCCTTGTTCCGACTTCGTCAGACTGTCGCACCCGTCCTGCTGCTCGCGTTGCCGCTCGCGCTCGGCAGCTGCGCTGAGTCCGGGCCGTCGATCCTGGCTGAGGTCCTGACAAGAGTCGATCCGCCGCTCTCGGGCACCGCCCGCTCGGTTCTTATCATCAGCCTGGACACGGTGCGCGCTGATCACCTCAGCGTGTATGGATACGAGCGCCCTACCTCTCCGAACCTGGAGGCGTTTGCGCAAGTCGCGACCCTGTACACGCAAGCCCGTGCAGCATCGCCCTGGACCCTTCCATCTCACGCGACCCTCTTTACCGGGATCTATCCCTTCGAGCACGGCGCTCGGACCTATTCGAAACCCAGGAACGTGTCGAGCACGGGGCGCCAGAACAATGCGGGCCCGCTCGACCGTGAGTTTCTCACCCTCGCGGAACTCTTTGCACGCAATGGCTATCGGACCGCGGGGTTCGTGGCCAACGACGGCTTCCTGACCTCTCGCTGGGCAATCGATCAGGGCTTCGAGGAGTACGATGCCACTCGCGGCTACGCCGACGATGTGAACCGCCGCGCCTTCGACTGGCTGGAGAAGATCGGCGACGAGCCGTTCTTCCTGTTTCTCAATTTCATGGATGCGCACCGCCCATACAATTCTTCGCCACCGGAGGGCTTCACCGATTTCGGAGGGCCGGAGGCGTCGGCTGCGACTCTGAAGGGGCTCTATCCCGAGGTGTTGGGCAAGCCGGGCCTGCGTCCCCCAGAGATGTTCGAACGCCTGATAGGCCAGTACGACAATGCATTGGCCAATCTCGATGCCGGCCTCGGCCAGTTGTTCGACAAGCTGCGCGAACTCCGCATCTTCGAGGACCTCCTCATCGTGATCACATCCGACCATGGCGAGTATTTCGGCGAACACCGCTTGATCGAGCACTCCAAGGATGTCTACGAGGGCGGGCTCCATGTCCCGCTTCTCATCAAGGCTCCGGGCCAGGCCCAGGGACGTCGCGACGACGCATTGGTCTCACACGCTCACGTTCCCGGAATCATCATCTCCTATGCGGCTCTCAGCAAGATCACGAAAGCAGAGGCCGAAACGTTGACCCGTCACTGGCCGCGCATGTCGGTCATCGCGGAGAACTACTACTCGAGGCCACGCGATCTACGGGCCGAATGGGGCGCGCGCTTCGATCGCGTCCGCCAGGTCGTCTATGACGGCGACTACAAGTACATCGACTCGTCCGACGGCAAGAGCGAACTCTACGACCTGTCGAGTGACCCCGAGGAGCGGGTGAATCTCTTCGCACGACAGCCCGACGTCGCAGCTCGAATGTCGGAACTGTTGCGCTCGCAGACCGAAGCGACGCGCCGGAGTGAAACGGTCGAGGTCTCGGAGGACCTCACCGACGAGGAGATCGAAGCGCTTCGCGCCCTGGGCTATCTCGATGACGCGGGTTGAAGCAACGCAACAACCCCAGGTGGCGGCACCGCGGCGGGGCCGAGCCACTCATCTTGCCCTTCATCACTGTCGGGGCGATGCGCCACTACGGGAGTGGACACGGACGGGGTCCGCCTTTCCAGTCCTGGAACTCGTCGCTGAGAACAGGGATCTCGGATACGTAGACCCCCCGGTCCCGAATCAGCAGGCGCGTGCTCTCGATCGGTGCCGCTGAGAACACATAGCGATAGCCCCATTGGTCACGGAGTGCCTCGAACTCCCCACGCCGAACGTGTTCGGAGAGCTGCTCTGCGCAGGCGTTCGCGTCCCGAGTGAGCCGGGCCAGGAAGCCCGTCTGGATCGGCTGATGGTGGAGGGTCTGGAAGAACATGGCACGAGTCGGGCGGTGGATGAGATCGAGAACCGGGCCCGGTTCTTCACTCGACAGCGTGACGAATCGCTCCATGTAGGTAGGGACATGGGTCGGCGTCAGGGGAATGGGTCGGGGCAGGAGTTCGACGAACGCGAGCAGGAGGAGCCCCCCTGCCGCTGCCCGACCGCGCCCGGTCTTCTGAAGGGCGCGAACCCCACAAGACGCCAGCAACGCCACCGAAAGAATCGCAATGACGATGAACCGGTTGGGAACACCTCCGACCTCGATGACCGGTACCAGGGCAGCGAGCACATCGTACGGCATCGGGATGTCGAACCGGTGCGTGACGACGCGCAGTTCGGCTCCGAGACTGAGGGCAAAGAAGACGATGAACTCGGCAAGAAGCAGATGGCGGATCCTGTCTCCTCGGGACCGGAGGTCCCGGTAGCCCACGTACGCGAGGATCAACGCTGCGATTCCTACATGAACGCTCGCGCCGTGAATGCTGCCCCCGACCTGTCTCCAATAGGGCGCGCTCAATTCGTGAAAACGCCAGTGTCCGCCGGGCAGGATCAGTGCAAAGAGGTCCATCCCATGCTTCGTAACATCGTGACCTTCGACCGCTGCGCCATGTGCACTCGCCTGCAGAAAGAGCAGGGCGAATACGCCCGAACTGAACAAGACGAGCACCCCGAAGACGACGAGGCTTCGAGCAGCCTTCTTGCTCCACGGTGCATGTGACGAGGTGGCGAGGCTCCAAACCGCGATGACCACCGATGCCAACACGCAGAACATGAAGTAGTAGTGGTCGCACAAGAGGACGAGAAAAAGGAAGACCGCCGCCGCAACCGAGTGTCGCAGTGCACCACTGACGACGAGCTTGAAGAAGAAGAAGAGGTAGAACGGAATCCACTGCATCAAGACGAGATTGAGGTGGCCTTGAGCGTGTGCGAAGTGGTAGTTGCTGAACGTGAAGACGTAGCCACCGATGAGGGCGGTCCAGGCGTTGCAGCCGAGTGCTCGCGCCAGCACATAACCACCCCACCCCGAAAAGGCGAAGCCGAAGCAAACGAGCGCATTGAATACGCCAACATCGCTCAGGGTCCAGCTCAGGGGGATGCCGAGGAAACCTCCGAACGAATGCAGGCTGTGAAGCAAGAGGTCGTTTTCGCGCGGGTGGAAGAGCAGGTCGGTCGAGAACGGATTCGTTCCCAACTCGGTAACTGCATGGCGGACCCACCAGGTGTTCCAGTACATCTGGAGTCCATCGCCAGGCCCCGCAAATACATGGGTGCCGAAGTAGCGTGCTGCCGGCCACGTAATCAGCCCGAAGCAGACGACGTAGAAGGCGACGACTGCAGCCGCCAATACAATGCTGCGACATCGAAGTGAAAGTTCCGACATCAAGGGTCAGCGCGCTTCGTCGATGTAGCCGAGCTCGCGCAGCATCACGCGTTCCGCTTCGCTCAACTCGCTGTTCGTGTCGAGACCTGAGATCGGAGGCCCATGATTGCCCGGGAAACGGTCGAGTTCGCCGCGCATTGCTTCGGAAAGCTCCGCCTCGACTCCAAAGAGGTTTCGGGTTTCGTGCGGATCTCGTGACAGATCATAGAGCTCGTACTGATTCGTGTAGCGATCGAGGATCAGCTTGTGGTCGCCGCGAATGAGGGCGCGCATGAAAGCCGAGCGCTTTCGAGTGTACATGCCGGGTCCGCGATTCTCGTCGTAGTCGACTTCGGCAAACACGGCGGCTGGCTCCGGTTCGCCTCCCTTCACCAGGCCCAGGAGCGATGCGGCGTGGAAGCTTCGGTGTTCGTGCGAGACACCGACGAATTCGAGGAGTGTTGCGGGCAGGGCTGCGAGTGACACCGGCTGTTCGACGACCTTGCCTCCGGGCATGCCCGGGAGGTCGACGATCAGCGGCACTCGAACGTTCTCGTCGTACAGGGTGCGAGTATGACCGAGCCAGCCGCGTTCATAGAATTCCTCCCCATGATCCGCGGTGAGGACGACGATCGTTTCTTCGCGCAGACCGTGTCTATCGAGAGCTTTGAGGAGCTCGCCGATTCCGGCGTCGGTAAAGCGGATCTCACCGTCGTATAGATCTATGAGGAACTGGCGCTCTTCGTCCGTCGGAGGAGGGTCGAGGTCACGCAGCACCCGCATGCGTTCCCCGCCGTGGAGACGTCCAGCACCTCGAGGAGACTCGCCCACCTCGGTGTGTGGCTTGTATGAGAAGTGCGGGTCGAAGTAGTGCACGAAGAGGAAGAAGGGTCGGGAGTCCGTGCGCAGTCGGTCAAGCATCCCGAGCGCACTCGCCGTGACCCCGGGTGTCGAGACGTGGTCGTGTCCGCGTGCGTCACGGTCCACGAACTGATCGAAGCCCTGGGCGTAGTCGAAGCGGTCCGAAATCAGGTGATGACTGACGACCGCGTTCGTCTGGTAGCCGGCTTCGCTGAGTATCTCCGCGAGGGTTTCGGCTTCCTGTGGGAGGTGGCTGCCCATGTGTTGCACGGTATGTGCGCTGGGGTAGAGGCCCGTCATGATCGACGCCACCGAAGGCTTCGTCCACGAGGATGTCGCGTAGGCGCGCTCGAAGCGGATCGCATTGGATGCGAGGGCATCTATCGACGGAGACGTGTCGCGCGAGTATCCGTAGCAACTGAGGTGGTCGGCTCGCATCGTGTCTACGAGGATCAGCAGGATGTTCGCTTGAGATGATTGCCCGCAACCGATAGCAACCACGATCAGAAGAAGTGCGCCGCACGATCTCATACCGGTCGAAATATAGCGGTTGGAGACTGGTGCGACTCATGCTGGGCACACCTGCTCTCTTGCCGCCGCCGGAAGACGACCTCAGCCGTTCACTCGGTCGCTGGCGCGATCGAAGCACGAATGTATGAGCGGGGGAGGCTCTCATTCCAGCGGGCAGCCTGTTCAGAAAGGCGGGCTGCGATCTCCGGGTGCGCGTCGGTCAAGTCCGTGCTTTCCGATGGGTCGTCGACGATCCGGTGCAACCGTGGGCGCCGATCCGGCGGGCGGCTGAGATGGAGTTTCCAGGGGCCATCGCGAACGGCAATGTGGGAGTTGGTCCATAGCTCCTTGAAGAACAATGGACGCGCTCGCTCGTATCCCCGGCCCATCCAGGCACTCGACACGTCCTCGCCGTCGATGTCGAGAGAAGAGCAGTCGGAACCGGTGATCGAACAGACGGTGGGAAGCCAGTCGATCCCGCTGGTGACCGAGACCGAGTCGACCCGTCCCGCCGGCACGTGCCCAGGCCAACGCACGATGAACGGGACTCGGATCCCTCCCTCGAAGAAGGAGACCTTCCCGCCGCGCAGTGGGCCCGCACTCCCAAGCATACTGAGGCGATACTGTTCGAAGGGGCCGCGTTCCGGGTTGGGAGCCGATACCGGCGCGGGGCCGTTGTCGCTGGTAAACACGACGATGGTGCGGTCGCGCAGGCCGAGTTCATCGATGCGGCGCAACAGACGCCCGACATCTTGATCGAGGGAGTAGACGGCACCGAGGTAGCGTTGCATGCCTTTGTCGAGGTCGGCGTTCAGGCTCCGCGCCCGGGCGAGTTTCGAGCGCATGGCCTCGGGGAAGTCGGCGTCGTCGACGTGAAGGCTCTCGAATTCGCGCATGAACGACTCATGGGGATTGACGGGAAAGTGCGGCACGTGACCCCAGACCTGGAGATAGAACGGCGCGTCGCTGTTGCGTTCGATGAAATCAATGGCGGCGTCGAAGATCTCCGAATCGCGGCCACGTTCTCCCTTGTGGGCTCCGCGGCCGTCTGAGTCATGGGCTGAGAGGGAGTCGAGTCCATAGGTGCCGGGCGCCTTGTGCGGGCCGAGATGCCATTTGCCGAAGTGTGCGGTTCGATAGCCGGCACGGCGCAGCAGGCTTGGCACGGTCGGAAGTGGCGGGAGTCCGAAATCGGCCGGGTACTTCTGGAAGCGTGCGGGAAAGCGTCCCGTCATCAGGGCTGCCCGACTCGGGATGCAGATGGCCGCGGCCGCGTAGTGATGGGTGAAGCGCACGCCCTCCTCGGCAAGACGATCGAGGTGGGGTGTCGATGCGTAGGGGTGGCCGTAGCTTCCCAGATCCCCGTAGCCGAGGTCATCCGCGAGGACCATGATGACATTCGGCCGCTCGTCGGGTGTCTCAGAACAACCTGCGACGACGAACAACGCGATCGCGGCGAAGCAGAGGCGCAGCGGGTGCCGCAGCGAACGATGACGAAGCGGCGAGCAGCTACGATGCACCATCACGTTCCACCCATTTCTTCGTCGAGACCCCACATGCACTACGAAACCACGCAAGTGAGGGAGGCTGAACTCACAACGATACGTAGAAGAGAAAACCCGTCCTGTACAGCCCGGCTACTCGACATAGCCAAGCGCTTGGAGCTGCTCCAGTAGCTCGACGTCGAGTTCATGGGCCACTGGTTGACCCACTCTCCCAGAACTCCGAAACTGACCAACCTCTGTCGCAAGCTCGGCAATGATGGGTTGGTTGGC
>JASMLK010000111.1 GCA_030748735.1 Myxococcota bacterium | reverse complement strand
CAAGATCTCGGCTAGTAGAAGCAACCATGAATTCCGACATCGCCACCCAACTGATCGCGCTGCGTGATCGCGATCTCGCAAAGCGCAGCGAACTCGCCGAACGAGGTGAACTCCACGAAGGCTACCACCCCGAAATGGAGGCCGTGCATGCCGAAAATGCGCGTGCCTTCGAGGGCATCCTGGATACCGACGGTTGGCCCCGGGTGAGCGAGGTCGGCATGGAGGCCGCGACCGCCGCATGGATGCTCGCGACCCATGCGATCGGTCAGCCCGACTTCCAGCGACGCTGCCTGGCCGCACTCGAAGAAGCCGTCGAAGATGACGAAGCCCCCGCCGCCCATGCCGCGATGTTGCTCGACCGCATCTGCTTCAACGAACGCCGGCCACAGTTGTACGGAACCCTGCTCGACTGGGACGAAAACGACGAACTGAGCCCATGGCCGATCGAAGACGCCGGCGGTGTCGAAGAGCGCCGCCGTGAAATCGGCCTGCCGCCCCTCGACGAATCGATCGCACGTTCGCGGGCCCAGGCCGAAGTCGAGGGCGGTCGGGCGCCGAAATCCCACGCCGAGCGTCAAGCCGAGATCGACGCCTGGGCAAGGCGCACGGGTTGGCTCGAAGACTGATACGCGCGCCTCAGCCGATGCAGATCTCACGTGAGGAGATACGCTCCCCTCCCTTCATGGCCTTTCGAATCTGGAGAGACCTTTCGACATGACCGCCACCGACGACTTCCTCACCAACAACCAGAGCCACGCATCCGACTTCGCCGGCGCCGGTCTCGCGGGCCCTCCGCGCAAGAAGATCGCGGTCGTCGCCTGCATGGACGCGCGCATGGACATCCCGGCCCTGCTCGGGCTCGAACCCGGTGACGCACACGTGATGCGCAATGCCGGCGGTTGTGTGACGGACGACATGTTGCGCTCGCTCACGATCAGCCAACGGAAACTCGCCACCGAAGAGATCATGCTCATCCATCACACGAAATGCGGCATGGCGAGCTTCGAAGGTGAGGCTTTCGCGAGCGAACTCGAAGCCGAAGTCGGCACGCGCCCGCCATTCGACATCGGGACGTTCAGCGACGCCGACGCCAGCGTGCGCGCGTCGCTCGAACGAGTCCGGGGATGCCCCTTCCTGCTTCACCGGGAAAAGGTCCGCGGCTTCGTCTACGACATCGATACGGGAGCGCTCCGGGAAGTCGCCTGACGCCGGGTCGGTTGCTCGGCACGCGCTTCCTCGGCGAGGCGTCGCGGGTGGAGCTGCCACCTCGCTGCGCACAGACCCTTTGGTACCGAATCGGCGGCGAGGGAAGTCTTCGCTATTCTCGGTGCCCGCCGCGACCCCTCGCGGCGATCTCGCTCGTGCCGCGCGATCCCGCATCGAAACGCGGCGAGACCAGCGAGCCCCGGGCGCGATCCCGCGCCAATTCCCAATCCCGCATCTCGCGTCACGCCCGTGGCGCCACCAGCAAGGAGCAATTCCCATGAGTGAAGTTCGTTACGACGGCCGCGTTGCGGTCATTACCGGCGCCGGCGGTGGCCTCGGCAGGTCCCACGCCCTCGAACTCGCGAAGCGCGGCGCACAGGTGGTCGTGAACGATCTCGGTGGTGCAGTCGACGGCTCGGGTTCGGGCAGCGCGGCCGCAGACATCGTGGTGAAGGAAATCCAGGAAGCCGGCGGCACGGCGGTCGCGAACTACGACTCGGTTTCGACGCCCGAAGGCGGCGAAGCGATCGTGCAGACCGCGCTCGACAACTTTGGCCAGGTCGACATCCTGATCAACAACGCCGGCATCCTGCGCGACAAGAGCTTCGCCAAGATGACGCCCGAAGAAATCACGCTCGTGCTCGACGTTCACCTGCGCGGCGCCTTCTACGTCTCGCAGCCGGCCTTCCGCGCCATGAAGGACCGCAACTACGGCCGCATGGTCCACACCGCATCGGCCGCCGGCGTGTTCGGCAACTTCGGCCAGGCCAACTACGGCGCGGCGAAGATGGGCATGGTGGGGCTCTCGAACGTGCTCTCCCAGGAAGGCGCCAAGTACAACATCAAGAGCAACGTGATCGCTCCGATTGCACAGACCCGCATGACGACCGGCATCCTCGACCAGATGGACCTCGACCTCGACCCCCGCTACGTCACCTCGATGGTCGCGTACCTGTGCTCCGAGGAATGTGACTTCACCCACGAGATCTTCTCGGTCGGTGCGGGCCGCTTCGCCCGGGTGTTCATCGGCCTGTGCCAGGGCTACACCAACGCCGAAGAAGGCAGCGGCACACTCGAAGACGTTCGCGACAACATCGAACAGATTCGCAACCCCGAGGGCTATGTGATTCCCGCCAATGCGGCCGAAGAAATGGTCGAGGCGATGAAGAGCCTCAAGGGGTAGCTGCGACACCCGCCACTGTGCTGAACTACCGCCCAATGGGCGATGGTTCAGGCGGCGAGCAGAAAGACAAGAAAGGCAAAGCACCCGTGCGCGACGAGTACTATTCCCACTGGGCGGACCACGCCGCTCGCGCAACGGCGGGCAAGCACACCGATCTCGATGTGATCACGGTGGCGGCGGGCATTACGCCCTCCGGCACCGTGCACATCGGGAACTTTCGCGAGGTCATCACCGTCGACCTCGTGGCGCGGGCCCTGCGCGACCAGGGTAGAAGCGTTCGTTTCATCTACTCGTGGGACGACTTCGACGTCTTTCGCAAGGTGCCGGTCGACATGCCCGAGCAGGAACTCCTCGAGGAGAACCTGCGGCGCAGCGTGGCGGACGTGCCCGACCCGTATGGCGTCGAGGAGAGCTATGCCGCGCACCACATTACGGCCTTCGAATCGAGCCTCGATCCCCTCGCGATCGCACCCGAGTTCATCCGCCAGTCGAAGGCCTACCGGGCCGGGAACTACGCCGAAGGGATCCGCCGGGCCCTCGAAGCGCGCGACGCCATCGCGCGCATCCTGAACCAGCACCGCACCCAGCCATTGGCGGACGACTGGCTGCCGCTCGCCGGCTTCTGCAACAGCTGCGGCCGCGACGAACTCGACTTCAGCTGGGACGGAGAATGGAACGTCGAAGTGGCGTGCCGGTCATGCGGGGCCCGGCACGAAGTCGACCTGCGCAAGGGTGGCAATCTGAAGCTGCCCTGGCGCATCGATTGGCCGATGCGCTGGAGGCACGAAGGTGTCTGCTTCGAACCTGGCGGCAAGGACCATTCGTCGGCCGGCGGGAGCTACGACACCGCGCGTGAGATCGTCGCCGAGGTCTACGACGGTTGGGCGCCCGAGTACGTGGCCTACGACTTCGTTCGTATCAAGGGCGAAGGAGGCAAGATCTCGAGTTCCAAGGGCGGCGCGCTCACGGTCTCGGACTGCCTCGAAGTCTACGAACCCGAAATGCTGCGCTGGATCTTCGCAGTCGCTCGCCCGAACGCCGAGTTCCAGATCTCCTTCGACCTCGACGTCATCAAGCTCTACGAGGACTACGACCGCAGCGTGCGCCTCGCCCATCAGCCCGACGACGGCGGCAAGAACGACAAGAAGCGCCGCATGGCCCGGCGCACGCTGCAACTCGCGAGCACCGACCACCGGCGCATCGAAGGCGGCGACGCCCTGCCCTTCGTCCCGCCCTTCCGCGGGCTTTCGATGATCCTGCAGGTCTACGACGGCGACATGAAGCAGAGCCTCGCCTACTACGAAGACCGCGGCGAGATCACCGGCGACGAAGAACGCGCGCGCTTCCGCGTGCGCGCCGAGTGCGTGTGGAATTGGATCGAGCAGTACGCCCCCGACGACTTCCGCTATCGCATCCGTGATGAAGCCGTACAACGCGAACTCGACGACGACCCCAGGCTCGTGATCGGCCGACTGGTCGGCGTACTCGAAGCATCGCCCGACATCGAAGAGGGCGAGCTGATCGAGCACCTCAAGACGATCTGCGACGGCACCAGCCTCGAGCCGAAGACCTTCTTCCCCTACGCGTACGACCTGATCCTCGACCGCGAGAAGGGGCCCAAACTCTCGACCCTCATTACCACCATGGGGACCGAACGCGCGCTACCGCTGCTGCGCGGAGGACTCGGGCAGCGTGCCTGAGGCCCGCGATGTCTTCGCGTAGCCAACGCGTAGGCGCGGTCTTTGCTGTTGCGCTCTTCGCGCTGTTCATCCGCGCCCTTGGGTTCGAGCAGGTCTTCACCGAAGAAGGCGCCGCGTTCGCACCCGCCGATGCCACGTACCACATGCGTCGGGCCTTCTATACGTTCGCGAACTTCCCCGAGACGCTGCTCCACGATCCGCTGCTGAACTTCCCGGGCGGCGTGAACGTGCCCTGGCCACCGCTCTTCGATTGGATCGTCGGCGGCGTGGCAAAGCTCTTCGCGAGTGACCAGGCGGGCTTCGAACGCGTGGGGGCCTGGGCGTCGAGCGTCTTCGGCGCACTCACCGTGATTCCGATCTACCTGATCGCGGTGCGCGTCGCGACGCCCGCCACCGGGATCTTCGCGGGCTTCATCTTTTCGATGATTCCAATGAGCGTGAAGTACGGGCGCGTGGGAAACCCCGACCATCACTCGGCCGTCGCCTTCGTCGGGGCGCTTCTCCTGCTACTGCTCGTCCACCTTGCACGTCGAGACCTTTCGGACAGCAAGATCCTGTGGCTCGTCGTGCCCCTGGTCCCGGCGCGACTCGCAATGTTCTTGATCTGGCACGGCAACCTGCTCTACATGGCGTTGTTCGAAGCCACGGTGCTGCTGCTGGCCGCGTTCACGAGGCGCGGGCCGATCGTGCGCGCCGAAGCGCTTTCGGCGTTACTGACCGCGGTCGCCCTGAGCCCGATCGTCGAGCAGGTCCTCCCGGTGCCGATCGGTGGCGCGTATTCGTCGATCTCGCTTTCGCGCCTTCACGTTCTCGCCATGGTGGGAACGAGTTTCGTAGCCTTCTGTCATCTCGCCCTGCATCGCAAGTACGGCGACAGCGGGGCTGGCCTGCGTATCGCCGTCATGGGCGCAGCCAGCATTGCATTCGTTGCCTTCCTCATCGCCTTCCCGCCCACGCGCAACGGCCTCTATCCCGCGTTCCAGTTCCTCACCATGCAAGACGGTGCCGGACTCGCCACCCTCGAACAGCTACCACTGTTCTCTGCGTTCGGTCGCGAGGTCGTGCACTCGCCCACGAAGCCGTGGGCCTGGTTCGCCTACCTGCTTCCCCTTGCACCGTTTGCCTTCCCCGCGTTCATTCGGGAGCGCGAGAAGCGCAACGAGATGTTCGTGCTCTTCGGTTGGACCACCGTCTTCGCGCTGCTCGCGATGTCGCAGCGACGCTACGGCAACGACCTTGCGCCCGCGGTTTCGGTCGCGTTCGCGATCGGACTACTGGGCGTTGCGCGCACACTGCTTGCACGAGCGAGCCAACCCGCGCTGCAGTCCCCGGCGGCAGGCTGGGCCGTGGCGATCCTGCTTGCGTTGGTCCTGTTCTCCCCTGCGCTGCGCAGCTACGAGCTTCCCCGCATCGCGAGTGGCTGGGCTGCCCTGCGAGGCGAAGCGCCCGCGCGGGCTACGGGGATCGACCGCATCGCACAAAACGTCGCTGCGTTCTCGCGCAAGGTTCGCGCCGCAACACCGGACACCGAGGGCTTCCTCGACCAACGACGCAATCCCGAGTACGGCGTAATCGCCCACGCAAACCTGGGGCACGTGCTGCACTACTACGGTCGGCGCGCCACGGCGACCGACCCCATGTGGTCCTACATCGGACCCGAAAACTGGGCTCGGTCGCTTGCGTTCTTTCGAACAAAGGAAGAAGGCAAGGCGATCGCACTCGCGGGCATCCTAAAAGGTCGATTCGTCGTGACGACCAGTGGCGAAGAGTCCGAAACGGTCGCGGGACGACTGCACCACCGAGATGGGCGGAGAAGCGAGGACAGCCCCCGACTCGAACACTTCCGTCTGGTGACCGAATCCACACCGGGACGCCCTGGCTTCGACCTGCTCTACCCGAAGAAGCTCGGCGACGAACCCGCCGCGACGCGTGTTTCCTACAAGCTCTTCGAGATCGTGAAGGGCGCAGTTCTCGAAATCGATGCCGAGGCGGGCAAGCGCGTCAGCGCGTCGGTGTCCCTGCAAACCGCCGACGGAAGAAGCTTCACCTACGCGGCCTCGGACGAGGCTGACGACGATGGTCACGCATCGATTCGCGTGCCCTACGCCACGGGCGACACGAACCCGGTGCGCGCGTCGGGTCCCTACAGGGTCTCGGCGGGATTCTCGCTGGCGCGCGTGCACGTCGACGAGGTCGACGTTCTCGAAGGCCGATCGGTCGCGGTTTCGTTCGACACCGGTGCGGTGGGCGCGTTCTGAAACGACGTCGGTTTCCGCGCGCCGTCCGCAACGATCGGCTGCGTTGAGACGAAGTACCGAGATCCGATCGTCAGCGGGTCGGCCACTACCGGTCGAGCTGCTTTCCAGCGCCGGGAAACCACGATGGCCGAACTGATTCCGCTCACCTTCATCGTCATGTACATCGTGCCGTTCTGCATTGCGGCGGCGCGCGCTCACGACGCAGCGGTTCCGATCTTCGTCGTAAACGTGCTCTTTGGCTGGACGATCATCGGCTGGTTGGCCGCGTTCGCCTGGGCGGCACTGGGCCCGGCCGAAACGCCGGGCTCGCGCGCACGCAGCGCCCGCCGCTACGAAAAGAACATGCCGAGCGGCAAGACCCCGATGCCGCGGATCCTGCACAACTTCACCGACTAGCGGGTGGCAGGCAGGTATTCGTCGAGGACTTCGCCGAGCATCGGGGCGACGTGGGCCGCCAGTTCGGGGTTTGCATAGCCTACCCAGGCCACAGAAGACGTCGTATCGAGGGGGATGTCCAGGGGACTTCCCGTCGGGCTCGTCACCACGCCGCCGAGTTCGCGTAAGATGAGCATCGTGCATAGGTCGTAGGGATGGCAGTCCATCGCGCCGGCAAGATCGAGCGCGCGATGGGCGAGCGGGCGAAGGTCGACGATCATGCGGTCGCGTCCCATGCAGAGTTCGTAGAGCTGACCGCCGCTACAGATGTACTGGTCTTCGAAGATCGCGAGTTCCGCCAGGCGATCGCTTCCGTACAGACGCGTGTGCAGGGCTTCTTCGATCTCGGCGAGCAGCGACTTGCCCGCCGTGAAGAAGCGAGAGAAGCCCACGTGACCGTGGTGGAGATCACCGGCCCTGGAAGGTCGCGGTGTAAAGGAAGCGCGACTGCCGGTGTCGAGGTCGACGCGTTCCACATGTACGCCTTCCGGGCCGCACCCCTGGACCGCACTCAACCGATCGGCCCGCCGTTGTTTCTCGACGGGGAGTTCCGTCATGGCCGCGACTTCGATGTCTTCGAGCGTGGGAACGCCTCCGCGCGAGGGGGCCACACCTGCGAGGATCCAGGCGGATCGCTTGTCGTACATGAGGCCCCGCGTACCGTCGATC
Organism: Myxococcota bacterium; assembly: GCA_030748735.1. Lineage (GTDB taxonomy): Bacteria > Myxococcota_A > UBA9160 > UBA9160 > UBA4427 > DUBZ01. The sequence continues at coordinate 41,476 of JASMLK010000111.1, read as the reverse complement.
GGGTCGATGATGCAGGTGTAGAGGGCGGCGTCCGGTGACGTGTCCGGCGGAAACACGAGCCGCGCTTCGTCCGTCACCCCTTCCATCACCACCCGCACCGGAAGGTCTGCCGGCCAATGGGCCTCGAACCACGCCACGATCGCTTCTTCGCTCACGCGATCGATCTGATAGACGGTGTCGGCTTCGGTCACCGCTTCGATGCGGGAGCGGTCTTCGAACGTACTCTGGTCGCGTGCCGTGATGACGTCGCGCTGAATCGCAGCCTGCATCTCGCACAAGAGCACGCGCAGCCGTTCGCGGGTCTCCGGGTCGATCGTTCCCATACCGTGTTGCTGACTAGCGCTCATCTGGACTTCCGCCGTGCCACCGTCGATGCTCCCCCATGGCGGGAATGATACGCTGCTTCGCTTCGAACCCGCGAACCCGAGCCTCCCGCACAGCGAGCCCACAATGAAAGCCGTCGTCGTCAACGAATGGATGAGCCATAGCGATCTTTCGGTCTCCGAAGTCTCCGCCCCGAAGGTCGAACCCGGGAAACTCGTGATCGACGTGAAGGCCATCGGGTGCAACTGGTTCGACACCCTGATCGTCAAGGGGCGCTATCAGGTAAAGCCCGACTTCCCCTTCTCGCCCGGCGGCGAGGTCGCGGGGCTCGTCGCGGAAGTCGGTGAAGGTGTCGAGGGCTTCGCGGTCGGGGACCGCGTCATGGCGTACGTGGAATTCGGCGGCTTCGCCGAACGCGCCCTCGCCCGCCCGGCGGGCACGTTTCCGATCCCCGACGAGGTGCCCTTCGAGGAAGCCGCCGCGATGCCGATCGTCTACGGCACGAGCTACGTCTCCCTCGTGTCGCGCGGCATGCTGCGCGAAGGCGAAACGGTCCTCATCACCGCGGCCGCTGGCGGCGTGGGGCTCGCAGCCATCCAGATCGCGAAGGCGCTCGGGGCTCGCGTGATCGCCCTCGCCGGCGGCGCAGAAAAGCTCGACATCGTGCGCGAAGCCGGCGCCGACGTCGCCCTCGACTACCGCGAAGAAGACTGGGTCGCGCGCGTCGAAGAAGAAACCGACGGCCGTGGTGCCGACGTCGTGATCGAAAACGTCGGCGGCGACATCTTCGACGGCTGCACGCGCTGCATCGCCTGGGGCGGACGCATCGTGATCGTGGGCTTTTCGGGCGGTGAGATCCCGAGCGTGAAGACCAATCGCATCATGCTCAAGCACATCTCACTGGTGGGTGTGCACTTCGGGCCGATGGTCCAGAACGCGCCAGCAGAACTCGCCGGTTGCTTCCGCAATCTCATGCAGCTCCATGCCGACGGTCGCTTGCGCCCGGTGATCTGGAAGCAGTTCCCCCTGGAACAGGCCGCAGAAGCCCTCGACGCCCTCGCCTCGCGGAAGACGTTCGGCAAGATCGTGCTCACCGTATGAACTCCAAGGCTCCGCGGCGAGGACGATGATGCTGGGTACGAAGTCGTTGCGAATCGCACTCCTCGTTCTCGCGACCCACCTGATGTCGCTTGCGGGAGTCGCCTCGGCTGAGGAGCCCCCTGTCAGGGGAGCCTATGTGGAAGCCGCCTTCGCGATCGGATTCGAGCAGTTCCGTAACGTCGATGAGCTCGAATCCGGAGGATATCTCGATGTGAAGAGCATCGACGATGCCTTCGGCATCAACTTTCCCGGAAGTGAAGGAGCGGGGGGGTCGGATGGTCCTCGACCATGCCGGTCAGCACAGCTCGCAGTGGGAAACGATTCGATCGGTGGCCGGGAAGGTCGGCTGTTCGGCTGAAGCGCTTCGCAACCGGGTTCGGCAGGAGGAGATCAACTCCGGTCGACGTGGCGGCGTGACGAGCGAGGAGCACTCTCACATCAAGGAACTCGAGCGGGAGAACCGCGAGCTCAAGCGAGCGAACGAGATCCTGCGCAAGGCGTCTGCGTTCTTCGCCCAGGCGGAACTCGACCGCCGACCCAGGTGATGGTGGCCTTCATCGACGAGAACCGTGAGGTGTACGGGGTCGAGCCGGTCTGCAGAGTGTTGCCGATCGCTCCGTCCACCTACTACACGGCGAAGGCGAAGGAGCGCGATCCCTCGCGTCGCAGCGAACGCGAAGTTCGCGATGGCGAGCTGTGCGAAGAGATCGAGCGGGTCTTCAAGGAGACCCCGGTCGGAGCTTCGTGATCTTCTCGAGGTGCTCCGTCACGTCCCGGGCCGCGTGTCAGCGGCTGCGTCGCTTGATTCCGAGCCCAGCCAGGCCAAACCCGAGTAGCAGTGCCGTGGGGGGTTCTGGGACGAGGCTGCTGGTGACTCCGACCTCGAGGAAGTCGACCGCCCAACCGTCGCCCCCGATGCCACCTTGATCAATGGACAGAACGAGAGTGTGGTCCACGGTCAAGATCGTGGGATCAATGCCAATCGTAAAAAACTGCACGTACGGTCCTGTCTGGAGCAAGCTGTTGAGCTGTGTGGTCAGAGCCGAGGCCGCGAGACCGTTGAGCAGGGCAGTAAACGGATTTCCGAAACTGGGATACTGAAAATCGTCCGCGGCAATGCCCAGGGTCAGGGTATCGATCTCGTGTCCGAGAGGGACGATCGAGGAATAGTCGAGACTGATGACATGGGGACCCGCGATCCTTTCGGAGGACCCGGAGTACCCGTCGTTGAATCCCGTCTGGCTACTGCCGACGTAGATCTGGTCGGTCCCGGCGTAGTCGTCGACTTCGGGAGAAAAGGGATAAGTGTGCGCGAAATCGAGTGTGGCCATCGTCACCACGTCCGCAGCCAGGCCCTCGCGGGTGGCCCCCGCCCTCGGGTCCGAGCCGTAGGTCCCTTGGCCGAGCATATCGACATCCCCGTACGTGATCGTCGCGGCACCCGCGGTCGGGGGGCCGAAGGCGAATACCGATGCAAGCGCCGAAAGCGCGATCATCCTTCGACTCGACGACGCTGCGATCAGGCCGGATCGCAGGATCGATAGAACACACGGGGGTTTCACAGCATCTCCCTTCCCAAAGAGGAGCCAACGCAGCCAGATGCCCAGTTTGATCCAATTCGCACACGCCGTCACTCGAAAAAAAACAAAGAAACGCCCCAGAAGTGCGTTTTGCTGGGTGTTTCAGGGAATTGTATCGACTTCTGCACAACAACTTTCAAGCCGAATGAAACCGCGAGGACTGCGTTCGATGGCCTTTGGCAATGTGACCTGAACGGACGTGGAGCCGGTAGACCGTCTGATCGGATATCTTCATGCCGTGGTCGAGCGCCGAGGGCATTCGTCTAACATGGAGCACGAGACCAGATTCGAACTGGCGGTCCGCGTCGGGCTAGAGGCCCGGCCGGAATCCAGTTGGCCGCACACGCGCCAGCGTGCAGCCTACTTCGCCTGGTTGCGCTCCAGGAAGTCGTGGAGCAGCCACTGCGAGATGCTGATGTTGCCGGGGAAGGTGTTGGGCATGTCGTTCGCCGGGCACCACTTGGCGTCTTCGAGTTCGTCGGCTTCGGTGTCGATGTCGCCCGAGGCGTACTGCGCCTTGAAGCCGAGCATCAGCGAGTTGGGATAGGGCCAGGGCTGACTGCCGAAGTACTCGACGTCGCCACAGACGATGTTGGTTTCTTCGAACACTTCGCGGATGACCGCTTCTTCTGCGCTTTCGCCGGGCTCCACGAAACCCGCCAGCATGCTGTAGATGCCGGGTGGAAAGTAGGCGGAGCGACCGAGCAAGATCTCGTTTTCACGTTCGACGGCCACGATCATCGCCGGGGCAAGGCGCGGATACATGGGGAACTGGCACGAAGGGCAGGACCGCGAGCGCTCATGTTCGGCCAGCACCGTCTGCTCACCGCACGCGCCGCAGAACTGGTGGGTGCGATCCCATTCGACGATCTGCACCGCGCGCCCCGCGACCGCGTGATGATTGCCGTCGAGTTTGCCGAACAACATGCGCAGGTCGCGAAACTCGAGACCGCCGGGAGGCGCGAGCTTCGGCGCGAGTTCGAGGGAATAGCAGTGGGTGCCTTCGAGGGTTCCGAGGTATTGGCGGCGAATCGCTTCGACGCCGTGCGTATCGATCTGCTCGACCGATGGCAGCCGGCCTTCGGGCGTCACCAACAACTCGCGCCCGCGAAACGCAAAGCAGAGTGGGTCGGAACCCGGGTCGTCGGGGTCCTGGAAACCGGGAACGAAAGGCAGGGGATAGAGTGCAGGCATGCGGCGCATTCTAGCCCGCTTCTCCAGGCCGACAGCGAGGCCCGACTCGCGTTGGTCGGCTAGCGTTGCGCCATGAACCTGATCCAGCTCCAACTACGCACGATCGCTACCGCTCTGACCCTCGTACTGCTCGTTGCAACGACGCTCCCCCTCCCCGCCTCGGCCCAGCTAGGCAGCGTCAAGCCCGGCATCAACGACAGGTTCGTCGACGAAGACATGGACGTCGGCGAATGGACGGAGAGGTTCGAAGGCGAGTCTCGCCAGATCTACGCCAGGCGACAGGAAATCGTCGACGCCCTCGGCATCGACGATCGCGAACGTATCGCCGATGTCGGCGCGGGAACCGGCTTCTTTAGCGAGTTGCTCGCGAAGAAGGTCGGGCCGAACGGGCTCGTCTGGGCTCTCGAGATTTCACCGAAGTTCATGGAGCACATGAAGGAGCGCTTCACGAAGGCGGGGCTCGACAACATCGAAGTGAGCGAGAGCACGGACAAGAGTACCGGCCTCGCCGAAGGTTCGATCGACCTCGCCTTCATCTGCGACGTCTATCACCACTTCGAGTACCCGCAAGAAATGCTGCGAAGCCTTCGCTATGCGCTGCGACCGCGCGGTGAACTCGTGATCGTCGAATTCGAACGGATCCCCGGTGAGACAGCCGACTGGGTGCTCGAACACGTGCGCGCCGGCAAGGAGGTCTTCCGCGCCGAAATCGAACGCGCGGGGTTCACCCTGATCAAAGAGGTCGAGATCGAGGGCCTCGACGACAACTACATCCTGCACTTCCGCCGCAAGTAGCGCGGCGCAGGGGCCGACGCTTCAGGAATCATCCGGCAGCGCAAAGGCAACGACGTAGTCGCCGAGCTTCGTCTGCATGAGTGCATGGCCACCGGCGGCGATCACGACGAACTGGCGTGCATCGTCGCTGGTACGGTAGGTCAGCGGTGTCGCCTGCCCGCCTGCGGGTAGCCTCGCCTGCCAGAGCTCTTCACCCGTGTCGGTGTCGAAGGCGCGCAGATAGTTGTCCATCGTTGCGCCAACGAACGAGAGCCCACTCGCGGTCGAGGTGGTTCCACCCTGGTTCGGCACACCGAGCTTCCACGGGATGGGGACCGGGGCGAGGTCGCGCACGGTTCCGAGCGGCACCTCCCACGCCACGCTGCCATCGGTGTAGTCGATCGCGGTCATCACGCCCCACGGCGGCGGGCTACACGGCAAACCGAAGTCCGAAAGCAGGAACGTACGGCGCATCGCGTAGGGCGTTCCTTCTTGCGGCTCGATCATCGCATCTTCGCCGCGCGCTTCGGCCTCGGCCATCTTCTTGTTCGCCTCGTCGCGCGGCACGAGATAGAGCTCGCCCGCGATCCGGCTCATGTTCATCACCAGGAGCTTGCGCACCGGGTCGACCGCGAGGCTCCCCCAGTTGGACCCACCGAAGTAACCCGGGTACTGGATCCAGCCGCGTTCCGACGGCGGCGTATACGGCCCCTGCGAGTCGAGGGCCGCGATCTTGTCCGTGCAGTTCGCGCGATCGATCGGCGTGAGCCCCCAGGCGTCTTCCGGAGTGAGGGTCTGGGGATGAAGCGGCGGTGGGCGCGTCGGATGGGGCTGCGTGGGGGACAGCACTTCGGACGCCACACCGGACGTCGGCACCGGGCGTTCCTCGACCGGAAAGAGGGGCTCCCCGGTGCGACGGTCGAGCAGATAGAGATGTGCGAGCTTGGTCGCCTGGGCCACGGCGGGGATCGGGCCGTCGGGACCCGGAAAGTCGAAGAGCACCGGCTGCGAGGGAACGTCGTAGTCCCACACGTCGTGATGCACGGTCTGGAAGTGCCATCGCACTTCGCCCGTCGACGCGTCGAGGGCGACGATCGAACTCGAATAGTGATCGAGTCCGTCACGCGTCCCCCCGTAGTAGTCGGGCGCGGTGTTGCCGGTGGGCACGAAGACGAGATCGAGTTCGGGGTCGACCGAGAACACCGACCAGGCATTCGTGGTGCCGCGGTGATAGCGAACGAGTTCACCGGTTTCGTCGGTGGTCTCGACGAAGCTTCGACCGGGCGGAAGCGGATCCCAACTCCAGAGCAGCTTTCCATCGTGCGCGTCGTAACCGCGCACCACACCACCGGGCGCATCGACACGAATGTTGTCGAGGACCAGCGCACCGGTGACCAACGTGCCATTGACCAGCGCGGGGGGAGACGTCACGCCGTATTCACCGGGGTATCGGTTGCCGATGCCGCGCGAGAGATCGATCGTACCGCCGTCGCCGAAACCCTCGCACAGACGTCCCGTCGTGGTGTCGAGGGCGATCATGCGGGCATCGAGGGTGCCCATGTAGAGCTTCTCGCGACAGGCCTCGCCCAGAGCCACCTTGTCGTCGATCGCATACGAAACACCGCGGCATGTCACGATGTACACGCCCTCGGTCGACACCTCGGCGTCGAACTTCCACCGCTCTTCGCCGGTATTTGCGTCGAGCGCGATCACGCGGTTGCGCGGAGTGCAGATGTAGAGCGTGTCGCCCACGACGATCGGCGTGTTCTGGAACGCGGTCCCGAGCAGGGTTTCGCCGCCGTTTTCGAGCCCGTAGTCGACGTCACCGGTGCGATAGGTCCAGGCCACTTCCAGGGCGCCGACGTTTTCTTTGGTGATCTGTGTCGCCAGTGAATACCGCGCGCCTGCAGCGTTCCCCCCGTAGGCGGGCCAGTCGGCGGTCGGGCCGGAGCGATCGATCTCGACCGCCTGCCTGCACGCGAGTGCGGTGAAGAGCGTGACGAAGAGGAGCGCAACCCGAGCGCGACGCACCCGTTCGACATGGCGCAGCGTGGTGACCAGGGAGGGGCTCTGGATGTTGTTCATCCCAGCACGATATCGCTGCGGCGCCCTCAGACAACTCGTCTCCGGGGCGCCTCAGTCGATCGCGGTCGCGATCCGAACGTGCCCGTGATCGGCGTCGAGCACGACGCGGTCGCCGGTCTTGAACACCTGGGTGGCGAAGCGGGTGTTCACCACCGCGGGTAGCCCAAATTCACGCGCCACCACGGCGCCGTGCGACACCGCGCTCCCGATGTCGGTGACGAGCCCGGAGATCAAGCTGAAATACGGCGTCCATCCGACGTCGGTGATCGGCGCGATCAAGATCTCGCCACGTTCCAGCGCTTCGGCCTCGGCGGGCGTGTGGACGACACGTGCGGTTCCAACGATGCGCCCCCGGCTCACCGCGGTGCCGCTGAGCATCCGCTCACTCGTGCCTTCGGGTAGTTCGGGAACGATCGGGATGGGTTCGCCCTTGACGATGTCGTCGAACTGCAATGCGGCTTGTCGATCCAAGACACTGCGCCGTTCGAGGGCGCGTGCCACGAGCCCGGGTCGTTCGCCGCGAACGAGTCTCCCGAGTTCTTCGTGCATCAGGAAGAACACCGCGTCCTCATCGGTGAGGAGCCCTTCGGCCACCATGCGCCGGGCGAGTTCGCGGTAGCCCTCTTTGAAGCGCGTCCCGACGGCAACGAGCCCCGACTTGGTTTCTTCGCGCGAGCGCACGGTCTGGTGGGCGAAACGCGTGAGCAGTCGCAGGGCGATGCCGTGTCTGGTTTCGTCTGCGGGGGCCGGGCGCGCTTGTTCGTCGAACTCGTCTTCGCTGCGCAAACGCGAACGCGCGCTGGCCTTCAGGGAAACCACGAGTGGCAGTGGATCTTCGCGCCATTCGGGCTGGCGCAGTTCGAGTTCCTTGATCGCACGGTGACCGTGCCGCTCGAGATAGGCGCGGAAGAGACGACCCACTTCCTGCGATTCATCGCCCCGAAGCCAGGCCACGGCATCGTCGTCCTCGAGCCCGACGAAGTGCTCACAGGCTTCGCGGTCCGCGAGCAGCTCGTCGAGAATCCGCGCAGCGCCTTCCGCGATGTCGGCGCTCTCGACATCCTTCGCGCCCGCCAACAAGGCGGCCACTTCCACGTGGTGTTCTTCGCGCGGCGTTTCTCCCTTCGCGAGTACACCGAGCAGAATGGGGGTCATGATTCCCGAAGTCGCCGAAGAGACCAGGTGAAAGTCCATCGAGTGGAAGGCGGCATCGAACTTGTCGTCGATGGCCGTCCACATGGCGAGCGCACTTTCGTCGGCGGGCTCGAAGACGAGGTCATCGATCAACTGCTTCATCGAACGACGGGCCCAACGCTGGCCGAGCAGGTAGCGCACATAGCCAACGACGTTTCGCATGCGCCGCGCAAACGGCGGAGGAGGCTTCACCACGAGTTCAGGCTCGGTGACGATGCGACCGCAGATCGAAAGGGTGAGGTCACTCACGTCCCCACCGAACGTCTGGCTCGACGCATCGCTCAGCGTCGTGAGGTTCAGGAAGAGATGTCCGTACGACATCTGCACGAAGCGAAAGGCCGGAACGAACGCTTCCTGTATCCCGATACGCATGTGCATGCGCTGCATCGCCACGTCGATCGACCAGGCGGTGAACGAATAGGAAAGCGGCGTGCAAACGCCCGGGAACATCTCTCCGATGTTGCAGCGCGTGTAGACGTGCTCGGGGTCGAGGGTCTCGGTATCCAATTCGTTGAGATCGGGGCCGAGCGTCGTGATCGGTCGCGCCTGCAGCCAGTACAGCGTGCCGTCTTCGTCGATCGCCCATTCGAGGTCGAGGGGACAGCCGCGGTCGGCTTCGGCGGCCAGCGCTTCACGCACGAGTTGTTCGCACTCGCGTTGGGAGAGGATCGGCTCCTCGCCGACGAGATCGCTGCGTAGCAATTGCCCTTCGCGATCCAGTCGGTACTGGTCGGGGCTCGCTTCTCCGCTCACCAGCGCCTCGCCGAGCCCCTCCACCGCATCGATCACCACATGCCCACGCCGATGGCTCACCGGATCGACCGTGAAGAGCACGCCCGCCGCACGCGCATCCACCATGCGCTGCACCACGACGCACATCGAAGATCCGTGGGCTTGCCCAGCCGGGCCTCGCGGGTCGCCCGAGCCTCCTTCGCGCGACCCCGGACGGTCCGTGCGATAGGCGTCCGCGCGGGCATGGTCGAGACTCGCGAGGCATTCGCGCACCGCCTCCCCCAGCGCGGCTTCGCCCTCGACACCGAGCAGCGTTTCATACTGGCCCGCAAACGAAGCGTCGCTCCCGTCCTCGTCGAGCGCGGACGAACGCACCGCCACCGGGCTCCCGCCAAGCGCGCGATAGCACTCGAAGAGTGCATCGGGTAGCTGCTCCGCTGAGGCATCGAGGAGTACGAAGCCGGGCGGGATTCGCAGTCCCATGGCGTGAAGTTTCGCGAGACCGGACGCCTTGCCACCGACGGGCTCGGCGCAAATCTCCTGGAACCCGAGGATACGGGGGGGCTTGATCGCGGCGAGGTCTTTCACGCGCCCAACCTTGCACCGAATGGTTGGCGCTGACAAGCGGCCGCGCCGAAACGCGACAGGCCAGCCGAAGATCGCGTGAGGCCGCGCGCTCAAATGGCCGAGAGGTCTCGCTCCATCAGCTCGTGCATCTGGATCCACGGCACGAGACCATCGAAGAGGTATTCGAGGAACTCGGCCGCGTGTGCTCGCTCGGCGCTCACCACGCCACAGCGAAGCTGCCGCTCGGTGAGATTGTATTCCTCGAACGACTTCTCGAGGCGGCGGAAGATCGCGGGGACGTGTTCGGGTGGCGTGAGGGGCGTGAGCACCAGGACCTGATCGGTGCCCGCGCAAGTGATGAAGTCGCCGCTGCGCAACACGTCCCTCATGATCGACACCACTTCATCGCGCGTCGCATGCGTACGCGCCTGGAGGAGCGCGACCGCCGACCTGCGGTCGAACTTACGATCCATGCGAACCGCGCGGGCGACGAAGCGCTTGAAATCGTCGTTGTCGAGCACCTTCGAGGAGCTGGCATCGAGCAGCAGCGCAGCCGCATCGGCGGCCTCGGGCGTCGGCCTCGTGGGCGCGGCGTCGGAGAGCACGGCGTCTATCCACCTACGCAGCTCGTGGTCGGAAATCGGACGGCGCAAGAGCTTCTGCGCGCCCATGATGCTCGCGCGAAGCCAGTCCTCGGACCGGCGGTCTGCACCCACCGTCGCGATGATGGGGATGTCCTGCCCGGTCGACTGCAGCGCGTGGATGACCTCGAGCCCGGGAATTCCGGGCAGGACGAGATCGAGCACGACCAGGTCCGGCTTGCGTTCGAGCACGCACGACAACAGGTCGAAACCGTCGCCCACGGAGGTGACCTGAAAGCGGCCTTCCAGTGCGGCGCGCATCGCCCGTCGATCGAGCGGGTCTTCCTGCACGATCACGACGTAGGGAAGCGTCGGAGCCGGTGCGGGGTGCAGCACGCCCTGGCCTTCATTCATCGTTACCCACTCCTGTTGACGGCTTCGCGTTTCGGCCGCAGGTTCGCCGCACCCGCAAAGAGCACGTATCGTTGCGAACCAATTCGCTATTGGTGAGAACCGTTTGCACATTGAGCCTGCGCGACACCTGCCCACCTTCCCCGGCCCATTACCATGATCCAAAGTGAAATGCCCGCCCACCGTTCGGTGGATCCCTCCATCGTCCGCTGGCTGTGGCTGCTGTTCGCCACCGTGTTTTCAATGGTGCTCGTCGGGGGAATTACCCGGCTCACCGAATCTGGCCTCTCGATGGTCGACTGGCGTCCCGTGATGGGTGTGCTCCCGCCGATCGGCGAAGCGGCCTGGAACGAGGCGTTCGATGCGTACAAGACGTCGCCGCAGTACCGGGAAGTCAATGCGTGGATGGAAGTCGCGGACTTCAAGCGCATCTTCTTCTGGGAGTACACGCATCGCGTGCTCGGGCGCACGATCGCGCTGATCGCCTTCATCCCCTGGCTCTACTTCCAGTTGCGTGGACGCCTCGAGGGTTGGCTTTCGTTCCGTATCCTGGTCGCCATCGCGCTCGGCGGCGGCCAGGGCCTGCTCGGCTGGTACATGGTGCAGAGCGGCTTGATCGACCGTCCCGAGGTGAGCCACTTCCGCCTGGCCTCTCACCTCAGCCTCGCCTTCGTGATCGCCGGATGGAATCTGTGGATGCTGATGGACTTGCGATTCGGGCGGGTGCTGCCCGGCGTAAGGGGTTTACAGTTCTACCCCGCGCTCCTGATGCTCATGCTCGCGGTGCAGATCCTGTACGGGGCCTTCATGGCCGGCACCCACGCGGGCATCCTCTTCCCGAGCTTTCCCGACATGAACGGCCACTACCTACCGGGGGGATTGATTCCCGAAGGCCCCCTCCTCCACACCCTGATCAATGACCCGGTCGCGATCCACTACATCCACCGCGCGCTCGGCTTCGCGCTGATGGCGTGGGGCGGCGTCGCGTGGTGGAAGCTGCGTGCCGCCTCCAGGGGGGCTTCTACTCTGGTCTGCGACCAACTCCTCGCCGTCTTGTCCATTCAGTTCGTGCTGGGCGCGTTGACCGCACTCTGGCAGACGCCCCTCACGCTCGCGGTCATCCATCAAGGCGGCGCGTTCGTCACGGCCTGCAGCACGCTGCTCCTCGCACATCACGCGGCACGTCTCGAACGCGCGCACTAGCCTGCATTTCCAGGACGCCCCGCGACGCAGAAGTTCGAGCGCGGCTGAAACATCGATCAGCGCAGCATCCCTCTACAAACCACTGCAGCAAGGAGAAACCCATGGGTCGACTCGACGACAAGGTCGCCATCATTACCGGTGCAGCCCGCGGTCAGGGCGCGGTCGAGGCGAAGCTCTTCGCGGCGGAAGGCGCCAAGGTCATCGTAACCGACATTCTCGACGCCGAGGGCAAGGAAACCGCCGCCGGCATCGGTGACGCCGCCATCTACTGCCACCACGACGTGCGTCACGAAGATTCGTGGGCGGAAGTCGTCTCTGCCGCCGAACAGGCCTTCGGCAAGGTCGACGTGCTCGTCAACAACGCGGGCATCCTTCACATGGCCCCGATGCTCGAAACCTCCCTCGACGAATACATGCGCGTCATCGAGGTCAACCAGGTCAGCTGCTTCGTCGGCATGAAGGCCGTGGCGGAGCCCATGCGCAGGGCCGGGGGCGGGTCGATCGTCAACATCTCGTCGACGGCCGGCATGACGGGCACCCCGGGACTCGTCGCCTATACGGCGAGCAAGTTCGCGATGCGCGGAATGACAAAGGTCGCTGCGCTCGAACTCGGGTCGTTGGGCATTCGCGTCAACTCCGTTCACCCCGGTGGCGTGGCGACCCCGATGACCGGCCTCGAGGTCGACGAAGAAGTCCCCGCTGAAAGGGACCAGAACTTCGCTGGACAACCCATCCCCCGCATCGGCCAGGCGAGTGAGGTCGCGAACCTCGCGCTCTACCTCGCGAGCGACGAGTCGTCCTATTCGACGGGCGCCGAATTCATCGTGGACGGCGGCTCGCTCGCTGGCCCTCAGGTGATCCCCGGCGCGGCGTTCTCCGAACTCGATTGAGCCGAACGCGCGGGGTACTCGGCAGGCCGGCGCCGCCCGCTACTGCTTCTTCGGCCAACCGAAGAAGTGCCGCGCCTTGATGATGCGCGCAACTTCTTCGGGCACGGAGGCTTCCCACTCGCTGGTTCCCGCGCCGATCTGCTTGAGCAGCTTGCGCGAGAAGATGAGTGTCCGTGGCCTTTTCACGCAGTATCACGATGGTTGCTCCCGGGGGTTGGCGCGCACGGCGGCGCACATGCACAGGCGTTTTGGCAGTAGCGACGAAACGCGGGCGCAACTCGATCCGGACAGACCCCGAGAAAGATCCGGTTCAGTCGCCGGCCTGCGGCGACGGCGCGAAGGGTGGTATCACGACCACGCTGCCATCCCTCACAGCAACCGGCAGCACTTCCACCCAGACTTCCTCGCCTGCACTCGAAACGCGATAGCGCTCGGCGGTCGCGACGCCCCCCGGATGCGCGCGCGTCGGGTGGGCGACCCGCACGCGATAGCGGCCCTGCGGGTCCGTCTCGGCGACTTCCTCGTACACGCTGGCCCGTCCCTCGCGCGTCGTGCGTTCGAGTTCGACCTTGACGAGGCTTCGCGGTGCGGCGCGACCCTCGAGCACAGCGCCCTTCACGAACTCGAACACCTTGTAGGCGGGGACCTGCAAACCCGAGATCCCGCCGATTTCGTGGACGAAGCGATAGCGACCGAGGCGCGCACCGTCGGTGCGAAAGAGATGTCTCGCCATCGGCCGCGATTCGGCAGCCGACGCGATCACGACGTAGCGCACCTTCAATTCGTCGAGAATCTCGCTCGCACGCTCGGGGGACGCATTGAAGAAGCTGCGCGCGAGGAGAAAATGATCGCGACCGAGATCGTCACCGAAATTGCCCATCACGGCCGGGCGTCGAGCGCCCTGGGTGATGAAGTGCCCTTCTCCCCAACGCGCGAGGACGCCGTATTCGGGGGCCGCGTTGGCGTCGAGATAACCCGACGTTTCGAGCGTGTGCTCGCGCAACCAGTTCACCAGTTCGCGCCGCGCGCGGTTGGCGTCGATGCGCGGGTTGGCTTCGACGGCCTCGACACCGAGCATGCGAAGCGGTCCTCCGTAGAAACCGAGGGCGGGCAACATGAACACGAAGCAGACGGCTGCACCGAAGAGCTTGCGATGCTGCGGAGGAACGAAATGCTGCTTCGAGAATTCGGCGGCCGCGAGTGCCATCGCGAGCGCCATCCACACCGAAAACGTGTTGAAGAAGCGCTTCTGCGCGAGGGTGAAGCCGAACAAGACCATTCCCCAGAACAGCACTGCCCAGGTCGTGCTGCGGCCCTCGTCCGAACGACATCGCCACGCGAGCGACAACGCCGCCAGCGGGAACACGAAGACGAACCACGAAAGCCGCGACGTCGCGATCGCGGTCGTGAACTTGCCATGCAGCGTGAAGAGGGGAACCGATTCACCTACCAGCGCCTGGAAGGCGTCGCCCTTTCCCAACCACTGCGACGAATCGCGAACACTCGATGCCAGTTCCGGAATCGCGAGAAAACTCATGGTGATCACGAGAGCCGCCGCGGCCAGTGCGAGGCCGACGCGCGAACTCGGTGCAGCGTCGGGTCGGCGCCGATCGACACGCAAAGCCAACCAACTCGAAAACCCGACGGCAGCCAGGAACCAGGGCTGGAAGTTCGACAACACCACCGCGCTGTACGGCCCCCACTGCGGCCAATCGTTGCCGAGCGACCAGGGCGCGATGCCGAGCCACGCGACCACACAGGAAAGCCACACCGTGTCGAGCAAGCCCGACCGGGTGCGTGCGTCGCGCGAAAAGACACCAGTCCAGAGCAACACGGTGAGCCCGAGCACCAGATAGAGGAGCGCGCCGGGCCAGATCAAGAGATTGAACGCAAACAGTACGCCCAGGCCGGTCGCATCGCGGCGCCCCACCCGCCCGCCGTCGGCCGCGCGAACGACCCGAAGCCCCATCCCGAGCAATGCCGTCGAACACAACGCCACCGCCGCGTGGTGGTCGACGAAGCCGAGTTGCGAATACCAGTAGTGGGCGGGCAGCAGTACGAGCACGGCGGCCGCGAGATGCGCGACCAGCGGCTCGAAGTGCGCGGTCGCGATCCGGTGCAACGCGTAGACGGTTGCCGCACCCAGCAGTGGCGGGATGAAGACGATCACGCGGGCCACCGCGCCCGGATCATCGGCAAAGCCGAAGGGCCAGAGTATCGCCGCGATCAGCCAGTCGAAGGTCTGGGGCCAGATCGCCTTCGCGCCGACCGGGAAGTTCAGGTACGCGTCGAAGGCGAGGGTGTCGGGGAACGCGGCGAGGTCGTAGACGATGCGGCGCGCGTGGTAGTAGGCGTCGGAGTCGGTGAAGTGAACACCGGCTCCGCGGCCTTCGAGGAAGACGCTGCGAAACGGGAGCAGTCGAACCAGGAAGGCCGCCGCCGCGAACGCGAAGGCCAGGCGCCGTCCCGGCAGCTGCGCGGCCCCGCGATTCGACCCCTCGTCGGGGTGCTGCCTGCTCACGACCTCGACTCCATGTCTGCCACGCCTCACTCGAAGCCGTTCGACCCGCGAAGGCGTCGATCGCTGCGTTACACACTGCGGATTGTTGCGCTTGGCGGCGCTTCGCTCGCCGGCACGATGTTATCTTCGTTTCGAGGCAGACGAACGATGGATGACGACAGCTCGTGGGAAGCGCCGCCTTCCCCTCCCCGGCCCCGGCCCCCGCCTGGACAGCCGCTCGGCAACGAGACGCGAAGCGCCGACCCCAGTCTCGCGCCCCTTGGCGGCTCCACCCGGATGTCGCAGCCCGAACCCTTCATCGTCGAGACGGAATTCCTGGTGTGCCCAGGCGGCCTGTGCGTGCCCACCGAAGGTGAGCTTCGGGTCGAGGAGATTCGCGGCGTCGCCTACGTGATCGGCCATTCGACCTGGGAGCGCTGTGAAAGCTGGGGGCATGCGCGGCGCAGATTGGCCGCCCGGATCGAATCGCTCGACCCCCACGACCTCGCGC
The DNA here is from genome assembly GCA_030748735.1 of Myxococcota bacterium. Classification (GTDB taxonomy): domain Bacteria; phylum Myxococcota_A; class UBA9160; order UBA9160; family UBA4427; genus DUBZ01. The sequence continues at coordinate 25,829 of JASMLK010000111.1, read as the reverse complement.
GTGACGCCCTCCTGATCGACGACCCGTTCGAAGCCTGCGAGGTCGTCTGAGCGGCCACGCACCCGAGTCCCCCCGGCACCACTCGTGTGAAGCATGGTTTGCGGCGATTTTGCCTTGGCTTGAAGTCGTCACCTTCCATACCACCAAGCGTGGGCCAACTATGTCATACTACCTCGTGCATTCACCTCGAACCGAGATCGCGTCGAACCCTACCGCCATGAAGCTCAGGGTGCTCGCAAGCCCACGCATGGTTCGACGACATGCGTACCGGCACGAAACCGTGAACCCCGAAAAGCACCCGAACTTTCGCACGAGGAACAACGAAGATGGCAGCTAGACGCAAGGCCAGCGGCAAGGACTTCTGGAGCAAGATGCTCTCCGCGCAGAAGGTGAAGCGCATCCTCGAAAAGCGCGGAGTCGACGCCGACGCTTTTCGCAAAGACTACGAATCGGACACCAATCGCGGTCCGCGCCGGGCGTCGCGCCCGAGCGATCGTGAGATCAGCGCCGTCGAAGCCTTCTTGAAGAGCGGCGACTACCCGCAGCTGCTCTCAGCCCTGAGCACCAGGAGTCGTCCGAAGGCCGACGCAGCGATCCGCCGGGTGGTGGCGTGGAAGAGCCAGGGCAACGCGAAGCCGGGACGCAAGCGCGGCGGGTCCTGAAGCGCGTTCGCGCGGCACTACGCCTTCGCGAAGTAATCCCTCAGCCAGTCGATGATGTCCGCGGACTCGTGCATCCAGCGCACCTCACCATCGGTCGACTCGATGCGTAGACACGGCACGGTGGTGCGGCCCGTGGCGGCGATGAGTTCGTCGAAGTTCTCGGGGTCGCCCATGACGTCGCGTCCCTCGACTTCTTCACCGATCTGCTCGAGAAAGCCGCGCACCTTTCGGCAGTAGGAACACATCGGGGATTCGTACAGGGCAAGGTGCTGGGGTTCGCTCATCGGTTCGGCTCGTCGTCTCGTTGGTTGGGTCGGATGGTGCCGCGGCGGGTTGATCAAGCGCGGCGGGTTGATCGGGGCCGGGCAATCTAGCAGGCTGCGGAAGAACCCTTCGGCCGCCATCCGCAGCCTGCATGCCCGCAATGCGCGGCCTCTCGCCCCGCGGTATCGGCGCCCTCGGTCGCAAACTCGACGGGCGTCGGAAACCCTGCGCGCGCGTCGGAGTTTCGACGCCCGCACGCGCGCCTCCGCCGCCCGATGCGGCGGCTCGAAAGCTCGCAAGTCCGCGTTGTTCATACTGGTTTCGTTTCTCTCGCCGTGCGTGCGGCGGCGGCACGCTCGCTGCAATTCCCCCGGCCATGGCGAACACGGCAGCGGGACCTCACGACTTCCTGGAGCTTTCGACGACCGACCTCTGCGCGGAGGGCGACGCCTTCGGCTGGGACGGCACCGCGGACGATCTCGAGCGCGGCCAGGCCCGCGGAACCTCGGCCGCCACCGCGAACTTCGTAGACCTCATCCTCACCGCAACCGACATGAGTGAAGACGAGGGGGAAGTACGAGACCTCGTCGACGTCCTGTACGAGCGCCACCACGACTCGCTCGCCGATCTGCGCGAAGAGCATCAGCCCGACGCGTAGTCCCGGGACCCAGCGCGATCCGAGCTGGCAGCCCCTGCTAGCATGGCAGCGCGCTCGGTGATCGTTTTCGCCGTGACGGCATCGCGGACAACGAGCGACGCGACGAGCGCCCCGCACCCCGGCGTGCGGCAGGAGCGAAGCCATTCCGGATCACCGACCGCCGGGTCTCATTCTCTATCGCTACGTCGCACGCGAAGCCGCGGGCCCGACGCTCTTTTCGCTGGCGGGCCTGACGGGCGTCGTGCTGACGAAGGAACTGCTCGGATATTCCGACCTCGTGATCAACCGCGGGCTCGGCGCCGACGCGGTCGCGCAGATCGCCTTCTACCAGATCGTGCCGCTGGTCACCCTGGTGTTTCCGCTCGCGGTCTTGATGGGTGCGTTGGTCGCGTTGGGACGCCTGGGTGCCGACCTCGAGATCCTGATCCTCGAAACCCTGGGCGTTCGCGCCACGCGGCTCGCGGGCCCGATCGGGGTGCTCGCCGTCGCGCTTTCGCTCGTGTGCCTATGGCTTTCTCTCGTCGCCGCACCCTGGGCGAGCCGCTCCCTCGACGCCGCCCTGCTCGAGATGTCGCGCGAGAACCCCGCCGCCCAGATGCGCGCCGGCAAGGTGAATCGCTTTGGCCAATGGCGCCTGCAGGCGCGCGAAGTTTCGGCGCGCGGCGACAAGCTCAAGAACGTGCTCCTCTGGATGCCGTCACTCGGCGACACCGTGTTCGCGAAGCGCGGCACCCTGCAAGCCAACGACGAGGGCGGCATCTACATGACCCTCGAAAACGGCCGCGCCTTTCTCGAGCCGCGCTCGGGTCCCCGGCATCTCGAATTCGAAACCTTGAGCGCCACACTGCCCGACAGCAGTCGGCCCATCGAGCGCGACGACGAAGACCGACGGCAAGGCATGAGCCTGGCCGAACTCGCGGCAGGCGTGCGCGAGGAGATCAAACGCAAACGGCGCTACCCCGAACACCTCGTCGAATGGCATCGCCGACTCGCAACACCGGTAACGACGCTGATCTTCGGCTTGATCGCGATCCCGCTCTTCTTGACGCGCAAGGAGTATTCACGCTCGGCCGGCGGCGTGTGGGGGTTGGGGACGATCGTCGCCTACTTCGGCATGGTTCAACTCGGCGACGGTTTGATCCAGAACAAGACACTCAGTGCCGCGGCCGGGGTCTGGTTACCCAACTTCATCGTGGCCGCCCTGGGTTTGTCGATGTTTTCGACGATCGCGAGCAAGGGCGTGTTCGGCCGCGAAGTCGATCGCCAACGCGGCGGAAGCAAGCCGCGCCAGCAGAAGCACTTCAAGGGGCCGCGTCGTTGGGCGTTGCAGCGCTATGTCGCCGGACGCTTCCTGCAGTTCGCCCTGCTGGCCTTCGGTGTCCTGCTTTCGGCGTACCTGTTGATCGACATCCTCGAACGTCTCAGTTGGTTCGCGAAGTACGAAGCGACCGCGATGGAGGTGGTTCGCTTCTACGGCGCGCGCGTGCCGCTACTGGCTTCGCGCGTCATCCCGATGAGCCTGCTCGTCGCGACCGCACTCACCGCCAGCGATCTCGCGGCGCAGGGTGAGCTGATGGGGATGCGGTCATGCGGCATCCCGGCCGTACGTGCCCTCGCCCCGGTGCTGGTCCTTTGCGCGCTCGTCGTACCGCTCTTCTTCGTGCTCAACAACGAGATCATTCCGCGCGCAAGCGAACGCCAGGATGAAATCAAGCGCACCGAGATCAAGGTGCGCAGCGCCGAAGCGGAAGCGCGCCGTGCGGCACGACGTGCCGCACGGCGAGAACCACGCGCACCAGTCTGGTATCGCGACAGTGGCCAACTCTTCCAGGTCGGCAAGCTCGACGTGAAGCGCGGGGCCGCGGAAGACATCGCGATATTCGAACTCGAAAAGACCGGCCTTCCCGTGCGCCGCACGGTGGCCAAAAGCGCGCGCTACGTCGGCAAGGGCAACTGGCGGCTCCGCGAAGCGAGGCACTTCGAATTCAAGCAGGACCGCTTCTTCGAAATGGCCGCAGTTCCGTTCGCACGCCTCGGCAAAGAAGTCCCCGCCGAAGTCGACACGATGCACTTCAGCCTCGAACAACTCACGGAAGAGATCAAAGAAGTCGAAGCCAACGACCTCGACGCAACGGCTCTCTGGGTCGACTACCACGCCAAGCTCGCCGCACCGTTCGCGTGCATCGTGCTACCCGCGATCGTGTTGTTCTTCGCCGTGATGGGACCGCCCTTCCCTGCTTCGTCCACCACCCTGCTCGTGAGCGGCGCGCTCGGTGTGGGGACGGTGTTGATGAACGGCACCGGGGCTTCGCTTGGTTACGGCGGGGCCGTGCCGCCGATCGTCGCCGGCTGGGGGCCGACGGTGATCACCATCGCATTGGCGCTCGGACTCGGCCTCCGCGTCGGCAGTCAATCCCGCTAGCGCGTCAGTGCCCCTGCCCCACGGTGTCGGCATCGACCACAACCACCTTGCCGCCTTCCACGCGATAGATGCGGTCTGCGGCATCGGCGAGGATGTTCTGATGCGACACGGCGAGGATCGTCACCTCGTCACGCAGTTCCCTGAGCGAACGCCATACGCTGGCTTCCGCCTCCGGGTCCAGCGCCGTCGTGGCTTCGTCGAGTACGAGCAGCATGGGCTCGTGGACGAGCGCCCGCGCGATCGCGATGCGCTGGCGCTGCCCGCCCGAAAGGAATGCACCGCGTTCGCCCACGGTGCTGCCGAGCCCGTCGGGCAGCATCGAAACGAAGCCCCAGGCGCCGGCGCGGCGCAATGCACGTTCGGCCGCGGCGTCGTCGAGCCCCTCTTCGCCGAGGGTTACGTTCACACGGATGGTGTCGTTGAGCAGGAACATCTCTTGCGGCACGTATCCGATGCGCTCACGCCAGGCCACCGTGTCCACTTCGGCAAGCGGCACACCGTCGAGTTCGATCGAACCGCTATCGGGCTCGATCAGGCCGATCACCAGATCGCCGAGTGTCGTCTTGCCAGAACCCGAAGGACCGACGAGGGCGGTGATGCGGCCAGCGGGAAGGGTCAAGTTCGCGTGGTCGAAGAGCATCTTGTCTTCGTACTTCAGACAGATGTCGATGCATTCGATCTGGTGCTTCAGTGACGGCGCGATACCGGGGCGAACTTCTTCGCGGTGATCGAGCGCGCGTTGGATCGTGTCCTCGATGGCCCAGTACGCACTCTCCTGGGTGGTGAACTTCTGGTACTGACGTTGCGCGCGGGCCAGCTGTGTGAGCAGACGAATGAAGACCGCACCGAACACCAGGAAGCGCGGCCCCGGCATCGCAAGAACCGAAGCCGCGAACCACGCAACCAGCACCAGGCAAGTCAGGATGATGGGTTCCTGGATCGCCGAAAGCGCTTCCGTCGCCAGCACCTTCTTGCGCGCCGCGCGATTCAGCTTGCGCGTGTCTTTCGAAAGCAAAGGCGCGATGCGATTCTGGCGCGCCATGGCCTTCAATGGCTTGATCGCCTGCAGCGCATCCGAAAGACGATTGATGAGCGACCGCATCAGTTTCGTCTGCTTCACGCCCGCCTTGCGAGTCGCACGTACGAGACGACTCAGTAGCAGCATGCCGGTCAGCGCCGTCGCGAAGACGGCGACTGTGGCTTCCCACGAAATCACGATCGTAATCGCGATGTAGATGACGTTGTTGATGAGCAGCGACAACACCGTCGACGCGTAGAGGAAGGCGTTCGAGGCGCGTTCGCTCTCGGAGGAGATCGCGTTCGTCACCGTGCCCATGCGCTGGCCGACGAAGTAGCGCCAGCGCGCGCCCATCATGGCGTCGAGCAGGCGCAGGCGCAGATCCATCGAAGCGCGCGCGACCGTGTAGCCGACCTGTCGCTTCGCAGCGATCAAGAGCCCCGCCTTCAGGTAGATGAAGCCCACCACGATGGGCGCGAGGACTCCGGCGGTCGCGTCGATGCCGAGTTGTTCGATGAACGCGGTGACCCTGATCTCCAGGTCGCCCGTCGGAAGCGGTGGGCCTTCGCCATCGGGACTCGAAAAGTAGATCGAGAACAGCGGCAGCATCGTCATGATCCCGATGCCCTCGGCGAGCGAAGCCGCGATGAGCCCGAGGACCATCAAGCTGGTCGAAACCGGGTATTTGCGAGCGAATACGAGAAACAGCCGCATGGCGAGCGCATCCTAGCCCGCATGGCCACACAGAGTTCTACAAAGCAGAACATCGCCCCCTGGGGATACGTCGTCTAACGTTGCCTTCACTCGCGGCCGACTAGCCCGGATGATTCATGAATAATGCGGGCTAGCAGGACCGCGGCGAAGCCAAGCGAGAGTGAAACATCTCGCAGAGGCTTTACGGAGGGGAGAGGCGGTGAAGATCGGCAGCATCGAGATCGGCAGCGGTGCGCGGCTCTCGTTGATCGCCGGCATCAACGTGATCGAAGACGGAGGCACGGCGCTCGCCGCCGCTGAACAGATCGCCGAGCGGGCCGCCCGTCACGACATGCCGCTGGTATTCAAGGCGTCTTTCGACAAGGCGAACCGCACGCGCGTCGACGCGTTTCGCGGGCCAGGGATCGAAGACGGACTCGAGATCCTCGCCAGGGTGAAGAAGGCCACTGCGCTTCCCTTGACCACTGATGTGCACGAGTGCTGGCAGGCCGCACCCGCAAGCGAGGTGGTCGATTGCTTGCAGATCCCGGCGTTTCTCTGCCGCCAAACGGATCTCCTCGCGGCCTGCGCGGCCACGGGCCTGCCCATCAACGTGAAGAAGGGCCAATTCATCGCACCCGCCAACATGGGGGCGATCGTCGAAAAGCTCAGCGAGTTCGGCTGCGACGACGTCATGCTCACCGAGCGTGGCGCTCAATTCGGCTACCACGAACTCGTCGTCGACATGACGGGGCTCGTCGAAATGCGAAGCTTCGCGCCTGTTTGCTTCGACGCGACCCATGCCGTGCAACAGCCCGGTGCCCGCGATGGTGCGTCGGGCGGGCGGCGCGAATTCGTAGCCCCACTCGCGCGAGCGGCGGCTGCGGTCGGGATCGACGCCCTGTTCATCGAGGCTCACCGCGACCCCGACCAGGCACCCTGCGATGGCCCGAGCCAGATCGGCTTCGACGAGCTCGACGCCCTGCTCTCGCAGGTCCAGGCGATCGACACGGCCCTTCGTGCAGCGCGGCGCGACACCGTCTGAGGCCCCCCCTTTGGGGATTCGAGGGTTGATCGCCACGCCTCGTGATGGTTGGGACCCGGGAATTCGATTACAGTCGGGCGGTTCCGCTCCCCCACAAATCTCCAGCAGATCGGTCGCGCAACCACCCCTCCCCGTGAGTCGGCGAAAGCCACTTGCAGCGCGCCCGGTCTCCGGGCCAAAACCAGGCATCGGCCGCTCTCACACCACCGCGGGACCCCGTACACCCACTGCACTTCCCAGCCCCACCGCGTCGATCCAGTCCGGAGGACCACGAATCCATGCGAGCCATCATCGTAAGCGCAGGTCAGGGCAGACGACTGCTGCCCCACACCGAGAACACACCGAAATGCCTGCTACCCGTGCGCGGCGAACTTACGATCCTCGAAGTCCAGCTCCGCGCTCTCGCGGCGTGCAGCATTACGAAGGCATCGATCATGGTGGGCTATGGCGCCGACCAGGTCGAAGCGACACTCGCGGCGCGACCCATCGCCGGCATCGATGTGCGCACCTGTTACAACCCCTTCTTCGAGATGAGTGACAACCTCGCGACGGTCTGGCTCGCGCGTCCCGAGATGGACGAAGACTTCTTCATCTTGAATGGCGACACCTTGTTCGAAGTCAGCCTGCTCGAGCAGGTGCTACGCGGACCCGAAGTTCCGATCACGGTCACCGTCAACGAAGCCGAGCAGTACGACGAAGACGACATGAAGGTGATTACCGAAGCCGACGGCCGCCTCACCGAGATCGGCAAGCGTCTCGACGTCGATGGCGTCGACTGCGAATCGATCGGCCTGCTCGTCTTCCGCGGTGAGGGTGTGAAAATCATGAAGGACGCACTCGACAAGGCGATCCGTACCAGTGATGGCTTGAAGAACTGGTACCTCGAGGTGATCGGCAACATCGCGAAGGAACATCGCGTCGACACCGCGCGCATCACCGGGCATTGGTGGGGCGAAGTCGACTGTCCCGAAGACCTCGATTTCGTGCGCAAGTCGCTCGCGGAACTCGACCAACCGCACCTCGTCGACAACTGATCGGCCTGGCTCGAAGCGCAGCGCGCTCATGCGGCCCGACCCCGACTCCGCGATGACGACGCAGCGGCCACCCCGCGATTCGCACTTCGATGTTCTCGTGCTCGCCGGCCGGCGCGACCCGAACGACGAGCTGGCACGTCGAGCGGGCGCCAAACATCGCGTGCTGCTCGACATCGCGGGCGAACCCATGCTGGTGCGCGTGCTACGCACGCTTCGTGATCACCCACGTGTCGCAACCCTCGAACTTTGCAGCGATTCTCCCGGACTCGTCGAGGAAATCCCCGAGCTTGCAAACATGCTCGCAAGCCACGAATTGCGCCTGATTGGCGCCGAAGCGACGCCCAGCCGCAGCGTGCTGGCCGCGATCGAAGCGCGCGAAGCACGCGAGGAAGGATCGCGACCACTACTTCTTACGACCGCCGACCACGCCCTGCTCGACCACGCGATGCTCGACTTCGTGTTCGACGATGCCCTCGAAAGCCCGGCCGATCTCCTCGTCGGGCTGGTCCCCGAACGCGTGCTCGTCGAACGCTTCCCGAACGCGAAGCGCACCTACCTGCCCTTCCGCGGCGAGCGCTATAGCGGCGCCAACCTGTTCGCCTTGATGACGCCGAACGCAAAGCGTGTGATCGAGTTCTGGCGCCGGGCCGAGCATGATCGCAAGAAGCCATGGAAGCTGGTCCGACACTTCGGGCTCGCATCGCTCGTGCTCTTCTTGTTGAAGCGACTCGATCTCGCCGCGGCCTTCCGCCGCGTGTCGCGTACGGTCGGGGTCGAAGTCGAAGCGCTCGAGATCCCCATTGCCGAAGCCGCGGTCGACGTCGACAAGGTCGAAGACTGGGAACTCGTGAACGAGATCCTGTCCTCGTAGTCCGAACACGAACCGGACTTCAAGGCAGCGCGATCGGTGTGCCGGTGTCTTCGAAGGCACCGCGATCCGACGACCATTGGCGAACGCGGACGCGCACGTCGAAGCGGCGCGCGCCTGCTTGGCCCGAAGGTTGGATCTCGTACAGGTGATACTGCGCGGTCTTCTCTTCGTTCGGTCCCGCGTACGAACCCGAACGCACACCCACCACCGGGATCTCACCGTCACGCGTCGCGAGCTGGTGGAACTCGCTGCGATGGTTGTGTCCGTGGAGCACGAGCTCTGCGCCCGCGTTCTCGAGGACTTCGCGAAGCGCCTCGGCGTCCGAACAACGGCGGCGGCAGCTCACGTGTCCGTCGACCACCGGGTGATGGACCAGCACGACGCGACACAGGCCCCGTTCGCGCAGGTCTTCCAGCACACCCTTCAGCCGTTCGAGTTGCGCGGGCCCCACCCGGCCACTCGCCATGAAGGGTGGGGTCGCGACCGCGGTGCAGACACCGACGAGGGCGAGGTCGCCGCGCACGCGCACGGTCGGCAGCGGCGCAGGAAAAGCCTCGGCGTAGAGGGGGTCGGCGGGGCCATCGCCCGCGGCTTCACCCGCGTCCGACTGCAGATAGTCGGTCCACAGCTGCCACGCCCCTTCGTAGCCGGTCGCCACGTAGGCGTCGTGGTTTCCCGGCACCAGCGAGATCCGTTCGGGCGTACCGAGGGCGCGCAGGATCGATGCGCCCACTTCGAACTCGAAGGGCAGCGAGATGTTGGTGAGATCACCCGTCACGGCCACGTGATCGGCGGCCTGGGTCTCGAGGTCGGCGATCAGCGCTTCGGCGACGTGACGGCGGTAGCGCTTGCGGCGACGCAACTTCCAGGAGAGCCAGCCGAAGAAGCGCTTGCTCGCGAGCGGCGCGATGCCGGCGCGGCTCGGGTCCGTGGCGTGCAGGTCCGACAGATGGGCGAGCGTGATCAAACCGGCCTCGGTCTTGGTGGAAGGCGCGCAGCCTATCTCAGCAAAGTGGCGTGTGATAGCCTCGCTCGCGCGCTCTTCGTACCCCCCCCGACGAACCGCCGCGAGTCGCCTGTCCTACCCCCGCCGCGACTTTGCTCGTGCGCCCCGATGCTCACCGCTGTTTCGCAACGAGAGACGCAATCCGATGTCCGATGATGCGCCGCCCGAACTTCGAGTCCTGCTGATCCGTCAGGAGCGAGAAGCCGCTGCGGACGAGCAAGCGCCCCGCGTCTTCGGGCTGGAGCCGATCGAACGGCTGCGCCGCACGGCCGAACGCCTCGGAGCGGCTCGCTGCGATGTCCTCGATGCCGGCGAGCACCCTCCCCTCGACCCCGCGCCCGCACGCTATTTCATCGTGCGTAGCGACCTGGTCTACGACGAACGCCTGATCGCGGGGCTGCTCGAAGCCGAAAACGTGGTGCTCGCCGATCGCCTGCCCAACTCGGGTGCCCCGGAAGCCCTCGCGGCCCACGTCCACGCCGACAACCTCGATGCAGCCGTCGCCGCGGTACGGGGCCTCGAATACCAGCGTGTGGGTGCCGACGAAGCCGGAAATGCTCTCGACGACCCCTCCGATCGCTTCGTCACGATGGGCGACCTCGCGCCGAGCTACGACCCGAAGCTTCGCAAGTTCTTCCCGCCCTTCGTGTTGCGCCCGCGGACCGAGAACGTGCGCCAGATCGAGAGCGCGATCTTCAAGGCGTCGTACAAGGGCATTACGGATCTCGTGACGAAGTGGGTCTGGCCCTTCCCCGCCCGGCTGGTGACGCGCTTCCTCGCAAAGCGCGGCGTGCGACCCAACACGGTGACGGCCTGGAGCTACCTCTTCACGATCCTCGCCACCTGGTGGTTCTACGAGGGCTGGTTCGCCGCCGGCTTGGTACCCGCCTGGTTGATGACCTTTCTCGACACCGTCGACGGCAAGCTCGCCCGCTGTACGCTCACGTCGAGCCGTCTGGGCGATGTGCTCGACCATGGGCTCGACCTCGTGCATCCGCCGGTGTGGTGGGCTGCCTGGGCCTGGGGGATATCGGCCAATTTCGCTGGGATCGAACCCGCAACGCTGATCGTGCTGGTGGGCTACGTGACCGGACGCCTGCTCGAAGGCGTCTTCCTGCTCTTCTTCAAGCAGGAGATCTTCACCTGGCAGCGTTTCGACGCGTTGTTCCGCACGATCATCGCGCGCCGCAACCCCAACCTGATCCTACTGTCGGTCGCGACGGCGTTCGGGCGACCCGATCTCGGTTTCCTCGCGGTCGCCGCGTGGACCGTCGTCGCCAACGTGGTCCCGGCCGTTCGCATCGTGCAGGCCTTTCTGCTGCGGCGCACCGGCGTCGAAATCCGCTCCTGGTACGAGGAACCGGCGACCGAGAGCGGGGGTTCCAACGCTTCGTGAATCCCCTCGTGAAGCCGCGCCCTCGACGGCGTGCCCGCTACGCCGCCTGCAGCCTGCTCCTGCTGGTGGCGTCCGCGTCCCTCGCAGGCGCTCCCGCGGCAGCCGACGGTTCGCCCGCCCGATCGCTTCCTTCACCCGCCGCCGTGAAACTCGGTGCCTCGGACGCGTCGCAGTACTGGGATCTCACGGTCGATCTCGAAAACGACTACCGGGTCTTCGCGCGCTTCCAGATCACCAACCAGGGCCCCGGCGAGAACAACGCAACGGCGATCGGCCACGTCGTCGCACCGAACGGAAAGGCGACGAAGTTTCGCAACGGTCGCCTCGAGAGCGGCTGGACGCTGTCGAAGGACCGCCTCGACCTCGATGTCGGGAAGAGCCACTTCGACATGCATCTGCCGCGCTACTCGCTGCGGGTGAACAAGAGCGACGTGCGAATCCGGCTGGCCTTCGCGCCGAATGCCCTGTTGCGGGCCCCGAGCCGGGTTACGGGCAAGCGATACACGGTGGACCTGCTGGCGCTGGGCGCCGCGGCGAAGGGCACGCTTCGGCTCGGCAGCAAGAGCAACCCCGAGATGCCGGTGACCGGCTTCGCCGCCCTCACCCACACCATTGCGAAGAAGGATGAGACCGACCTCGCGCGCCGGCGCATCGAGCTGGTCTCGCAGCGCGGGACCCACCCCCTCTACGTCGTCCAATTCCTCGACGACGACCAGGACAAGACCAGCTGGGCGGCGTGGCTCGAGCCCCGCTGCGATCCGGCCTTCGACCCCAAGCCGTTCCCCGACGTGAAGCCCGCCAGCGGGGAAACCGACACACGAAAGGCCGAAAGTGCGCTGAGGCGCTGCATTCGCGTGATCCACTCGTCGTTGAAGATTGAAGTGGAAGGCCGACGTGCTACGAAGGGCCGCGGTAAACGAGGGGAAAAGGACCCATATTGGATTCCTCCTCGATTCCGTGTCACGACGAGCGTGCCCAGGATGACCTCAACGCCTCCGGCCGCCCCCACAGGACCCGTAAACGCCCTCGACGGCCAGGTCACGACGGGCGCGAGACTGCTCAAATATAAGGCACTCGACGATCTTCCCGGACCGATTCGCTTCTTGGCGCGTCTTTCCACGCGACCGATGCGCGTATGGTCGGTCGCCAGCTTTGACGTTACGCTCCCGCCGTCTTTGGACTCTGAGCCGAAATCAATCCAGACCATCCAGAGCCCGGGCGTCGCGATCGTCAGCTTCCTCAATCCCGTGACGAGGCCGTGACAGCCCAGGTACGAACCGAAGCACGCAGTCTTGCGGCCGGTGCGAAGCCCGCACCCCCACGGTGTACCTCCCAACCCAACCTCGATCCCTGAACCCAAGCACCTCGAAGATGGAGAACTCCGTTTGCGAATCGGTCTCCTGAACAACCTGCGCGCCGGACGCAACGACGCCCAGGTCCAGCGCCTGCTGCAGTTCATTGGCAACCGTCCGGACGTGATCCACGCCGAGACGAGTTCGGCCGACGTGGTGCCCGAGGCACTCGCCGACCTGGCTCGCCAGGAAGTCGACGTGCTGATCGTGAATGGCGGTGACGGCACGCTCCAGTACGCGCTGACCGAGATTCTCGGTCAGCATACCTTCGAAGGGCGAGTCCCGATGATCGCGCCGCTGCGCGGCGGGCGAACGAACATGACCGCCTGCGACATCGGCTGCGACAAGGACGCCGTGCGGGGCATGGCGGGTCTGATCGAAGACATCGAGAACGGTCGGCTCGACGAGCGCGTCACCCCGCGCCCCGTGCTGCGCGTGCGCCACGGGATCGATCGCGAATCCGAATACGGGATGTTCTTCGGCCTCGGCGTGATCCACCGGGCGATCGAACTCAACCACCAGCTCTTCGACAACGAGCGCGCGCGGAAGATCCAGGGCGCGATCGGCGCCACCATGGTCACCGCCGGGCTCGTCGGACGGCTCGCGGTTGGCGATACCGACGGCATCCTGTCCCCGGACAAGGTTCAGGTGATCATCGACGGCGAACCCCAGGAGCGAGGCGAGTTCTACCTCGGGATCGCGAGTTCCCTCGACCGGCTCTTCTCCGGCATGCGGCCGTTCTGGGGCGAGGGGGCCGGCGGCGTGAAGTTCAGCACGATCGCGGCCGACGCTCACCGCATTCCGGGCGCGCTTGCGGGAATCCTGCGCGGCAAGCCGCGCTCCTATGTGACGGAAGAAAACGGATACACCAGCCGAAACGCGCGACGCGTGGAACTCTGCCTCGACTGTGGCTTCACGGTCGACGGCGAACTGTTCGATCCCGAACCGGGACGCCGCGTCGAGCTGACGGCGGATCACACGGTTCAGTTCGTCCGCACCTGATCGGGCGGGCGGGGCGCAGCCCATGATCGAAGCGGATTCGCCCCTCACGCGCCTGGTTGGCCGCGAACTCGCCGCGCCGGCGCCCGAGAGCGCCCTGGCGCTCGCTCGCGCGATCCGCGAAGAGCGGGGCGACCTGTCGAGCATCCTCTTCTACGGCTCGTGCCTGCGGCGCAAGAGCGATGAGGGGATCTTCGATTTCTACGTACTCGTTGACCGCTATCGGGACACCTACCAGAAGACCTGGCTCGCGGTCGGCAACGCGATCCTCCCCCCCAACGTCTTCTACATCGAAACCGAGCACGCGGGCGTGACGCTGCGCGCCAAGTACGCCGTGCTCTCGGTGGCGGACTTCGAGGCCGCTGTGCAACCCCGCTGTATCCATCCCTACATCTGGGCGCGCTTCGCGCAGCCTTCGGTCGTCGTCTACGCACGCGACGACGACGCACGCGCTGCGGCGGCGCGCTGTGGGGCCCAGGCGATCGTGACCTTGATCCAGCGGCTGATGGTCTTCCTGCCGGCCTCCCAGCGCTCGCAACGCTTTTCGCTGTCGGCGCTCTGGCAGCGCGCGTTCGCGATGACCTACGGCGCCGAGCGACGCGCCGAGAGCGACGACCACATTTCGGGCATCTACGACAGCGCTCCCGAGCGCTACGACGAGGCTGCGGTTCACGCATTCGAGGAGCTCAAGCGGGTAGGGTGGATCGAGCGGGCGAGTGCGCGGGGCGGTGGCCAGGCGTACGAGATCGAAATGTCGCCCATGCGACGCGGCTGGATGCGCTGGCGCTGGCAGCTTTCGCGCCCGGTCGCGCGAACCCTGGCCATCATGCGCCTGCTGAAGACGGCGTTCACGTTCGGGGACTGGGTCACCTACGCGATCTTCAAGCTCGAGCGCCACACCGGCGAACCGATCGAGCTCACGCCCCGGCAAAGGCGCCACCCGTTGATCTTCGGCTGGCCCGTGATCTGGCGCGTCTACCTGCGGCGCTGAACGCGCGCCGGGCGATCCAGATGACGGAAACCAGCGAAGACGCGCGGGCCACCACGTACGGGGCGAAACGACCGACCCCCTTCCTTCCCGTGATCACCGGGCTCTACGCGGTCGCGTGGGTGCTCGTCATGCTCCAGGGCTGGGGAGCGCGCATCGGAAGCGATCCGACGACCTGGCTCTACGACCCGGCCAGCACCGCGGCGCGCATCGTGAATCGCGACCTCGAACTCGCCGAGTTGCTCGATCAAGAAGGCGCGCTCGGCGACTTGCGGCGCGCACTCTACGGAACACGCGAAGAAGCCCTCGACTATGCACTCGCTCTCCAACGCGACGCCGTGCACGAAGTCAAAGCGCGCGTCGAAACCGGCTATGAAACCGCCGAGCAGCTTGCGCGCTGTGAGTTGCGGGTCGCCGTGCTGCTCGCCGAAACGGGTGCTGTCGACGAAGCCATCGCGCACGCCCAGACGATCGGCGACGCCGAAGCCGCCGCCGCCTTTCGCGCGATCTACGACGTGGCTGAACGCAAGGCATCGCCCAACGTCGAACCCCTGGAACGCCTCGCCGAAGCGGGTCTCGAAGACTGGCTGCTAGAACGGGCCGGCGTCCACCTGCTCGAGAACAGCAGCAAACACGACGAAGCGCTCGAGATCGCCAAGCAGGTCGAACGCCGCGGCGCGCGTTGGTTGCGACGCGTCGACGGGCTCAATGCTGCGAATGCGGTGTTGATCTTGTTGGGCATCGGGATTGGGATCGCCTGGCTGCGCGGTGCGCGCGAAGGGGCGGGCGGGTTGTCGGTGCCCTGGTCGGCGAGCCTGGGGTTCGCGGTGATCGTGCGCGCTGACTTCTGGAACCGGCTCTACTTCGTCGTCCTCGCCCATGCGGGCGAAACGCTGGAAGACCCGACGTGGCTCTCTCCCTTCTATACGTGGGGAACGCTTCTCGCATCGCTCCCGATGCTCTGGTTGATCCTTCGCCATCTCACGCCGAGAAATGCCGAAGGGGGTCTTTCGTTCTTCGGTGCGGCACGCGCGCATTTGCGACTGCGCCCACTGCTCGCGATCGCGTTGGCCGCACTCGCGATCGACCTGCTCGGGACGACTGCGCTCGGTTGGGCGAGCTGGGCCGTGGGCTTCGAAGGACATTGGGCGGAAGGGCTCGACGAGACGCTGATCTGGGGGTCGATGCGAGAGCTCATCGAAACCGTGGTCGACTACGTGGTATGGACGCCGCTCTTCGAAGAGTTGATGTTTCGCGGTCTCGTCTACGCGACGCTGCGCACGCGCTTGCGGGCGGTGCCCGCCGCAGTCTCGAGCGCGGTGTTCTTTTCGGCGATCCACTTCTATTCGCTCCCCGGCTTCTTGATGACCTTCTGGAGCGGCTTCGTCTGGGCGCTCGCCTTCGAACGCGCGCGGAGCCTCTTGCCGGGCATCGTCGCCCATTCGATCTACAACTGGTTCTTCGTGCTGGGTGTCACGCTCGTCTATCGATGAGCCACAGCGCTCGATAGGCGTGTGATACCTTCGCGGCCGCGCCCAGGAGCCCTTCATGCCTACAGTGCTCATCACAGGTGGAACCTCGGGGATTGGTCTCGACGCGAGCCGCACCCTTGCGCGTGCAGGCTTTCGCGTGTTCGCCGCAAGTCGACGCGAACCCGAAGCGGCACTGGGTGACGGCATCACCTGGGTCGAGATGGACGTGTGCAGCGACGAATCCGTCGATAAGGCCGTTTCGCAGGTCGAAGCGTCCTGCGAAGCCATCGATGCGCTCGTCTGCAACGCAGGGTTCGGGATCTTCGGGAGCATCGAAGAGGTCTCGCTCGAAGCCGCCCATCGTCAGTTCGACACAAATATCGGTGGAGTCCTACGTGCCGTGCGACGCGTGCTGCCCGCGATGCGCGAGCGCTGCAGCGGTCGCATCGTGCTCGTCGGCTCACTCGGGGGACGGGCACCGATCCCGTTCCAGGCTCACTACTCCGCGAGCAAGGCTGCGGTCGAAGCCATCGCGGGGGCGCTCTACAACGAAGTCATGCCCTACGACATTCGCGTGTGCTTGATCGAGCCCGGCGACATCAACACCCCCTTCAACGCGGCGATGGACTGGAGCGAGGGCGAAGCGTCTCACTACGCGGAGCGCATTGCGCAATGCGAGCAGGTGATACGCGACTCACTCCCCAAAGCCCCCGGTCCCGAAGTGGTTGCGCGCGTGATCGAGAAGGCGCTCACCGTACCGCGTCCGCGCTTTCGATACAGCGTCGGACCGGATTCGATACTCCTTCCCCTCGGAAAGCGACTGCTCCCCGATTGGGCCGTGCTGCGTCTCGTCCGCGATCACTTCGGCGTATAGCGGCGCATCGCCGCGCCTCCGCCATACGCGCTCCGGTCGCTCCGATCGGGAGTTTCGGCGTGCTACGGTCGTGCGCCGCGAACCCTCGCAAGACATTCACAGGAGAAAGAAGATGGGAAGGAAGACGTTCGTAATCGGCGTCGGCATGACGAAGTTCGAAAAGCCCGGTGGCCGCGACTGGGACTACCCCGATATGGCACGCGAAGCCGGCACCAAGGCGATCGAAGACGCGGGTATCCGCTTCGACGAAATCGAACAGGCCGCGGTCGGTTACTGCTACGGCGACTCGACGACGGGTGAGCGCGCCTTCTACGAGCTCGGTCACACGGGCATCCCCATCTACAACGTGAACAACAACTGCTCGACGGGTAGCTCGGCGCTGCACCTCGCCAAGCAGTTCGTCGAAGGTGGCCTCGCCGAATGCACCATGGCCCTCGGCTTCGAGAAGATGGAAAAGGGCAGTCTCGGCATCAAGTACACCGACCGCACCAACGCCCTCGACAAGCACTTCACGATCATGAACGAAAAGCGCGGCTTCGACGCCAAAGCCCCGCCGGCCGCGCAGATGTTCGGCAACGCGGGCCGCGAACACATGGAGCGTTACGGCACCACGGCCGAGCATTTCGCGAAGGTCGGCTACAAGAACCACAAGCACTCGGTCAACAACCCGTACTCGCAGTTCCAGGACGAGTACACCCTCGACGAGATCAAGAACGCCCCCATGGTCTTCGAACCGCTGACCAAGCTGCAGTGCTGCCCGACCAGTGACGGGTCCGGCGCCGCGATCGTGGCGAGTGAAGACTTCGTCAACGCGCACGGCTTGCGCGACCAGGCGGTCGAGATCCTCGGCATGACGATGACCACCGACTTCCCGAGTTCATACGAAGGAAGCATGATCAAGATGGTGGGCAGCGACATGACGAAGGCCGCGGCGCAGTCGGTCTACGAACAGTCGGGCTTCGGTCCCGAAAACGTCGACGTCGTGGAACTGCACGACTGCTTCGCCGCCAACGAGGTCGTCACCTACGAGGCGCTCGGCCTGTGCGGCGAAGGCAAGGCGGGTGAGTTCATCGACTCGGAAGCGCAGACCTACGGCGGCCAGGTCGTGGTGAACCCGTCGGGCGGCTTGATCTCGAAGGGCCACCCGCTCGGTGCGACCGGACTCGCGCAGTGCGCTGAGCTTTGTTGGCAGCTTCGCGGCGAAGCAGACAAGCGGCAGGTTGAGGGCGCGAAGCTGGCGCTGCAGCACAACCTCGGTCTCGGCGGTGCGGCTGTCGTCGCGATGTACCGCAAGGCGAGCTGACGAGATCGGTTGTCGGGTCGGCCTGCAGGTAGTGGTCGGGTGGTGGGGAGCTGCCGCGCGCATTCTACCAAGGCCGATCTCGGCGGCTGTCGCGACATCGGGCGCGCGGCTATCTCAGGCGCGGGTCGAAGACGAACGGCCGTGGTTTGCCCCGCACGAGCTTCGCAAAATCCGCGTGCAGCGGGTTCAGGAGCACGTTCATCTCACCCACGATCACGGCCGATGGAACCACCATCGCGACCGAACTCATGGATTCGAACCATCGAGATCCAAAATCTCTCGTCTCGTCAACGGCTGGAATGGCATCCCAGTTGGCGGGCAGGGTCTTCGCGGGCCGCCGGATCTTGACGCCTCGCGGAATGTCGACTTCGATGGAAACGAAACCTGCGGGAGCGATGTCCAGATCGAAGTGAACGAGCTGTTCGAACGCGGCGAGAGCGAGGGATCGGGCTGTATAGACCAGCGGAATCCCTGCGTGGTGCCAACGTCCGGCGTAGCGCCTCGCACCTTCACCCCGAAACGCCCGGCTCGCGTGGGTGCGCTTGCAGATGCGGTAGACCTTCATCAGGAATAGACGCCGTACTCGATCCGCCCAAGAATCTCGTCCACCTGCTGAACCCCGATGTCCGTATCGAGAACCTCCATCGGGAATCGGCCCATCAAGGCTCGGTTTGGCCGGGTCATCCAGGCGGCAACCTTCTTGTCGTCTTCGAAGACGGCAAGCGCATGCGCCACGACGCGTGCCAGCCGGTAGAGACGATCCGACTCGCCTGGCCCGAGCGCGCCTTCTCGCTTCCTTCGAGCGAGGGTGCGCGGCGGAACTTGAAGCGTCGAGGCCAACACCTCGCGCGAGATCCCGAGCATGTCCATCACACACTCGACCGACGAGTAGGGAAGCCCTTTTCGAAGCCGCTTCGCAAGATCATCGAGCGTCCTGACACTCCTGCCGATGACGCGCGGCCCTCCAAGTACATCAACGATCTTCTCCGCCGCACTCATGAAGGCCCCCTTTGCCATATGGCACTGAGTCTAGTGCCATGGTGAGCACTCGCCAACAGCGAGACCCTCGGCGCGGCGAGCGAACCCAGAGAAGATTGGACGCCGGTCAAACCGCCGATGCAAGCTCGTCCGTGGGCTCCGCGCCGGCGATCACGCTCCGCGCCGTTTGCGCGATCAAGCTCCGCACGTGGGCTTCGCGCATGAAGGTGATGTGCGAACCCTGGTACCACGCCGTCGCGGGTGAGCCCCAGTGCTGCTCGAGGTCCGCGACCTGCTTTGCAGGTACGAGACGATCGCCAACGCCACCGAAGATCGCGCGGCGTTCGTGAGGCACACGCGGCGTCAGCAGTGTCGGAGTCACGACGCGGGTTACGACGTCGAGTTTTTCTCGCGTGATGCCGCAGGTCAGGTACTCGCGCGCCACCAGATCCGGCAGATGGTTCCAGTAGGTGTCCGCGAGGTTCGTCATCGGAATGCCCGCGATCGCGAAGTCGAGCCCGTCTTCGATGCCCGCCAGCATCGACGTCGTATAGCCGCCGAGCGAAAGCCCGTAGACACCGATCGACGGTGCTTCCTGCGCGCGCACCCAACTGAGGATCCGGCGGATATCCCACAACCCCTGGGTTTCGGCGTGAATGCTGTCGAGCACGTCACCACTCAAGAAGCCGTCACCACTGAGACGACCGATCTTGCGCGGCCCGTGAAGGGGGAGGGTGGGGAAGACGAGGTTGAAGCCGAGCTTTTCGTACAGATACGGAGCGTCGAAGGCGCCGAGGTCTGCCAGGGCGCTCCCCATCTGGTAGCCGTGGATGCACACGAGCCAGGGGCGCGGTTCTCCCGGATGACGCATCACGTGCGCGCTGGCCGTGAGGTTGGACAGGTAGCCAAGCCAACGTTCACGCCCGGGCTCACCGATCGCGGGCTCGTATTCGCTTTCGAAGCTCATCCGCTCGAATTCGATACGCCCACGGTGGCTTCGCGTACTCGCACTGCGCAGCCGCGGCAACTCGAGAGGCAGAGGCGCCCGGTGATATTCCTCGGGCTTCTCGAGCCAGCCACACGCTTCGAAGAGTTCGATCGCTTCGTCGACCTCGGCGCCGATGCGAGCGACTTCGCCCTTCTTCGGAAGCGGGATCATGAACGCCATGGCGCCCAGCAACGCTTCGTCCAGCGCCACGGTGGTATGGAACCTGAGATTCGATTCTGGAGCCGGAATGCCTTCGACGGGTTCGAGGGTGGCCGCTCCACGCGCGCCGGCGTCGACGAACGTCCAGCCCGAAAGCCCGAGCAGCAGCGCGCCTTCGAACAAGCCGAAGAAGAGAAGCGACAGCACGCCGAACAACACCCCGACGGCACCGCCCAGCCCCGAGAGCCCCGCGCTCCGCTTCACCTCTGCAGGTTGCAGACCGAAGTAGGCCGCCACCATCAGCAGGAATGCGGGTGGCAGCGCAAGCAGAAGGCCAAGCGAACCCGCCGCCTCGCCGCAAATCATCCAGGCCACGCCCGTTACCAGGGGCAGCCAGAAAGGTCGTCCGAACGCGATCGTCTGTAGCATGGGGAAAAGGTACGCTTGCGCGCGGTTTTCGGGTAGGTCGGGGGGAGGGGCCTTGCATCTGTCGCACCACGGAGTCGCCCGGCGGCTCGACTGGCGAACGATCGCCAATACTGCAGCCAGCAGGCTGCGGGGCACCGCGCCTCGGCCGATCCTTCGAAGTGTCGTTCTCTGTGTCGCGCTCGCGACACTCGCTTGCAGCGAGGGAACGACAACGGATCGCGCTCTCGGCGTAGGGAGCGCACCATCGAACGCGCGTGCGACACCCCAGGACGGCCCCGTCGATCGCGACCGCATGGCGCGCGAAGCCTTCGATCGCTGGGCCCCGCTGCTCGCTGGCGGCGCCGTCGACGATGCGCGCGCCCTGTGCGAGGCCTGGCTCGGCACGCCCGATCACGGCCATCACGTCGAAGCACACAAGTGCCTCGCCAACGTCAAGATCGCGACGATGAGAAAACCCGCAGCAGAGGGAGGACCCGCAGCAGGCCCCGGGCTTTCCGACGCCGGGGTCGAGCAGGCGCTCGCCCACTACGAAAAGGCGCTCACCCTCGTCCCGTTCGACCAGGACGCCCACCTCGGCCGGGTGGATCTGTTGATCCTCGCCGGGCACTACCGCGAAGCCAACGCACAACTCGACGAATCGCTCTCGGCCTTCGAATCGCGGGAGATGCTTCCCCACTGGTTCAAGCTCCTCGGTCGTTTCCAACGCGCCGGCGCAGCACATGAAGGGCTCGCCTACCTGCAGGTGATCGAACGACACCATCCGCTCGACCACCGGGTCGCTTCGAACCTCGGTGCCTTCTACGCGATGACGGGCGACGACGAGCAAGCGCTCGCGCAGTTGGAGCGCGCCGTCACGATCAACCCAGACGATCCCTACAACCACTGGAACCTCGCGCGCGTCTACGACAAACGCGAACGCCTCGAAGACGCGGACCGCCACTATCAGGAAGCGCTCGCCGTGATGAATCGCGACGACATCCGCGCGCGCTGTGACTACGCGCAGTTCATCGCGACGCGACTCGAAGACAAAACACGGGCGTGCGAATACGCGCGCACGCAATGCCCCGAACTCCACGACCGCGGCTGTGGCGGCGAAGCGGAACACGCCGAGGCCGGAAGCACGCCGGCCGCATGAGCCGCGATCGCGCCACGCTGGCTCGTGAATGCCAACGCATCGACGGACGCGGCTACCCCGCCTACAAAGACCTGCGCGGGGCGTTCGCCTTCGAGGGGTTCACCCTCTTCATCGACCATGTGCAGGGCGACCCGTTCGCCGCACCGTCGAAGGTTCGCGTTCGTGTTCCCATGCAAGAGGCCGACTTCCCGGTTCGTTGGATCGAGGATCGGGTGTGTCGCCTCGCGGTGGAAGACTTCGTCGCGCGCGCGATTCGCGACGCCATCGTGGCCGAGCCTGGCGATCGTTCGGGCAGTGGAAAGAGCGGTGTGATCCGCATCGATGCGGGCGCTCAGGAAGTGCTCGAGCGAAGTGCGGTCAAGCTCACGGGCGGTTGGATCGAAGCGCGACTCGAAGTCGGGCTGCCCGCTGCGGGGCGTCGCGTTCTGGGGCGCAAGGCGGAGAGCCTTCTCTGCGAAACCCTGCCCCGGATCGCCCACGCGAGCTTGCTGCGGGCTTCACTCGATGAAGACTCCCTCACCGATTTCGTCTCGTCTATCGAGAACCAGGAAGCGATTCGAGCGCAGCTCGAAGACCGGGAGCTCGTGGCCTTCGTCGCGAACGGTTCGCGCCTACCGCGTGAAACGGGTGCGAGTGATCGGCCACTCGAAGGGGCTGACGTCGTGGCGTTCGAATCTCCCGAAGCGTTCGAAGTCGTATTCGAGGTTCCGAACCCGATCGACGAGAACGGGGGCCGGGAGATCCGCGGTATGGGGATCTCGACGGGTACGACGTTGATCGTCGGTGGCGGCTATCACGGCAAGTCGACACTCTTGAAGGCCATCGAGCGCGCGGTCTATCCCCATGTGCCGGGCGACGGTCGCGAATACGTGGTGTCCCACCCGGGTCTCGTGAAGATTCGTGCGGAAGACGGACGTCGCATCGAACGCACGGGCATTCACGCCTTCATCGGATCGCTGCCGGGAGGCCGTAGCACGCGCGACTTCTCGACCGAAGACGCGAGCGGGAGCACGAGCCAGGCAGCGAGCATCATCGAAGCCGTCGAAGTTGGCGCCGCGGGCCTGCTGCTCGACGAAGACACCTGCGCGACCAACTTCATGCTGCGCGACGCCCGCATGCAGGCGCTCATCCATCGCGATCACGAACCCATTACGCCCTTCGTCGACCGTGTTGCCGAATTACACGAGCGGCTCGGCGTTTCGACCGTGCTCGTGATGGGCGGCTGCGGCGATTACTTCGAAGCCGCCGACCAGGTGATTGCCATGCGGGATTACCGCGCCCATGACGTCACCGCCGACGCAAGAAAGATCGCGGAAGCCAACCCGGGGGAGCGACAGCGTGAAGTCGAAGCGCCCTTCGAGGTGCCGAACGCGCGGGTGCCGGCCGCAAGGAGCTTCGACGCATCACGGGGAAAGCGCGCGGTCAAGATCGACGTGCGCGGCGTCGACCACCTCGGCTTCGGTCGCGAAGACGTGAACCTGCGCGGCGTCGAGCAACTCCTCGACACGAGCCAGACCCGCGCAATCGGCCTCGCCATGCACTTCGCTGCACGTAAGCTCATGGGCCAGGGGCGGGACCTGCGAAGCGTCCTGGACGCACTCGACGAACACTTCGATCGCGAAAGCCTCGACTTCCTCGACCCCTTCGCCCGCGGCGACGAGCACCCGGGCAACCTCGCTCGCCCGCGCCGCTACGAGATCGCAGCGGCGATCAACCGCCTGCGAACACTACGGGTTGATTCACAATGACTTCTTCTGCACCTGAAATCGACATCATGAAGCGCATGAAGCCGTTGATCCTGGTGACCGACGTCGGCTTCATCGTCTACTGGACTGTTTCGCTGCTGCTCTTTCTCGGGTTGGATGTCGTGCCCGCGGAGTGGCTCTTCAAGGACTACGACGATCCCATCATCTACGCGTGGAACTGGTCGTTCTTTCCGCTCGACATGGTGCTCTCGGTGTGTGGGCTGCTGGCCGTGCGTCGACATGCGCAAGGAGATTCGTCGTGGCGATCGCTCGCGGCCTTCTCGCTGGCGCTCACCTTCTGCGCAGGCTTCATGGCCGTGTCGTTCTGGGCGATCCGGCTCGACTTCGACCCGAGCTGGTGGGGCGCGAACCTGTTTCTCGCGATCTGGCCGCTCTTCTTCCTGCCTCGGCTCGCGCGAGCGCAGGCCGGCTGACGGCCCGGCTCCCTACCAACCCGCCATTTCGGCCGCGCGGGCGCGGTGGTGCGAAGGCGTACCGAGAAAGGCGCGGTTGAACATCGCGCGCTTGAACCAGATCTGGAGATCGCATTCCCAGGTGAAGCCGATGCCACCGTGAGCTTCGACGGCATCGCGCGCGACCTGCATGGCGCAGTCGGTGATGTGCGCCTTGGCGACGGCGGCCATGCGCTGCGCTTCTTCGGGCTGGTGGTCGAACGCGTGGGCAGCGTACCAGTAGAGGCCCCGGTTCGGTTCGACGTGCAGGGCCATGGTGGCGAGCTGGTGCTTCAAGGCCTGGAACTGCCCGATGATGACGCCGAACTGTTCGCGCGTCTTCGCGTATTCGGTCGACATCTCGAGGCAACGCTGCGAGCCCCCGAAAGCATCGGCGGCCAGCAGGACGAGCCCGGCATCGCACACGCGGCGCGCGGCATCCGCGCCAGCTTCGAGCGCTTGGCACGGCGTGCCATCGAACCGGATCGTCGCGTAGCGTCGCGTGCGATCGGCGATGTCGACCGCTTCGAACGACATCCCTGCAGCGTCCTTCATCACCAGCGCGAGCCCGCCACCCGAAACACCCACGACGATCACGTCTGCGGCGGCGGCGAAGGGAACAGCCGGCTTGCTGCCGCTGAGTGTCGAACCCGCAGCCATGCTCCAGGCCTCGGGTGACCACACACCTTCGGCGTCCGACAGGGCCACGGTTCCGAGTGCGTCACCGCTGGCGAGCTTCGGCAGCCACGTCGACTTCTGCGCATCGCTTCCCGCAAGCTGGATCGCGTATGCGGCGAGTGCGTGGTTGAAGAACGGCCCCGGCAGCGCGCCATGACCGATCGTCTCGGCCACCACGGCGAGGTCGAGCATTTCGAGGCCGGCGCCGCCGTACTCCTCGTCGATCGCGAGCCCCGCGACGCCGAGTTCGACGAGCCCTTTCCAGAGCGATGGGTCATGGCCCTCTTCGCCGTCGAAGATCTCGCGCAGGCGCGTTGCAGGGCATTCGTTTTCGATGAACTGCTGCACCATTTCCTGCAGCATCTTCTGTTCGTCGGTGAGATCGAAATTCACTTGCCCTTGCTCCTGTCTGCCGCGGCGTCGCGGGGGAGCCCCAGGCCGCGCTCGGCGATGACGTTGCGTTGGATGTTCGCCGTCCCTCCCGCGATCGCGATGCCAAGCGAGAACATGTACTGGTTGATCCAGCCCCCGCTTCCTTCGCCCATGCCCCCCATGCGGTGTTCGCCAGTGCTCAACATTCCGTCGTCTCCGAGCAGGTCGATTGCGATCTTGGCGACCGCCTGCCCGATCTCGGTCGAACCCAGCTTCGTCATCAAGCGAATGATACCGGGATCTTCGCCCTTCACGTCTGCCGTGAGCTGGCGATAACCCGAGTACTTGTGCGCGAGGATGAAGCCTTCGAGCTGTGCGAGGCGTTCGCGGATGTCGGCGTTCTCGATCGCGGGCTTGCCCGCGATCTTCGATTCCTTCGCGAGTTTCACCAGGCTGTTGAACTGCGCGTCTGTTTGCTCTGTCGCACCAATGGAGTTGCGCTCGTGCTTCAAGGTCGTTCGCGACACCAACCAACCTTCACCACGCTTGCCCACGATCCAGTCTTCCGGCGTCTTGGCGTCGGTGAGGAAGACCTCGTTGAACTCCGCCGTACCCGTCATCTGTCGCAGGGGTCGGACTTCGATGCCGGATTGCTTCATGTCGAGCAGCAGGTACGAAATGCCCGCGTGCTTGGGCGCGTCGGGTTCGGTGCGCACCAGGATGAACATGTAGTCGGCGTCGATCGCGTTGGTGGTCCAGATCTTCTGGCCGTTGATCACCCACTCGCCGTCCACCAGCTCGCCGCGGGTCTTGAGTGATGCGAGGTCGCTGCCCGA
>JASMLK010000110.1 GCA_030748735.1 Myxococcota bacterium | reverse complement strand
CCCACCCCTGCGCTTTTGCCAAGTTCGATCCCGCCTGCTGCGCGTTGGTTGCGTACGGCCCTGGGCCGGCTGCCTCGATCCGCCGTCGATGGGTTCGGAGAGGGACCCATCCCTTTATTGGGGATTTGGGGTCGGGCGGCGGGAGAAGGTGTAGTAGAAGGGGAGACCGGCGAGGAGCATGATGGCGCCGGTGAGGCACTCGAGGGGGCGGCCCCAGATCATGGTGAGGGCGATGGCGAGGGTGGCGGCGAAGTAGACGGCGGGGACGATGGGGTAGCCCCAGGCGCGGTAGGGGCGTGGGCGGTCGGGTTCGCGTTTGCGCAGGCGGTAGAGGGCGATGATGTCGGCCATCGAGGCGAGCAGGATGGCGAAGGTGGTGAAGTCCAGCGCACTCGGAAAGTTGCGGAGCACGAGCAGGGTCACGACGGTGATGATGGCCTGCACCCAGATCGCCACGATGGGGGTGCGATAGCCGGGGCTCACCCGCTCGGCGCCGCCGAAGAAGAGGCCGTCGAGGGCCATCGAATAGGCGATGCGCGGACCCAGCAACACGGTGGCGTTCAAGGTGCCGAGGACCGAAATCAGGACGAAGGCCCCGACCAACGAGCTACCGATCGGCCCGAAGAACACGCGTGCCGACGCGCGGCCGGCGTCGACCACGCCCACCAGTTCGCCGAGCGGCATTGCGTAGAGATAGATGCAGTTCATCGCGAGATAGAGCCCGGTGCAGATCGCGAGAGCACCGAAGAGCGAAATCGGCAGGTTGCGCCCCGGGTTTTCGATTTCGCTCGCGACGTAGACGGACGAGTTCCAGCCGAGGTAGCTGAAGAGCACCGGCGACATCGCGAGCCCGAAGCCGGCCAGGGTCGGGGCGGCCAGCCGCTCGGGGTCGGCCACGCTGAACAATCGCTCGACGTCCCCTCCCCCGATCATCGGCGCCACGACGCAGAACAAGACCAGCGCGCCGATCTTGACGATCGACATCAGGTTGTTGGCCCGCGCGCCGGTTCGAACGCCCGGCACGTTGAGGGCCGACGACACCACGGTGATCGCGATGGCGATCGGCACGACCCAGGCATCCGAGATCGCGAACCACTCACAGATGACTTCGGCCGCCACGGCGGCCAGCGCCGCGATCGTGCCCGCGAAGATCGCGAAGAAGCTCAGCCAGCCCACCAGGAAACCCGCCACCGGGTGGACGCCCTCGCGCAGGTAGACGTAGTTGCCCCCCGCGCGCGGGAACATGCCGCCGAGTTCGGCGTTGGCGAGCGCGCCCGCGAGGGAAAGCAGCCCCCCGAGCAACCACGCCAGGAGAATCCACCGGGGGTCGGGAACGAGTTCGGCTACGCGACCGGGTGTGAAGAAGATGCCCGCACCCACCACACACGCGACCACGAGATAGATCGCGTCGGGCGGCGTGAGTTCGCGCACCAACTGGTCGCGCGGGTCGGCCCCTGCGACTTCGACTTCGCCGTCGACGCCCGAATGCACCACCCCACCGTCGTGATCCTGACTGCGGCCCCCGCCCTCCACCTTCCCTCCCGATGCGCTCCGCGAACCCTAGCAACGCCCGAGGCGGAACCTGGACAGGTTATGCTCAGCGCCGAAACGGGGCGTCGCCCCGTATGCTTGGGCTCGTTGCCCAACCCGGAGAAGTCCATGTCGAAGCCCCTCGATACAGGCGCCGTGCGCGCACTGCGCACCGCCGCCGATCTCGGCGTCGAGCTCTGCCTCGCCAACCCCGGCACCACCGAACTCGCCTTCGTCGAAGCCCTCGACGCAGTGCCCGAGATCCGCTCCGTCCTCGGCCTGTTCGAAGGCGTGTGTACGGGGGCCGCCGACGGCTACGGGCGCATGGCGGGCAAACCCGCGCTCAGCCTGCTGCATCTCGGGCCGGGGTTCGCCAACGGCATTGCGAACCTCCACAACGCGCGGAGGGCGCGGTCACCGATCGTGAACCTGATCGGGGACCAGGCGAGCTGGCACCTGCAACACGACGCACCGCTCACGTCCGACATCGGCTCGCTCGCGAGTCCCGTCAGCCACTGGATGCGCACGAGCGGTTCACCGCGGCACCTGGACCGCGACCTGCGCGATGCCATCGATGCCGCCAACGGTCCGCCAGCGGGCGTCTCGACCCTGATCGTGCCGGCCGATCACCAGTTTCGCTCCGCCAACGAGGGCAACGCCGTTGGCCTGAGCGTCCCCTTCGACGCCCCTGCGTCGCGCGCGCTCGACGTCGATCGCGTCGCCGAGCGTGTCCGCGCCGGCGAGAACATCGCGCTCCTGCTGGGCGGCAACGCGCTGCACCACGACGGCGTGCGCGCAGCCGGCCGCATTGCGCAGCGCTTCGGTGCGAAGTGCATCGCCGAAACCTTCCCGGCACGCTGGGAGCGTGGCACGGGGCTCCCCGTCGTCGACCGCCTCCCCTACTTCCCCGAGCAGGCACAGGAAGCGCTCGCGAAGTTCGATCTCGTCATCACCGCCGGCGCCAGGACACCCGTCGCATTCTTCGGCTACGAGGGCATCGAGAGCGTCCTGGTCGAGGACGAGCGCATCGCATGCCTTGCCGAACCGTTCGAGGATGCAGCCGCCGCGCTCATCGTCCTCGCTGACGCCCTCGGTGCCAGAACCGGCGACACCCCCGACGCCCCGCCCCCGGCCGCTCCCGATCTCAGCGCGGCTCTCGATCCCATGACGATCGGAACGGTGGTGGCCGCGTTGCTCCCCGAGAACGCGATCGTGATGGAGGAAGGTGCCACGAGTTCCCTGCCCTTCTATCTCTTGTCGAACGGCGCAGCACCCCACACCGTGATGACACTGACCGGTGGCGCGATCGGCCAGGGCATGCCGTGCGCGACCGGCGCGGCGCTCGCGTGCCCCGACCGCAAGGTCGTGAACCTGCAAGCCGACGGCAGTGGCATGTACACCCTGCAGTCACTGTGGACCCAGGCGCGCGAAGGACTCGACGTCACGACCCTCGTCTGTTCCAACCGCGCCTACCGCATCCTGCAGGTCGAATTCGGGCGCACGGGCAACATCGAACCCGGACCGAAGGCGCGAAGGCTGACGAATCTGGACGAACCGGAACTCGACTGGGTGGCTTTGGCACGCGGCATGGGCGTACCCGGTGTGCGGATCGAAACCACCGAAGCGTTCTTCCGCGAACTCCCGCGCGCAATCGCAGAGCCCGGACCACAACTACTCGAACTGATGATCTGAAACGAGGGAACCCGCATGACGAGTGATCCGCACGGCCACCACGGCTACGACGATCTCCGTGAAGAGCACACCATCAGCGTCGTGCTCTACCTCATCCTGAGCCTGCTCACCTGCTTCCTCTTCGACATCTATTGGAACTACCGACAGATGGAAGCCTGCAACGACTTGCTCGGGCGTGACGAGTTTCGTTTCTGGCGCTGGCTTCTGCTCGTCTTGATCACCTTCGGGATCTATCACTTCTTCTATCAGTATCAGATGGGGCGCGCGATCGTGGAGATCCAGGATCGCAGCGGCGCGCCCACGACCGACGGGCTTCCCGTGTTGAGCGTCGTCGCAACACTGCTTGGTTTCGGAATCGTTGCGGACTGCATTCACCAGCTCGAGATCAATCGTCTTGTCGAATAGCGGGCTGCAGGCGAGCGGTTGGTTGCGCTCGAGCGAGGAAGGGCTTGCCCTGCTCGGGGTGGGAATGGCGGTCGTGGCGGGTCTGGCGGCGATCGCCTTCTTCGGTCTCGGGCTCGACCCGCTCGCAGCCGACGGCTTCGGGATTCCGTGTGTCTTTCGCGCGGTGACGGGTATGGCGTGCCCCGGCTGCGGGATGACACGCGCGCTCCTGCTCGCGAGCCAGTGGCAGTGGAGCGAGGCCTGGCGGATGAACCCGCTGCTCTTCCCGCTGCTGGCGGCGTGCGGTTTTGGCGCGCTTCGAACGGCGGGCCGACGCGTCAGCGCTTCTTGAAGTCTCGATCGAGCAGCGTCTTGCGCTCGTCGGCGAGCGCATTCTCGATCGCTTCGTCGCACAGCGCGCGAATCGCGTCCGAAATCGGGCCGGCCACGCGATCCGAGCAGTTGATTCCGGCCTTCGCCTTCACGTAGTTCTTGAGTTTCGAGACCACGACCAGAATGTCCTTCGGAAGGTCGTCCGGGTCTGCCGTCGCTGTGTGCGGCGCGCTCTCGGCCGTCGCCGCGGGCCTGCGGATGATGCGTCGGGGTTCCCGCTTCGCGCCGCGAGGTTTCGCACTCGAAGCAGCTGGCTTCGAAGCCGGTGCGGGCTTTGCCTTCCCGGCCTGTTCCCGCGCATGGGCTTCGCGCGTCGGCGCCTGCGCGTCCTCGGCCCACGACTCGCGATGTCGCACGATGCCCAGGTGGGCGTCCCAACACGAAACGGTGCAGAAGACGAAGCCCTTGCTTCCGCGATTGCAGGTCGACACGTTGCAGACGTAGTAGTCCGCACCGAACACGATCGGCTTCTTGCAGCTACTGCATTTCCGCCACTGATCGGAACTCGCATCGCTCGCCGTCACTGCACCCCCATCGCCGCATGCGTCACCCCCGGGCTCCCGGGAGTGTCGCTCGACTTCGTCACGGTGGATACCGCTTGGCCCCCGAGCTGTCGAGCAGCAGCCTGCGGGACGGACAGCGACCTCAACGCTTCTCCCGAGCGCTCTGGCAGGCGATGCAGTAGAGACTTTCGGGTCGCGCTTTGAGGCGTGCGAAGCCGATCGTCTCACCGCATGCGACGCAGTCGCCGTACTCGTCTTCGGCGAAGCGGTCGAGGGCCGCATGGACCTGCGCGAGGCGCGCCCGCTGCGCGTTGCGGTTGGCCTCCAGCATCTTCTGCTGCTGAATCGCGTCGATGCGCGACACGCGACCCACCGCCGGCTGGTCGAGTTCGACCGGGCGCGCGTCCTGCTCGCTCCCCTCGATCGCGTCGCGCAGTTCGCCCCGTAGCGTTTCGAGGTCGCGCTGCAGCTCGTCGCGCTCTACGTCGGTCGGTTCCGTTGCCTGTGGAGATGCCATCGGGCAGAGTCTATCGACTCGATGCCTCGCCGCCGTCCTCTACCCCTCGCTTTCAAGACCGCGCTGACGGCGCTCTTCGTTCTGACTTGCGCGAGTCCGTTGGGATGTTCCGGCGGCGACGTGCGAGTGCTGAGACTGGGGCATGGGCTGGATAGCCAGCACCCCGTTCATCTCGCCATGACGTCGATGCGTGAAGACCTCGCCAGGCGCTCCAGTGGTGCCCTGCGCCTCGAGGTCTATCCGAACGAGCAACTCGGCAGCGAACGCGAATGCCTCGAACTGCTGCAGATCGGAAGTCTCGCCATGACGAAGGTGTCGGCTGCGGTGCTCGAAAACTTCGCGCCCTCGTTTCGTGTGTTCGGGGTTCCCTATCTGTTTCGCGACGACGCGCACCGCTTCGAGACCCTCGAAGGCGTGATCGGTCGCGAGATACTGAACGACCTGTCTCGTGTGCGGTTGCGCGGACTCGCGTGGTACGACGCGGGGAACCGCAGCTTCTACACGCGGCAGCGCCCGGTTCGTCATCCAGACGACCTCGCGGGACTGAAGATCCGCGTACAGGAAAGCCCCTCGGCGATCGCGATGGTGCGCGCGATGGGGGGCGCCGCAACACCGATCGCCTGGGGTGAGCTCTATACCGCGCTGCAGCAGGGGGTCGTCGACGGAGCGGAGAACAACCCGCCTTCGTTTCACCTATCCAGGCACTACGAAGTCTCGCGCTTCCTGAGTCTCGACGAGCACACGGCCGTCCCCGACGTGCTGCTGGTGAGTGAATCGGTCTGGCAGCAGCTCGACGCGGACGAACGCGAATGGCTCGCGGGCGCTGCGAAAGCCTCGGCGCAAACGCAGAAGACACTCTGGCGTGAGGCAACCGCCAGGGCCCTCGACGCAGTGCGCGCTGCCGGCGTCGAGATCATCCGCCCCGACAAGCAGGCCTTCGCGCAGCGAGCGGCGGGGCTCCAGCGCGAGCCGCAAATCGACAGCGCGACCGCAGCGTGGGTCGCCCGCGTTCGTGGCGTCGGGGCGGCCGGCGCGGGGGACACACCGTGATGCGGGTGCGCGGCTGGCTCGACCGCACGCTCGGTGCGCTGCTCGCAGGCCTGATGGGCCTCGCCGTTGCAAACGTCGTATGGCAGGTCGTGTCGCGATACCTGCTCGATGCGCCGAGTTCCTTTACCGACGAACTGGCGCGTTTTCTGCTCGTCTGGATCGGGCTGCTCGGCGCGGCCTATGGAGTCGGGCAGCGCCTGCACCTCGCGATCGATCTGCTGCCTGCGAACCTCGATCGTCGCTGGGTTCGGTTCGTCGAGATCGCGAGCGCGATCCTCGTTTCGGGCTTCGCGCTGGGCGTCCTCACGCTGGGTGGCGGAAGGCTGGTCGAGTTGACCGCGTCGCTCGGTCAAACGTCGCCCGCCCTGGGCGTTCCCATGGCGCTCGTCTACCTCGTCATCCCTGTCGCCGGACTCGTGATCACCGCCTACGTGCTGATCGACCTCGCAACCGGCCGCGAAGCCGACCCTCCGCAACGACCGCGGGAGGCGCACGCACGTGACTGAAGGCCTGTTCCTCCTCGCGGCGTTCGCGCTCATCGCCCTGCTCCGCGTCCCGGTGGCGTTTGCGATCGGGTTGGCGACGACGCTGGCCATGTGGATGTCGATTCCCTTCGCGGCAACGACCACGACCGTCGCCCAGCGCATCGCAACGGGCCTCGACTCGTTTACCCTGCTCGCCATTCCACTCTTCATCCTCGCCGGAGATCTGATGAATCGCGGCGGCATTGCGCGCCGGCTGATCGCATTGGCACAAGGCCTGGGGATGGGGCTCGCGCAGGTCCACGTCGTGGCCTCGATGCTCTTCGGCGCGATCTCGGGTTCGGCCATTGCGGCCGCCTCGGGCGTAGGTGGCGTGATGGACCCGCGCATGCGCGAGGAGGGTTACGAACCCGGGACGCGAGCGGCGATCAACATCACGGCCGCGACCACGGGGCTGGTGATCCCACCGAGCAACATCTTGATCGTCTATTCCCTCGCGAGCGGAGGGGTATCGATCGCGGCGCTCTTCGTTGCGGGCTACCTGCCCGGCTTGCTGCTGGGTCTCTCTTTGATGGTCACGAGTGCGTGGCTTGGCCGGGATCTACACGCCGCCCTGGACGCCGTCGCGCACCCGCCACTATGGCCAGCGTTGCGCGATGCGTTGCCCGGCCTCACGATTCCCGTCGTCGTCATCGGTGGCATCGTGGGCGGTGCATTCACGGCAACCGAGGCGTCGGGGATCGCGGTCGTCATGGCCTTCGCGGTCGGGCTCGCCCAGCGCGAACTGGACCTACGCGACGTGCCGCAGGTCCTGCGCGACAGCGCGGCCGCGACCGGAACCGTGATGTTGTTGATCGGCACATCGATCGCCCTGTCCTGGGTGCTGGCCTACGCGCGGCTCCCCCAGGATGTCGCAGAAGCGCTGCTCCGTTTCGCAGAGAGCCCCTGGCTCCTTCTCCTGCTGATGAATCTGCTGCTTCTCGCGGTGGGAACGTTCATGGACATGACGCCCGCAGTCTTGATCTTCACGCCGATCCTCCTCCCCGCAGCCATCGAACTCGGCATCGATCCGGTCCACTTCGGCATCGTGATGGTGATGAACCTGTGCATCGGCCTATGCACCCCGCCGGTCGGTACGGTGCTCTTCATCGGCTCTGGCGTGGCGGGCGCACCGCTGCACGAAGTGATTCGCCCCCTGCTCCCGCGTTACGCGGCCATGATCGGGGCGCTCTTCGCGGTCGCTGCGTGGCCGGAGTTGTCGCTCTTCCTTCCGCGTTGGTTCGACCTGATGCCCTGACCGTCTTCTGCCCCTTTCGGCAGCGGCGCGTGGTTCTACACTGCGCGGCGCCCTTGCGGCGCGAATAGACCAGGAGGTTCGCATGCTTCGATGGTTCGCCGGGTTGAGTGTCGTGTTGTTCGTCGTCGGCACGGCCAGTCTCGCCCTCACGCTCTACTTGTGGTTTGGCGATTGGCCCGAGCAGGCGAAGGAGACCGTCGACCATCTACGTTCGGCGGCCGAAAACGCCGACCGCGCACCCGACCCTCTCCTGCCCGACCCACGCTCGGCACCCCACCAGGATCTTTCGGGAACCTGGAAAGCCGTGATCGATGCATACGACCGAGGCGAACTCGGCGGCATGGTGCCGATGGCGAGCGAACCGCAACACCCCGCTGATCTCGCCGAATTCAGCTTCGAAAACGGAATGACGCTCGAGGTGCCGGGGGACTGGAACACCCAGGATCCGCGCCTGCACTTCTATCAGGGTGTCGTCTGGTACAAGCAGACCTTCGACTTCGAGCCCGCGGGCGGCGAACGCAGCTACTTGTACTTCGGCGCCGCCAACTACCACGCTTCGATCTACCTGAACGGCAAACTCGTCGGCAAGCACGAGGGTGGGTTCACGCCGTTCAACTTCGACGTCACGGAAGGCCTCGTCACCGGGGAGAATGTGCTGGTCGTCAAGGTGGACAACCGCCGCGACGCGCAGGACATCCCGACGCCGATCACCGACTGGCACAACTACGGCGGACTGACGCGCGAAGTCCTGCTCGTTCGCGTACCTGAAACCCACGTGAGCCGATGGGAGTTGCGGTTGGAGGGCGAACCCGGCGACGAAGTCGTTGGGTTCGTCGAAGTCGCCGGCAGCCAGCGCCCCGCGCGCGTTGCGGTCGAGATCCCCGAACTCGGCGTCGACGTCGAAAGCGAAACCGACGCCAACGGTCGTGCGGTATTTCGCTTCGACGTCACGCCCGAGCGTTGGTCACCGAAGAACCCCCGCCTGTACAGCGTCGCGGTTTCAACGGGGAACCATCGCATCGAAGACGCGATCGGCTTCCGCACCATCGCGACCCGGGGAAGCGAAATTCTCTTGAACGGCCAGCCCGTCTACCTGCGCGGCATCTCGATCCACGACGAATCACTCGACGGTGGCGGTCGCGCCCACAGCGTCGCCCAGGCCGAAGCCACGCTCACCCTCGCCAAGGAACTCGGCTGCAACTTCGTCCGCCTCGCCCACTATCCCCACCCCGACGCGATGGCGCGCATCGCCGACCGGCTCGGGCTGCTCGTCTGGGCCGAACTACCCGTCTACTGGGCCGTCGACTTCGCCCGGGAAGACGTACTCGCGCTCGCCAAGACCATGTTCGGCGAACTGATCGAACGCGACCGCAACCGCGCTTCGGTCGTGATGTGGAGCCTCGGCAACGAAACCCCGGCCAGCGAGGCGCGCGACGGGTTCTTCACCGACCTCGCCGCGCACGTGCGCGAGCTCGACCCGAGCCGCCTGCTCACGGCCGCCCTGCTCACGGGCGTGGAGGTCCTGCAACCCTTCCTGCTCGACTACTACCTGCCCGCAACCCTGGGCTTCGTGCGTGACGAATGGATCTTTCGCATCGACGATGGGCTCGAAGCCATCGTCGACGTTCCCGCGGTGAATCAATACTTCGGCTGGTACTACACGGGTGCCCTCGCGCTCGTCACGCCGCTATCCAGCGAGTACGCACGACAAGTCATGCTCGACAACATGGATCGCATCCGCTTCGAAACGAAGCTCGGCAAACCGCTCGTCATTTCGGAACTCGGGGCCGGTGCCAAAGCCGGCCTGCGCGCCGCACCCGGTGAGATGCGCATGTTCAGCGAGGACTACCAGGCCGAAGTCTACGAACGCCAACTCTCGATGTTGTCGGACCAGGAGACCGTGCGCGGCATCAGCCCGTGGATCCTCAAGGACTTCCGCGCCCCCCTGCGCATGTACCAGGGCGTGCAGGACTTCTGGAACCGGAAGGGGCTGGTCTCCGAGACCGGCGAACGCAAACTGGCCTTCAACGTGCTGCGTGATCACTACCTCGAATTGGCGGCCGCCGAGTAATCCGCGATCGTCGACTCCGGGAGCAAGCCACTCGCGAGCAGTCGGTTGAAGGCCACGACGATCGCGCGCACCGGTGCGGCCACGATGCTCTCGTCGACCGCCACGCCACAGCGCGACTCGGCCATTGCGCTCCCCACCCGCGCGAGTTCCACGTAGGCCACCGCCGGCGCGTCAGCCCCCCCGCCGAGTGCATGTTCGTTGTAGTCGCGCACCTCGAGTTCGATACCGCAGGCGCGGCTCAACCCCTCGACGAATGCGTGCACGGGGCCACCCCCGGCGCCCGACACCGCGAAGCGCCCGTCGCCACACGCAAGTTGGGCATCGACGTGACACCCGTCGGCATCGGCGGCTGATCGCCCCCACGAAAAGTCCGCGATCGAAACCGCCCCGCTGTGTTCCAGGAACTCGCGATCGAAGATCTCGCGAATCTGCCGGGAGCTGAGTTCCTCGCCGGTCTCGTTCGCCACCGCCTGCACCGCGCGGCTGAACTCCACCTGGAAATAACGCGGCAAAGCGAACCCGTGATCGTTCTCCATCACGTAGGCGACCCCGCCCTTGCCCGACTGGCTGTTGATGCGAATCACGGCTTCGTAGTCGCGTCCGACATCGTGGGGATCGATCGGCAGGTAGGGAACCTCCCAGACCTCGGACGCCGAAGCGCGCTGCGCCGCGAGCCCCTTGTTGATCGCGTCCTGGTGCGAACCCGAGAACGCCGTGAAGACCAACTCGCCCGCGTAGGGATGGCGCGGATGTACGGGCAGGCGCGTGTTCTCTTCAGCGAGTTGCTTTACGCGTTCGATGTCGCTGAAGTCGAGCCGCGGGTCGATGCCCTGGGTCATCATGTTGAGCGCCAGGGTCACCACACAGACATTGCCCGTGCGCTCTCCGTTACCGAAGAGCGTACCTTCGACACGTTCGGCACCCGCCATCAAGGCCAGCTCGGCCGCCGCGACTCCACAGCCTCGATCGTTGTGCGGGTGCACACTCACGATCGCACGCTCGCGCTCCCGCAAGCCGCGGCAGAAGAACTCGATCTGGTCCGCGTAGACGTTGGGAGTCGACATCTCGACCGTCGACGGCAGGTTCAAGATCACGGGGCGTTCCGCGGTCGCGCCCCATTCGTCGAGCACGGCTTCGCAGATCGCCACCGCGAACTCGGGTTCGGTCCCCGTGTAGCTTTCGGGCGAGTACTCGAGGGTGATGTCCGTGCCCTCGAGGGTGGCCGCCAATTCCTTCACGCGGCGAACCCCGCGCACCGCGATGTCGATGATCGCGTCTTCATCGAGGCGGAAGACCACCTTTCGCTGCAGGGTCGAGGTCGAGTTGTAGACGTGCACGATGGCCCGGCGTGCACCCCGGATCGCCTCCATGGTTCGATCGATCAGGTCCTGGCGGGCCTGTGTGAGAACCTGGATCGTGACGTCTTCGGGGATGCGATCCTGCTCGATGATTTCCCGCACGAAGTCGTACTCGGTCTCGCTCGCGGCGGGGAACCCCACTTCGATTTCCTTGAAGCCCATCTGCACCAGGCCTTCGTACATGCGGAGCTTGCGCACGCGGCCCATGGGTTCGACCAACGCCTGGTTGCCGTCGCGCAGGTCGACACTGCACCAACGCGGTGCGCGTTCGATCGCGCGGTCGGGCCACTGGCGGTCCTGGAGCGCCAGCCGCGGAAAGGGTCGGTAGTGCTGGTGAGCGGATACGACGTCCGCGGCCTTTCGGTCGCTCCGCGGGGCTCGCGATGGTGACGGCGCATTGGTGTTTGGTTGCATGGTGTGCTCCTGGCATTCGATGCTTCGATGCGACTTCGATCGGGTTCGTATTTGCGGTCTGCATCCCGGCTGGGATGCAGGGTGGTTCTGGTCGAGCTGCCGGAGCGGGCTTTCGGGGCATGAGTTCTGCGGCTGCGTCTGCGCGCCGCCGGGCCCGAAAACGCGAAACCCTCTCCGGCCGATTCGGCGGGAGAGGGTTTCGGGGTCGAAACTCGCGGTGATCGTCTTGGCTGTTTCTGCGCTCGGGTTCTGGCTGATGCGTCCTGTTGCGTCCTGTTGGACCCTTTGGACCCTTTGGACCGTGGTCACTCGATCACATTCGATCGTTATGACCTTTCGGGTCCGGCATCAGCGAGCGCTTGGAATCAGGCGAACGAAACCTCCTCCCGCTGGCTTGAAGCAAGTAGCGGTAAAAGGCTCGGTAAGAGCAGGCTCTGGGTTCGCACCACGTCCGACATGATTGCGCCTGTTTACGGGATCGCACTTCGACCGTCAAGCACGGCCTGCCCCGGACCTTCGACGCGGGCGCCAGTCAACTTGAACACTCGGCCAACCAGCGCGTGCAGACCGCGCACTTCGCGGCTGCCGGCTCAGCGGGATTTCCCCGGACAACACCCCGTCCTGACGACGCTTTTCCGGATCGCGACTCTTCCCCAGCGAAGTCTGCAAAGAAGCCACGGTCACCGCTCGCCGCCCGCCTGCGAGGAGCTTGACGGGAAAGGCGATTCCCCATACCTACCGGGGTTTCTCGCAGCGAAGGCGCACCCGACCGGGTGTGTGGGAATCGCCCGAGGATTCGGGTCTCGCACCCGACCTTCTCGCAGCCGACCGGAAAGCCCTGGCCCGATGCCCCAGACAGTCGACACCGCCCCGCCCCTCGACGAAGCGACTCGCGCGCGCGGGCGCCGGCTTGCGATCTCGAGTCACCCGGCGGGCATGACGTTCTGGGTGGTGAACACCGAACACCTGCCGACCCTGCTGCTGGTGGCCCTCGGTGCGAGCGAATTCCAGATCGGTCTGCAGGGTGCCTTCCTGCCGGGCTTGCAGGTTCTGCAACTCCCCACGATGCGGCTGATCGCGCGCGTCAAGAAACGCACGATCCTGCTGCTCGGTCAAGTGGGGGCGCTGCTCGGTGGTCTCCCCCTGCTGTTCCTGGATCCGCTGATCATGCTGCAGGGCGAAGGGACGGTGCGGCTCGTCGTGCTCATCGCCTTTGCGGCGATCGCGGCCGGGCTCAACTTCGGCAACACCGTGTGGTTTCCGATGCTCCGCAACTACATCGAGCCCGACCGCATCGGCCACTTCTTCTCGCTGATTCGAAGCGGCTGGCACGTGGCGCTGATCGTCTACTTCCTGTCGGCACAGCAGTGGCTGCGGGCTCACCCCGGCGACTTCGCGCCGCTGTTCATCGCCGCCTGGTGGATCGGGTTGCTGCGTATGGCGCTGATCGCACGCATGCCCGAACGCAGCGAGATCACCGAAGGCCAGATCCGCATGCGCGAAGCCGTCGCGCTGCTTCGCGACAACCCGCGCCTGCGTCGCTATCTCGCGGGCGTCACGTTGAACGCGTCGATCCGCACGTCGACCCTGCCCTTCGTGATCGTGATGATGCGCCGCGAAATCGGCATCGATGACGGGCAGATCCTCGTCACGACCCTGTGTCTCTACGGAGGAGCCCTGCTGGCCCTGGTCCCGATGGGCCGACTCACCGACCGCATCGGGCCAACCCCGATCTTCCGCATGACGGCGATCGGCATGGCGCTCCTGCTCGCTTCGCTCATCACTGTGGACGGTAGCAGCGCGGCGGACTACGCCGTACTGCTCTGCTTCTTCGCCGGCTTCTCCGCGCTGAACGCCGGCTTCGGCCTGGCGGACACGCGGGTGCTATTCGAACTCGCCCCCGCCGAAGCCCCCGCGCGCACGCTGGTGATCTGCAACGTGGTGACCAACGGCCTTCGCGCACTCGCGCCACTGGCCACGGGGGCCATACTCGAAGCGCTACTCGTGAGCGGAGACGGCTTGCCGGTCTATCACGCGCTGTTCGCCTTCATGGCGGCTCTGCAGGTCGTGACAATCGTGCCCCTGCGTGGCTTCGAATCCGCCGGCCGGCTTCGCCGCTCGTGAAACCGCCCTGGTCGTTCCTTCCGGGATCAAGGGAGAGCGGGACAGAAAGAGATATCGCGATTCGAGAAGGGGTTGTTCTGTTCTCCGTCGGTCTCGTCCCTGCACTCGCTGGCGCACTCGGCCTGGTTGTCGAGGCAGATCGAGAAGCCGAGTCTGCGCTGGCAGGCCTCCACCTCCGCATCAAGAGGATCGATGTCATCGATGTGATCTCCCAGGACACAGAGGTCATCCGTGTTCCCACCATTCCCATTCTCCAGGCAGTCCCTGATGAAATCGTCGCAGCGGTTCCCGGTAAGCGAGACGTTGACACAACACTCCAGACAAGTGTCCTCGCCGTTCTCGATCGCTCGAGACTCGAGCTCGACCCGGCACTGCTCCTCGCAGTTCACCGACGCGCTGTACCCGTCCGCCGCACACTCCTCGTCTATGTGCGCGCAGACGTCTACACACAAGTCACGTGTCCCGCCGTCTCCGTCGCAGCCCAGAAACGCGGACAGGCTCACGAGAGCAAGGGCAGCCAGAGCGAAGGCGGGCGGACGCAGCGACATGGGGAAACTCCAGACGAGGGCCGAAGGGGCCAGAAAACTCGGTTGTTTCGATTGACGGCAGGCGATCCGCGGTGCTGCGACCGCATTCGTTCGACCCGTGCCATCCAATGGCATCGAAAGAGAAAAGCGATTCGATAGCAAGGACTTGCAACGGAAACCAACCCCGAACCCACTCGGGTTTCGAGAGCCGGCAGAGCGCCTACCGGCAGATCATCCCAGGTTCGACGCCCGGCAGCAACCCCGTCAGCCGGGGCGCGAGGACACCGGCCGCAGACCCTGATGGTCGCCGGCCCCTACCCGACTTCGATCAGCTTGAGCCGCTCGCCCCAGCGGCCCTCTACGGCGCGCAGCAGCGAGGGGTGCTTCTGCAGCCCCAGGTCGCTGTCGAGCGTCGCGATGGCGGTCTCGCGTGCGACTTCGAGCAGCGCTGCGTCTCGCACCAGGTCGGCCAGCCGAAGGTCGGCGAGTTCACCGCTCTGGCGCGTGCCCAGGAACTCGCCGGGACCGCGGATGGCGAGGTCGGCGTCTGCGATCTCGAAGCCGTCGTTCGTCCGCAGCATGGCAGCGAGGCGCGCTCTCGCATCGCCGCCCCCGCCGCGCGACACGAGCAGGCAGGTGCCGGCCGCCGAACCGCGACCGACCCGCCCCCGCAGTTGATGAAGCTGGGCCAGACCGAAGCGCTCGGCGTGCTCGACGATCATGAGGCTGGCATTCGCGACGTCGACGCCAACTTCGATCACCGTGGTGGCCACCAGGATGTCGATGTCCCCGCGGCCGAAGCGGTCCATGATGCGACCGCGGGTTTCGGCGTCGAGGCGGCCGTGGACGAGCTCGACGCGAAGCTCGGGGAACGCCCGCGCGATGCGCTCGGCCGAGTCCATCGCAGACCGCAGGTCGAGTTTCTCACTCTCCTCGACGAGGGGATAGACGACATAAACCTGCTCGCCGCGCCCGGTGGTTTCGCGAATCGCGTCCATGATGCGCGCGCCGTCGCCTTGCTGCATCAGTTGCGTGCGGGTCGGCGTTCGGCCGGGGGGGAGTTCGTCGATCACCGAGAGGTCGAGATCGCCGTAGCCGGTGAGGGCGAGGGTTCTCGGGATGGGGGTTGCGGTCATGACGAGCACATGGGGCGCTGCACCATCGCTTCGACCGGCCGAAAGCGCCGCGCGTTGCAGCACCCCGAAGCGGTGTTGTTCGTCCACGATCGCGAGAGCCAGATCGCGGAACACCACCCTTTCCTGGATCAGGGCGTGGGTTCCGACCACGAGGTCGAGCCCGCCGGCTGCAAGTGTCGCGAGACGCTCGTCCGCGACCTTGCGCGGGAGGGACGACGTCAAGAGACCGATGCGCAAGCCGAGCACCCGCGGCGCCTCGGCGATCAGCCGCTCGAGACTGCGCGCGTGCTGTTCGGCGAGCAGTTCGGTCGGGGCCATCAGGGCGGCCTGCCGACCACTGGCCGCCACCGCGACTGCTGCGAGCAACGCGATCGCCGTCTTGCCGCTGCCGACATCACCCTGCAGCAGGCGGTTCATCGGGTGGCGACGCGAAAGATCGCGCGAAATTTCCCGCCACACCCGAAGCTGGGCTTCGGTGAGCCGGAAGGGCAACGATTCCGGTGCCGCCCGCACCCGCTCGCCCGCGACATCGATCGCGACACCACGCGTGCGCCCGCGTGCCGCGCGGCGCAGCACCAGGCCGAGTTGCAGCAGGTACAACTCTTCGAGAACGAGCCGCGCGTGTGCGGGCGAGCGAAAGGCCTCGTAGTCGGCGAGCTCTGCGTGCAGGTCCGGTGCATGGACGAGGCGCAAGGCGGGGCCAACTTCGGGAAGGCCACGTCCGACGACGACCTCGCGCGGCAGGTGCCCCTGGACGAGATCCGAATAATCGAGCAGCGCGCTGCGGATGAGCTTGCGCAGGGTGCGCGGGGGCACGCCTTCGAGGGTGGGGTAGACGGGTTCGACGCTGCGAAGGACGTCGGCTTCGGACGCGGCCGCAGCGTCGACTCCCTCGGCGCTCTCTTCTTCGCCATGCAGGCGCGTGAGTTCAGGATGCACGATCTCGAGGGAGAACCGGTACCGCTTCACATCGCCGGTGACGAGATAGGTGCCCCCGCGCTCCAGTCCGTTGTCGAGAGACGACAGGGCGCGGAACCACTTGAGATTCACGCTGCCCGTGTCGTCACCGACCACCGCTTCGAGTATGCGACGGCTGCGTCCTTTGACCCGCAATGTCCGGCGATCGACGCTGCGAATCGTGCCGATGAAGGTGGCACGTCGGCCGACCTCGAGGTCGCCCACCCGCGAAAGGGCGCGGCGATCGTCGTAGCCGCTGGGTAGGTGGAACAGGAGGTCTTCGATACAGCGCAGCCCGCGCTCTGCGAAGGTCTGTGCGCGCTTGTCCCCGACACCGGACAGCGCGGAAAGCGGTCTGCGCAGGAGTTCCGCAGCGAAATCGTCCTGCAACCAACCAGAAACGCCCACCCCGAGTTCGCGGACGACCCGAGGCCGCTGCTTGCCCGACGCTTTCGCGAGACGCGCCGCGACGTCGCCAGCCGCCTTCTTCGAGTCGGGTGGGATCGCGATCCCCTCGAACACCGCACTGGCCTGCACGACGTCTTCGATGGGGCCGGCCGCGTCATCCGCCTGCCGGGCAGCCACGCGCAAGGCATCGAGCAAACGCACCGTCGCAGCGCGAAACGCACTCCCGCGCGCGGAGAGCGACTTTCGCGTTTCCGGCGAGGCCGCTCGCTCCACGTCGCCGCCCTGCTCTACTCGCCTGCGGCGAGACCCGCGTGGATCTCCTGCAGGGAGCGCACGCCGACCGTGTGTTCCGACAGTGCGCGGATGGCCGACGCACTCGCGCGAGCCGCCGCGAGCGTGGTGCAATAGGGAACGCCGCCCTTCAGCGCCGCCTTGCGAATCGAAGCCGAATCCTCGATCGCCTGCGGGTCGGGGGCCACCGTGTTGAGCACGAGTTGGATGCGACCGCCCTCGATCTCGTCGACGCAGTGAGGAGAGCCTTCATGCACCTTGTTGACGCTCGTCACCGATAGCCCCGCCGCTTCGAGGGTCGCCGCCGTGCCGCGGGTCGCAATGACTTCGAACCCGCAGTCGATCAACTCCTTCACGGGGTTCACGATCCCGGCGTGCTCTTCGCTGCGCATCGACACCAGCACGCGGCCGCCTTCCGGCAGGCGATTGCCCGCCTGGATCTGCGCCTTCGCATAGGCGCGCCCGAACTCGGAATCGATCCCCATCACTTCGCCGGTGCTCTTCATTTCGGGACTGAGCAGCGTATCGACACCCGGGAACTTCACGAAGGGCAGCACGGCTTCCTTCACCGAGAAGTACTTCGGGACGATTTCGGTGGTGAAGTCGAGCTCTTCGAGGCTTTCGCCGATCATCACGCGAGCCGCGAGCTTCGCGAGCGGTCGTCCGATGGCCTTCGAAACGAAGGGCACGGTGCGCGATGCGCGCGGGTTCACTTCGATCACGAAGAGTTCGTCGCCCTTGATCGCATACTGCACGTTCATCAGCCCGCGCACGCCGAGTTCGAGGGCGAGC
Source organism: Myxococcota bacterium (assembly GCA_030748735.1). Taxonomy (GTDB): domain Bacteria; phylum Myxococcota_A; class UBA9160; order UBA9160; family UBA4427; genus DUBZ01. The sequence continues at coordinate 30,415 of JASMLK010000110.1, read as the reverse complement.
TTGCGCGTGGCGGTCAGCACCTCTTCGAGGATCGGGCCTTCGAGGGAGTACGGCGGCAGCGAACAGGCGCTATCACCCGAATGCACACCCGCTTCTTCGATGTGCTCCATGATGGCGCCGATCACGACGGTGTTTCCGTCGCAGATCGCGTCGACGTCGACTTCGACCGCGTCGGCGAGGAAGCGATCGATCAGCACGGGATGCTCGGGCGACGCCTTCACGGCGAAGCGCATGTAGTTCCGCAGGGCCTCGACGTCCTGCACGATCTGCATCGCGCGGCCACCGAGCACGTACGAAGGCCGTACCAGTACCGGATAGCCGATGCTCTCCGCGACGCGCTCCGCCTCTTCAGCGCTTCGGGCCACGGCACCCGCCGGTCGCTTCAGCTGGAGCTTTTCGAGCAGGTCGTCGAAGCGTTCGCGGTCTTCGGCGCGATCGATCGCGTCCGGGGTGGTCCCGAGGATTGGCACCCCGGCCTTTTCGAGGGCCACCGCGAGCTTGAGCGGGGTTTGCCCGCCGAACTGCACGATCACGCCGAAGGGCTTTTCCTTGTCTACGATCGCGAGCACGTCTTCGAGGGTCAGGGGCTCGAAGTAGAGTCGGTCGGCGGTGTCGTAGTCGGTCGAAACCGTTTCCGGGTTGCAGTTGACCATGATGGTTTCGAAGCCCGCTTCCTGCAGCGCGAACACCGCGTGCACGCAGCAGTAGTCGAACTCGATCCCCTGGCCGATGCGGTTGGGGCCACCGCCGAGGATCATCACCTTCTTGCGGTCGGTGACGTCGGCTTCGCACTCGTCTTCGTAGGTGGAATAGAGGTACGGCGTGTGGGCTACGAACTCGGCGCCACAGGTGTCGACCCGCTTGTAGACGGGAACGATGCCGTTTTCGTGGCGAAGCTTGCGCACGCTCTCCTGGTCGACGTTCCAGAGCTGCGCAAGCCGCTGATCCGAAAAGCCCATCTGCTTGGCGAGTCGCAGCCAGGCCGCGCGATCGGCCGGAGCCGCCATCGAAAGGCTCGACTCCATCTGGCTGATCTCGTCGAGCTGACGCAGGAACCACCGGTCGATCCAGGTGCGGCGATAGAGTTCTTCGACCGTGGCGCCGCGGCGGATCGCTTCCATGATCGCCCACATGCGGCCGGGGCGCGGGACGTCGACCGAATCCCACAGCATTTCTTCGCCTTCGGGGCCGTCGGGAAGCTCGGGCGGTTCGAAGCCGGCATGGCCGACTTCGAGGGAGCGAAGCGCCTTCTGCACGCTTTCCTTGAAGGTGCGCCCGATCGCCATCACCTCACCCACGCTCTTCATCTGCGTGGTGAGCGTGCTGTCGGCGTGGGGGAACTTTTCGAAGGTGAAGCGCGGCACCTTCGTGACCACGTAGTCGATCGTGGGCTCGAAGGACGCCGGCGTTTCGCGCGTGATGTCGTTGCGGATCTCGTCGAGGGTGAAACCGACGGCCAGCTTCGCGGCGATCTTCGCGATCGGAAAGCCCGTGGCCTTCGATGCCAGCGCGGAAGACCGCGAAACGCGCGGGTTCATCTCGATCACGATCAACGAACCGTCTTCGGGGTTCACGCCGAACTGCACGTTCGAACCACCCGTGTCGACGCCGATCTCGCGCATGATGGCCGCCGCGGCGTCGCGCATTTCCTGGTACTCGCGATCGGTCAGCGTCTGCGCCGGGGCGACCGTGATCGAGTCGCCGGTGTGGACACCCATCGCGTCGAAGTTCTCGATGCTGCAGATCACCACCACGTTGTCCGCGTGGTCGCGCATCATCTCGAGTTCGTATTCCTTCCAGCCGAGCACGCTCTGTTCGATCAGGGCCTCGTGAGTGGGCGACTGGTCGAGGGCCCACTGCACCTGACGGTCGAAATCGGCGTCTTCCATGCAGACGCTGCCGCCCGTGCCACCCATGGTGAAACTCGGGCGGATGATCGCGGGGATGCCCGTTTCGGCGACGATCTCCCTCGCCTCTTCCACCGACTTCGCCACACCCGACGCCGGAACCTCGAGCGAGATGTTCTCCATGGCCTGGCGAAACAGCTCGCGGTCTTCGGCCTTGTGGATCGCGTCGAGTTGGGCGCCGATCAATTCGACACCGTGCTTTTCGAGCACGCCCGCTTCGTCGAGGGCGATCGCCAGGTTGAGCGCGGTCTGACCACCGATCGTGGGCAGCAGGACGTCGGGCTTTTCGATCTCGAAGATCTTGTCGACCGCTTCGACCGTCATCGGCTCGACGTAGGTGCGTTCGGCCGTTTCGGGGTCGGTCATGATCGTCGCCGGGTTGCTGTTGAGCAGAACGACCCGGTAGCCCTCTTCGCGCAGCGCCTTGCACGCCTGCGTGCCCGAGTAGTCGAACTCACACGCCTGTCCGATCACGATCGGCCCGCTGCCGATCACCATGATGGTTTCGATATCCGTTCTCTTGGGCACTGGCTCTGGATCCTCGCGTGCGGCGGACACCGCACCGTTTTCACTCGCTGGTATCGATGGAGTCAAAGATGGATCGACGACGATTGGACGTTCGGACTACAGCCCGCAGACCTCGGCGCCGGAAACGCTTTCGCCTGCGATCACGCGCTCGACCATGTTGCGAAAGCGCCCGAAGAGATAGCCGGCGTCGTGGGGCCCGGGTGACGCCTCCGGGTGGTACTGCACCGAAAACAACGGCAGCTCGCGGTGGGCGAGCCCTTCGACCGTGTCGTCGTTGAGATTGATGTGGGTGATTTCGACGGGCTCCCCCGCGGCGCGCAGGGAGTCGGCTTCGACCGCGTAGCCATGGTTTTCGGCGCAGATCGCGACCTTCTTCGTCGCGAGGTCCTGCCCCGGTTGGTTGCCGCCGTGGTGACCGAACTTGAGCTTGCGGGTCTGTCCGCCCAGGGCGAGACCGAGGATCTGGTGCCCGAGGCAGATGCCGAAGGTGGGCTTTTCGCGCACGAGCCTGCGCACGTTGTCCTGCACCCCCTCGACGGCGGCCGGGTCGCCGGGGCCGTTCGAAAAGAAGATCGCGTCGGGCTTCATCGCCAGCGCTTCTTCCGCAGGTGTCGTCGCCGGAACGACCGTGACGTCGAAACCGTGATCCACCAGCAAGCGGAGGATGTTGCGCTTCACGCCGAAGTCGTAGGCGACGAGTTTGAGCGCCTCGTCGGGGCGGGCTTTGCGCGGCAGCTGACCTTCGATTCCCGACCAGCGGCCCTGGTCCCAGCTATAGGGTTCGTCGCAGGTCACTTCGGCGACGAGGTCGCGACCATCGAGGCCCGGCGCCTTGCGCGCGAGTTCGAGGAGCGCAGCCTCGTCCTGCTGGGCGGGGTCGGTCGAGAGCACGCCCACCTGCGCGCCCTTGTCGCGGATGCGCCGCACGAGCGCGCGGGTGTCGATGCCCTGGATGCCCGGCACACCCGCTTCGGCGAGATGCTCGCTGAGCGTCCCCTCGGAGCGGTAGTTGCTCGGCGCCGCCGACAATTCCTTGATGACGAAACCCGAAAGGAAGCGGTCGCGCGATTCGGTGTCTTCGCTGTTCACGCCGACGTTGCCGATCTGCGTGTAGGTCATCGCCACGATCTGCCCCGCGTACGAGGGATCGGTCACGATTTCCTGGTAGCCCGTCATGCTGGTGTTGAAGACGACTTCGCCGTGCTTGCACGTCTGGGCGCCGAAGGCCTGGCCGCGGTAGATCGTCCCGTCCGCGAGAACCAGGCGGGCGGGGGTGGGCGCGGGGCCAGGGGCGCGGGTGGGCTGGGGGAGAGCGTTCTGGGGGGTCATCGTTCGAGGACACCTCGTTCGCGGTCGAAGACGACATCGCCTTCGACCAGGGTGTAGACCACCTGTCCGACCATTTCGCGGCCGGCCCAGGGTGAGTTGCGGCTCTTTGAATAGCCCTGTGCGGGGTCGTATTTCCAGATCGCCTCGGGATCGAGCACGACCACGTCGGCGACCACACCGGGTTCGAGGCTTCCGCCCTCCACACCGATGAGCCGCGCCGCGCCGAGCGACATGCGATCCATCAGGTCGAGGGGCGAAAGCTCGTCGTCGCGCACGAGGTCCATCACCACGGGGTACGCGGTTTCGAACCCCAGGATGCCGCAGGGGGCAGCAATGAATTCGACGTCCTTCTCGTAGACGGCGTGAGGCGCGTGGTCCGTCGCGATCGCCTGGAGCACGCCGTCGACCAGCCCCTTGCGGCAGGCTTCGACGTCTTCGGCCGAGCGAAGGGGCGGCGCCATCTTGGTGCTGGTGTCGAAGCCGAGGGTTTCCTTGTCGGTGAGCGTCAGGTGATGGGGAGAGACTTCGCCCGTCACCTGCATGCCCTCGTCGCGGGCTTCGCGGATGTAGTCGACCGCGCGCTTCGTGCTCACATGGGCGATGTGGAGGCGGGCACCGGTCATCCGCGTGAGCGCGATGTCGCGCGCGACCCGGATCTCTTCGGCCGCACTCGGGTTGGCGGGCAGCCCGAGCCGGGTCGAGACGAAGCCTTCGTTCACCACGCCGTCGTTGCGCAGGCATTCGTCTTCGGCGTGTACCATGACGATGGCATCGACCATCTTCGAGTATTCGAGGACGTTGCGCATGACGTTGGCGTCCTCGGTGCCGCGTCCGTCGTCCGAAAACGCCACCGCACCCGCTTCGCGCAGGGCCGACATTTCCGTCATGACCTCGCCCGCCAGCCCAATCGTCGCCGCCGCGACGGGGTGGACGCGCACGGGCGAATTCTTGCGAGCCTGGTCGATGATGAACTTGGTGACCGAGGGGTCGTCGTTCACCGGGTCGGTGTTCGCCATGCAGGCCACCGAGGTGAAGCCACCGGCCGCCGCCGCGCGTCCGCCCGACTGGATGTCTTCTTTGTATTCCTGGCCGGGTTCGCGCAGGTGGGTGTGCATGTCGACGAAGCCGGGGGCGACCCAGCAGCCGCTGGCGTCGATGACTTCGGCGCGGTCGGCGTCGAGATCGACGCCCATCCCCTTGATCTTGCCGTCTTCGATCAAGAGATCCGCCGTCGTGTCGGTTCGGGTCGCGGGGTCGAGAATGCGACCGCCGCGAATCAGCGTGCGTTTCAAGGGAGGTCTCCGGGATGGGCGTGCGGGTTGGGGGTCAGAGAGGTCGCGGTCGCGCTCACTGGGGCGCGCTCTCCTTCGGAACGCGTCCGGTGATCAGGTAGAGCAGCGCCATGCGCAGGGCGACGCCGTTGCGCACCTGGTCGAGGATCACACTCGGGCGGTGGTCGGTGAGTTCGTGCGAAAGCTCGACGCCGCGGTTCACCGGGCCCGGGTGCATCACGATCGCGTCGTCCGCTGCGAAGCGCAGCTTGGCGCGGTCGAGGCCGAAGGTCGCCGAGTATTCGCGAATGCTCGGGAAGTGGGCGCCCTTGAGCCGCTCGTTCTGGATGCGCAGGGCCATGATCACGTCGGCCCCGTCGAGGGCTTCGCGCAGGTTCGAGTAGGCCTTCACACCGAAGTCCTCGACGCGGGTCGGCAGCATCGGCGGCGGGCCTGCGACGCGCACTTCGGCGCCCATCTTCGAGAAGCCGTAGATGTTCGAACGCGCCACCCGCGAATGTGCGATGTCGCCCACGATGACCACGGTGAGACCGTCGAGCCGGCCTTTTTTCTGGTACACGGTGAGCATGTCGAGCAACGCCTGGGTGGGATGCTCGTGGGCGCCGTCGCCGGCGTTGATGACCGGCGCATCGAGCACTTCGGCGATGCGCTGCGGCACGCCGGCCACCTTGTGGCGGACGACCACGCAGTCGGGGTCCATCGCGTCGAGGGTCTTGGCCGTGTCGAGGATGCTTTCGGACTTGTTGAGGCTCGAACTCGAGGGCGAAAAGTTGATCACGTCGGCCGAAAGCCGCTTGCCCGCGATCTCGAAGCTCGACCGCGTGCGCGTCGAAGGTTCGAAGAAGAGATTGATGATCGTGCGACCGCGAAGCGTCGGGACCTTCTTGATCTCGCGTCCCGCGACCTCGGCCATGCCTTGCGCGGTTTCGAGAATGGTCTCGATCTGTTCGCGCGTGAGATCCTGAATCCCGATGAGATCTTGGCCGATCATCGTCCGCCCTCCCCCCGTTCACCCGAGCGCGACGCGCGCGGCGCCCCGCCGCCGGTCACTACGACTTCGAAGGGGGCTTCGAGCTCACCCGACGGCGTCGTGCCCTTGCTGCGGAACTTCACTTTGTCGCCGACCTGCGTCGGAATGTTCTTGCCTACGTAGTCGATCTTGATCGGCAGCTCGCGATGGCCGCGGTCGACGAGAGCCACGACCTGCACGCTGGTCGGGCGACCGAAGTCGATCATCGCGTCCATCGCGGCGCGGATCGTGCGGCCGGTGCTCACCACGTCTTCGACGATCAAGACGATGCGCTCGTCGACGGACGACGGCATTTCGGTCCGGCGCAGGGGTGGGCGCACGCCGCCGCGCGAGAGATCGTCGCGGTAGAGGGTCGTGTCGAGGATGCCGAGCGGCACCTCGGCGTCGCCGATCGCTGCGAGTTTGCTCTGCAGGATGCGACCGAGGGGCACGCCGCCGTTGGGAATGGCGACGAGATAGAGGCGGGAAAGGTCGTCGTGGCGTTCGACGACTTCGTGCGCGATGCGCGTGAGCGAGCGCTGGATCGCGGTGTCGTCGAGGACGACGACTTCCTCGGCGTTTCCGCCGTTTACGGCGCCTTTCGCGCGCTCGTCGCGCGCGCCGCCGGTCGTGACCCTGTTGCCAGGTTGTGAGGGGTGCTGGCTCGCCATACTGACCAGACCTTTCTTCGACTCACAGGACGAAGTTAAAAGGTGGGTTCGATTTCGCGCGGCAGCATATCGTGTCGGGCGCAGGGGTCAATTGTGAGATCGACGGAACCTCTGGATTCCACACATGAAACGCCGGTTCGAGACAGCAGGTCTCGCCTCGAACCGGCTTTCACGGCTGTGAGGGCGCGACACGCGTGGCTACACCCCAATCGAATCGGACATCGCAGACGCAACAGCCGCCGCAAGGACGGCGGCCAGGGGCAGCGTCCCCACCCAGGCAGCCACGATCGTGCCGATCGTTCGCCAATCCGTTCGATCGTTCCAGACCCCGATACCGAAGAGCGCGCCCGTCGACACGTGGGTCGTCGAAACCGGTGAGCCGAGCAGCGAAGCACCGATCACGAGCCCACTCGAAATCCCGTTGGCGAGCAGTCCCTGCCCTGTACTGATCTCGGTAATGCCGTTGGAAAGGGTCTCGGCAACGCAACGCGAGTGCAGATAGCCCCCGATCGCCATCGCGAGGGCCACGCCTGTGAGTGAAAGCCGCGGGTCGAGTCCTGACCAGCCGGCGGCGACGAGGAGCGCAAGCACCTTGGGCGTGTCGTTTTGAAGTTGTCGTTGGCGCCGTTGGCGAACGCCAGGGCGAGCGCGGCCGCAATCAGCGCGACGAGGAAGAAACTCACGAATGGGGCCTCCATCACCGGAATCGGCTGAGACCCCATACGGGACGAAGGTGACGCGGGTTACTACGGAACGTGCGTGGCCGGTGGTCGTGCGAGTGGCCGCTTGCGCTCAGTAGGCCTCGCGCATGTATATGATGGAATCGCGTCCCTTCCACCGTGCCGTGGATCAGGAGGGCACGACGACCGCGCTACCCGAAGAGCACTCTCATCGTCCCTCCTCGAACACCCCGGCTAGCCGCCCGCCCGTGTCACTCGGTCTACCGCCCCGCATCGGATCAGGTCGAACACCCGATCCCAGCGCTTTTCAACGGTAAACCAGTTGATGGGGTTCAGCAGATGGAAGAAGTTGCCCTTGCTGTTCCAGGACCAGTAGATGATGAAGGCGGGCCCCTTGAACTCTTCGATGCGAACCGTGCCCCAAACGCGACTGTCGTTACTGTTGTCGCGGTTGTCGCCCATCATGAAGTAGCGGCCCTCTTCCACCACGAAGGGGGTGCGGCCGGTCGTGGCCTTGCCGGGGTCGTCGACGACGCCGTGCATACACTCACCGAGTGTTTCCTCGTAGACGTCGAGTTCGGTGTTCTGCGGGTCGATGAAGGTGCGATCCAGCGGGACGGCGGAAACGGGTTCGTGGTTCACGAAGAGCTGCTCGTCGCGCACTTCGATCAGGTCACCGGGAAGTCCGACGATGCGCTTCACGAAGTCCTCGCGACGTGCGTCCGGGCGCCGGTCGATCGGCACGATGTCACGGCCAGGCGGCGCGTCGGTGAGGCGTCCGACTTCGAACACGACGACGTCCCCGCGCTCGGGCTCGCGCAACCCCGGGAGCCGGATGTCGGTGAAGGGGATCCGCGGGCCGTACACGAACTTGTTGACGAAGAGATGGTCGCCGATCAGCAGGGTCGGGAACATCGAACCGGAGGGGATGCGAAACGGCTCGATCACGAAGCCACGGATCGCAAACGCGATGGCGAACGCCACCGCGAGGGTCACCAGAAACTCGCCGATCCCTTCGCCCTGGGCATCTTCACCTTCGGGATCGAGCGACACCTCTCCGTCGACCGCGTCGGTCGTTTCCTTCCTCCAGCTCATGAATCTCCCAACTTGAGGGCCGCGAGGAAGGCTTCCTGGGGGATCTCGACCGAGCCCACCATCTTCATGCGCTTCTTGCCTGCCTTCTGCTTTTCGAGGAGCTTGCGCTTACGCGTGATGTCGCCACCGTAGCACTTCGCCGTGACGTTCTTACGCAGGGCCCGGACGGTGGTGCGCGCGATGATCTTCGATCCGATCGCCGCCTGGATTGCGACCGCAAACTGCTGACGTGGGATGAATTCCTTGAGTTTGCGGGTGAGTTCGGCGCCCTTCGACTGTGCGTGGTCGCGATGCACGATCAGCGACAACGCGTCCACCGGGTCGCCGTTCACCATGATGTCGAGCTTCACGAGGCTCGCTTCCTGGTAGCCCTGGAGTTCGTAATCGAAAGAACCGTAGCCGCGCGTCGCGCTCTTCAGCTTGTCGTGGAAGTCGGTGACGATTTCGTTCAGCGGCAGCAGGTAGCGCACCTGCACGCGGCTGCCGTGCACGGCCATGTCCTTCTGCACGCCGCGACGTTCCTGGCAGAGCGTCAGCACCTGTCCGAGGTGTTCGGACGGAACGTGGATCGTGGCGAGGACCACCGGCTCTTCGATCGCCTGGATGTCCGTCGCTTCGGGTAGCGCCGCCGGGCTTTCGATTTCGAACGCCTCGCCCTTCTTCGGCACCACGCGGTAGCGCACGGTCGGCGCCGTCGTGATCAGGTTCAGCTCGAACTCGCGCTCGAGACGCTCCTGGATGATCTCGGCGTGCAGGAAGCCGAGGAAGCCGCAACGAAAACCGAAGCCGAGCGCCATCGAGGTTTCGGGTTCGTAGTCGAAAGACGAATCGTTGATCTTGAGCTTCTCGAGGGACGCCTTGAGGTCTTCGTAGTCTTCGGCATCCACGGGGTAGAGCCCCGCGAAAACCATCGGCTTCACTTCCTGGAAGCCCGGCAGCGGTTCGCTCGCCGGGTTGTCCATGGTCGTGATCGTGTCGCCGATCAATACGTCGGAAAGGGTCTTTACGCCGGCGACCACTGCCCCCACTTCGCCGGGGCCGAGTTCCTTCACCTCGACCTGATGCGGGGTGTAGACGGAGAGGTTGGTGGTCTCACGCTCGCTGCCCTTGATCATGAACTTGACGCGCTGGCGCTTCTTGATGCGCCCTTCGATGACGCGCACCAGCATCACTGCACCGACGTAGGTGTCGAACCAGGCATCGAAGACGAGCGCACGAGTCGGGACATCCGCTTCGCCCGTGGGCGGCGGCACCTTCTCCACGATGGCTTCGAGCAACTCGTGCATCCCGACGCCGCTCTTGGCCGAAACAGGGATCACGTCCGCCGCGTCGAGACCGACGATGTCTTCGATTTCCTGGGCCACGCGATCGGGGTCGGCCGAGGGAAGATCGATCTTGTTCACCGCCGGGATGATCTCGAGGTCGGCGTCGATCGCGAGGTAGGTGTTGGCGAGGGTCTGGGCTTCGATCCCCTGCGCGGCATCGACCACGAGCACCGCCCCCTCGCAGGCCGAGAGCGAACGCGACACTTCGTAGGAAAAGTCGACGTGGCCGGGGGTGTCGATCAGGTTGAGGAGATACTCCTCGCCGTCCTGTGCGCGATACACCATGCGCACGGTCTGGGCCTTGATCGTGATGCCCCGCTCTCGCTCGATGTCCATGCTGTCGAGCAGCTGTTCCTGCTTCTCGCGCTCGGTCACGGCACCGGTTTCGTCCATCAGACGATCGGCGAGGGTGCTCTTGCCGTGGTCGATGTGCGCCACGATGCAGAAGTTGCGAATGCGTTCCTGGGGAAAGCTCTTCATCCCGCAACCGCTACTTCGTCACGCAGGCTCTGGTGAAGAGCGCTGAAGTCGTCTCCCGCGAGATAGTCCTCGAGGGCTTCGCGCCAGGGCCGCATCTCGATACCGAGGCCACGCGCCTTCGTTGTGTCGAGTACCGAATACGCCGGCCGCGGTGCCGGGGTCGGAAACGCATCGGTCGAAACGCGATCGATTTCGACGTGTCCATAGCCCGCCGCGTCGAGGATCGCGCGCGCGAAATCCCACCAGGTGCAGGCCTCGCTGTTGGATAGATGCAACAAGCCTCCTGCCCCGGCCTGATTGCATTGCGTCAGTGTCACGATCGCCTCCGCGAGATCTCCAGCATAGGTGGGGCAGCCGATCTGGTCGGCGACGACGCGCAGCGGACCTTCGGCCTTGCCCGCCTCGCGCAGCACACCCTGCCGCACGATCGCGCCAACGAAGTTCTTCCCCGGCCCGAAGACCCAGCTCGTGCGCACGATCCACGCCGCGGGGGTTCGTTCGAGGACTGCAACTTCACCAGCCAGCTTGCTGCGACCGTATTCGGTGCGCGGTGCGGTCGGATCGTCTTCGCGGTACGGCGTTTCCGCGTCACCAGCGAAGACGTAGTCGGTCGAAACGTGAACGAAGCCCACGTTGCGCTCGCGACACCAGTCGGCCAGCGCACCCGGGGCATCGCCATTGACGGCGTGACACACGTCGACGTCACTCTCGCACTGATCGACCGCCGTGTAGGCCGCCGCGTTCAAGAGCCAGGGGTCGGCCGAGCCAAGGTCGCCTTCCGGCAGACGGGCCAGGCTCGCGGCGTCGGCGAGATCGACTTCGTCTCGTCCCAATGCCGCAACGAGTTCACAGCCCGCGCGCGCGTCGAGCGTGCGGGTCAGGCAGCGGCCGAGTTGGCCGTTCTTGCCGAGAACGAGGTAGCGAGAAGTCATGGTTCCAATTCAGAGCGATGGGGCGAAAGAGCGGGGGCGCCATCACCCAAGACGGTGCGGCGCAGAGCAATGAGGGGATGTGCGGCGCGGGCGAAGCGCCCGGCCGTGCGACCGACTCAGCCTCCCCCTTCGCTCAACACCCAGGTCGGCAGCCGCTCCTGGCTCTTGAGTCGCCCTGCCACTTGTTCCGCCTCGCCGCGCGTCGGCATCGGCCCCACCCGCACACGCCAACGACCGTCCGCCGAACCGGCCGACGGTGTGACGTAGACGGGGAAGCCCTTGTCGCGCAGGTCGCCGGCCACCTGTTCGGCCGCGGCGTTCTGCGCGAAAGCTCCCACCTGAACGCTGTAGCCCGAACGCGAGGCGGTGGTGCGAGCCGTCGGCGCTCCGGGTGCAGCGGCCGGTGCCGCCTCTACCGCCGGCTCGGCCGGAGCTGCGGGTGTCGCGGGTGCGGCATAGGCCGGCGAAGCGATGTCTTCGGCCGAGAGGATGGGCATCTCGTCGTCGGCGTCCCCACCCTCGCCAGACTGCGCGGCCCCTCCGTCTTCGGGAGCGTCCAACATCGGTCCGCGCGCCGCGACGTCGGGCGGCTCACCCGCTTCCTGATCGGACCACAGGACTTCTTCGCTCTGTCCGGCGAGATGCCCCATCACGAGCTCGGGTTCTTCGCTCACGACCCCGAAGACCAGGCCGAGGGCGAAGCCCGCGGATACGAGAAAGACGGCGCCCACCAGGCTCGCCAGCCAGTTGGGACTCGAAGCGCGTTTCTGTGCTCGGGATCCATCGGCCATTACATCTGCTCCGGTGCGGAAATGCCCAACAGGGCGAGTCCGTTCTTCAAGACGACGCGGACTGCCAGCGACAGGCCGAGACGTGCCTGGGTGAGCGCTTCGTCATCCGAGAGAATGCGATGCGCCTTGCCATCCTGCAGGTACGGGTTCCACAAGCCTGCGACGTCGCGCAGGTAGTAGGCGATGTGGTGCGGTTCGCGCGACGCCGCCGCGCGCGCGATCAGCTCGGGAAACTCGGCGAGCTTCTTCACGATCGCGATCTCTTCTTCGAGCACGAGCTGCGATGGGTCGAAGTCGCGCGGCCCCGGCATCGCGACACCCGCTTCTGCGGCCTTGCGGGCCAGGCCGCAAGAACGCGCGTGGGCGTACTGGACGTAGTACGTCGGGTTCTTGCGCCAGTTCTTGTCGCGCGCGAGATCGAGGTCGAAGTCGAGATGACTGTCGGCCTTGCGTTCGACCATGAAGAAGCGGAACACGTCCGCCCCGATCTGGTCGAGCAGCTCGTCGATCGTGATGAAGGTCGCCTTGCGGGTCGACTGTTTGACCTGCTCGCCGCCGCTGGTCACGGTGACGAACTGGTGCATCACGAGTTCGATCTTCGAGCCGTCGAAACCGAGCGCTTCCGTCGCCGTGCGAACGAAGGGAAACTGCTCGATGTGATCGGCCCCCTGCACGTCGACGATGGTGTCGAAGCCGCGGCGGAACTTCTCGCGGTGGTAGGCAATGTCTGGCAGCAGGTAGGTGGGTTCACCGCTGCTCTTGATGACCACACGGTCGCGGTCGAGGCCGAAGCTCGTCGAGCGCAGCCACACTGCACCGTCCGCGTCGAAGATGAGATCCTTGGCACGCAGGTCTTCGATCGCCGCCTCGAGCTTGCCCTCGTCGTAGAGGGACTGCTCGTTGTAGTAGACGTCGAACGCGATACCGATGCGATCGAGGGTGCCGCGGATGTCTTCGAAGATGGCGGCCTGCGCGCGCTCGCGGAAACGATCGCTCGGGTCTTCGTCGACGAGGGCTTCAGCGAATTCGTCGACCAGGGCTGCCGCGATGTCGGCGATGTAGTCCCCCTGATAGCCGTCACTCGGGAAAGCCACGGGGAGCCCGTCGCGCGTTTCTTCCCAGGCGTTTTCGGGGTCCGCGAGGGCGGCGTCACTCGGTGCCGACGCCCTGCCGAGCTGTTCGAGATAGCGCGCCTTCACGCTCTGCCCGAGCACGCGCATCTGGCGGCCGCCGTTGTTGAAGTAGTACTCGCGCGTGACTTCGTGCCCGGTCGCTTCGAGCAGGCGACAGATCGCGTCGCCCAACACGGCCTGTCTACCGTGTCCGGTGCTGAGGGGCCCCGTCGGGTTCGCCGAAACGAACTCGACCTGCACCTTGCTGCCCACACCGCCTTCGGAGCGGCCGTAGCCATCGGCGGCTTCGGCGATGTCGCAGAGCAGGTTCTGCCAGGCGTTTTCGGCGAGGCGGAAGTTGATGAAGCCGGGGCCCGCGATGTCGCTGCTCTTGAGCAGCCCGCCCGCGTCTCCCAGGCGATCGACCAGCGCTTCGGCGATATCGCGCGGCTTGCGGCGCAGGCGCTTGGCCAGCGTCATCGCGACGTTCGTCGCGAAGTCGCCGTGGTCGGCCTGTCGCGGAATTTCGAGTACCGGAGTCGGCACCGCATCGGTGTCGCCCGCTTCTTGCAGCAGTTCACCGAGGGCGGTCGTCAGTCGTTCGAGGAGTTGTTCGCGCATCGCTTCGTTGTCGGAGTTGTCGCGACGGGCGTCGCGGAAATCGTTCGGATGGGTTCCACGCGCGCTCGCGGTGGATCAGTTCATTGGGAGGGAGGAGTCGGTTTCGGGCGTTTCGAATCGCACGACGACTTCGCCGGGGCGGGCAAGCTCGAGCACTTCTCGAATCGCCTGTTCGATCGCGGCGGGCTCGTGCTCGAGGGCCGCGACCTTCTGCTCGAGGTCTGTCACTTCGTCGCGCAGACGCGCGATCTTGGCGTGGGACGCGTCGAGTTCGTCTCGCAGTTCGAACCAGCGAGGCAGGCCCGACTTGGAATCGATCGCGGCGAGCCCAGCCACCGCCGCGAACAACGCCGGAAACAGCCAGACGGCCTTCATGAGACGCCCCGCAAGACGGGTTCTTCCCAGCTGTTTCGCTGCTTTCCACGGCTCTCACCGCTTCCTCGCACGAGCCAGCTGCCGCACGTTGCCGCTACCGCGAACGTCGCCGCCGTTGCCACCATTGCCGCTTTCCCCCCACCCCCCACGGTGGTCCCGCGAAGTGTGGGAGATTACCCGATACCCCTCTCCGAAGCAGCTCCGGCGGCTGAATCAGCCGTCGCGCAGGAGTCGACGGATGCGTTCGGCGTAGGTCGCGTGGTCCCAGTCGCGCGGCCCGATGTAGCGCTCGACGATCATTCCCTCCTGGTCGATCAGGAGCGATTCGGGGAAGCCGGTGGTCTGATAGGCGCGTGCGGCGTTCTGGGCGGGGTCGAGCAGGATCGGGAAGCTCACCCCCAGACGCTGCCGGAAGGCCTCCACGAGCTCGGTTTCCTCGTCCACCGACACGGCCAGCATCTCGAAGCCCTCGGGCGACAGCGCGCGATACAGGCGGTCCATCGCGGGCATTTCGTCTTCGCAGGGCTTACACCAGGTCGCCCAGAAGTTGAGCATGACGACCTGCCCGCGGTAGTCCTCGAGGGTCATGAGTGCGCCCCCTTCGAGCAGGGGGAGCGAGAACGCGGGTGCGACCACGCCGCGCGCGACGGGCTGATCCACGTCTTCGCTCAGGGAAAGCACGACCAGCCCGACCACGATGACGGCGATCACGATGAGCGCGCGCAACCAGACCGGGGCTCCCCCGGCCGGTTCGGTCCCAGGCGAAGGCGCCTCAGAGGGTGATGCCAGGTCGCTCAGGTTGCACTCTCCGGCCTGCGGCCAACCCGCATCACGATTCGGGGCGGTCCACCAGTTCGATCAGCGAAAGGGGTGCCGCATCGCCCGTGCGATTGCCGAGCTTGATGATGCGCGTGTAGCCACCCGGACGATCGCGGTAGCGATCCGCCAGCTCGTCGAAGAGCTTCGCGGTGATCTCCTTGCTGCGGACCGTCTTGAGCGCCGTGCGGCGCGCGTGCAGATCGCCACGCTTGCCGAGGGTGATCATCTTCTCGGCCCAGCGCCGCACTTCCTTCGCCTTGGCGTCGGTGGTCTGGATCTGTTCGTGTTCGAGCAGCGACGTGACCATGTTGCGGAACATGGCCTTGCGGTGCGAACTCGTACGCCCGAGCGTGGTGCCGCTCTTGCGATGCCTCATGACTAAAACCTCTGATTGCCGGATCAGGCTTCGCGCTGTTCGCGCATCTTTTCGAGTTCCTGCCGTGCCGGAAGGTTCTCGATCGTCATACCCAGGCTGAGGCTCATCTCGGCCAGGGTTTCCTTGATTTCGTTCAGCGACTTACGGCCGAAGTTCTTGGTCTTGAGCATCTCGGCTTCGGTTCGCTGCACCAGCTCGCCAATGAAGCGGATGTTCGCGTTCTGCAGGCAGTTGGCGGAGCGGACCGAGAGTTCGAGTTCGTCGACCGGGCGGAAGAGGTTCGGGTTGAGCGGTTCCGGCTCGTCCATTTCCGGTTCGATGGTTTCTTCGGGCTCGTCGAAGTTGATGAAGATGGCGAGGTGTTCTTTCACGATCTTCGCCGCGAACGCGATGGCGTCTGCGGGCTCGACGGTGCCGTCGGTCCAGACTTCGAGAGTGAGCTTGTCGAAGTTGGTGTCGCGGCCGACGCGCGCGGGCGTCACCGTGTAGTTCACCCGGCGAATCGGCGAGAACGACGAGTCGATCGGGATGGTGCCGATCGGCAGGTCTTCGTCGCCGTGCTTTTCGGCGAGCACGTAGCCCTTGCCCCAGTTGACCGTGGCTTCGAGTTCGAATTCGCCCTCGCCGCCGAGGGTGCAGAGCTTGAGGTCGGGGTTCATCACCTCGATCGTCTGGTCGTCGCTCACGAGATCACCCGCGGTGACGATCCCCTCGCCCTTCTTCTGGCAGCGCAGGACCTTCGGGCCCTCGGCGTGCATGCGCAGGCGGACTTCCTTCAGGTTCAGGATCACGTCTGCGACGTCTTCGTGGACACCCTGCATGGTCGAGAACTCGTGCAGCACGCCGTTGATGCGCACGCTCGTGATGGCGGCACCCTGCAGCGACGAAAGCAGTACGCGGCGCAGCGAATTGCCGAGCGTCACGCCGAAGCCGCGTTCGAGGGGCTCGCAGGTGAACTTGCCGTAGGCGCCGTGGCTGCTGCCTTCGTCGAGTTCGAGGCGTCGGGGGCGGATCAGCTCCCGCCAGTTGCGACCGATGAGTTGTTCGTTCATGGGGTGGGACTCCTTGCGTTTGCGACGTGCTCCTACGTGCCGGCTTCCCGTTCGACCGGTGTCCCGAGCAACATCGCGCGCTGGAATGGGGTTGTAACTACCGGGAATAAAACCTGTTCGCGAATCCGATCCGACCGGCTCTACTCAAGAGAGTGGAGCCTTCAGCCCGCGCGTTAGCGCGAATACAGCTCGACGATCAGCTGCTCGTCGATCGGCAGCGTGATGTCTTCGCGCTGCGGCATCTGCTTCACCAGCCCTTCGCTCGCGGTCTTTTCGATCTCGAGCCACTGCGGCAGGCTGCGCCCTTCGAGGGCTTCGAGCGCCGCGGTGATGCGGGCCACGTTCTTGCTGCGTTCACGCAGGCCGATCTTCCAGCCTTCGCGCACGAGCATCGAAGGCGACATCACCTTCTTGCCGTTGACGGTGAAGTGACCGTGCTTGATCAGCTGGCGCGCTTCGTTGCGCGACGTCGCAAAGCCGAGGCGGAAGACGACGTTGTCGAGGCGGCGCTCGAGGAGCATCAGCAGGTTTTCACCCGCCCGCCCCTTCATGCCGGACGCGCGGTCGAAGGTGCTGCGGAACTGCTTTTCGAGCAGCCCGTACATGCGCTTCACCTTCTGCTTTTCGCGCAGCTGAACGCCGTAGTCCGAGAAGCGCGCGCGGCCCTGGCCGTGCACACCCGGCGGATACGCCCGGCGCTCGATCGCGCACTTCTCGCTGAAGCAGCGGTCGCCCTTCAAAAAGAGCTTGGTGCCCTCTCGCCGACACAGTCGGCATGCGGAACCCAGATATCGTGCCATGGATGGAAAGCCTTTCCTTGCTTTGAATTCGTTTGAGCTAGACGCGGCGCCGCTTGGGCGGCCGGCAGCCGTTGTGCGGGACGGGGGTCACGTCGCGGATCATGGTGATCTTCATGCCGGCGGCCTGAAGCGCGCGCAGTGCGCTTTCGCGTCCCGCACCCGGACCCTTCACGTAGACACCGAGGGTGCGCACGCCGTGTTCCATCGCGCTCTTGGCGCAGACCTCGGCGGCCATCTGGGCCGCGAAGGGCGTGCTCTTGCGCGAGCCCTTGAAGCCCTGCTGCCCGGAACTCGACCAGGCCAGCGTCGCGCCGCCCACGTCGGTGATCGTGATGATCGTGTTGTTGAAGGTCGACTGGATGTGGGCGATGCCACTCTGGACGTTCTTCTTGACCTTCTTCTTGACGATTTTCTTCTTGGCTGCCATTCGCTTCTAATTCCTCGCTACGCCTTCTTCTTGCCGGCGACCGTCTTCTTCGGTCCCTTGCGCGTGCGTGCGTTGGTGTGGGTTCGCTGTCCGCGGACCGGGAGACCACGGCGGTGTCGCAGACCGCGATAGCACCCGATGTCCATCAGGACCTTGATGTTCTGGCTGACGTTGCGTCGTAAGTCGCCCTCGACGACGAAGTCGCGCTCGATCACTTCGCGAAGCTTGATCACTTCGGACTCGTTGAGGTGATCGGTCTTCGTTGCCGGATCGACGTCGGCGAGTTCGCAAACCTTCTTCGCCGTCGTGCGCCCCACCCCGAACAGATAGGTGAGCGAGATTTCGATCCGCTTGTTGCGAGGCAGGTCGATGCCCGCGATTCGTGCCATGTCTTTCCTCCGCCGGGCGTCGTTGCCCGACCATCAAACTGATTCGAGCGCCGTCTAGCCCTGGCGCTGCTTGTGCTTGGGGTTGTCGCAGATCACGCGCACCACGCCCTTGCGGCGGATGATCTTGCACTTCTCACACATCTTTCGGACGGATGCCCTGACCTTCATTTTGTTCTCCGCGCCCCTGTTTCAGACCTTGCTCAGACCTTGCTCGGGCCGCTGCCAACCTCGTTGGTTGGTCGGCGACCCTCGATTCTTTTCAGTGCGAACCTTCGACCCGGGTCAGTACCTCGGGACCGTTCTCCGTGATGAGCACCGTGTGTTCGAAGTGCCCGCTGAGTTCGCCGTCTGCGGTGACGGCCGTCCATTCGTCGTCGAGCATCCGCACCTTTTCGGTGCCGACGTTCACCATGGGTTCGATCGCGAACACCATGCCCGGAAGCAGCCGGGGGCCGCGTCCGGGTCTTCCATAATTGGGAATTTGCGGCGGCTCGTGGAGCTTGCGGCCGATGCCGTGCCCTACGAACTGACGCACGACCGAATAGCCGGCATCGCTCGCCCGCCTTTCGATCGCATGGCCGATGTCGGAAAGCCGCTTGCCCGGGACCATTTCTTCGATGCCCAGGGCAAGACAGTCGCGAGTCACGTCGATCAGATCGGCGGCCTGATCGCTGATTTCGCCGATCGGCATCGTGAAGGCGGAGTCCCCGTGGAACCCCTCGCAGATGATGCCGAAATCGAGGCTGAGTATGTCGCCTTTCTCGAGTACGCGCGAGCCCGGAATGCCATGAACGATCTCGTCGTTGACCGAAACACAGATCGTCGCCGGGTACGGAGGCAGCCCTCCGGGCCCATATCCCACGAACGACGACACGAGGCCGCGCTCCTCGATCAACTTTTCCGCCGCGCGGTGGAAGTCGACCGTCTTGACGCCCGGCCGGGCGATCTCGCGCAGGGCGAGGAGGATCTCGGCCACGTGGCGGCCGGCCTCGCGCATCTGCTCGATTTCGCGTCGGGTGCGTACGGGGATTTGTTCGCCGTAGGTCATGGGAATCGCTGGGTGTGCCGGGCTCTTCTGTTGTTGGGCTAGGGACAGTTGGGCTAGGGACAGTTGGGCTGGGGACAGCTGGGCTAGGCCAGCGCGCTTTCGCAGCGCTGCGCCACCTCTTCCATCGTGCCCATCCCGTCGACCTTCGCCAGGATGCCGTTCTTTTCGTAGAACGCGAGAAGCGGTGCGGTCTGTTCGTCGTAGACGCGCATGCGCTCGCGGATGGTCTCTTCGTTGTCGTCGGCGCGGCCCTCGATCTCGGCCCGCTTGAGCAGGCGCTGGACCACGGCTTCGGTGTCGACGGTGATCGCCACACAGCGCTCGAGCGGGGTGCCGAGCTTGTCCAGGGTCGCTGCGAGGGCCTCGGCCTGCGCGAGGGTGCGGGGGAAGCCGTCGAGCACGAAGCCCTTCTGGGCGTCGGGCTGCGAGAGGCGCTCTTCGGCGATGCCGATCACGATGTCGTCGCTCACGAGATTGCCGGCATCCATCACGGCCTTCGCCTTCTTGCCGATCTCGGTGCCATCGGCCACGGCCTGGCGCAGCATGTCACCGGTCGAAATGTGGGGAATGCCCATGCGCTCGATCAGCATGGCAGCCTGCGTGCCCTTGCCAGCCCCGGGTGCACCCAACAACAGGATGCGCGTCGCGCTCATCGCCCAAGTCTCCCGCGGATGCGCCCGCTCTTTACGAAGCCATCGTACTCGCGAGCGACGAGGTGGGCTTCGATCTGGCTGATCGTGTCGAGCGAAACGCTGACCGCGATGAGCAGCGCAGTGCCGCCAAAGTAGAAGGGAATGTTCATCCGGCCCGCGAGGATCACGGGCACGATGCAGATCACGGCGACATAGACGGCCCCGACGAAGGTGAGTCGCGAGAGCACCTTGTCGATGTGCTCGGCCGTGTTCGCGCCGGGTCGAATCCCGGGGATGTACCCCCCGGACTTCTTGATGTTTTCCGAGATGTCCGTCGGGTTCATGATGATCGCCGTGTAGAAGAAGCAGAAGAAGACGATCAAGACCATGTAGACGGCGTTGTAGGTGAACCCGCCCGGATTCAAGTGCGTATCCAATAACTGTTGGATCGCAGGTGAGTCCGTGAATTGACGCAGTGTCGTGGGGATCATGAGCAGCGAAGACGCGAAAATCGGCGGAATCACGCCCGCCGTATTCACGCGCAGCGGGAAGTAGCTCATGCTGCCCTGGGTGACGCGCTTGCCTACGACGCGCTTGGCGTGCTGGATGGGAATCCGCCGCTGGGCCCGCTCGACGAAGACGACGCCGCCCACCAGCGCCACGACGAACAGCAAGAAGAAGATCACCTGGAGCGGCGTGAACTGATCCGTCTGGATGAGGTCGAGCATCTGGAACACACCCGACGGGATCGCGACCACGATACTCGCAAAAATGACCAGCGAGATGCCGTTGCCGATGCCGCGCTCGGTCACCTGTTCACCGAGCCACATGATGAACGCGGTGCCGGTGGTGAGCGTGATCACCGTCATCAGGCGGAAGCCCCAACCGGGGTTCATCACGGCGCCCTGACCGAACTGACCACCCTCGAGGGCCGTTGCGATCAACATGCTCTGGAACATCGCCAACACGATCGTCGCGTAGCGCGTCCACTGGTTGATCTTCTTCTGGCCCTGCTCGCCTTCCTTCTTCAGCTGCTCGAGCTGGGGAATGACCACGGTGAGCAGCTGGAAAATGATCGACGCACTGATGTAGGGCATGATGCCGAGGGAGAAGATCGACATCTGCTGCAGCGCGCCACCGCTGAAGAGGTTGAACATGCCGAACACGGTGCTCGACATCTGCTCGAAGAAGTCCCGGATGACATTGGTGTCGATGCCGGGGGTAACAACAGCACAACCGACGCGATAGACCGCGAGCATCGCGAACGTAAAGAGGATTCGCGCTCGTAGTTCGGGGATGCGTCCGATGTTCTGAATGCCACCAATCACGCGTTGAGCTCCACGGTTCCGCCAGCAGCTTCGATCTTCTGCCTGGCACTTGCGCTGACCCGGTCGACCTTGACCGTGAGATTGGCCGGTGCATCGCCGTTGCCGAGCACCTTGATGAGCGCGCCCCTGGTGCCGCGGACGAGGCCCGCGTTCGCGAGGCTCTCGGCGTCGACCGTGGCGCCGTCACCGAGCTTCGCGAGATCGGAAACGTTCACGATCTCGACGGCCGTGCGGAAACGGTTGTGGAAGCCGCGCTTGGGAACGCGCTGCTGCAGCGGCATCTGACCGCCTTCGAACCACGCCTTGATCTTCTTGCCCGAGCGGGTGCCCTGGCCCTTGAAGCCGGTGCCCGACGTCTTGCCCTTGCCCGAACCGGGACCGCGACCGACCCGCTTGCGCGACTGGGTGGAACCCGGGCGCTTCGTCAATTCATCCAGCATTTCTGCCCCTTCGACTCTTCGGACCCTTCGGGCCCGCTAGCTCTCTACGACCGTGACGAGGTGGCTGACCTTGTTGATCATGCCCCGAACCGACGGCGTGTCTTCGACTTCCACGGTGTGGTTGATGCGGCGCAAACCGAGACCGAGCAGCGTGGCGCGCTGTCGGCGGTTGTAACCGATCGAACTCTTCACCTGCTTGACCTGGATCTTCTTGTCCGCTGCCATCACGAAGCCCTGCCGAGTTCTTCGAGGCGCGTTTCGGGATCGCGCAGCTCGAGCAGACCTGCCATCACTGCGTTCACCACGTTGCGCGGCGTGTTCGAGCCGATGGTCTTGGTCAGGATGTCGTGCACTCCAGCCGACTCGACCACGGCGCGAACCGGACCACCGGCGATCACGCCCGTACCGGGTGACGCGGGCTTGAGCAGCACGCGACCGGCGCCGAAGCGACCGAGTACGTCGTGGGGAATCGTGCGCCCGTCGATGAGCGGAATCCTGATCAGGCCGCGGCGCGCCTTTTCGACGCCCTTGCGGATGGCTTCGGGCACTTCGCCCGCCTTGCCGAGCCCGACACCGACGACGCCTGCGCCGTCGCCAACCACCACGAGGGCGCTGAAGCTGAAGCGTCGACCGCCCTTCACCACCTTCGCCACGCGATTGATGTAGATCACGCGGTCGTTGAGCTCGTAGTCGTTCGGATTGATCCCAGAAGTTTGAACGATATTCGCCATGCTAGAACTTGAGCCCCGCTTCTCGCGCTGCCTCGGCCAGGGCCTTCACGCGCCCGTGGTAGAGGAAGCCGTTGCGATTGAAGACGACCTCCGAGATCTGCTTTTCCTTCGCAGCCTCGGCGATTGCCGCGCCGACCTTCTTGGCGGCTTCGATGTTTCCCGTTGAACCGCTGTCTCCCGCGACGCGCTTCGAATTCGTCGACACGGTGACGACCGTCTTGCCCGTTTCGGGCTCGTCGATCTGTGCCGTGATGTGCTTCGACGTCCGATAGACGGTGAGCCGCGGCCGCGTCTCGCGAGACAACGCCTTGTTGACGCGTCGCTTGCGCGAGTGCCAGCGCTTCTTCTTGATCTGATTCGTGGTGTCGCTCATGGGTCTTCCGTCTTTCCCTTGGGCCGCTGCGGCCCGTGATGCTTGCGTCGCTTGATCTACGCGGTTTCGCCGTTCGGCTAGGCGGTCGCGCCAGCCTTGCCGACCTTCCGTCGAACGTGCTCACCGGCGTAGCGGATGCCTTTGCCCTTGTACGGTTCGGGCGGTCGAATCGAGCGGATGTCCGCTGCGAACTGGCCGACCAACTGCTTGTCGATGCCCTCGATCTTCACGTTCGTCGTGCCATCGACCGACACCTTGAGGCCCTCGGGTACGTCGATCTCGACCGGGTGCGAAAAGCCGAGTGCGAGGTTCAGCTTCTTGCCCTTCATGTCTGCGCGATAACCGACGCCCTGGATCTCGAGCTCTTTCGAAAAGCCGTCGGTCACGCCCACGACCATGTTGTTCACCAACGCCCGAACCAGACCGTGAAGCGCGCGTGTTTCCCGACTCTCGTCGGGGCGCGAGAACTTGAGCACGCCGTCCGTCAGGTCCGACGTGATGATCTCGGGGAAGGTCCCGGACAGTTCGCCCTTGGGGCCCTTGACCGAGATCGTCGCTCCGTTGATCTTCACCTCGACCCCGCTGGGTACGGTGATGATTGCGTTACCAATCCGCGACATCGCTACCAGACCTCACACAGCACTTCGCCGCCGATACCGGCTTCGCGTGCGTCTCGGTCGCACATCACGCCCTTCGAGGTCGACAGGATCGACATCCCGAGGCCGTTGCGGACCTTCTTGACTTCATCGGCTGCGGCGTAGACACGGCAACCGGGCGTGCTGACGCGGTGGACCTCGTCGATCATCATGCGCCCGTCGTCGGCGTAGCGGATGGTCAGGACCAATTCCTTCTTGGCGCCCTCGCCTTCTTCTCGCACGTCGCTGATGAAGCCCTCGTTCTTCAGCACGCCGGCCACGGCCTGCTTGAGCTTCGACGCGGGACAACGCGTTTCGGCGTGTCGCGCGCGCCCGGCGTTTCGAATGCGGGTCAGCATGTCGCTGACGGGATCGGTCATCATGGTGTGTTGCCCTCGATTCTTTCAGTGCTTTCGATTCTCGCGAATCGTTGATTCTGGATCGCGAATGCGGCCGCTACTGCGCGAACGGCATGCCGAGATGAGCAAGCAGCGACTTGCCCTCGGCGTCCGTCTTCGCGGTCGTCACGACCGTGATGTTCATACCCGTGACGCGTTCGACCGCGTCGTAGTTGACCTCGGGGAAGATGATCTGCTCGCGAACCCCGAGCGTGTAATTGCCGCGACCGTCGAAGGCCTTCGGCGACACACCCTTGAAGTCGCGAACGCGCGGGAGCGCAACCGAAAGGAGGTTGTCGAGAAACTCCCACTGGCGCGTGCCGCGCAGGGTCACCATGGCACCGATCGCCTGGCCCTCGCGAAGCTTGAAGTTCGACACGCTGTTGCGCGCCCGGCGGATTGCCGGCTTCTGCCCCGTGATCAGCCCCAGTTCTTCGGTGGCCTTCTCGAGGATCTTCGGGTTCGCGGCGGCTTCGCCGAGCCCCATGTTCACGACCACCTTTTCCACCCCGGGAACCTGGCTGATCGACTTGTACTTGAATTCGTTCTGGAGCTGGGGAGCGATCTCGCTGCGATATCGCTCGAGCAGCCGCGGGACTGAACCGGCCATCTAGAGCACCTCCGGCGCGAGCGAGACGATCTTCATGAAGCCCGCGGCGCGCAGTTCGCGCGCGACGGGGCCGAAGATACGGGTGCCCACGGGTTCTTTCGAGTTATCGACGAGCACGGCAGCGTTCTCGTCGAACGCGATCGTCGTACCGTCGGGTCGGCCGATGGCCTTCTTGGTGCGAACGATCACCGCACGCCGCACATCACCCTTCTTCACACGGGCGTTCGGCATGGCCTCGGCCACCGCGACGACAATGACGTCTCCCACCGACGCAAAACGTCGACGCGAGCCTCCGAGCACGCGAATGCATTTCACCCTGCGCGCGCCCGAGTTGTCCGCCACGGACAATTTGGATTCCATCTGGATCACGGATCCGCTCCTCTTTCCCTCTTTCTATCCGACCTGTTCCAGCGCTTGTTGGCGGGAACAGGCCAGCTCTGGCAACAGACCGCGATTCAGACCACCGTCGCCTTGGCAACGGTCGCCTGCACCTTCCAGCGCTTGCGCTTGGAAAGGGGCCGATGTTCGATGATCTGCACCTGGTCTCCGACCGCACAGTCATTCGATTCGTCATGACACATGAATCGTGAATAGCGGCGGACGTACTTCTTGTACCGGGGGTCCTGGACCAGGCGCTCCACGCGCACGACCACGGTCTTGTCCATCTTGTCACTCACGACCATCCCGATCAGGGTTCGCCGACTTCCTCGTTTCTTCACTTGGCTGCCTCGCGTTTCTCGCCCAGCACGGATTCCATCCGGGCCACGTCGCGACGAAGGTTCTTCAACATCGCGGTGTTCTCGAGCTGTCCGGTTGCCTGCTTCACTCGAGCGCTGAACAGGTCGTCGCGGGTGTCCGCGATCTTCTGCTCGAGTTCCTCGATACCGAGTCCACGTAGTTCTGCACCCTTCATGCGTGATCCTCGCGTTCGACGAATTGCGTCTGTACGCCGAGCTTGTGCGCGGCAAGGCGCATGGCCTCGCGTGCGATGCTGGGCTCGACACCCTCCATCTCGTAGAGCATGCGTCCACGCTTGACGGGGGCGACCCAATCGTTCACCGGCCCCTTGCCCTTACCCATGCGGGTTTCAGCGGGCTTCGAGGTGCGCGGCTTGTCGGGGAAGACGCGGATCCAGATCTTGCCACCGCGCTTCACGTGACGGGTCATTGCAATACGGGCGGCTTCGATCTGACGGGCCGTAATGAACCCGTTGCTCGTCGCCTGGAGCCCGTAGTCACCAAAGGACAGATTGTTGCCGCGGTGCGCTGCACCGCGGTTGCGTCCCTTGAAGACCTTCCGGTGTTTGACCTTCTTCGGCTGCAGCATGATCTACCTCGCCATCTCGCCCTGGTGCCGTTCGGAAAGCGGCCCCTTCTTGAGTTCCTTGTCGCCGATCTCCTTCTTGAAGATCCAGCACTTCACGCCGATCACGCCGTACGTGGTGCGGGCTTCGGCGAAGCCAAACTCGACTTCGGCGCGCAGGGTGTGCAACGGCACTCGGCCATCGCGGTACCACTCGCGCCGACCCATTTCGGCACCGCCCAGGCGGCCCGAGCATTGGAGCCGGATGCCCTGGGCACCGAACTTCATCGTCGAAATCATCGCCTTCTTCATCGCGCGGCGGAAAGCGACGCGGCGCTCGAGCTGCAGTGCGATGGCCTCGGCCACCAGCTGCGCGTCGAGCTCGGCCTTCCGAATCTCTCGCACGTTGATGAAGATGTCGCGGTCGGTGAACTGCTTGAGCTCGGCGCGCAAGGTGTCGACCTCGGCGCCGCGCTTGCCGATCAGGATGCCGGGACGCGCGGTGTGGATGTTCACCACGAGCTTCTCACCCGTGCGCTCGATCACGATCTTCGAGATGCCGGCGTGGAACAGCTTCTTCTTGATGAACTTGCGGACTTCGAGATCCTCGTGGAGCTGTTCCGCATAGTGTTTGTCAGCGAACCAGTTGGACTGCCACCCGTACAGGGTGCCCAACCGGAAGCCATAGGGATGGACCTTCTGACCCACGTCCTCTCCTCTCTTTACTCTTTCGCCTGGCGCTGATGCGCCGGAGGCTCAGCAAGTCGCCCGTACGGCGACTTACGGATATGAACAGCAAGTCGCCGTGAGGCGGCTTGCGGAAACAGTCATTCGCTAAGCACGACCTTGATGTGGGACGTGCGCTTCTGGATCCAACTCGCCCGCCCCTGTGCGCGCGGGCGGATTCGCCACATCCCGGGGCCTTCGTCGACCGTGATCGTGCTGACCTTCAAGCGATCGACGTCGAAACCCGCGTTGTGGGTGTCGTTCTGGTCTTCTGCGTTGGCGAGAGCCGAATGCAGCAGCTTCGAAAGGGGCTTCGCGAAGCCCTTCTGCGAAACCGCCAGGATGTTCAGCGCTTCTTCGACGCCCTTGTTGCGGACCTGGTCCGCGACGAGGCGCGCCTTCTGCGCGCTGATCCTGTAGTTCATCAACGATGCTTTGACTTGATTGCCCGCCATCTCAACGCCTCACCTTCTTGTCCGAGGCATGACCGGTGAACTTGCGCGTCGGCGCGAACTCGCCGAGCCGGTGACCAACCATGTTCTCGGTGACGAACACGGGCATGAACAGCTTTCCGTTGTGCACGTGGAACGTCATGCCGACGAATTCGGGGGTGATCATCGAACGGCGCGACCAGGTGCGAATGACCTGCTTGCTGCCACTTTGCAGCGTGCGCTCGACCTTCCTCTGAAGGCTTGCGTCGACGAAGGGGCCTTTCTTCAGCGATCGTGCCATTTACTTCTTCCCTCGGCGCTTCACGATGTATTGATCCGAGCGCGAATTCTTGCGGGTCTTCTGACCCTTGGTGGGCTTGCCCCAGGGCGTACAGGGATGGCGACCACCGGAGCTGCGGCCTTCGCCACCACCCATCGGGTGATCGACGGGGTTCATCGCCACGCCGCGCACGTTGCTGCGCTTGCCCTTCCAGCGACTGCGCCCCGCCTTGCCGATGCGCTGGTTCTCGTGCTCGAGATTGCCGATCTGCCCGATCGTGGCGGTGCAGTCGACGTGGATCATGCGCATTTCGTGGCTGGGCAGGCGAAGCGTCGCGTAGCGGCCTTCGCGCGCCATGAGCTGGGCACCCGCGCCTGCGGATCGAACCAGCTGTGCGCCCTTGCCCGGCTTCATTTCGACGGCGTGAAGGATCGTACCGAGCGGGATCGCCGACAACGGCATGTTGTTGCCGGGCGCGATTTCGGCGTCGACACCGGCCTGCACCGTGTCACCGACCTTCAGCTCGTTCGGGCTGAGGATGTAGCGCTTTTCGCCGTCCGCGTAGTAGAGCAGTGCGATGTTGGCGCTGCGGTTCGGGTCGTATTCGATCGCCGCAACCTTGGCCGGCACGCCGACCTTGTCGCGCTTGAAGTCGATCGCGCGATGGCGGCGCTTGTGACCACCGCCGCGATGCCACGACGTGATGCGACCGTTCGAGTTGCGACCACCGCTCTTGTTGACGCGACCGCCGACCAGCTTCTTTTCGGGCTTGCCTTTCGTGAGTTCGGCGAAGTCCGAAACGCTGTGGTTTCGGCGACCGGGCGAGGTCGGCTTGTAGACTTTGACGGGCATGGGATTCCTACACTCCCTCGAAGAATTCGATGCTGTGGCCTTCGGCCAGCTTCACGATCGCCTTCTTCCATTCAGCACGAAAACCGATGTGACGCCCCACCCGCTTCTTCTTGCGGGGCTGACGCATCGTGCGCACTTCGGCGACTTCGACCTTGAACAAGGTCTCGACCGCGCGACGGATGTCGTGCTTGTTGGCCGCGGGATCCACGGCGAAGGTCGCGATGTTCTCTTCTTCGCGGCTGATCGTGCTCTTTTCCGTCACCAGCGGGCGACGGATGACCTGATGGACGTTCACGCCTGGCCCTCCTCGGCTGCTGCACCGGCGCTCGCGCCGAGGCGCGCTTCGATCGCCGAGAGTGCTCCGCGGGTCACGAGCAGTGCCTTGTGGCGCAACACGTCGAAGACGTTCAAGCCTTCGGCGCGGACGATGTCGACGCCCGCGATGTTGCGCGCCGACGCTTCGACGGTGGGGTTGGGTGCGTCGAGCACGATCAACACCGTCTGACCCGCGAGACCGATGCCGGCCAGGATGCCCGCCATCTGCTTCGTCGAGTAGCCGTCGATCTCGAGACTGTCGACGACGTGAATCGCCTCCTGCTCGCGCTGATGCGAAAGCGCGCTGCGCAGCGCTTCACGACGCGTCTTCTTGTTGAGCTTGTGCCCGTAGTTGCGCGGCACGGGTCCGAAGACGATGCCACCGCCGGCGTACTGCGGTGCGCGCGTCGTACCCTGGCGTGCGCGGCCGGTGCCCTTCTGGCGGTACGGTTTGGCGCCGCCGCCCGAGACGAGTGCACGGTTCTTCGTCGCGTGGGTGCCCGCGCGTCGGTTTGCGAGTTGGCGTCGGACTTCGGCCTGCACGAGGTCGGGACGAACCCGCACCTCGAACACCGCGGGATCGAGCTCCACGGCGCCGGCCTTCTTGCCCTCGGCTGTGACCATATCGATGGAAGCCATGGTTACAGTTTGATCTCCACGTCCACGCCGGCAGCGAGTTCGAGCTTCATCAGCGCATCCACGGTCTGCGCCGTCGGATCGAGGATGTCGATCAGGCGCTTGTGAGTGCGGATCTCGAACTGCTCACGGGATTTCTTGTCGATGTGCGGCCCACGCAACACCGTGTACTTGTTGATGTCAGTCGGCAGCGGAATCGGGCCCGCAATGTTGGCGCCGGTCCGAATGGCGGTGTCGACGATCTCGCCCGCGCTCTGATCGAGCAGGCGATAGTCGTACGCCTTCATCCGGATGCGGATCTTCTGGGTGCTGCCTTCTGACATGTTTTTCCTTTCCATTCGCCCGAGCGTCCTGCTGCAGAACGAATTCTTTCGGCCTTTGAAACCGCCGTTGGTTGTCAGGCCAGAGCCCTCAGCCCAGGGGCGCCGCATGCGGCGCCCTGGTCTGCTGCTCGCGCTTTGCGCTCGCCCTACTCGACTACCTCGGACACGACGCCCGAGCCGACCGTGCGGCCACCTTCGCGGATCGCGAAGCGAAGCTCCTTGTCCATGGCGATCGGCGTGATCAGCTCCACCGTCATCTCGACGTTGTCGCCAGGCATCACCATCTCCGTGCCGTCCGGCAGGTTCGCTACGCCAGTCACGTCCGTCGTCCGGAAGTAGAACTGCGGCCGATAACCGTTGAAGAACGGCGTGTGTCGACCACCCTCGTCCTTCGTAAGGATGTAAGCCTGCGCCTTGAACTTCGTGTGCGGCGTGATCGAACCGGGCTTCGCCAACACCTGCCCCCGCTCCACTTCGTCCTTCGCCGTACCGCGCAAGAGACAACCCACGTTGTCGCCGGCCTGACCCTCGTCCAGGATCTTTCGGAACATCTCGACGCCCGTAACCGTCGTCTTCGTCGTGTCCTTGATCCCGATGATCTCCACTTCGTCGCCCGTGTTCACGATGCCCGCTTCAACCCGGCCCGTAACCACCGTCCCGCGGCCCGTGATCGAGAACACGTCCTCGATCGGCATCAGGAAGTCCTTGTCCAGAGCGCGCTCCGGCTCGGGGATCGAGCTGTCCAGCGCGTCCATCAGCTCGTCGATGCACGCGTTGTTCGCGTCATTGGTCGGATCCTCACCCGCCGCAAGGGCCGACCCCTTGATGATCGGAATGTTGTCGCCGTCGAAATCGTAGCTCGACAGCAACTCGCGAACTTCCATCTCGACCAGCTCGAGCAGCTCTTCGTCGTCGACCTGGTCCACCTTGTTCATGAACACAATCAGGTGGGGAACGTTCACCTGGCGGGCAAGAAGAACGTGCTCGCGCGTCTGCGGCATCGGACCGTCAGCGGCGGAAACCACGAGGATCGCACCGTCCATCTGCGCCGCGCCCGTGATCATGTTCTTCACGTAGTCCGCGTGGCCGGGGCAGTCGACGTGCGCGTAGTGGCGGCTTTCCGTCTGGTATTCGACGTGCGCCGTCGCGATCGTGATGCCGCGCTCGCGTTCTTCCGGGGCCTTGTCGATGTTCGCGAAGTCGATCTGGTCGGCGAGAGCCTTGTGGGCCTGCCGTGCCGTGATCGCCGCCGTCAACGTCGTCTTCCCGTGGTCAACGTGACCAATCGTTCCCACGTTTACGTGGGGCTTCGATCGATCGAACTTCTCTTTGGCCATGCTGGTTC
>JASMLK010000109.1 GCA_030748735.1 Myxococcota bacterium | reverse complement strand
CGAACCCCACACGTTCTTCGAGGGCCTCGCGCTCGGCGTCGCTCGGCGGTTCGGGAGCGCGGTCGGTTGCTCCGAAGCCCCAGGCCGCGACGAGGGGCCCCACCGTCACGTCGAACGCGCCGCCGCTATCGCGGCTGACCTCCTGTGCGATCCGGAAGACCTCGACGGTTTCGTGCGCAACCGCGAAGGGTTCGAGCGACGCGTGGGCGTTGAAGCGAGAAAGCTCCGAGTCGTCGCGCCAGGTCGACATCAGCGCGTTCACACGCTCGAGCTCGGTGTCGATCTCGCGTAGCAGCATGTTGCGCGCCGCATCGCCGAGGTCGTCGTCGGCGATCTTGACCGACCAGGTGGTCCCCATCGTGTGGCCGCGCAGCTCGACGTAGGGTCGGGACTCGACCTCGGCGAACCACATGCGGTGGACCACCAGACCGAGCAGCACGACCGCACACAGCGGCAGCATGCGCCGCGCGCGCGTGGGAAGGATGCGCTGGGTACTGGGCGGTGCTTTCGGAGCCTGCTCAGCCACCGAAGTCATCGAACATGATGTTCTCACGTTCGACGCCCAGGTCGATGAGCATGGCGACGACCGCGTCGTTCATCATCGGCGGGCCACAGATGTAGTACTCGCAGTCTTCCGGCGCTCTGTGGTCCTTCAGGTAGTTGTCGTACAGCACCTGATGGATGAAGCCGGTGAGCCCGGTCCAATTGTCTTCGGGCTGCGGCTCCGAAAGCGCGAGGTGCCAGTCGAAGTTCTCGTTCTCTTCCGCGATCGCGTCGAAGTGGTCGACGTAGAAAGCCTCGCGATAGCTTCGAGCGCCGTACCAGAACGACACCTTGCGGTTCGTGTGGAGCCTTCGGAACTGGTCGAAGATGTGCGAGCGCATGGGCGCCATGCCCGCGCCACCGCCGATGAAGATCATCTCGTTCTCGGTCGGTCGGGCGAAGAACTCGCCGAAGGGTCCCGAGATCGTGGCCTTGTCGCCGGGCTTGAGGTTGAAGATCCACGAAGACATCTGGCCCGGCGGGACGTCCGGTGTGCGCGGCGGCGGCGAGGCGATGCGGACATTCAGCATGATGATGCCCTCTTCCTCGGGGTAGTTCGCCATCGAGTACGCGCGGGTCACCGGCTCGTCGACCGTCGACACGTAGCGCCACTGATCGAACTGATCCCAGTCGCCGCGGTACTCCTCTTCGACGTCGAAGTTCTTGTATTCGACCGTGTGGGCGGGCGCTTCGATCTGGATGTAGCCACCCGCGCGGAACGGCACGCTTTCGCCGGCCGGCAGCTCGAGGACGAGTTCCTTGATGAAGGTTGCCACGTTGTGGTTCGAGCGGACCGTGCACTCCCACTTGCGCACGCTGAAGACCTCGGCGGGGATCTCGATCTTCATGTCTTCTTTGACTTTGACCTGACACGAGAGCCGGCAGCCTTCGCGGGCTTCGCCGCGGCTGATGTGAGAGCCCTCGGTGGGGAGCATCGCACCGCCGCCTTCCAGCACTGTCACCTTGCAGACACCGCAGCTGCCTTTGCCGCCGCACGCCGAAGGGATGAAGATCTTGTTGGCCGAAAGGGTGTTGAGCAGCGTGCTCCCCGCGGCCGTTTGGAGCGAGTTCTCGGGGGCGTCGTTGATGCTGATCGTCACGTCACCGCTCGGGACGAGCTTCGCCTTCGCGAACATCAGCACGAGCACGAGCAACAAGATCACGACGGTAAAGGCAATGACGCCAAAGATGACCGTTTCCATGAGAACGAGCCTTTAGAGCTGAATACCGGAGAAGGCCATGAAGCTGATCGACATCAGTCCCACGACCAGGAACGTCACAGCGAGGCCGCGCAGCGGTGCGGGCACGTTGCTGTAGCGGAGCTTTTCGCGAATCGCGGCCAGGGCCGAGATGGCGAGTGCCCAGCCGATCCCGGAGCCGAGACCGAACACCGTGCTCTCCGCGATCGTGTAGTCGCGCTCGACCATGAAGAGCGAGGCGCCCAGAATCGCGCAGTTCACCGCGATCAGCGGCAGGAACACGCCAAGCGCGTTGTATAGCGCGGGCGAGAAGCGATCGAGCGCCATCTCGACGATCTGCACCGTGGCGGCGATGGTGCCGATCAGGGTGAGAAAGGTGAGGAACGAGAGGTCGATGTTCTCGAGCCCCGCCCACGCGAGGGCGCCTTCCTTCAACAAGACGTTGTTGAGTACCTGGTTGAGCGGGGTCGTGACCGCAAGCACAAAGGTGACCGCGATGCCGAGTGGCAACGATGTCTTGACTTCTTTTGAGATCGCGAGGAATGAACACATGCCCAAAAAGAAGGCAAGTGCCATGTTCTCAACGAATATGGCCTTGGTAGCCAGGCTCAAATAGTGTTCCAACACGGAACTCTTCCTCCACCTGCTCGGGTTTCCAGGCGCGTACCGCCCAGATGAAGCAGCCGATCAAAAAGAAAGCTGCGGGTGCGAGCAGCATGAGACCATTGGGGACGTACCAGCCGCCTTCGCTCACGGTCTGGAAGACCGTGTAGCCGAAGATCTTGCCGCTGCCGAAGAGCTCGCGCATGAAGGCGACCAGCATCAGCACGACGCCATAACCGAGCCCGTTGCCGAAGCCGTCGATCACGCTGAGCTTCGGGTTGTTCTGCATCGCGAAGGCTTCGGCGCGGCCCATGATGATGCAGTTGGTGATGATGAGGCCGACGAACACCGAAAGCTGCTTGCTGATGTCGAAGACGAATGCCTTGAGCACCTGATCGGTCACGATCACGAGCGACGCGATGATCGTGAGCTGCACGATGATGCGAATGCTCGGTGGAATGCGTTCGCGAATCAGACTTACCGCGAGATTCGAAAGCGAGCAGACGGCTACGACGGCTGCCGTCATCACGAGCGCCGTTTCCATCTTCGTCGTGACGGCGAGTGCCGAGCAGATGCCCAACACCTGGAGCCCGATCGGATTGTTGTTGAAGAGAGGATCGAGGAGCGCCTCTCGTTCGGCGGAATTCGCCATGCCTTGCCTCCGCTCTTTCTGCTGCTTGCTGCTTCTCGAATCGACTTCGGAACCGGTCTAGACGTTGTCGCCACGAACCTTGGCGAGGTAAGGCCCGAAGCCGTCGCCGCCGAGCCAGTACTTCACCAGTGCGCTTACGCCGCGACTCGTAATCGTGGCGCCCGAAAGGCCGTCGACCGCGTAGGGGTTCTTCTCGACGCTTCCCGCCTGGCCCTTGATGACGTCGATCTTGGGGTTCCAGCTGTCGTCGTACGCGAGCCGCCCCTTCCACAGCGCCTTCCAGCGCGCGTTGTCGACTTCGCCGCCGAGCCCCGGCGTTTCCTTGTGCTGGTAGAACGTGATGCCCTTGATCGTCCGCGTGTCGGGGGCGAGGGCGAGGTATCCGTACAAGGTGCCCCAGAGCCCCATGCCCTCGATCGGCACGATGACCGAGTCGAGTTGGCCGCTCTCGCTCTGTACCTGGTACACGACGCCGACCTTCGGCAGGCGCCTGACCTTGGCGGGATTCGCCGCGGCGTTACGGCCCAACTCGGGGTCTTTCGCGGCCTTGATCTGGTCGTAGGTGTTCGGGTCGACCTCTTCGCTGTAGTCCCCGGTCTCGAGTTCCACCGCGCGAGCAACCACCCGAGCGTCGAAGAGCTCGCCGACTTCGGCGGCCGAAAGGCTCGCGCCTTCTTCCATCAGCCCGCTCACGATCAGCACCTTCTTCTGCCGGTCGAGAACGACGTTGGCTTCCTGCAGAGGCTTGAGGGAAACCGCCGAGCCCGCGACGAAGACCGAGCACACGAGACACACAGCGGCCATGAAGCCGACGATGTAGCCGGTACTATGCTGCTGCATTGCGCGTCAGCCTCCGGTTGATGTTGCCCTGCACGACGAAGTGGTCGATCAGCGGTGCGAACATGTTCATGAACAAGATGGCGAGCATCATGCCTTCGGGATACGCGGGGTTGATCACGCGGATCAACACGCAGAGCGCCCCGATGCCGATGCCGTAGTAGAACTTGCCCGCATTGGTGAATGCCGAGGAAACCGGGTCGGTCGCCATGAAGACCGTGCCGAGCGCCCAGCCGCCGAGCACCATGTGCCAGTACCACGGGACTGCAAACATCGGGTTCGTTTCCGAGCCCGAGATGTTCAGCAGCAGCGAAATCGCGATCGTGCCGACCACGACGCCTGCCATGGTTCGGCCACTGCCGACTTTGGTCCAAAGCAGAACGGCGCACCCCAGCAGACACGCGAGCGCCGACGTCTCACCCATCGAGCCGGGCACGAAGCCGTAGAAGGCGTCCCACCAGTCATACGAAGCAAGGGCCCCGTTGGTTTCAGCCGCCTGCGCGAGCAGCGTCGCACCCGAGTACGAGTCGATGCCCTGCAGATTGGTGGCGATCCACGGCGCCTCACCGCTCATGGCGGCCGGGTAGGCGAAGAAGAGGAAGGCGCGTGCGACGAGCGCGGGGTTCAGGAAGTTCATCCCCGTGCCGCCGAAGACTTCCTTGCCAAAAATCAGACCGAAGGCCATGCCCATGGAGACCATCCACAGCGGGATGGTGGCCGGCAGCGTCAGGGGCAGGAGCATGCCCGTCACCAGGAAGCCCTCGTTGACTTCGTGGCCCCGCATGATCGCGCTGCCGACTTCGACGACCGCGCCAGTCAGCATGCCGGTGATGTAGACCGGCAGGAAGTAGAGCGCGCCCAGTAGCAGGCACGCGATCGGATTGCCGAAGTCGGCTCCGAACCCGAGCGCGCTGAACAGGCCCATCTGCCAGCTGTCGAGGGCGGCGCCGCCCTTCGCCATCGCAAGCAGGGCCTGGTAGCCCGTGTTGTACATCGCCATGGCGGCGCAGGGGATGAGGGCGAGCACGACGGTGATCATCATTCGCTTGAGATCGAGACCGTCTCGCACATGGGCGCCGGTCTTCGTGACGTCGGGAGGTGTGAACATCCCAGTGTCGTGCATCTCGAAGATCGGATAGAGCTTCTCGAAGCGGCCGCCCTTCTCGAAGTGCGGGGCGATCTTGTCGTTCATGTCCTTCATGAATTGCATGAGCGACTAGCCTTCCTTCTCGATCAGCTCGAGGTTGCGTCGCAACACCGGGCCGTATTCGGTCTTGCCCGGACAGACGAAGGTGCAAAGCGCGAGGTCTTCCTCGGCGAGTTCGAGGGCGCCGAGTTCTTCGGCGCGTTCGAGGTCGCCCACCAGCATCGAGCGCAGCAGGAAGGTCGGCAGGATGTCCATCGGCATCACGCGTTCGTACATGCCGATCGGTACCATCGCGCGCGGGCTGCCGTTGGTCGTGGTCGTGAACTTGAACTTCTTGTTGGGCAAGAACTTCGACAAGTAGATGTTGAGCGTCGAAAATTTGTCCGAGCCGGGTGAGAGCCAGCCCATGAAGAAGCGCTCGCGGCCCTCTTCGAGCACGCTTACCTGGTTGTCGAAGCGACCGAGGAAACCGAAGTTCTCCTCCATGGCCTTCTTGCCGGACAGCACCGAGCCCGCGATCACGCGGACCTCGGTGTCGCCGAAGTCTTCGTCGACGATGTCGTCGATGTAGGCGCCGGCGCGGGTCGTGATCAGGCGCGGGTCGCCGACGACCGGGCCCGCGTAGGAGATGGTTCGCGTGACGTTGCGCTTGCCCGTCGCGAACAGGGCGCCGATCGCCGCCACGTCCTGGTAGCCGATGGCCCAGACCGTCTTCTCACGTCCCACCGGCTCGAGGGTATGGATGTGAACGCCCACGTTGCCGGCCGGGTGGGGACCGGTGAAGTGTTCGACCGTCACGGGCGCGCTCACCTGCTTTTCGATTTCCGAAACCGGGTCGACGCAGAGGTAGGTCTTGCCCTCGGTGAGCTTGGCGATCACGGCGAGCCCGCGGTCGAAGTCTTCCATGCGGCCCGCGAGGACGACTTCGGGAAGCGGCGCGTGGGGGTTCGTGTCCATCGCGGTGACGAAGATCGCGGCGGGGGTCGTGTCGGTCGCCGGCGTGCGCGCGAAGGGCCGCGTGCGGAACGCCGTCCATTCACCCGATTCGGCGAGCAGGGCGACGACATCGTCGCGCGAGAGCGCGTCCGGTGCTGCGCCCTTGTAGTTGGTGAAGCTCACGACTTCGGCGTCGCTCGGGCTGCCCGCTCGCTCGTTTTCCGAGAGGTCGATCACGACCGATTGCAGTGCGCGCCGCGCACCGCGGTACACGCCGATCACCCGTCCCGCACCGGGTGCGGTATGGATGACGCCTGCGCGCGTGCGATCTTCGAACAAGGGCTGACCGCGTTTCACGTCGTCGCCTTCTTCGACGAGCATGCCAGGACGCAGGCCGGGGAAGTCGTCTGCCATCACGGCAACACGCGTGGGATTGCGTGTTTCGCGAATGACTTGAATGGGGTCGCCCTCGATCGGGAGGTCGAGACCCTTCGTGATCTTATGGAGTGACATGGATGTCGGTCGCTATTCCGTCGTTCGGCGCCAGGGCTGGCGGCGAACCCTCAGTCGGGAGAACCGGGGGCGGTAGCCAAGATATCGGTGGCCGGGAAACAGATTCTTCGGGCCGGCACCGGGGCAAGCGCGGCAGAGATTAGGACAACCCCTGACGCTTACAACGGATTTCGGCTGGATTTATCGGTCCTTTCGGGCGTGCGGTGCGGGTGCGAGCCGTTCGGTCTCGCAACTTGAATTCGGACCGCCACGTGTAACCACCACGGCGTGTTCCACGCTCGCTGGTCGCCAGCTGTCGCGTGCTTCGGAAGCTGGGATGAGTGCCTTCAGGTCGCCCTTCGCCATCGCGATGGCCGCGACCGACACCCGTTGCCTTCGCAACCACGCGCGGCGCATTTTCACCGTGGTTGTCCGGCTCCGACCCTGCTTCTTACGATCGATTCAGTGCGCGTATGTTGGGGCTATGCTCGGTCGTCGAATTCGAGAGCAGCGGGTCATGTGCGAAAATCATTCAATCCATCCGAAGCCGACAACATGAAGTCGCTCGACCGATCCCGCGCATCATTGGCCCGGCACTCCCTTGTTGCGGCGGGCCCCCTCTTCGTGGTGCTTCTACTGTTGCCGCTGTTCGCCTGCGGTCCCGGCGATGAAGTGCTGGCTCGCGCCGAGGAGGGAGACGCGAGCGCACAACTCGCGATGGGTGCCCGCCTTTCGGCACCGGGCGAGGCGCACGACCTCGCCGCGGCGGTCGCCTGGTACGAGAAGGCCGCGAACCAGGGGCTCGAGGCGGCTCAGCTCGAGCTTGCCTCTATATATGAAGCCGGCGGCGAGGGGGTCGAGCCCGATCCCAAGGCCAGGGTGCGCTGGTTCACGGCGGCTGCCGAGCAGGGAAACGTGGACGCGATGCGTGCGCTGGTCGAAATCTACGGCGACGGCCTCGGCGTAATCGCCGACCAGAAGGTCGCGGGGACCTGGCTCCTCGAGCTGGTTGAGGGCGAAAACCCCCAGGACGAGATGGATCTGGCCTTCCGCTACTTCGCGGGCAACGGGGTCCCCCGGAATCCGGGGCGCGGGGCAAAATTGCTACACAAAGCAGCCGAAGCGGGCTTCTCGCTGGCCCAACTCCACCTCGCGCGCCTCTACACCACCCATGGCAACGGGGTTCTGATGAACCTCGAAACGGCGATCCACTGGTTCAAACTGGCCGCCGAAGCCGGGGAAGTCGAAGCGCAGAACTACCTCGGGGCTCTCTACGCGGGCGGAAGGGGAGTCGAGGTCGACTACGAAGAGAGTCTTCGCTGGTTCCGCATGGCAGCCACCCAGGACCACCCCCGGGCCCAGGCGAACCTCGCCGTCATGTACTCGAAGGGGATGGGGGTCGAGCGCGACGACGCCGAGGCCGAGCGTTGGTTCCGCCTCGCCGCTCGTGAAGATCCCGAAGCCCAGTTCATCCTCGCGCGTCGCTACGAAGTGGGCGAGATCGTTCCGAAGAACCCCGAAGAGGCCATGGAGTGGTACCTGCGGGCGGCCGAAGGGGGCATCGCCCCGGCCCAGGCGCTGGTCGCCTGGGCCTACGACACGGGGGAGGGCCTCGAGCGCAATCCGGCCGAAGCGGCGCGCTTCTACCTCGCGGCCGGCGAGCAGGGGGACCTCGAAGCCCAGCGGCGCGGTGCGGCGCTCTACGAGGCGGGCGACGGCATCGAGGTCGATCTCGCGAAGGCGGCTTCCCTGTACAAACTCGCCGCCGAGGCCGGAGACACCGAAGCGCAGTGGAAGATCGCGGGCATGCTCGAAGCGGGCCGCGGTACGCGGATTCGACGCACCGAAGCTGTCGAGTGGTATCGCAAGGCGAGCCTCGCGGGTCATCCCGGTGCGGGCGTGCGACTCGCCCAGATCCTCGACGAAGGCAAGTTCGTACAGCGCGACATCGAGCAGGCGATCTCCCTCTACGAAGTGGAGGCGGCGCGCGGCAACGTCGACGCGATGGCGCGGCTCGGCGAAATCTACTGGCACGGTGACAGCACCAGGCGCAACCGAAAGCTCGGCGTCGAATGGCATCACAAGGCGGCCGACAAGGGACGCATTGCATCGAAGCGTTTTACGGGTGTGCGTTATTTCGAAGGCGGCTACGGGATCCCGAAGCGTCCCGAACTCGCGTATCGCTTGTTGAGTGAGGCGGCGGCCGCGGGGGATGAGCGTTCGGACCTGTATCTCGGCAAGGCGCTGTGGTCGGGCATTGGTGTCGAACAGGATCGAAAGAAGTCCCTTCCCCATTTCTTGCGCGCCAGAGAACGACGCGAACCCGAAGCGTTTCGTCGCCTTGGCTACGCAGCCGTCTTCGGCATGGCGCAGACGGATCAGCCCGTCTACGAGGCCTATGTGAACTTCGCGATCGGGGCGTTCTTGCGCGACCGCGAGAGTGCGGTCGAACTGCGCGAACTTCGCCAGAAGCTCGAAAAGGCCACGCGCGATGACTTCGACAAGCGGGCCGAAGCGGAGCTTCAGCACTACAACGAAGTCTGGGAACGCTATCGCCAGGAAAAGGCACGCAGTCGTTCATCGGGTTGAATCGCCCGGCGATTCGCACAGCCACATCGAAAGGTCGAACATGCAGGTCTACGCGGCGATGGATCAACGAATGACACTCGGCGAAGTGGCCGCACACGCGCGCCGCGCCGAAGCGTTGGGATACGACGGCCTCAACGTGCCCGACGCAGTACACGACGGTCTGCTCATCGCCTACGAAGCCCTGCGCGCGACCGAGCGCC
Organism: Myxococcota bacterium; assembly: GCA_030748735.1. Classification (GTDB taxonomy): domain Bacteria; phylum Myxococcota_A; class UBA9160; order UBA9160; family UBA4427; genus DUBZ01. The sequence continues at coordinate 22,464 of JASMLK010000109.1, read as the reverse complement.
TCAAGGTCGCGATCAGCGTACTCGTTGCCTTTCCGCGCAGCCCCATGATCGTCGCGGTCGCGGCGTGGGATCTGCAATCGGTTTCGGGAGGGCGCTTCGAACTCGGCCTGGGTACGCAGGTGCGCGGGAACATCGTCGGACGCTATTCCACGCCGTGGACGGCCCCGGTTCCGCGCATGCGTGAGTACGTACAGTCCCTGCGCGCGATCTTCGCGAGCTTTCAGGAAGGGGTGCCCCTGAAGTTCGAAGGCGAGCACTACCAGTTCACCAAGATGCAGCCCTTCTTCAATCCCGGGCCGATCGATCATCCCAACATCCCCATCTATCTCGGTGCGGTCGGGCCGGTCATGACAGCGCTCGCGGGTGAAGTTGCGGACGGACACATGAGTCATCCCACGCATTCGGCACCGCGCGTACTCGAAGAGCTCGCGCTGCCCGCCCTCGAACGCGGTGCGAAGCGCGCGGGTCGCAATGCCACGAGTCTCGAACGCATGGCGGCCGGCATGGTGTCGACCGGCATCGACGAAGTGGCCGTCGAAGCCGAACGCAAGAAGAACCGCGAATTGCTCGGCTTCCTCTATTCGACACCGAGCTATTGGCCCGCGCTCGAAATCCATGGTCGTCGCGAAGTCGGTGAGCAGCTCCACTCCATGACGCGCGAAGGGCGCTGGGCCGAGATGCCCGGAGCCATCGACGACGACCTGCTCGAAACCATGATCCCGAGCGGGACCTACGACGAAATCGCCGACCGGTTGCGGGAGCGCAATCGCGGGCTCGCGACCCAGATCACCTTCCCCATGCCGGACGACCCCGCGAACGATCCACGCGTCGCCGAGGTCATTGCGGCACTTCGAGCCTGACGGCGCCGAGGGCCTGCGCGCCGGTCGCTTCGGCGTGCTTCACGAATGCGTCGGCGAGGCAGTGGTCGATGAATAGCGACGGGTCGTCGCCGAAGCGCGCGCGATCGTCTTCGTGGTTGCGCAGTTGTGGATAGAGCACGCGGCGCGGCCCGAAGCTCGTATGTTTGCCGGTGATGAGATGGGTGAGGCGACCTTCGAATCGGGAGAACGCGAGGAAGCGCTCCATCGCACTCTCCGCGTCGCCCAGTGCGCGGTGGAAGTCGACCGCGATGCGCATGCGCAGGCATTCGGTCGAGAAGCTTTCCAGCCAGGGTTCGATTTCGGCGAGGAGTGCACGATCGGCGAGTCGATCGCGAAGGGCTTTCGGCACCGCTTCTCGCAGAGCGAGCAGGCGGTCGAGTTCGTCGAGGCGCTCGGGGCGGTTCGCGTCGTCGGCATCTCGAAACGCATGGAAGCCGTCTTCGAGTTCGCGGTCACGCTCGTCGGGCGCCAGGGGTGAAACGCAGTGTGCGGCCGCAAAGAGAGTGAGTGCTTCGGGGGCTCCGGCGCCGACCTGCTCGATCGCTCGCGTGAGCGAACCCTCTGCAACGTACCCCGCCGGGTCGGTGAGATAGTCGGCTGCGGTCAACAGTGCGGGTAGGGATGCGCGTGGATGCTCCATCGGGTTCAGTAGAACGCCGCTCACGTGCTCGATGAGTTGGGGCGGGCGCCCGACATAGGGGCCGAGGTGGAGCATCGGGCGCATGGCGCCGTCGGTGACGGGATAGTTGTCCCAGACGACGATGCGACGCTTCAGCAGCTCTGCGCGTTCGCGCGCTTCCTCGACGCGAATCGTCGGGCTCACGACCGTGCGCCCCGTCCACGCGACCTCGATACGCGAGTCGAGTTCGCTGCCGAGGGTTTCGAGATAGGGGCTATGCCCCGTGCCCGCATAGTCGGTGGGTACGAGCCAGAGCGCGCTCTCTTCGCCGACCGTTTCGGCGACGGCGTGCGCAAGCGCCACATGAGCACTGGCCAGGGACTCGAAAGCAACGCGGTCTTCTGCGTGCTGCAGTGTGCTGGGTACATCGTCGAGTTGGAGCGAAAAGAAGCGGCAGCCGATCTCGTGGAAGCGGGCGAACTTCGAGCAGAGTGTCGCGACGTCGTCTTCGACGGCGTACCGGATCGAAAGCCCCGGTGACACGGCGAACCCGACACGAACGCCGACCGCTTCACCGCGCTCGATCCAGCGCGCGAAACGCTCGAGGTTGCTTTCGGGATAGGGCTCGCGCCAGTGCTCCCGCTGCAGCGGATCGTCCTTGGGCGCGTAGAGGTAGGCGTTCATGCCGCGTCGGCCGATGGCTTCGATCACGGCCATGCGATCGTCTTCTTCGTAGGAAGGGCCGTAGAAACCCTCGACCACTCCGCGCAGTGAGAACTCGTTCATGCTTCGCTGCTCCGGGGGGACGCGTCGGTGTGTAGGACGCAGCGCTTCGTCGCCGGGACACGGAGTGCCTCGCACCCATCTCGTTCGCAGATCGCGAGCGGGACGAACTCGCCGGCTTCGACCTGGGCTTCGAAGACTTCGCGCGACACCGCGAACGCGTGCGCCTCTTTCTTCGAATTCGCCTCGGCGATCAAGAGCGAATCGAGCGCGTGTTCGGGTTCGCGCGCGCCTTCGGGGATACCCGCGCCCGGTTGCACGCCGAGGGGTTCGAAGCACATGTGGACGTACATGTCGTAGTAGGCGTCGTGAAACCAGTGTCCACGTGTTGCGGCGTCGACGAGAAAGGGGAGGGGGTCAGCGACGAGGTTCGGGTTCAAAACCGAGCGGTAGCTGTCCCACGCCAGCGGGAGTCGCCCCGGGTCGTGTTTGTCGCGAACGAAGCGCTCGGTCTCGAGCCAATCGCGGGCGAGGCACGCGGGGCATAGGGGATGACGCGTGAGATCTACCGAACCTTCACAACGCGGACACCGATACCCGCCCATGACCTGGTACGTCCTCGCTAGGCTCTCGCGAAACTTGAAACAAGACGAGAAGAAGGAAGCAGAAAGGAGCTGCGACATGAGTATGGTTCGAATCGACGTCGACTACGAGGGCGACCTGCACACCAGCGCTGTGCACGGCCCTTCGGGTTCGGTGCTCAGCACCGACGCCCCGGTGGACAACCAGGGCCGCGGCGAGAGCTTTTCGCCGACCGATCTGCTCGCGACGGCTCTTGGCTGCTGCATGGTGACCATCATGGGGATCGTCGCCCGCCGCGAAGGCTGGGCGATCGAAGGCACGAAGATCGAAGTCGAAAAGCACATGAGCGAAGAGCCGCGCCGGGTCGGCCGGCTGGTTGCGCGCTTCAGCATGCCGAAGGGGTTGCCCGAGAAGGCTCACGCGGTACTCGAAAACGCGGCGCGCACCTGTCCGGTCGCGAAGAGCATCCATCCCGACATCGAACTCGACGTGCAGTTCGACTGGGGCGTTTGATTCGGGAGCCCCGGCTCAGTCGATTTCCTGCAACATCATGTCGAAGATTTCGACGCTGCCGCCACGGTCGACATGGATCTTGACGCGTTCGCCGGATTGGCGGTCGTCGAAGGCGCGGTACAGATCGTCGAAGTTACGCACGCGCACGTCGTCGACGCCGATGATCACGTCCATCGAATAGACGCGCCGTCTGCGATCGAGTCGCAGGGGCTGAAGCCCGGCCCGTTCGGCCGGCCCGCCGCGAACCGGTTCGCTCACGATCACCCCCTCGATCCCCCACGAGGCGGCTTGCCGATCCGAGAGGATGCTGACCCCGATCCCGACCCGGCGCACCCGGCCGTGTTCGATGAGCTGCGGCACGACGCGCTTCACCGTGTCGATCGGCACCGCGAAGCCGATGCCGGCGCTCTGCCCCGTGTTGCTGATGATCGACGTGTTCACCCCGATGACCCGCCCCGAAGAATCGAGCAGCGGTCCGCCCGAATTGCCCGGGTTGATCGACGCGTCGGTCTGGATCACGTCTTCGATGGTGGTCCCGCCGAGTGACTGCATTTCGCGGCCGAGCGCGCTGATGACGCCCGTCGTGAGCGTGTGGTCGAGGCCGAAGGGGTTGCCGATGGCCAGCACCTTCTGCCCGACGACGAGGTCGCGCGAACTACCGTGGGCAAGTGGGCGGGGCGGTGTGACGCCGGAATCGAGGGCGAGGACGGCGAGGTCCTTGTACGGGTCGAAGCCGATGAGCCGCGCGTCGAACGTGTCGCCATTCGCGAAATTGACCGAAAACGCTTCGCTACCGCGCACGACGTGGAAGTTGGTGACGATGTGCCGTTGGTCGTCCCAGACGAAGCCCGAACCGGTGCCCGCTTCGACCTGTCGGCGCGAGAAACCGAAGAAGTCGCGTTCGACCTGCAGGCTCGTCACGAAGACGACCGAGCTCGACGTGTTGCGAAAGACGTCGATCGTGTTGCGCTCGTTTTCGAGCAGCGCCGCGGGGCTGGGCGGCGCGGTGACCGACGCTGTACCGCGCGGTTCACCGTTGCTGGGTTCACTGCAAGCGAGGCTCACCAGCAGCAGGATCGAAAAAGGCCAATGGCGAAGCGATCGCATGCTCGACATACAGTGCAGTCCTCAGTCGTTGTGGTCGCCGTGCGTCGGGCGCGATGCGCGGGCTGCTCACGATATCACGGAACCGTTGCCCCCCCAGAATCGGCTGGCCTACCGTTGCCGAGACCGCGCGCGCAATCGTTGCGATGCTGCGCGCCCCTTCGATCCCGAAGATCCCCAACTTCCGACGAACCCCCGAAAGGACCCACGCCCATGAAGTTCTGGCAGGCGCTCTCGTTTTCCGAACCCGATCAGCTGCTCGACGTTGCCAGGACCTGCGAAGAAGTCGGCTTCGAAGGGGTCTTTCTTTCGGACCACATGTTCTATCCCGCCGAGTTCGAAAAGAAGTACCCGTACTCGGAAGACGGCAACCTCGACGCGTTCACCGCCGACACGCCGTGGCCCGACCCGTGGGTCACGATCGGCGCATTGGCCGCGGTGACCGAACGCCTCCGCTTCACGACCTTCATCTATATCCTGCCGCTGCGAAACCCGATCGAAGTCGCGAAGTCGACGTCGACCATCAACGTGTTGAGCAACGACCGCTTCGCGCTCGGGATCGGGGCCGGTTGGATGAAAGAAGAATTCGAAACCATGGGGGTCGACTTCAAGACCCGCGGCAAGCGCCTCGACGAGATGATGGAGTCGATGCGCAAGCTGTGGACCGGCGAGATGGTCGAGCACCACGGCGACCACTTCGACTTCGGCCCGCTCTCGATGTGTCCGGTCCCCGAAAAGCAGACCCCGATCTGGGTTGGTGGTATCAGCAACCTGGCCTTGAAGCGCGCGGCGCGGATCGGTGACGGCTGGTTGGGTTCGGGGCAGACGGCCGACGAAGCGGTCGAGCTGCTCACGAAGCTCCACGGCTATCGCAAGGAGTACGGCCGCGAGAACGAGCCCTTCGAAACCATCGTGCCGCTCGCAACACCGCCCACGCCGGACGACCTGAAGCGCCTGCAGGACGCCGGTGCCGACGGGACCGTGAGTTACCCGTTCCCCTACACGATCGGTCCGGGTACGACCCTCGACCAGAAGCGTGCCTACCTCGAGGGCTACGCGGAAAGCGTGATGAAGATGGTCTAGCCCGGATGTTCATGAATAATGCGGGCTAGATCGCCGCCTCACCCCGCTCGCCCGTCCGGATGCGAACGACGTCGTCGACGTCGCTGACGAAGACCTTGCCGTCGCCGATGCGTCCGGTGCTGGCGCCTTCGCTGATGGCTTCGACGACCTTGTCGAGGTCGTCGTCGCGCACGATGACTTCGATCGACGTCTTCGGCAGGAGGTCGACGACGTACTCGGCGCCACGGTAGAGCTCGGTGTGGCCCTTCTGTCGACCGAAGCCCTTCACCTCGGTGAGCGTGAGGCCCTGCACGCCGATCTTCTGGAGTGAATCGCGCACGTCGTCGAGCTTGAAGGGTTTGATCACGGCCTGCACGAGTTTCATAGATCGGTCTCTCCGCGAAGGCAGCGCGAAACGAGCGCGCTGTGTTGACCTCGTATCATTGCACACGATCTGCGCGTTGCACCTGCGTGATATCTGGCGCATCGCGGGCGCCTCTTCGGCCCGTTGGGTGTGACGAAAAGTGCGTAGTCGGTAGGCGGCTTTCACCCGAAGCCACAGCGGCTGCGCACGCTGCCGCCTCGTGTTGTGCGACGTCACTGCAATTGGCTCCTAAACACGATTGGAATCGGGGCTCTTCGTTCCTGGTCGCCGTTGGACCCGCACTCGCATTGGTAGAGGGGCGGTCGGGAATTCGGAGCAACCCCCGCGCGCGCCGTCGTATGCCTCGACGAGCGGCGGATGGAGAAAACCAATGACGAGCCTCGTCGAGTTCTTTTGCGGGCTGAAGAAACCTCCATTTCTTCCGTGCTCTACGACGAACTCTCGCAGGCCGAGCCCGAAGCAGAGCCGACTGAGGCCCTCGCGCTGGCGACGGATACCCCCGTCCCGACACGCTGATCGTTCCGGGCGGCTCTGCGGACCGCGCCGCTCAGGCGCTCGAGTCGGCGGGTGTCGTGGTGTCGTCGCTCGGCTCGTCCGTGCTCGTGGGGTCGGAAGCGCCAGCGTCGTCGCTGTCGACCAGGCGCATGACGGGCCCTTCCGGTCGACCGTCGCGCAGGTCGGGGGCGCCGAGGCGCGCAGCATCCGCCGAAAGGTCGTCGGGTTGTTCTTGCGAATCGCGTTCGGCCTGGACGCGCATGCGGTAGTTGTCGATCTCGCGTGACACGCGCTCTTCGTCCCAGTCGAGTACGCGGGCCATGTCGTCGGCCACGCAAGCCGCCGACTCGATCCCGCGATGGAAGGTTTCGATCGAAATCCGGGTGCGCCGCGTGAGGACGTCGTCGAGATGGATCGCACCTTCGTGGCTGGCCGCATAGACGGCTTCGACACGCAGGTAGGTCTTGGTGCCGGGGATCGTGCTGGCGAGTTCGGGGCGTTCTTCGATCATCTCGAGCAAGTCGAAGATTCGTGTGCCGTGGCGGGAAAGCAGGTGTTCGACCTGTTGAATGTGAAGGCCGGTCGCTTCGGCGATCGACTCGCGTCGGTTCCAGGTGGCGCGGAACCCGTCGGCCCCGATCAAGGGAAGCCCCGCCGTGCAGCTCGCGGGCACCTTGCGGTCGAGGCTCTCGGCGGCGAGGTCGATCGCGTCTTCGGCCATCACGCGATACGTCGTGTACTTGCCGCCCGCGACAGTGATCAAGCCCGAAACCGACTGCGACACCGCATGGGTGCGCGAAAGTTCGCTCGTGGCATCGCTCTCGCCATAGAGCAGCGGACGAAGCCCGGCATAGACGCCTTCGATGTCTTCGTGCCGCAGCGGGGTGGCGAGCACGGCGTTCAGGGTTTCGAGCAGGTAGTCGATGTCGCTGCGGCTCGCGGCCGGATGGGCGAGGTCGAGCTGCCAATCGGTGTCCGTCGTGCCGATGATCCAGTGGTGCTTCCAGGGGATCACGAAGAGCACGCTCGACTTCGTGCGAAGGACGAGGCCGCAGTCGCCGTGAATGCGGTCGCGCGGAATGACGATGTGGATGCCCTTCGAAGACCGAACGCGTATGCGTCCACGACCCGCCAGCGACTGCACCTGGTCGGTCCAGACACCGGTCGCGTTGATGAACTGTCGCGCACGCAAGTCGAATTCGTCGCCGGTTTCCATGCAGGTGACCCGCGCCGAGGTGACGCGGCTTCCGGTTTCGCCGAGATCGCTGACGCGTGCGCTGCTCATCACGGCGGCGCCGTGGGAGACGGCCGTGCGAACCAGCGCGAGGGTGTGACGAGCGTCGTCGACCTGCGCGTCCGAATACTCGATGGCACCCACCAGTGCCTTCTTCGAAAGCCCGGGGAAGCGCTTCAGCGCGGCACGCCGTGTCCAGTGGCGATGGCCTTCGAGGCTGCGGTGCCCCGGCAGCGTGTCGTAGAGGGCGACGCCCGCTCCGATGTAGGCACGGTCGAAGAGCGGCCGCTTGAGCGGCATCAGGAAGCGAATCGGTCGCACCAGGTGGGGGCAGAGCGTGTCGATCATCAGCGCCTGTTCGCGAAGCGCTTCGCGCACGAGATCGAACTGCAGCTGTTCGAGATAGCGAATGCCGCCGTGGATCAACTTGCTGGAGCGACTCGAGGTGCCGGCGGCCCAGTCACGCCTTTCGACGAGAGCGACTGAAAGGCCGCGGCTCGCCGCGTCGAGTGCGGTGCCAGCGCCGGTGACGCCACCGCCGATGATCGCGACGTCGAAGACTTCGTCTTGCATGCGACGCCGAGCGGCTTCGCGTTGTGCGGGGTCGAGTCGGCTGCTGAACATCGGTGCTTCCTACCGGACGGTCGGGCGCGTGGCCCGCACCTGGTCTTCCGGGTCGTACGTCAGAGAAGCTAAGGAGCGAGCGCTGCGGGTGGCACGGCTCTTTCGGTTTCGGCCGAGCGTAGTGCGAACTGGGTTCGCTCGCTGTAGTTCATCTGTGTTCCGTCTTCGAGAACGAAGGTCTGGTTGCGCTCTTCCTTTGCGAGCACGAGCCCCGCACCGGGGGCGTACCAGCGCGTGATGGTGACGTCGCCCGACGGCACCTCCATGCGGGTTCCATAGGCCTCGACGACGCCCGAGATCTGACCTGTCAGCCGGATGACAAGGCATAGCTCGAAGCTCCCCGCCGGTGTCTCGACCGCCTGCACGCCGAGCACTTCTCCTTCGAGATTCGTGTGGAGGTCGCGCTGGCTCTGCACGCCCACCTGCCAGCGTTGGCCGGGTTCGGCATTCGATTCCAGAATCGAAAGCGGGACCTCGTAGCGGGTCATCACGTCGCTGGCCGAAGTCGGGTCGGCGCTGCGTTCGGCAACCAGTTCGACCCGGCTGCGCGTCACGCGATAGAAGGCGCTGTGGCTTTCATTGACTTCGCCGGCGGCCTTCGCGCTCTTCGCGTGGAGCTTCGTGTCGATGCGGATCACATCGTCGCTGTACTGCGGGTCTCTCGCGGCGACTTCATCGATGCGCGTACCGCGGATCTTCTCGACTTCGGCGGGTTGCCCCTCGACGGCTCGCGAGCGCTCGCGAATGTAGACATAGGTCGACCGAGCACCCGGTGTGGTGGGGAGCCAGCCGCCCGTTGGTGGCGGCTCGACGGCACCTCCGGATGCGCTCGTTTCGTCGATCGGCATCGCGACGGGCACGGCGACGGGTTCTTCGCCCAGGATGTCGCCCGGCATCGCGGCGTCTTCGACGCTCGCGTCGATCGGCGTCTCGTCGACCGCGAGCGCGGGAGCGGAACCGACCAGGCCGGACAGCAACAAGAACAATGCGGCGCCGGGCAGGCGCAACCGCCGGGCAAGGGATCGAAATGCCCGATCCGTGGGAACGCTGCAATGATCCGTCGCTGTGTCGCTCATGTGCAACGGCATCGGCGAAAGGCGCGAGCGACTGAAGATACGCCCCTCGCGATCCTCGGGCGTTGCAGTATGAGTAGAACACTCTCGCTGGGCGGTGGTGACGAGGGGTCAGACCGCCAGGGTGCGCGCGTGACTGTTCACGATCGTGCGCAGGGTGTCCCACGCTGTGCGCCCCACGTCCTCGAAACGCACCGCCATGCCGAGCGGGAGCATCGGCTGCGAGAGGTTGCCTGGCACGTTGGTGTAGAGAACGTTGGCGTCGAAGGACAGCTCACCTTCGGGCGTGAGAAACGCCACTTCGACATGGGCACCGCTCATCGAGGGTCGGGGCGTTTCGAGAAACGCACCACCCGCCGACAGGCTGTAGATCGAAACGAGCTTACGCCGCCCGCCGACCGTGACGGTGGCCTGACCACCGACCGGCGCGCGGGTGTCGCAGCGCAGGAAGTCCTGGTGGTTGTTCGAAAGTGCGGCGTTGAGCTGGAAGCGCAGCACGTTGTCGGCGATTGGCGTCCAGAGCGCCCGCGTGACACCGGCCTTGCGCAGTAGGGCGCAGTGCTCCGCGTCGGGTTCTTCGCCCGTCGCGATGAAGTCCATGTCGGGCGAATGCGCCTGCACGCGCAGGGCGTAGAGGGCTTCGGTGAGGTCGTACGCGAGGCCCATCGGTTCGATGAAGGCGGCCGCGTATTCGACGTTGCGTTCGTAGGCGAAGTCGATCGCCTCTTCGGGGGTCTTCACGCGAACGGTGCGATGGCCGAGATCGCGCACGCGCTCGGCCAGGTCGCCCAGCAGGGCGCCATGATCGCCGAGTACGGCAATTGCACGTTCGCGTTGCATCGTTGACCTCCGCGGATGCTGCGATCTTCGGTGGGCGGATGCCGCGGCTTGACCGCCCTTGCTGGTTCGGCTGCGCAAAACCCCCGGCAGAGCGATAGCCTCCCCGCCGTGGCGATGACTACTTCGACAACTGGCGCGCGATTTCGCGTGACGAATCTCACGCTCGGCCTCGACGAGCCCGAGGCGGCCCTGCGCGAGCGTGCAGCCGAAGCCCTCGGGGTGGAGGCCGATCAGGTGCGGGAACTGCGCATTGCGCGCAAGTCTCTCGACGCCCGAAGGTCGGCGGGAGGTCGGCGTCGCTTTCGTTTCGTCGTGCACGTGGACGTAACACTCGATCAGACGCCCGCAAGCGACACCTTCGAGCGCGGGCTGCGCGGTGGGCGCGTGCGAGAGGTCGAGGCGCCGGCACAGTTCGGTGTACCCGCTGCCGAGCGGGTTTCGCAGCCGGCCCATGTCGCGGTGGTCGGTGCGGGCCCGGCCGGCTTGTTCGCGGCGCGCGTCCTGGCGGAGAACGGCGTGGCGGTGACGCTGATCGATCGCGGCGATTCCCTGCGTCCGCGCGGACGGGCGCTCGCGCACTTCTTGAATCACCGCGAAGTCGACCCCGAAAGCAATCTGCTCTTCGGCGAGGGCGGGGCGGGGACCTATTCGGACGGCAAGCTCTACACGCGAGTCGACCACCCCCTGTCGCTGCCGATCCTCGAAGCCCTCGTCGCTGGAGGTGCGCCACCCGAAATCGTCTACGACGCCCGCGCGCACATCGGTACCGATCGTCTGCATCGCATCCTGCCAGCCCTGCGCGAAGGCCTCGAGATGAGCGGGGTCACCTTTCGCTGGCGTACGCGGCTCGAAGGGCTTCGGTTGCGCGACCAGGGTGGACGGCGCGTGGTCGAAGGAATCGAGACTTCGCAGGGCCCGATCGACTGCGATGCCATCGTGCTCGGTGTCGGTCACAGCGCGCGCGACACCTGGGCGTTGCTGCACGAACAGGGCGTCGAAATCGAAGTCCGCGCCTCGCAGCTCGGCGTACGGATCGAACATCCGCAGAAGCTGATCGACCGGGGCCGCTTCGGTGAGGGCCCCGAAGCCGAGAGGCTCGGCGCCGCCTACTACTCGCTCGTCTGTCGCAAGAGCGGCGACAAGCCGGGTGGGTATTCGTTCTGCATGTGTCCCGGCGGTCAGATCGTGGCGAGCGTGAACACGCCCGGCCTGCTCTGCACCAACGGCATGAGCAATTCGCGGCATTCGTCGCCCTATGCGAACGCGGCCGTGGTGACGCCGGTGGAGCCTTCGGCGTTTGGTCCGGGAGTGTTCGCCGGTGTCGACTTCCAACGCGAACTCGAAGCCCGCTTCTTCGCCGCGGGCGGCTCGGACTATCGCGCACCCGCGCAACGCGCGAGCGACTTCATGGCGGGCCGCGCTTCGTCGTCTCTGCTTCCCACGAGCTACAAGTTCGGAACCGCGCCGGGACGCATCGACGAACTGCTGCCCGAAGGGGTTCGCGACGCCGTGCGGCGTTCGCTCGCGGCCTTCGATCGCAACATCCCGGGTTTCGCGGGGAGCGAGGGGATGTTGGTCGGCGTCGAGACGCGCTGCTCGGCGCCGCTCAGGCTTCCGCGTGACCCCGAGAGCTTCGGCGCGCGCGGTATCCCCAACCTGCTTCCCGTGGGTGAAGGCGCGGGCTATGCGGGGGGCATCCTGAGTGCGGCGATCGACGGCGCACGCGCCGCCCAGGCGTTGTTGCGCGTACCTCGCTGAACCCGAACAATCAGCTGTCGCCCATCGCAAGCCGGAACCCCAACGATCACGAGGACCCCCCAATGAAGCGAGACATCTTCAGCGACGAACACGAAATGCTGCGCGAGCAGTTTCGTCGCTTCGTCGAAGCCGAAGTCGAACCCAGGATCGAAGAGTGGAACGAGAACGGCATCAGCGATCGTGAGTCGTGGCGTCGCTTCGGTGCAGAGGGCTACCTCGGTGCGAATGCTCCCGAGGAGTACGGCGGGGCGGGTGGCGACTTCCTCTACGACGCAATCATCATGGAAGAACTCGCCTATGCGCGTGCGCACGGCTTGATGATGAGTCTCCACAGCGACATCTGCATGCCGTACATCACGACCTATGGCAGCGACGAACAAAGGCAGAAGTACCTGCCGGGTGCGATTTCGGGAGAGCTCGTCCTCGCGATCGCGATGACCGAACCCGGCACGGGCTCCGACCTCGCCAACGTGCAGACGCGCGCGATCCGCGACGGCGATGCCTATGTGCTCAACGGTGCCAAGACCTTCATCTCGAACGGCCAGCTCGCGGACCTGGTGATCGTGGTGGCGCGGACCGACCCCGACGCGAGTCCTCCCCATAGCGGCATCAGCTTGTTGCTCGTCGACGCCGACACCCCGGGCTTCGAACGCGGTCGCAACCTCACCAAGCTTGGCCTCAAGGGGCAGGACACGAGCGAACTCTTCTTCAACGACTGCCGTGTCCCTGCCAACAACCTGCTCGGAAAGGAAGGGCAGGGGTTCAAGATGCTGATGAACAAGCTGCAGCAGGAGCGGCTCTCGATTGCGGTGGGAAGCATCGCGTCGTGCCGCCGCAGCTTCGACGACACGCTCGCCTACGTGAAGGAGCGCAAGGCGTTCGGCCAGCCGATCGGTACGTTCCAGAACACGCAGTTCAAGATGGCCGAGTTGGCCACCCAGATCGAAATCGGTCAGGCCTTCGTCGACAAGCTCCTGGTCGCTCACGTGCGCGGCGACGACATCGTGTCCGAAGTCAGCATGGCGAAGTACTGGGTGACCGATCTGCAGAAGAAGATCGCGGCAGAATGTCTGCAACTGTTCGGTGGTTATGGATTCATGGAGGAGTACCCACTCGCGGGGGACTACCGCGACTCTGCCGTGCAATCGATCTACGCGGGTACCAATGAAATCATGAAGGTCATCATCGCCAAGCGCCTGGGGCTCGGTTAGCGCCCGCGGCTTGGTTGGCGCCCGCGGCTCGGTTGGCGCCTGCGGTTCGTTGGCGCCCGCGGCTCGTCGAGAGCCAACTACGCTCCGCGTCATCGCCAGGCGCAGCTTCGTTTCGGCAGTGCGCAGAATGAGGCGGGTCGACGCAACTTTCTTTGCGATTACGCGACTTTTCGTGGTGAATGTCCTTTGATTTTTCCGCGATGCGTCGATAAACTGGACGTCCAACGCGATACGCAGTCGTCGATGGAATCCCCCAGACTTTGACCATCGCGGAGATGTCAGTTGGCTCGATCGATCGCCCCGCTGACATCTCGAGATCCCTCTCCCTCCACCCTACAGACATTGGAGTCCCCCCTCTCCATGCTGACCGACGAACACATCCGTCAGGTTTCCGAATGGGCGTCCGCAGGCGCCGCCAACGGTGCAGCCCAGCTGCGCGAGATCCACACCGAAGATGCCGGTGTCGAGGTGCGGGGCGTCACGTGCGCGACCCTCGCCGAACTGCCCGAGCGCATGCCGTGTTTCGACGGTGACTGCGTGGCCGGCGTGACCACGCGCTTTGCCGGTGGTCTTTGTGGCACGGTGCTCTTCGCCATGGCGCCGGAAGACGCACTCGCCTGGGTGCGCGCGAACCCCGCCTGTGGTGACCCGATCGAAGACTTCGTGAAGCTCGGCGAAAGGGTTCAGTCCCACCTGATCGACGCCATCGGGAACGGGCTCGGGGTCGAGATGAGCGCCGAAGCCGTGCAGCTGCGAGAGGATTCGGTTCCGCTGATTCTGCTCGGAACCCACGCGCCTCCCGACACCGCCGTCGTCTGCGTCAGCGTGCTCGTCGCAGCCGGAGAACACGTGGTCCCCGCGCACGTGTACCTGATGATCGAGCCGAAGTTGCTCACAACGGCGCTGGCCGCCTAACTGTCAGCGCCGCGACTGATCGTCGCCAGCTGAAACCGGTTGTCGGGTGCGCTCGCGTCGGACGGGCTCGCGCTACGCTGCGCCGCCATGTCGATCTATCTCATTCGTCACGGTCAGACGGCGGGCAACGCAGCGCGCCGTTTGCAGACGCCCGATGTGCCCCTCGACGAAGCGGGGCTCGAGCAGGCCAGCCGTCTCGGGGCTCGCCTGCGCGACGCGGGCATCGTGCAGGTGGTTTCGAGCGACTACACGCGCGCCTACCAGACCGCGGAAGCCGTCGTGCGAGAAACCGGCGCGCCCCACGATACCGACCCGCTGTTGCGCGAGCGCAACTTCGGCGAACTGCGCGGGCGTCACTATGACGAGGTCGGCCCCGACCTCTTCAGCGAAGGTTTCGAACCACCGGGAGGTGAGTCGTGGCCCGACTTCTTCGAGCGGGCGGCGCGTGCCTGGGAAGCGATCGTGGCGCGCACAGTCGCGACCGAAAGCGAGGGGCATCTCGCGATCGTGACGCACGGCATGCTCTATCGCGTGCTGTTCTCGCGACACATCTTCGTTGAAAGCGGTGAGGATGCCCCCGCGCCAGGAAACACGGCGCTGAGCGTGATCGAACCCTCGCCCCCGCATGCGGTGTCGCTACTGGCCTGTACCGCGCACCTCGACTGACTTCCCGCCGCCGATCGCGCCTTCAGTCGATCGGATGCCGCGTGAAGAGCATGAAGGTGACGTTGTCGAGGCAATCGCTTTCCTCGACCGCGTCTTCGTTGTGGACCGAAGCGAACTCTTCGTCGTCCGAGTGAAAGAACACGACGCTGAGATCGAGCAGCCGCGCCATCGCGCAGAGCATCGGCTGCGACCACACCGTCCAATCGTGGTACTCGAAGAGCGTGCGCTCCTTGTTCTTGTTCGACGCTTCGAGGCGGAAGGCCATCTTGTTCGTGAACGGATTCGGCGCGCCGTGGTCTTCGTCGATGAGATCGACTTCGAAGCCCGCGTCTTCCATTTCGGGTCGCGTCAGTTCGTCGATCGAATCCATGTCGGAAGGCAGCGAGATCTGCGGGGTTTCGAGCATGAAGTAGTCGACGTGTTTGGTCGCCACTTCGAGCATGCGGAAGAGCTGCTTCGCGTCGAAGAGGTGATGGCTCTGCTTTCCGATGTACGAAAGGCTCTTCGAGGCGGTGAAGCTCTTCACGCGCTGCCAGATCTCTTCGTCGAGCACGTCCGCGATCACGTACTGCCGCTCGGTCCCCTCGAGCCAGGGCTTCGCTTCGACGTGGTCCCTGGCGTCCTCGTCGAGGTCGATCATCAGATAGCGGAAGTCGGGGTAGCGAAAGTGCCCCTGGTAACAGAACTCGGCCGTGCCCGACATCGGCTCGACGATCGTGTCCACACCGGCGCAGAGCTTCGTGGTCACGAAGTCTTCCACGCCATAGTCGTGTGATCCCAAAACGGATGAATAGACGAGGTACGGATCGAGGGCATCGATCCCGCCTTCGAGGTAGGGCGTGACGTAGTCGTAGTTCTCGACGAAGGGCGAGTCGTAACACTTCATCCAGCCGAGGTCGGAGAAGTCGTGGAAGCCGTTCTGCGCGATGGTCGTCCAGTACTTGCGGCGTTCCTTGCGCTTCTTGATCTTGATGTTGTTCGCCTTGAAGCCGCGCAGCACGCAGTGATGGAGCCGCTGCACCGTGCGCGCGAGATCCTTGTTCTTGAGCTTGTCGAGGCGGCACGCGGCCTGGAGATGGATCCAGTCGGGCTTGGCATCCTTGCCCGCCTCGATGGCGGTAAGCCGCTTGTCGAGGGCTTCCATCGTGCGCGCGATGCGCGTCACCTGGCGGTCGTCGCGATGCGAGGGCGTGGCCTCGGCCTTCGTGTTGGCCGCGGTTGCCGTGTCCGTTGTTCGTTCGTTGGCGCTCATCGTTTCCCCCCGGTCGAAGCGGAGAACCTATCGCAATCGCCGCAGCACCGAACCGCACGGCTACGTAGATTGCAGGATTCGCGGCGCGCTCGAACAGCACTGCAACGAAATGACGTTCTGTGCCCATCGTCGCACGACTTGTGCCTTTCGCGTGCACATTCGTGATGGAAGGAAAAACCCGATCGTCCGATACGGGGGCGGGCGCCGGCCTCGCGTGAATGCCGGACGTCGTCTGGGTCGACGCATGACATTCGTCGGGCAGGCCGATGCTCGGTTCTGCCGGTGAGCGGGTCCAGGCAGGGAGATCGGGGTGAGCCAGCAGGAACTGCCGTCGGGGTTGGACTTCTGGTCGCGATTCATCGCGATCGTGAGCCTTTGCGGCACGGCTTCGGCCGTGATCGTGGCGCTCTACCTCGTCGTGTTGCTGCGCATGCCACCGGAGCAGATGAAGGCCCTCGCGCTGATCGTGACGGTGCTCTTCGTGCCCGCGACCCTGGTCAGCGTCTCGTTCTACCGCCGTGCGGTGCGCCCCATTCGAGACTGGCTGGACGACCCCGGCGCGGGCGACGCATCGATCGAAACCTGTCGAGCTGCCTACGAGTCGGTCGTGAACCTCCCCACCCGTGTCCTCGTGCTTTCTTTCGCGATGTTCACCCTGCCGGCGGGGCTCTCGGTGTGCGGTTTCATGGCGTGGTTTCCCGAGCTGGGGGCCGAACACGCGGTCTTGATGAGCGTTTCGGTGGTCTCGGCCGCCGGTCTGTCGTTGATCGTCGAGGGCGCTCTGCTGAAGCGCTGGCTCTCGCCGGTTCGCGCCGAACTCGCCCTTGCGGTTCCGAACCCGATGAAGCGCTCGGAGCTGACGCGCCCCGTTTCACTGCTCGCGAAGCTGCAGGTCGCGATCGCGATCTGCACGCTGGTGCCGGTGGTGCTGCCCGGGCAGACCCGGTCGACGCGTTCCTGCAGGAGCAGGCCGGTTCGACCAGCCAGGTGGTGGGGTTTCTCGTGAGAAGCACACGCCTTCTTTCCCCGAGCGAAGGGCTATGCTCCCCGCCCGTGATCGGCCCGGTGAGTCCGATCCCTGCGAGGACCTGAACGCACATGTGCGGTATTGCCGGATACGCGGGCTTGCACGACCCCGACCTCCTGGGCCCGATGACCGACGCGATGATCCACCGCGGCCCGGACGATTCGGGGACCTGGTATGACGCCGAAGCCGAGATCGGTCTCGGGCATCGGCGACTTTCGATCATCGATCTTTCACCGGCCGGTCGGCAGCCCATGAGCAATGCCGACGGATCGATCTGGATCACCTACAACGGCGAGCTCTACAACTACCCCGAGTACCGCGAGCGACTCGCCGCCAAGGGCTATCCGTTCCGCAGCCAGAGCGACACCGAAGTCGTCATCGCCATGTACGAAACGATGGGGCTCGACTTCCTGAAGGAACTGAACGGCATCTTCGCCTTCGCGCTCTGGGACGCGAAGAAGCGCAAGTTGATCCTGGCCCGCGACCACGCGGGTATCAAGCCGCTCTACTACCGCCAGGAAGGACGCAAGCTCTACTTCGCGTCGGAGATCAAGGCCCTGCTCAGGGTTCCCGGTGCGTCACGAGAACTCGACCTGGCGAGCGTTCCCAACTACCTGACCTTTCTCTGGGTACCCGGCGAAAACACCCTGCTGCGCGGGATCAAGAAGCTCGAACCCGGACACTACGCCGTCTGGCAGGATGGTCGGCTCGAAACCCATCGTTGGTTCGATCTCGACTACACGCCCGACGAAAGTCTCAGCGAAGCCGAGTGGACAGAAGCCGTACACGACACCTTCATGCGAACGACGCGGCGGCAGATGGTTTCGGACGTGCCGCTCGGGGCGTTCCTTTCGGGCGGGCTCGATTCGTCGAGCATCGTGGCGTGCATGCGCAACATGTTTCCCGATCGTGAGATCAACACCTACACGGTCCGTTTCGATCGCGGCGCGATGGCGAAAGAGCAGGGCGTCGACGACTACCCCTATGCGCGAAAGGTCGCCAAGGCTCTCGACGTTCGGCTCAAGAGCGTGATGCTGCACCCGAACGTGATCAGCCTGCTGCCCAAGATGGTCTATCACCTCGACGAACCCGACGCCGACCCGGCCGTCTTTCCTTCGTACCTGATCTCGAAGTTGGCGCGCGAAGACGGAACGACGGTGCTGCTTTCGGGAACGGGCGGTGACGAGGTCTTCTTCGGCTACCGCAGTCATCAGGCCTACCGCCTCTACGAGCGCTTTGGGTGGATGTCGAAGTTCCCGTTTTCGTCGCTGGTGTCGGCCGGCGTGGGTTTGAGTGGCACGCTCCTCGGTGCCCAGAACCGCTACGCGCGGCGCATTGCGAAGTTTCGTCGCGGCCTCACCGAGCGCGGACTCACGCGTCACCTCGAGGTGGTCGACTGGTCGAGTCACGCCGTGCGCGAAGGCTTGTTCGACGACACGGTCTTCGACTCGCTCGATTCATGGGACAGCGCCGCATGCATGCAGCGCTACTACGAAGACTTCCGCGGCAAAGGCGAATTGAATCTTCACTCGCACCTGCTCATGCAGACCTTCCTCGCCGCGCACAACTTCCTCTATACCGACAAGTCGAGCATGGCGGTCGGGCTCGAAGCGCGCGTGCCCTTCATGGACGTCGAGCTGATGCGTCTGTCGGCGAAGATCCCCGAGCGCTACAAGCTCAGCGGCAATGTCACCAAGAGCGTGCTCAAGAACGCGATGGAGCGTTATCTCCCCCGCGACCTCATCCATCGCAAGAAGACGGGCTTCGGCGCCCCGCTGCGCACGTGGATCCAGGAAGACCTTCACGACACGATCCAGTACTTCCTCGGGCCGGGGCAGGTGTCGCGGCGCGGGATCTTCAAGCCCGAGCAGGTGCAGCGGATCCTCGCGGAAAACACCTCGGGCAGGCATGACCACGCTTATTTGATCTACGCGCTGGTCAACCTCGAACTCTGGATGCAGTCGTTCATCGACGCGCCGGGGGAAGAGGTCACGCTGTAGCGGGTTGCCGTGCCGCGAGGGCAGGGGATCGTCTGCGATTCCGGGTACTTGCGTTGTCGGCTCCGAAAACGGTGCCGGGCGGGCCGATTCTCGCGCCCCGGACTCTCTCCTCGGTGGGAGGGGTGTGCACCCCGACCGACCACCACGAACCGAGGCTCCACCGTGCGCATCATTCGATCACTGACATTGCTCCTGCTCCTTCCGGTCGCCCTGGCCATTGGCTGTGCGGACGAGTCTGGAACGAACGACGCGAGCAATGCTTGCGAAAACCTCTGCGACGAACTCCAGGGCTGTGGTCACGACCTCGGTGACGACGGCGCTTGTGAGGACGTCTGCGACGATGTCGATGATCTCGAAAGCGAGCTGTCTGCTTCATGCGAAGAGTCCTTCGCAGGGCTTCTCACCTGCGCAAGTGAACTCAGCTGCAACGAGCTGGACGTCGACGATCTCGACACGGTCGAGGACCTCGAGGAGTTCATCGACGACTTCCTCGAAGATCTCTTCGCCGAATGCGGCTTCGAGCTACAGGAAGTCGCCGACGACTGCGACGACGAACTCGAAGAAGACGACTAGACGCCCTCTTCCGGGTCGTAAGCGAGGTTGGGGACGAGCCACTTTTCGACGTCGCGCAGCTCGCGTCCCAGGCGCTGCGCGTAGCTTCGGGTCTGGTCTCGATCGATGCGTCCGACGTTGAAGTACTTCGCCTCGGGGTGGGCGAAGTAGAGCCCGCTCACGCTTGCCGCGGGTGTGATGGCGCAGCTCTCGGTGAGTTCCAGCCCCAACGCTCCGGGTTCGAGTAGTTCGAACAAGGTCTGCTTCGCGCTGTGATCGGGGCAGGCGGGATAGCCGAAGGCCGGGCGGATGCCGCGATAGCGTTCCTCGACCAGCTCATCGAATGCTTCGCCGCCTTCGGGAACGATCCCCCAATCGGCACGTGCGCGCGCATGCAACAGTTCGGCGAACGCCTCGGCGAGGCGGTCGGCCAGGGCCTGCACCATGATGGCGTGGTAGTCGTCGTGTTCGCGCTTGAACGCTGCGGCGAGCTCTTCCGCGCCGATCCCCGCCGTGCACGCGAACGCACCCAGGTAGTCTTCGACACCCGAGTCGTTCGGCGCGACGAAGTCGGCGAGGCTGCGGTTCGGCTTGCCGGCTTCGAAGTCTTCCTGCTGTCGCAGCATGGGGAAGCGAGCGAGTTCGCTGCTGCGCGCATCGTCGCTGAACAGCACGATGTCGTCCCCGTCGCGGTTGGCGGGCCAGAAGCCGTACACCGCCTGCGCGGTGAGCTTGCCACCGGCGACGATCTCCTCGAGCAATTGCTTCCCGTTCGCGAAGAGCTCACGCGCCGCCTCGCCCATCTTCGGGTGATCGAGGATCTTCGGGTAGCGCCCGTTCAGTTCCCAGGCGCTGAAGAAGAAGGTCCAGTCGATGTACGGGACGATCGCGGCGAGGTCGAAGTTCTCGAGTACGCGGCGCCCGGTGAACGCAGGGCGAGGGACCTCGTTCGCAGCGAACTCCAACGCGGGCGCGTTCTCCTTCGCGGCCCTGTAGGTGCGAAGCGGCTTGTCCTGTCGCGCCTGATGGAGGTCGCGCAGTTTTTGCTGCGTGTCACGGTTCTTCGCGTCGAAGTCCGCGCGCTGGCCCGAATCGAGCAGGCTCGCTACGACGCCCACCGCCTTCGAGGCATCGAGGACATGCACGGTCGGCTGCTCGAAGACCGTCGCGATCTTCACGGCGGTGTGAACCCGCGAAGTGGTCGCGCCACCGATCAGGAGCGGGACCTCGAAACTGCGGCGCGCCATTTCGCGCGCGACGGCGACCATCTCGTCGAGGGACGGCGTGATCAGGCCCGAGAGCCCGATCAGGTCGGCCTTCTCGTCGATCGCGGCCTGCAGGATCTGGTCGGCCGGCACCATCACGCCGAGGTCGACGATCTCGTAGTTGTTACAGCCGAGCACGACGCCCACGATGTTCTTGCCGATGTCGTGCACGTCTCCCTTGACCGTGGCGAGCACGATCTTGCCCTGGCTGCTCCCACCTTCCTTCTCGGCTTCCATGTAGGGTTCGAGGTGGGCGACTGCACGTTTCATCGCGCGCGCGCTCTTCACCACCTGCGGGAGGAACATCTTCCCCTCGCCAAAGAGCTCGCCCACGATCCCCATGCCGTCCATCAGCGGACCTTCGATGACGTCGAGAGGACGATCGAGCTGCTGGCGTGCTTCTTCGGTGTCGTCTTCGATGTAGTCCACGATCCCGTGCACGAGAGCGTGCGACAGGCGCTCCCCGACACTGCCTTCGCGCCACGAAAGGTCTTCGACGCGCTTCTTGCCGCCGCCCTTCACCGTTTCGGCGAATTCCACGAGGTCTTCGGTCGCGGACGGGTGCCGGTCGAAGAGCACGTCTTCGATCTTCTCGAGCAGTTCGGCGGGAATGTCCTGGTAGACCTCGAGCTGGCCCGCATTCACGATGCCCATGTCCATGCCACCCGTGATAGCGTGGTAGAGGAAGGCCGCGTGCATGGCTTCGCGCACTGCGTTGTTGCCGCGGAACGAGAACGAGAGATTCGATACGCCGCCGCTCACGTGGACGCCGGGGCAGGCTTCGCGGATCTGCCTGGCGGCTTCGATGAAGTTGAGCGCGTAGCGATTGTGCTCCTCGATACCGGTCGCGACTGCGAGGATGTTGGGGTCGAAGATGATGTCGTCGGCCGGGAAGCCCGCCTGCTCGGTGAGCAGCTCGTAGGCGCGGGTGCAGATCTCGACCTTGCGCTCGGTCGTGTCCGCCTGGCCGACTTCGTCGAAAGCCATCACCACGACACCGAAGCCGAAGCGTCGGATCGTGCGCGCCTGTTCGAGGAAGGCTTCTTCGCCCTCCTTCAGCGAGATCGAATTCACCACGCCCTTGCCCTGCACGCACTTCATGCCCGCGAGCAAGACCTCCCATTTCGAACTGTCGATCACCACGGGGATGCGCGCGATCTCGGGTTCGGTCGCGATCAGGTTCAGGAACTGCGTCATGCAGGCTTCGGAATCGAGCAGGCCCTCGTCCATGTTCACGTCGAGCAGGTTGGCGCCACCGCGCACCTGTTCGAGGGCGACGTCGACCGCGGAGGTGAAGTCCCCCGCCTTGATGAGATTGCGAAACTTCGCCGACCCGGCGACGTTGGTGCGCTCGCCGATCATCTGGAAGTTCGAGTCGGGGCGAATCGCGAGGGGTTCGAGGCCACTGAAGTAGCTCACGGCTTCCCCCTGGAAGTCGGGTACTTCGCGCGGCGCCACCCCCTCGACCGCCTTCGCGATCTCGGCGATGTGCGCGGGCGTCGTACCGCAGCAGCCACCGACGACGTTGACGAGCCCTGAAGTCGCGAACTCACCGACGAGTTCCCCTGTGACTTCGGGCCGTTCGTCGTATTCGCCGAACGCGTTGGGGAGCCCCGCGTTGGGGTAGGCGGAAACCCGGGTGTCGGCGATGCGTGCGAGTTCGGCGACGTGCGGCCGCATGTC
>JASMLK010000108.1 GCA_030748735.1 Myxococcota bacterium | reverse complement strand
TTTGGGTCTTGTGGTTCGGCCGTAACGTCCCCGGTCGCCCCGCGGGCGCAGCCGCGCCCTATTGCTGGGGGACTTTCCGCCCGGACCTCTAGCAGCCCGTCACTCGTCGTCGAGCGACGCCCCTTCGGCCAGATGGCGTTTCATCTTGTCGAGCAGCCCCTTGTCCATGACGCCCAGGCCACCTTTGCCTTCGACGTGCCCACGGATCGCGGCGAAGCGCTTCTCGGCCTGGGGGTTGTCCTTGAGGCGGGGTACGCGCTCACGCGCGGTATCGAAGACGTCGAAGGTGAGCTCCCGAAAGCCGAAGCCGCGCATTCGCTTCACGGCACGCAGCATGGCGCGATTTCGGAAGCGGGTGAGATCGTCCGGGTGGATGAGTGAGATTCCTTCTCGGCGTGCCCCGGCTTCCGCCGCTTTCTTGATGCCGGCCCGGACGAACTCGGGTGCGTTCCTTACGCGATCGAGCGCCTCCGGACTCCACTCGACGCCGGCGCCTTCAGTGTCGAATGCTTCGCTGACGTGCTGCGGTGTCACGGGTCCCTTGCCGTCGCGTCGCGCGATGCGTTCGGCGGCTTCTTCCATCGCCGGTCGAACGAAGTCGCGCACGATCTCGGGACGTTCTGCCAGGGCATCGGCGAGCGACGATTCCGCGGCGGGCTCCCATTCCAGCCGGCGGCGGAACTCCTCCTGGCTCTCGAGTCCGTCGAGCAGGGCGAGGTTCACTTCGAGATGCCCACCGGCGCGCGCGGCCTCCTCAGCGATGCGGATGAGTTCCGCATGAAAGAATGGAGGCGATTCGTCGAGGCGCTCCTGTGCCGCCGCGGTCCACACGATCTCGCCTTTGGCGGCCGCCGGCGGTTCAGCGGCCGGTGCATCGAATGGAGGTCCACCCATGGCTGCGGCCTCATGGCGGCGCTTTCCGAGTTCCATCATGAGTTCGGCGCTCACGACCTGATCGCCTCTTTCTTGTGCCGCCGCTTCGGCGCGCTTGCGGACCATGCTCCTGAGGAATACCGGCACGCGCTGCAGGCGCGCGGTCGCCTCGTCACTCCATTCGATTCCGGTCGTTCGATCTGCCATGGTCGTTTGCCTCAGTATTCCTGGGTGGGCGCCACGTGAAAGGCGCCGGTCTCGCGCCACTTCGCACGCGCCGCCTCGACGTATTCGGTGGTCACTTCTTCGAGCCCCTCGCGCTGGGCACCGGCTTCGATCTCTCGAACGACCATGCCGCGAACCACGGGCGGGGCCGCGGAGATGCGCTCGTAGGCGCCGGCCTCCCAGATCATGGTTCGCGTCACGGCCTCGGAATGCTGCTGCCAGCTCGCGAACTGATCCTCCACGACATCGCGCGTGATGCGCGTGTGTCCGAGTCGCTCTGCACGGGCTTCGGTGCGCTGGGCGGTCAGGTTGCGCATGAAGCCCTCCGGAACGCGCTCGAGCACCGCTGCGGCTTCGGGGTCCCACGGCATGTCGTGTTCACTCTTCTGGGGATCGGCTCCTTCGGGAGGAGCAGCGCCGAGACGATTGGCGTGGGGATGTCCGCCCTGCATCGCCTCGCTCATCGCCTTGCGTGCTTCGGCGAGTCCGCCTTCCGCGACATCGAGCGTGACTTCGGAATGTCCCTCCCGGCGCGCGAAGGTCTCGATGCGTTCGCGACTTGCATCGCGCATGAAACCTTCGGGCACACGCTCGAGTCGAGCTTTCGCTTCCTCGGTCCAGCCGAGATCCCCTTCGGCCGGCGAAATGTCTGGGGTCGATTCCTGCTGGGGAAGCAACGGGCGAACGTGCGTCTCTTCGACGCGCGCCGCCTTCTCACTGCGTGCAGCCTTTTCGGCGCGCCCTTCGAGGTTTCCGCGTAGGCTCGCGTCTTCGACGCTGTCGAGGAGCGCGCGGGCTTCGTCACTCCAGGGGTGTGAGAGGCGCTCGGGTTCCCGCTTCTTGTCGAGCCTGCCGGCATCCTTTGCGGCCACGATTTCCTGCATGGCCTTGTGGGCGTGACCCGGCATCAATTCCGCGGTGGCTTCCTCGACGATCGAAGCCGTCACGACCGTGTGTCCACGCTCTTGCGCGTATCGAAGGATCGCCATGCGCGCCATGTTGCGCACGAAGTCCGGAACGCGCTTCATCCGCTCTTCGGCTTCGTCGGTCCATGAGGTGGTCTCGTGGGCCACGGTCTCGATGTCGGGCACGTGGGTGCGAAGGCTGATCCACAGGTTGCACGGCGCCATGCGCAACAGGTGCTGCGTGGTGCCACCGATGTCGAGTTCGTCGTTGGTGTGGATGCCCGTCTTGCCCATGATGAGCAGGCCTGGCTGAAGCTCGGCTACGTGCTTCAAGATGGCGTCGTAGGGCTTGCCGGCCTTCAGCACGGTCTCGACCTGTTCGCCCTCTTTGCCCGCGATCGATTCGGCGATTCGCAGGTGTGCTTGATAGATCTTCGCGAGCCCCGAATCGATGATTTCCTCGTGGAGCTTCTCCTGCTCCTTGAATCGAAATACCTCGCCCGCCTCGTCGGAAAGCACGTCCGCGATTCGATTGAAGGCGACATAGTGGAAGTAGGGATCGAACACGGCGATCGCGTGAACGGGGGCGTCGAAACGCCGGCCGAGTTCGAGGGCTGTCAACAACCCGCCGAAGCTCTGGTGGGAGCCGTCGAGACAGACCAGGATCGGCCCGTCGCCGATCTTCCGATCGAGTTCCTTGACGACCAGCGTGTCGATCGGGGTACGCCGCGCGACCCGCTCGCAGACCGAGCCGACAACGCCGCTCTGAACCGCCCCCAGTCCCTGGGAACCCAGCACGAGCAGGTCGTGGCTCCCGCCGTGCGCCTCGTCGAGGATGACCTTGTAGTTGCGACCCTCATGGCCCAGCCGCTCGAACGCAACGCCCCTGTCCCGGCAGGCGCGCTCGGTCTGGTCCAGATAGGAGTCGGAGATCAGCTCGAGACCCCGAGTGATGAGGTCGTCGTGCACATCGCGTTGGTGCTCGAGTTCCTCTTCCTTGCGGTATTGCTCGGGCAGACCGCCTTCCATCTGCTTGAAGCGGTGGTCGTGCAGCTTCGCCGCGAATGCGTGCAGGCCGGTCAGCTTCCCCTGCCAGATCTCCGCCAGGGAGACCGCCTGTTTGGTGGCCGCGTTGGAGTGGTCCGAACAATCCACCGCGACCAGCAGGGCTTGAAAACGCGGATCGGCCGCCTCGGAGGAGGCGTTCTCGGGGGACTGTGACATGTCTCGTGCTTCCTCTCTGTTTTCGGCGGTCGATCGGCGGTGGTGATCGGGTCGCTCCAAGGCTGCTCGATCAGGGGACTTTGCGAGCCATACCTCGCAATTTCGCTGCCATCCCGGCACCCATCGGGCTTCGTGCCCGGACTTCCTTCATCAGCTCCGCCGTCACGAGGGTCTCCCCCCGGTCTCGCGCGGCCTGTTCGATGCGGGACACCACCATGCCGGTCAGGAAGGAGGGAATGGCGTCGAGCCGCGCCCGCGCTTCCTCGGTCCATTCCAGACTGAAGGACTGCTCGCCGCCGAACGTCCGCTCGGCGCCCAGCCGTGCTTCACCACCTCCGGTCGGAACGTGTCGGCAGGAAGGATCCTCGGCGAGGGGATCTCCCGTGCTAGCCAGGGCGCGCGCGCGGCATCCGCCGCACAGTTCGCGGTATTCGCAGTGGCCGCAGCGCCCCCCGAGCTGATCGCGGTCGCGTAGCTCGCACATCTGGTCGTTTGCCGACCAGATCTCATCGAGGGATGTGCTTCGAATGGATGCGCCACGAGATGGGATGTAGGGGCAGGGCGAGACCTCTCCCTTCGGATCGATCCTGAAGTAATGGGTGGCCGCC
>JASMLK010000107.1 GCA_030748735.1 Myxococcota bacterium | reverse complement strand
CGGGGCCGACCTCACTAACGCCGATCTCACGAGTGCGAATGTCGAGGGAGCATCGCTTCTGCTGACGAATCTGACTGGCACCACCATGACGAACGTCAGTTACAGCAGCACGACGCAGTTTCCGACGGGATTCGATCCGGTGGCCGCGGGAATGTTCCTGGGGACACTGGTCATCAACAATGGTCTAGCGCCGCAACATCGATACTCAGCGACTAGCCACAACGACGACGCCTTGAACGGCGGCCGCATCATTCGCCCCCTGAGCTTCGCTCATCAGCCCTCGATCCCTCAGATCTGAGGCTCCGCTGGAACGTAGAAACCAATGTCTACGGCCACTATCTGGTGTTCGGCGGCGGTGACGAGGGAGAAGAACGAACGCATAGCCTCATTCGTTCGATCTACTCGGGAACACAGTATGAGCTCTGCCTTCCTAACAAAGACCCACTACCTCACCGGCCTTCAATGCTCGAAGCGCCTGTGGATGTCGATCCACCAACCGGAGTCCGCAGCCGAGATCGACTCCGGACAGCAAGCCATCATTGATCAGGGAACCGAAGTCGGACGCGCAGCCCGCAAGCTGTTCTCCGGCGGTGTCCTCGTCGACAATCCACCCGACGAGTTCTCTTCGGCCCTGGCGCGCACTCAGGCGCTGATCGCCGATCCATCGATCCCCGCGCTCTTCGAAGCCGCATTCGAACACGGCGGGGTACGCATTCGCGTCGACATCCTGGAGCGCCTTGGCCCCGGGCGGTTCGCCATGCGCGAAGTGAAGTCGTCCACCAGTGTCAAGGACGAGCACCTACGCGACATGGCGATTCAGCTCTGGGTGCTTCGGGGATGCGGGCTCGATGTCTCTTCGGTGGCGCTCGTGCACGTCGACAACGACTACGTGCTCGATGCGCCCGAAATCGAATGGGCGCGCTTCTTCGAGAGCGCCGATCGCACGCGCGAAGTCGAAGCGTTACTCGAAGCCATTCCCGGTGAAGTGCGTGGCCTGCGCGATCTGCTCGCACAGACAAGCGTGCCGGACGTCGAGCCGGGTTCGCACTGCAAGAACCCCTACGCGTGTGAGTTCTGGAAGCACTGCACGGCCGACAAGCCGCCCGAGTGGTTCGCTGCCCAGCAGCGAGCGCGCGCCGAACTGAGAGCGCATCGGTTCGAAGCAGCGCGAAGTGGCGAGCCATGGGTTTCGGGGTCGCTCGCGGTAACACTCGAGCCCGCCGAGCCGCCGGTCTGGTACCTGGACTTCGAAGCGCTCGCGTCCGCGATGCCCATCTTTCGCGGTACGCACCCGTACGAAGCGCTGCCTTTTCAGTGGTCGCTCCACCGGCTGGGTTCGCGGGGCGAGGTGGAGCACCGCGAGTTTCTTGCACGCGGCGACGTCGACCCGAGCGAGGAGGTCGCCGAATCGCTTCTCGCCGAGCTATCGCGCGACGAGGCCCCCATCGTGGTCTACAGCAGCTTCGAGGCACGCATGCTTGCGACGATGGCGCTGCGAACTCCGAACCGAAAGCGTGAGCTCGATGCAGTGCGCGGTCGGTTGGTCGACCTGCTGCCCATGATTCGTAGCTCGGTCTACTTCGCCGAGTTTCGAGGCTCGCTCTCGATCAAGAGCGTGGGCCCCACCCTCGCACCTCATGTTCGCTATGACGACCTTGGTGATGTGGCGGAGGGTGTTGGGGCGGCGGCGGCGTTTGTTCGTATTGCGACGGGGGCGGTGAGTGGGGCGGAGGAGGAGCGGCTTCGCGGTGCGCTGCTCGAGTACTGCAAGCGGGACACGTTGGCGTTGATGGAGGTGCACCGGGCGCTGCGGGGGTTGGTTGGGCTTGCATAGCCGAGGGGTGTGCCGCGGTGGTCAGTATCCAGGAATCAAGCCGCGGCTATGGGCTCGCGAGTTTCCCGGAAGCGGTCGCGAGTTTCTCCAGGACCGGGCCCGCAACGTCACCCGGAAAGCCGGCCGGTAACGATGCACCGACGCGGTCGATCGCTGAAGGAATCGCGCTACCCAGCTCGTCGAGAATTGCTTGCACTCTGGCCTCGGGGTATCTGCAGTGCTTGGCTGTCGAAATCCAGTGCCTGGCCCGTATGCCATCCCAGCGGTAGTGCCGGCTGGTTCCCTTCACCGCCATGGCCATCTTCAGCCGCTGCAGTGCAAGTTCGCCGGAACCGACGAGTGGATAGGCGGAGAGCACGTCGTACAGCGGCGTCAACTTGCAGCGTCCACCGGGGTACAGGAAGAAGCTGAAGTTCTTCGCATGGCCGTCGATCGCCCCAAGTAACCAGTAGAACAGCGCCGCCCGAAGAAAGGTCGAGCGGTCGGCCAGTGGGTCAAGCGACTGTTGAAGCAGCTCCATGCAGTCGGCGATTCCAGGGCCTCCGTCTACTTCGTACTTTCTCGCGGGCGCCACACCCAGCGCCTGGCAGAAGTCTTCTTGCGGCAGGCGACGCACGTAGCGGCCGTCATCTGAGAAGCGCCTGTCGAATCGCTCGACGACGAGCGCCTTCGTGTCTTCGAAGGTTGCGATCTCTGCTTCGGGAACGCGAAACCCCAGCTCCTTCGCGATGCGTAGACACAGCCATTCGTTTTCGACGCTGTCACCCAGATCCATGCCCTGCACCGAACCGATGGGCAGTTTGAAGATGTGGGTGGTTGGTGTGGCACCAACAGGCCTGTGCCAGGCGCCTTCGTGCCAGAGGAAACCCGTCTTTTCTTGAGCACCGGCGAGTGAAATTCTGAAGTCGTCTCGGCTCGGCA